>NZ_CP059139.1:4795000-5395000 GCF_014109765.1 Pseudomonas berkeleyensis
TTAACGCCGTCCAACCCTTCCAGCAGAGGCATGGTGACGATGCACTGCGACTCCTGACCATAAGCACGCTGCAACTCGCGCCCCATCAGCAGGTTGAACTTCTGATCCGTACCACCTAGCTCGACATCCGCCTTGAGCGCCACCGAGTCATAGCCTTGTACCAGCGGGTAGAGGAACTCGTGGATGGCGATCGGCTGATTGCCGGTGTAGCGCTTGTCGAAATCGTCACGCTCGAGCATGCGAGCCACGGTGTACTGCGAAGCCAGGCGAATGAAATCAGCCGGCTTGAGCTGATCCATCCAGGTTGAGTTGAACGCCACCTCGGTCTTGGCTGGATCGAGGATCTTGAAGACCTGCTGTTTATAGGTCTCGGCGTTATCCAGAACCTGCTCACGAGTCAAAGGAGGACGCGTTGCGCTCTTGCCACTGGGATCACCGATCATTCCAGTGAAATCGCCAATCAGGAAAACCACCTGATGGCCAAGCTCCTGAAACTGGCGCAGCTTATTAATAAGGACGGTGTGGCCGAGATGCAGATCGGGGGCGGTAGGGTCGAACCCAGCCTTGATCCGCAATGGCTGACCGCGCTTGAGCTTCTCGACCAGCTCAGCTTCAACCAGAACCTCTTCCGCGCCACGCTTGATCAGCGCCAGCTGCTCTTCAACCGACTTCATAAAATGACTCACAGTGACCGAATTCAAAAGGGAACCAACCATACAAGAACGCTGACAAATCACAAGTTTTGCTCAGCGCAAGGCAGGCAATGCGCCGATCATCACCCGCAGGGTTGCCTCCGTGCAGTTTTGGTTATATTTTATACAGTTAGTGCATATTCATCATGCTCTTCTTTTAATCTTCATTTTTTACTTCAAAAAGCAGCCCTATGACCTCTACATCTAAAGCGCCGCCGCTCTATCCGAAGACCCATATTCTTGCAGCAAGCGGTGTGGCCGCACTGCTCAGCCTTACCCTTCTGGTGTTTCCGACACGTGAAGTCGAAGCGCAGAAAACCTTCCTCGACCTGGATCTTGGCAACGATGCCGAGCTGGTACTGCAGGAGAAGGATGACCTCCGAGCGCCACTGCCAGTACCTGGCGCCGCCTCGCCCTTCGCAAAAATCGAGCAAAGCGCCGACACCAACGCAAACAGCGCAGAACAAGACGCTGAAGAAAACACCCTAGAAACAGCCGACACCACTCCCCCCTCCGCCCCCAACCACCACAACATCACTGTCAGTAACGGCGATACGCTCTCTACCGTATTCGCCAAGGTCGGCCTGAACGCCAATGATCTGCACGAGGCGCTCAACAGCAACAAGGAAGCCAAGCAGTTCAGCCGCCTGAAGATCGGACAGGTTCTGGATTTCGAGCTGGGCGAAGACGGCAAGCTGAAAAGCCTGCAGACCAAACTGAGCGACCTGGAAACCATCCGCCTCAGTCGCACTGACAAGGGCTTCGATTTCCAAAGCGATCTGATCAAGCCCGAGGTCGTCACCACTTACAGCCATGGCGTGATCAACAGCTCGCTGTTTCTCTCCGCCAAACGCGCCGGTCTTTCCCATAGCCTGACCATGGATCTGGCCAATGTATTTGGCTACGACATCGACTTCGCCATGGATATTCGCGAAGGCGACGAGTTCGAAGTGATCTATGAAGAAAAGGTGGTGGACGGCAAGCGCGTTGGCACCGGCAACATTCTTTCGGCACGCTTCACCAACCGCGGCAAGACTTACACCGCCGTGCGTTACACCAGCAAGCAAGGTACCACCAGCTACTACAACGCCAACGGCGAAAGCATGCGCAAGGCGTTCATCCGTACTCCGGTGGATTTCGCCCGTATCAGCTCGCGTTTCTCCACTGGCCGCAAGCACCCCATTCTGAACAAGATTCGCGCGCACAAAGGCGTCGACTACGCAGCACCACGCGGTACGCCGATCAAGGCTGCCGGTGACGGCCGCGTCACCCTGGCTGGGCGTAACGGCGGCTACGGCAACACCGTGATCATCCAGCACGGCCAACGCTACCGTACCCTCTATGCGCACATGCAGGGCTTCGCCAAAGGCGTGCGCAATGGCTCGAACGTCAAGCAAGGGCAGATCATCGGTTATATCGGCACGACCGGTCTTTCCACCGGCCCTCATTTGCACTACGAGTTCCAGGTCAACGGCGTGCACGTCGACCCGCTCAGTCAGAAACTGCCGATGGCCGATCCTATCGCCGCCAGCGAAAAGCAACGTTTCATGCAGCTGAGCAAACCGCTGATGGCTCGCATGGATCAGGAAAAGGCCACCATGCTGGCCGCCAATCAGCAGTAAGCCATGCCTCTCTATCTCGGTGTGATGTCCGGTACCAGCCTGGACGGACTGGACATCGCGCTGATCGAGCATGATCAGCACACCCGCCTATTGGCCACTGCCTATCGTTCCATGCCAGAGCAACTGCGCAGCGACATGCTGGCACTCTGTGCATCAGGAGCCGATGAACTGGCTCGCGCCGCACTCGCAGAACAGCACTGGGTTGAGTTGGCAGCCACTGCCATCGGCGAGCTACTGCAACAGCAAGGCCTGCAGTCACAGCAAATCCGCGCCATCGGCAGTCATGGCCAGACCGTACGCCACGAACCTGCACGCGGATTCACCATACAGATTGGCAACCCGGCACTGCTGGCCGAGTTGACCGGCATCTGCGTAGTGGGCGACTTCCGGCGACGTGATGTGGCCGCCGGGGGCCAGGGTGCCCCCTTGGTACCAGCCTTCCATCAGACCTTGTTCAGCGACAGCAGCAAGCATGTCGCGGTACTCAATGTCGGCGGATTCAGCAATTTGAGCCTGCTTTCTCCGGGACAGGAAGTGCTGGGTTTCGACAGCGGCCCGGGCAATGTCCTGCTCGACGCCTGGATCCAGCACTGCCAGGGGCAAGCCTATGATCGCAATGGCGACTGGGCTGCCACCGGACAGGTACATGCCGAGCTGCTAACTCGCCTGCTGGGTGATCCCTTCTTCGCTGCGCAGGGCCCGAAGAGCACTGGGCGTGAGCTGTTCAACCTGGATTGGCTGCTCAGGCATTTGCAGACACTTGCACCCATTGCCGCAGAAGATGTGCAGGCGACCCTGGTCGAGCTCACGGCTCATAGCATCGTCAGCGCTCTGCGCAGGGCACAAGCGCAGACCGATGCCCTGCTGGTATGCGGGGGAGGCGCTCATAACCAGTGCCTGATGACGCGCCTGGGTTCGCTGTTACCAGAAGCTCATGTCACCAGCACGGCCGACCGGGGTATCGACCCCGACTGGGTCGAAGCCATGGCATTCGCCTGGCTCGCCCATTGCGCCCTCGAGGGCATCCCAGGCAATCGCCCCAGCGTGACCGGAGCACACGGCCTTCGCGTACTCGGTGCCATCTACCCTGCCTAGGGATGTAGCGAGCAAACGAAAACGCCGCGCACTAGGCGCGGCGTTTCATTCCAACGAATCGCTTCAGATCGAGAAAGACGAACCACAGCCACAGGTCGTGGTGGCGTTGGGGTTCTTGATCACGAAACGCGAGCCTTCCAGGCCTTCCTGATAATCGACCTCCGAGCCTGCCAGGTACTGGAAGCTCATGGCATCGACCACCAGACTGACCCCTTCGCGCTCGACGATGGTGTCATCTTCAGCGGTGTCTTCATCGAAGGTGAAGCCATATTGAAAGCCCGAGCAACCACCGCCCGTGACGAACACGCGCAGTTTCAGGCGTGGATTACCCTCTTCATCGACCAGAGTCTTCACCTTGCTGGCTGCACCCTGGGTGAAGTGCAAGGGGGCAGGGGTGAAGGTTTCGACGCTCATGCTATGACTCCCGGCGCCATGCGCCCTACTGCGTTAGCAGGTTGTTGAAAACTACCTACGTTGCCTGGCCGTCGCTAAGAACAGCCTGCTAGGCAAGCATTATCAGCTTGCCCTACAAAATTGGTCAACTATTGCTCGGCATCCACAGTCGCCGGAAGCTCCAGCGGCCGCTCGCCGTCTTTCAGGTGATAGAGCCGACCTTCGATCTGTGCTCCCATGGCCATTTCCATGAGGCCGTAGTGCAGATTGCCGCGAACCCGGGAGCGCGAACCCAGCTCAAGGTGACCGCTGGAGAAAACATCCCCGCTTACCTCACCGTCGATCACTATATGGGGGGCGCGAATCTCACCTTCAACCATACCGCCCACGCTGACTCGCACCAGCCCCTCGGTCGCCAGCAGATTACCGGTGACCCGGCCATCCACCTGTACCGCGCCTTGAAAGCGCATATCACCCACCAGCTCGGCACCGGCGGCGATCAGGCTGGTTTTGCCGCTGAAACGCTGCAGGTCGGGCTTGGCCTTGTCTTTATTCCACATGGGTGGGTATCACTCCTGATTTTATCCAATCAAACGTACGATCCAGCGGTTTGTCACCTTCGACTTCCGCACGAACCTTGACCTGCAGCGGCTCGAAGCCGTCAGGCAGTTGCAACTCGCCGAAGCGTCCGGCCTCGGGGAAAGACTGAAAGTGCTTGAAGGAGAACGGAATAGCAGCCTCGCTCACCTCATCGGACAACGCCGCCAGCTCCAGACTGACGTCCTTGCCGCCCTGCTTGCCTTCGATGCTGATGCGCAGCTGTCCCTGCAGCGGCTCATCACTGGTACCGACACGACTCATCAGCACTTTGTAGCGGAAACGTTGTGGCACGTCCGTCGCTTGCAACTCAAAAGCACGCACGCGAATGCCTTCGCGGCGGCTGGCCGGAGCCAGTACGCCTTTGTAGAAAGCCAGATCCTGCTGCTGCTTGAAGATCTGCTCCTCGAGCAACTTGATGGTACGACGGTTCTGCTCGATGGCCTGCTGGCTGACCTTGTCACTGCTGCCGACCACGGCCAGGCGCTGACGCAACAACTCCAGTTCCTGATCCTGCTCAGCCAGACGGGTGAGCAGCGTCTGATCATCCCCCTGACGCTGCTGAAACTGTTGCTGAGGCCAATACATGCCGATCAGGAATGCTGCCGGCACGGCCAGCAGTAACAGACACAACAGCCAGCGGCGTCGGCGATCACGACGTGGATCGCTGAGGCGAACCTCCCAGGCCGGCGTCACGGCAGCAGGGCCGCATGGGACAAGCCGAGACGCTCGTCGAGACCAAAGAGAATGTTCATGTTCTGCACGGCCTGACCGGATGCCCCTTTGACCAGGTTATCGATCACCGACAACACCACGACCAGATCGCCACCCTGTGGGCGATGCACGGCGATACGGCAGACGTTGCCACCGCGCACGCTACGGGTTTCCGGATGACTGCCGGCCAGCATCACGTCGACGAAAGGTTCGTTCGCGTAACGGGTATCGAACAGCGCTTGCAGATCCACCGAGGTATCGGCCACACGTGCGTACAGAGTGGCGTGAATGCCGCGAATCATCGGCGTCAGGTGCGGCACGAAAGTCAGGCCGACATCACTGCCAGCAGCCAGGCGCAGGCCTTGACGAATTTCCGGGAGATGGCGGTGGCCCCTGACTGCGTAGGCTTTCATGCTTTCGCCCGCCTCGCAGAACAGGGAGCCGACACTGGCCCCGCGACCCGCACCACTGACGCCACTCTTGCAGTCGGCGATCAGGCTGGCGGTATCGGCCAGACCCGCTTCGAGCAGCGGAATCAGACCGAGCTGAGTGGCTGTCGGATAGCAACCAGGCACGGCGATCAGGCGCGCAGACTTGATCGCCTCACGATTGACCTCGGGCAAGCCGTATACCGCCTCGCTCAGCAGCTCCGGCGCACCATGTGGCTGACCGTACCACTTGGCCCACTCCTCGGCGTCCTGCAGACGGAAGTCGGCAGACAGGTCGATAACCCGCGTACCGGCGGCCAGCAGCTCCGCCGCCAAGGCATGCGCAACGCCATGCGGCGTGGCGAAGAACACCACATCACAGGCGCCCAGCGTAGCAACGTCCGGCACGCTGAAGGCGAGATCCGGGTAGTGGCCGCGCAGGTTCGGGTACATCTCATCGACGCGCAGGCCGGCCTCGGAGCGGGAAGTGATCACGGCCACGTCTGCCTGCGGGTGTTGCGCCAGCAGACGCAGCAGCTCGACACCGGTGTAACCCGTGCCGCCGACGATACCGACCTTGATCATCCCATGCCCCTTTGCAAAAACCATTGGAAAGGTGCCGATGATAAAGCTGCATCGGCCAAGCTCCAACCGCGGAGGTGACTCAGGCTGTCAGCTGCCTCTACTATCGAGGCCATTTTCCCGCGCAAGGATCGAAAATGCTCTACCTATGGCTCAAGGCCCTGCACATCATCGCCATGGTCTGCTGGTTCGCCGGTCTGTTCTACCTGCCGCGCCTGTTCGTCTACCACGCCATGAGCAGCGATAGCATCAGCCACGAGCGTTTCTGCATCATGGAGCGCAAGCTCTATCGCGGCATCATGATCCCGTCGATGATTCTCACCCTGGCTCTCGGCATCTGGCTGCTCAGCCTCAACCCCAGCTACTACTTCAGCCAGGGCTGGATGCACGCCAAGCTCACACTGGTCATCGCTCTGGTGATCTATCACCACCTGTGCGGTGCTCAGCTCAAGCGCTTCGCGCGCTGCGAGAACAGCCGCGGCCATGTGTTCTACCGCTGGTTCAACGAGGCGCCGGTGCTGGCGTTGCTCGGCATCGTCATCCTGGTCGTCGTTCGCCCTTTCTGAGGAAATCGCCATGTCTCTGCCTGCCCTGCTCGAGCAACGCCTGCGTTTACCCCTGGTAGCCGCTCCGATGTTCCTGGTCTCCAACCCTGCCCTGGTCAGTGCCTGCTGCAACAGCGGTATCGTCGGTAGCTTCCCGGCACTGAACCAACGTGAAAGCGCAGGTTTCAGCGCCTGGCTCGATGAAATTTCCGCCAGCCTGACAGCCGACGCGGCACCCTTTGCCGTCAACCTGATCGTTCACCAGAGCAACCCACGGCTGCAGGCGGATCTGGCGATCTGCGTCGAGCGCCGTGTACCCATCGTCATCACCAGCCTCGGCGCAGTGAAGGAAGTGGTCGACGCGGTGCACAGCTATGGAGGCCTGGTGTTCCATGACGTAACCACCCGTCGACATGCCGAGAAAGCCGCCGAAGCGGGCGTCGACGGCCTGATCGCCGTTGCTGCCGGCGCCGGTGGACATGCCGGCACCTGGAGCCCGTTTGCCCTGCTGGCCGAGATCCGCCAGTTCTTCGACAAGACCGTACTGCTGTCCGGCTGCCTCAACCATGGCCACGAAATTCTCGCGGCGCAGTTGCTCGGTGCCGACCTGGCCTACATGGGCACCCGCTTCATCGCCACGACCGAGAACAATGCCTCACAGGCATACAAGGAGATGATCCTTGGCGCCCGAGCTGCCGACATCATCCATACCCCCGCCGTCTCCGGTGTACCGGCCAGCTTCATGCGCCAGAGCCTGGAACAGGCCGGCTACGACCTGAAGCAACTGCAGAACAAGGCCGATATCAACTACGGCGAGAAGCTCAAGCCGATGGATGAAGAAGCCAAGGCCTGGAAAACCGTGTGGTCAGCAGGCCAGGGCGTCGGCGGTATCGATGATCTGCCATCGGTACAAGCACTCGTGGCACGACTGGACAGCGAGTACCGCGCCACGCTGACGCAGAGCCAGCAGTTGGGACAACGCTGGCCGCGATGAAGCGCCGCCATCTGCTGGGCCTGGGCGCCCTCACCCTGCTCGGGGGCTGGGCGCTGCGGCCAGATGATCGCGGCCGAGTGCATGATGCCTACTTCGCCGCGCTCAACCAGCAGTTGCAGCGTGATGCCGAGGGCATTCCGACGCTGCTGATCGATCTTGACCGCCTCGATGCCAACGCGGATCTACTGGCCGAGCGTTTACGCGGTCGCCTGGAACTGCGCCTGGTGGCCAAGTCACTGGCCAGCAACGGCCTGCTCGACTACCTGGCCAAACGCCTGCAAACCCAGCGCTTCATGGTCTTTCACCAGCCTCAGCTGAACCGTCTGGCTCGCGATTTCCCGCAAGCCGACCTGCTGCTGGGTAAACCCATGCCAGCACAAGCAGCCCTGACCTTCTACCGCCAGTTGCCGCGATACCTGCCTTTCGATCCAACGCGCCAACTGACCTGGCTGATCGACAGCGAAGCGCGCCTGTTGCAATACGCCGAACTGTCCAAGGCCTTGCAGCAGCCGCTGCGTATCGCCCTGGAGGTGGATATCGGTCTGCAGCGCGGTGGTTTCCCTACACCGCAAGCGCTGGGCCAGGCGCTGCAACACTTGCACCAGCACCCTACGCTGCAACTGCAGGGACTGATGGGCTATGACGCGCATATCGCCCACACGCCACCCTGGGTCTCGCAGCAACAGGCATTCGCCGACGCCAACGCTCGCTATCGCGAGTTCATTGCCGCTGCTCAGGCCTTCCCCAAGCTATGGCCCTCGACGCCGCTGCTCAATGGTGGTGGAAGCTTGACCTACCCGCTGCACAGCCAACTGGATACGGCACTCAACGAGATCGCCGTAGGTTCGGCGTTGCTCATGCCCGGGGAGTTCGATACGCCTCTGCTGGCGCAGCACCAGGCAGCATTGTGGATAGCCAGCCCCTTGCTGAAAGCTGTCGATGGCGCGCTGCCCTACCTAAAGCCGGTACAGCCCTTGATCGCCAACTGGAATCCAAATCGCCAGCGGGCGTACTACCTCTACGGTGGGCGCTGGCCTGCACAACCGGTCTCGCCCGAAGGGCTCGACTATGACGCGCTCTATGGCCGCAGTGCCAACCAGGAGCGCCTGATCGGCAGCGCGAGCACTGCTTTGAGCGAGGACGACTGGGTATTTCTGCGACCCGCCATCAGCGAAGGCCTGCTGGCCGACTTCAATGAGATACGCCTATTGCGACGTGGCCAACTGGTCGGTCGCTGGAGTCCCCTGCCCGCCGGTTGAAGCATGACTCCGAACTGTGCTCCAGGCCGCTTGTGCATTGGCCTCACCGCACTCTAGGCTAGGAGCCTGTTCCCCCAACGGGCCATCAGCTCACTCCAACTTCCCGCCGACAAGGAAGCTCGCATGAACCAACCGCGCTACAAGATCGTGTTCGACGGCCAATTAATGCCCGAGACCACGCTGGAAACGGTCAAGGAAAATTTGGCTCGCCTGTTCAAGAGCGATCAGGCCCGCATCGACAGCTTGTTCAGTGGCAACCCGGTAGCGCTCAAGCGCGACCTGGGCGAAAGCGAGGCCGATCAATACCTCAGCGCCTTGCAGAAGGCCGGCGCCAAGGTGCGCAAGGAGTTGGATCAGGCTGCCAACCTGAGCCTGGTACCGACCGACGACGAAGTGCAGCAGGCCACGCAGGCCGAGACCTCCAGCATGAGCTGCCCCAAGTGTGGCCACCAGCAAGCCAAGGCCAACGAATGCGCGGCCTGCGGCATCATCATCGAGAAGTACCTGGCGCGTCAGGCACAACTGGCCGAACAACCCCAGGCCGCAACAACTGCCAGCAACGCCTCGCCCTACGCCCCACCACAAGCCAATGTCGCCGAGCGTCTGCCCGAGTTCGGCGAGCTCAAGGTGTTCGGCGTGAATGGCCGCATAGGTCGCGTACGTTATCTGGGCTGGCTGATGGCGATGACCCTGTGTTTCATTCCCATCCTGGGAGCATGGATCGGCCTCACTGCGCTCTCCTCGACTCTGGGCATGCTGGTGATCGGCCTGCTCAGCATTGCCGCCATCGTCGTCAGCGTCTTTATCGGCGTGCAGCGCCTGCACGACATCGGCTGGTCGGGCTGGCTGCTGCTGGTTCACCTGATTCCGGTCGTGGGTAGCGTATTCGCCTTGTTGATGCTGATCATCCCTGGCACCCAGGGTGCGAATCGCTTCGGGCCACCACCACCACCCAACAGCACATCGGTCAAGATTCTGGCCTGGTTGTTCCTGCTGATTCCCATCAGCGGTATCGTTGCCGCCATCGCCATTCCCCAATATCAGGGCTACGCCGAACGCGCCGCCGAATACCAGGAGCAGTAACCGCCCACCATGCGCAGTTATGCATTGATCACCGGAGCATCCAGCGGCATCGGCCTGGCCATGGCCGAAGCCCTGGCGCGCCGAGGGCGTCACCTGATTCTGGTGGCGCGCCGCCGCGACGCGCTGGAAAGCATCGCCTGTGAGTTGGCGCAACGTTTTGGTGTCGAGGTGCTGTTTCGCCTCTGCGACCTCAGCGAGCCACTGCAACTGTCGGGTCTGCTACATGAACTGGAACAGGGGCAGTGGCGCATCGATCTGCTGGTGAACAATGCCGGGCTTGGCTGCGCAGGCCCATTCCTGGAGCAGGACTGGAGTCGCGAACGGGAACAACTGGAGGTCAACGTGCTGGCCCTGACACGCCTGTGCCACGCGCTCGGCCAGCACATGGCGCAACAGGGCGGCGGACAGATTCTCAATGTAGCGTCGATTGCCGCCTTTCAGCCAGGCCCGTGGATGAGCAGCTACTACGCCAGCAAGGCCTACGTGCTGCACTTCTCCGAAGGTCTGCGTGAAGAGTTGCGCCCGCACGGCATCAAGGTTTCCGTGCTCTGCCCCGGGCCGACGCACAGTGCGTTCTTCCGCGGCGCACAGATGAATGTCGCCCGCCTGGAAGGCAGCAAGTTGATGATGAAAGCCGAGGAAGTGGCGCTCATCACGATACGTGCACTGGAGAAGAACCGCGCCATCATCATCCCCGGTTGGCGCAATCGCCTGTTGGCACTCAGCCCGCGTCTGGCGCCACGCTGGCTGGTACGTAAACTCAGTGGCCGCCTAACTCGGCCATTCACCGGCTCCTGAACGGGCCACTAACCGGCATTGACCGTCCGCCCATCGGCCCAGTGGCGAAGCTCAGCCAGCCGCTCGGCCATCACCACCGACAGCGGCGCCGTGCCTTGCAGTGCTCGTAGCATCAACGCCTGATCGACAGCCTGCTGCTGCGCCTGCCCGGCGTACAGCGCGCTGACCACCGCCTGCTCGATCTCCGCCCCGGAAAAACCCTCGCTGGCCGCAGCCAGCTGCAACAGATCGAATGCTACCGGTTCCAGCTCGCGGCGTTGCAGATGGATACGGAAAATCTCGGCGCGCACCTCGGCACTGGGTAGATCAACGAAGAACAACTCGTCGAAGCGCCCCTTGCGCACCAGCTCTGGTGGCAAACGGTCGATGGCGTTGGCCGTGGCGACGACGAACACCGGCGCCTTGCGCTCGGCCATCCAGGTCAACAGCGTGCCCAGCACGCGCTGGCTCACGCCGCCGTCATGATCACCGCTGGCCAAGCCCTTCTCCACTTCGTCCATCCACAGCACGCAGGGCGCCATCTGCTCGGCCAGGCGCAGCGCTTCGCGCAGGTTGCGCTCGGTCTCACCGAAAAACTTGTTGTACAGGCAAGCGAAATCCAGTCGCAGCAGTGGCAGCCCCCACAATCCGGCGACGGCCTTGGCCGCCAGACTCTTGCCGCCACCCTGCACGCCGACCAGCATGACCCCTTTGGGTGCGTCAGCGATCTTGCCCTCGATGAAACCCGCCTGACGCTCGGCCAGCCAACGCTTGAGATTGAGCAGCCCGCCGACATCGGCAAAGCGCGCGGTGTCGTATTCGAAACTGAGTACGCCCTCCAGATCCAGCAACTGAAACTTGGTCTTGTTCAGTTCGGGGATATCTTCCTGGGTAATCGCACCGTCATCGCAGATCACATTACGCGCCAGCGCCCGCGCCTCGGCGTGACTGAGACCTCGCAGGTTCTTCACCACCTGCTGCAGGGTGCGGTTGTCAGTGCGCACCCGCGCGCCGCGATTGCGCTCGCTCCAGCGCGTGGCCTCGTCACGAACGATGCTCAGCAGCTCATCTTCCGAAGGCAGGGCCAGGCTGAAGCGCGCCGCATAACGCTGCACCTCGGCCGGTAACTTGAGCGCATGGGAAACCAATACCAGGGTCGGCTTGTGCGCCGCCTCGTTCATGGCGATTTCCTTGAGCAGGCGCACCAGGCGGGGGTTGTCGGCAAGGAACGGATGCAGATCGCACATCACGTAGAGGTTGGGCTGCGGGTCAGCCTTGATCATGCGCAGCGCAGCTTCCGGCTCCAGCGTCGTCGATTCATCCACGGCTGCCCCCGCAAAACCAAGGTGCTGCAGGCCCTCCGTCACCGACCAGGTGTGCAGCCCAAGGCCGCGCTTCACAGCCAGCCCGGTCAGGGTTTCCAGCACGCGCAGCTCGTCCCAGGACTCGATGACCACCAGCTTGACCTTCGAGTCCAGCACCAAGCCCAGATCGTGAATATCGTTCTTCAACACCCGCTCCTTGTGAAAGCCCCGCAGAGGCCGCGCTCGCGCCCTCGATAGCGACAGGCTGTTAAACTCCCGGCCTCGACCATCGCCAGGAGTCCGCCGCATGGACTGTCTGTTCTGCAAGATCGTCGCTGGTGAAATTCCGGCGCGCAAGCTCTATGAAGACGATCAGATCATCGCCTTTCACGATATCGCGCCGCAGGCACCCGTTCACTTTCTGCTGATCCCGAAACGACACATCGCCACCCTCAATGACCTGAAGGAAAGCGACAAGCCATTGGCCGGACACCTGCTTTACAGTGCCCAGCGCCTGGCCAGCGAACAGGGCTGCGAGAAAGGTTTCCGCCTGGTGATGAACTGCAACGACCTCGGCGGGCAGACGGTTCACCACATCCATATGCACGTGCTCGGGCAGCGCCAGCTGCACTGGCCTCCGGGTTGATGCGCCTGCTGACGGGCATTGCCCTGACACTGCTGACGCTGCCGGCCTGGAGCCTGCAGCCGGGGCAGATATTTCATGACGGGCTCGACGCTGGCGGCAACGGGCCGGAGCTGGTGGTCGTGCCTGCCGGGCAGTTCCTCATGGGCGATGGCAGCGGGCGTGGCAATCACAACGAACGTCCGCAACGAACCATCGAGATCACGGTTCCGTTTGCTATCGGCCGTTACGAGGTGACCTTCGCGGACTGGCAGCGCTATGCCGCCGCCAGTGGTGCACAGATGCCGGATAACGAAGGCTGGGGGCTTTCGTCCACGCGCCCGGTGATTCATGTCTCGTGGCGCGATGCCCATGCCTATACACAATGGCTATCCCGGCAGACTGGCGCACGTTATCGCCTGCCGACCGAAGCGGAGTGGGAATATGCCGCACGTGGCGGCAGCACGACCTACTACTGGTGGGGCGATGAGCTGGACAGTACAGAAGCACGGCCACGCGCCCACTGCCGCGGTTGCGCCAGCCCGCGCCTGCTGCAGAACAAGACGGCCACGGTAGGCCAGTTCCCCGCCAATGGCTTCGGCCTCTACGACACCGCCGGCAATGTCTGGGAATGGACCGCTTCGCGCTTCACGCAAAGCTTCGATGGCAGCGAAACGCAAAGTGTCGGCCTGCTCGACAACAGCCCACGCGTGGTGCGCGGGGGTGCCTGGAACAGTGGCCCAGCCTACCTGCGCAGCAGCATGCGCGACCTCAAGCAACCCCATCATCGCGATTACGCCCTGGGCTTTCGCGTGGTGCGCGAACTGCCTTAATGGGGCGCTGGTGGTTTTTCACTGCGTACGACGCGCTCTACCGCTCTGGTGTTTCGGCGATGTGGTCACATTTGCAGTAAACTGGCGGCGTTGTATTTCCCGGAGGTGCCCCATGGCCAGCGAACGCCACTATTCCCCTGTCGACCGCCTTCTACTGCAGGCCGATGCCGCCCTGCGCACCCTGCTGCCATTCAGCGGCGCCTCTAGCCGACCATCGCCAGCCATCGTGCAGAGCGATGCGGAGCTGAACCCCGAGGAAAGTCGTCATATCGCCGGCCTGATGCGCATCAACCACACAGGTGAGGTTTGCGCCCAGGCGCTTTATCAGGGCCAGGCATTGACCGCCAAGCTGCCGGAAGTGCGCAGCGCCATGGAACATGCGGCCGACGAAGAGATCGACCACCTGGCCTGGTGCGAACAGCGCATCCGTGAACTCGGTAGCCACCCCAGCGTGCTCAACCCGCTGTTCTATGGCCTCTCCTTCGGGGTCGGCGCGGTAGCCGGCCTGGTCAGCGACAAGGTCAGCCTGGGCTTCGTCGCAGCCACCGAGGATCAGGTGTGCAAGCACCTGGACGAGCATCTGCAACAGATTCCCGAGCACGACGCCAAGTCCCGCGCCATTCTCGAACAGATGCGCGTCGACGAAGAGCAGCACGCCAACAGTGCCCTGGCTGCTGGCGGCGTACGCTTCCCGGCGCCGATCAAGTTCGGCATGACGCTGCTGTCGAAGGTCATGACCAAGAGCACGTATCGCATCTGAAACGACAAGGGCGCCATCGGCGCCCTTGTTCTTTGCGTGAGGCGACTCAGCCCAACTCGACGATCTCGTAATCGTGGCTGATATCCACACCAGCACGGCCGAGCATGATCGAGGCCGAGCAATACTTCTCTGCCGACAACTCTACCGCCCGCTTGACCTGCGCCTCCTTCAACCCACGGCCCTTGACCACGAAATGCAGGTGGATCTTGGTGAACACCTTGGGTTCTTCAGTGGCACGCTCGGCTTCGAGGAACACCTCGCAGCTCTCCACCGGCTGCCGGCTCTTGCGCAGGATGCTGACCACGTCGAAGTTGCTGCAGCCACCCAGACCGATCAGCAACATCTCCATGGGACGCACACCCAGGTTGCGACCACCGGCATCGGGCGGGCCATCCATCACCACCGCATGGCCACTACCGGACTCGCCGAGGAACAGAGCTTCACCGGCCCACTGCACACGCGCTTTCATCAATCTTGGCTCCCTGAGTGGAAAAGTCCCGCAGATTAGCACAGGCAGCCGGGCAATCCGACGTGCACGCCATGCGCCAAAGTTCCGCTGCGTTATGTTATCCAGGTCGCAAAAAACTCCCTGGTCATAGTATGTTTGTTAAGCTGACGCCGGATTGCTGGCACACTTGGCCGGATAACAAATAAGAAATTGCCGTTGGACAAAGGCCTTCATTTTTCATATTCGGGACTCGGGCATGGTTGCTATTACCCTTACACCTAAAATCAAGAACCTCGATAAACTTCTCGCGCATTGTCACCGTCGTCGCTACACCTCGAAAAGCACCATCATCTACGCGGGTGATCGCTGCGAAACCCTGTTCTTCATCGTCAAAGGTTCGGTCACCATCCTCATCGAAGATGACGATGGCCGTGAAATGATCATCGCCTACCTCAACGCCGGCGATTTCTTCGGCGAGATGGGCCTGTTCGAGAAAGAAGGCACGGAGAAGGAACGCAGCGCCTGGGTTCGCGCCAAGACCGAATGCGAGGTCGCGGAAATCAGCTACACCAAGTTCCGCGAACTGACCCAGCAGGATCCAGACATCCTCTTCGCCCTCGGCAGCCAGATGGCCGAGCGCCTGCGCAATACCACGCGCAAGGTCGGTGACCTGGCTTTCCTCGATGTCACCGGACGTGTCGCCCGCACCCTGCTCGATCTGTGCAAGCAGCCGGATGCGATGACCCATCCAGATGGCATGCAGATCAAGATCACTCGTCAGGAAATCGGCCGCATCGTCGGTTGTTCGCGGGAAATGGTCGGCCGCGTACTCAAGTCTCTGGAAGAACAGGGGCTGGTACACGTGAAGGGCAAGACCATGGTGGTATTCGGCACTCGCTGAGTCTGGTGCCATGAAAAAGCCGGCTATCGAGCCGGCTTTTTCGTTTTCACGGGAAGAACAAGCGGTTCAACTCGGCGCCTGGGTCTTCCGCGCGCATGAAGGCTTCGCCGACCAGGAAGGCGTGAACCTCGTTGATTTCCATCAGCTCGACATCGGCGCGGTTGAGAATGCCGCTCTCGGTGACCACCAGGCGCTCGGGCGGAATGCGCGGCAGCAGATCCAGGGTGGTATCCAGACTGACTTCGAAGGTGTGCAGGTTGCGATTGTTGATGCCCACCAGCGGTGTGTCCAACAGCGTCAACGCACGATCCAGCTCTTCGCCGTCATGCACCTCGACCAGCACATCCAGCCCCTGCGCCTTGGCCACCTGGGCCAGCTCGACCATCCGCGCATCTTCCAGCGCCGCCACGATCAGCAGAATGCAGTCAGCACCCAGGGCACGCGCCTCGACGACCTGATAGGGGTCGATCATAAAATCCTTGCGGATCACCGGCAGGCTGCAAGCGGCGCGAGCCTGTTGCAGATAGGCATCAGCGCCCTGGAAGAAGTCGATGTCGGTCAGCACCGACAGGCAGGTCGCACCACCCGCTTCATAGCTGCGGGCGATATCGGCCGGTACGAAATCCTCACGGATCACGCCCTTGCTCGGCGAGGCCTTCTTGATCTCGGCGATCACCGCCGGCTGCTTCTGCAGGGCACGGGTCAGCAGCGCCTTGGCGAAACCACGCGGCGCATCGGCCTGACGGGCTTCGCGCTCGACTTCCTCAAGGCTGACGATCGCACGGCGAGCAGCAACCTCTTCAGCCTTGCGGGTGAGGATCTTTTCCAGAACGGTTGGCACGCTCACCCTTCATTCTCCTGTTTGAATACAGCGGTAAAGGACACCAGCTCCTCGAGCTTCTCCCGCGCCAGGCCAGTATGCAGCGCATCATGCGCCAGCAGCATGCCTTCGCGCAGGCTGCTGGCATGGTCGGCGGCGTAAAGCGCGGCGCCGGCGTTGAGCACGATCATGTCGGCTGCTTTCTGGCCATTCTCGGTCTTGCGGCGACCCAGGGCATCGCGGATCAGCGCCAGCGACTGCTCGGCATTGTCGACGGTCAGGCCGATCAGGCTCTGGCTCTTGATGCCGAAGTCTTCAGGCTGGACGCGGTATTCACTGACCACGCCATCCTTGAGCTCGGCGATGAAGGTCGGCGCCGCCAGGCTGATCTCGTCCAGACCATCCTGCGCATGCACCACCAGCACATGGGTGCTGCCCAGACGCTGCAGCACTTCGGCCATCGGCCGGCACAGCGCCTGGCTGAACACGCCGATCACCTGATGCTTGGCGCCAGCTGGGTTGGTCATCGGGCCGAGCATGTTGAAGATGGTACGCAGCCCCAGCTCGCGACGTGGGCCGATGGCATGTTTCATCGCACCATGATGAGACGGCGCGAACATGAAACCGACGCCGACGCTTTCGACGCAGCGGGCCACCTGTTCCGGCTTGAGCCCCAGGTAGACGCCGGCCGCTTCCAGCAGATCGGCGCTGCCGCTCTTGCCGGACACGGCGCGGTTGCCATGCTTGGCCACCTTGCCGCCAGCCGCGGCGACGACGAAGGCCGCCGCGGTGGAGACGTTGAAGATGTTCATGCCATCGCCACCGGTGCCGCAGGTATCGACCAGACGCTCAGCGTCGATCACCACCGGCGAGGCCAGTTCACGCATGACGCTGGCAGCACCGACGATCTCGTCGATGGTCTCGCTCTTCATGCGCATGCCCATGAGGAAGGCGCCAATCTGCGCCTCGGTGCACTGGCCGGTCATGATCTCGCGCATGACCGCCTGCATTTCCTCGGTGGTCAGATCGAGCTGGGCGACGATCCGGTTGAGGGCTTCCTTGATATTCATGCGCGCACGCCTCCGGTCTGCTTGAGGAAGTTGGCGAAGAGCTCGTGGCCCTGCTCGGTGAGGATGGACTCGGGGTGGAACTGCACGCCTTCGATGTTCAGGGTCTTGTGGCGCAGGCCCATGATCTCGTCGACGGTGCCGTCTTCATGCTGCGTCCAGGCCGTGATTTCCAGACAGTCCGGCAAGGTCTCACGCTTGACCACCAGGGAATGATAGCGGGTCACGGTGAGCGGGTTGTTGAGACCGGCGAACACGCCCTTGTCCTCATGGAACACCGGGCTGGTCTTGCCATGCATCACCTGGCGCGCGCGCACCACATCGCCGCCATAGGCCTGACCGATGCTCTGGTGGCCGAGGCAGACACCGAGGATCGGCAGCTTGCCGGCGAAATGCAGGATGGCCTCGATGGACACACCCGCCTCGGTCGGCGTGCACGGGCCGGGCGAGACGACGATGCGCTCGGGCTTGAGTGCCTCGATCTGGGCGATGGTCAGTTCGTCGTTACGGATCACGTGCACGTCAGCACCCAGCTCGCCCAGGTACTGCACCACGTTGTAGGTAAAGGAGTCGTAGTTATCGATCATCAAAAGCATGGTACGGCTCCTTACTTATACCTTGGCCTGGGGGACAGTCTGTTCGGCGAGCGCAACGGCGCGGAACATGGCGCGGCGCTTGTTCAGGGTTTCTTCCCACTCCAGCGCGGGCACCGAGTCGGCGACGATGCCGGCGCCAGCCTGCACGTGCAGTTCACCGTCCTTGATCACCGCGGTGCGGATGGCGATGGCGGTGTCCATATTGCCGTTCCAGGCGTAGTAGCCGACCGCGCCGCCGTAGACGCCACGCTTGACCGGTTCCAGCTCGTCGATGATTTCCATGGCGCGGATCTTCGGCGCGCCGGACAGGGTGCCGGCCGGCAGGATAGCGCGCAGCGCGTCCATCGAAGTAAGGCCTTTTTTCAGCTCGCCGGTGACGTTGGAAACGATGTGCATGACGTTGGAATAACGCTCGATGACCATCTTCTCGGTCAGTTTGACCGAGCCAATTTCCGAGACGCGGCCTGTGTCGTTGCGGCCCAGGTCGATCAGCATCAGGTGTTCGGCGACTTCCTTGGCATCGGCGAGCAGGTCTTCTTCCAGCGCCAGGTCGGCCTCTTCGGTGGCACCGCGAGGGCGGGTGCCGGCGATGGGACGCACGGTGACCAGATTGTCCTCGACGCGTACCAGCACCTCGGGCGACGAACCCACCACGTGGAAGTCGCCGAAGTTGAAGAAGTACATGTAAGGCGTCGGATTGATGCAGCGCAGCGCGCGATAAAGGTCGATCGGTGCAGCCTTGAACGGGATCGACATGCGCTGGGAAATCACCACCTGCATGCAGTCTCCGGCCAGGATGTAGTCCTTGATGGCACTGACCGAGCGCTCGTAATCCTCGCGGCTGAAGCTGGAGCGAAACGCTGGCTCCTCGCCTGCCGGCTTGTTCAGATCCACGCCCAGACGCGGAGTGAAGGGCTGGCGCAGCTTGCGCAGGATTTCCTGCAACTGCGCCTGACCACGCTCGAAGGCGTCCGCCTCGGTCGGGTCGGCCAGGACGATGGCGTGCATCTTGCCCGCCAGGTTGTCGAACACCACCACGGCATCGGAGACATTGAGCAGGATATCCGGCGTACCCAGCGCATCGGGGTTCACCCCGGCAGCCAGCTTGGGCTCGACGTAACGCACGCTGTCATAGGCGAAGTAGCCAACCAGGCCGCCATTGAAACGTGGCAGACCGGCGATGGTCGGCACCCGGTAGCGGGCCTTGAACGCTTCGACGAAATCCAGGGGGTCGGTGCATTGATGTCGCTCGACTTCGACGCCGTCGGTGGTGATCACCACCTCGTGGCCGTGCACGCGCAGTACGGTACGCGCCGGCAGGCCTATGATCGAGTAACGCCCCCATTTCTCACCGCCCTGCACCGATTCGAGCAGGTAGGAATTGGGCGCATCGGCCAGTTTCAGGTAGATCGACAGCGGCGTGTCGAAGTCGGCGATGGTTTCGCAGGCGAGCGGAATGCGGTTGTAGCCTTCATCGGCTAAACGCAGGAATTCTTCATGGGTCATGATCAGCCTCATGGCTTGGAAAATCGGTCAAGTGCAAACGGGCCGCGCGCAGCGGCAGGACGAAATCAGGCGCGCCAGCGCCAACGGGCCAGGGCCTTGATCACTTTCATCCAGAGTTTGCAGCTAACCACCACGGTGCGATCTCGACAGGCGGGGGAATAAGGAGAGCGGCCAAGGTAGCAGCTACAAGCCACACGCTGCAAGCAGGGCAAGGCGATAGCGCTGTAGGAGCGGATTTATCCGCGATTTCATCGCTAATTTCGCGGATAAATCCGCTCCTACAAAAGCCAGATGCGTGTATTTGCAGCCTGCGCGGACATAGCCAGTGGCTTCACTTCTACAGATTCGTCAGAGCAGTTCGGCGAGGCTATCGACCACCAGGCTCGGCTGCTCCTCGGCAACGGGACGGCCATGGTTGTAGCCATAGCTCACCGCAATGCAGGGGATTCCGGCAGCGCGGGCGGCCAGCACATCGTTGCGCGAGTCGCCGACGAACAACGACTGGGCCTGGCTGACGCCAGCCAAGTGCATGACCTGCAGCAAAGCGGCCGGATCCGGTTTCTGTTGCGGCAGGGTGTCGCCGCCGATGATCCAGCGGAAGTAGCCACCCAACCCGACCTGCTCCAGCAGCGGTGCGACGAAGCGCTCCGGCTTGTTGGTCACCACAGCCAGCTCGACCGCAGCAGTGCTCAAGGCCTCCAGCAATTCGTGAACGCCCGGATAGAGCACGGTCAGTTCATGACAGTCGGCATAGATATCGAGAAAGCGCCCCAGCGCCTCCTCGGTCTCGACGTCGGACACTGCGGCGTGATCCAGGCCACCAGCCAGGGCACGGCGCACCAGCACGCGCGCACCGTTACCGACCCATTCGCGTACGCGCTCGATACCGGCTGGTGCGCGCCCTCTCTCGACCAGCATGCGGTCGACGGCTGCGGCCAGATCCGGTACCGAATCGACCAGCGTGCCATCCAGATCGAACATCACCAGGCGCGGCAACTCACCGGCGCACAGTTCGCGCAGCGCTTTCATCCACGCACCTGGGCCAGTTCGGCGCGCATTGCGTCGATCACGGCTTTGTAGTCCGGCTGGTTGAAAATCGCCGAGCCGGCAACGAAGGTGTCGGCGCCCGCTGCGGCGATCTCACGGATGTTCTTGGCGCTGACGCCACCGTCGATCTCCAGGCGGATATCACGGCCGCTGGCGTCGATCAGCGCACGGGCTTCGCGCAGCTTGTCGAGCGTGCCGGGGATGAACTTCTGCCCGCCGAAGCCGGGGTTGACGCTCATCAAGAGGATCATGTCGACCTTGTCCATCACGTACTTCAGCGCATCCAGCGAGGTCGCCGGGTTGAACACCAGGCCGCACTTGGCGCCGCCGTCCTTGATCAACTGCAGGGAGCGGTCGATGTGCAGGGTGGCTTCGGGATGAAAGGTGATGTAGCTGGCGCCGGCTTCGAGGAAATCACCGATGATGCGATCGACCGGGCTGACCATCAGGTGCACATCGATAGGCGCAGTAACGCCGTACTTGCGCAGCGCCGAGCAGACCATCGGGCCGATGGTCAGGTTGGGCACATAGTGGTTGTCCATGACATCGAAGTGGACGATGTCCGCCCCGGCGGCGAGTACGTTGTCCACTTCCTCACCCAGGCGGGCGAAGTCGGCGGAAAGGATCGACGGAGCGATGGCGAAGGGTTGCATGGCGCACCTCTGAGAACCGGTTTGGGATCTCGCGAGCTAGAGCCAAGCTAGGCAAAAACAGGCGAGAACGTAACGAAGTGAAGTAACAGCCGCAGGCTGGCCCGTAGGGGGAGCGCAGCGAATCAAGCGGAGTTTACTGAAGTAAATGAGCATTCCGAGCCTGTTTTTAACGACGCCTGGCCGACGCGCAGCAGATCGTAAAAGGTTCGTAGTGCTTGGTCACGGTGGCGCGCATTGTAGCGGCTGATGCATCGGATGACAGCGCACCATGACAAGCGCGCCAATTCGCCTCACGACAGAAAGGCCCCGCTGGTTTTCCGGCGAGGCCTTGTTCATGCAGCGGTCGCCATTTATTCCGGCGTCGATGTCCGCAGTTTCTCGCTACGCCCGCGCAGCCATTCCAAAGTCAGCAGCAGGAGGATGGAGAAGCCGATCAGCAAGGTCGCGGCGGCAGCGATGGTCGGTGACAGGTTCTCGCGGATGCCGCTGAACATCTGCCGTGGCAGGGTCGCTTGCTCCGGCCCGGCGAGGAACAGGGTCACCACCACTTCGTCGAACGAGGTGGCGAAGGCGAACAGCGCGCCGCTGATCACCCCAGGCGCGATCAGCGGCAGGGTCACCCGGCGAAACGCGGTGATCGGCGAAGCGCCCAGGCTGGCCGCTGCGCGCACCAGGTTGTGGTTGAAGCCCTGCAACGTAGCCGACACGGTGATGATGACGAACGGCACACCCAGCACCGCATGCACCAGAATCAGCGACAGGTAGCTGTTGCCCATCCCCAGCGGGGCAAAGAACAGGTAGCTGGCCACGCCGATGATCACCACCGGGACGATCATCGGCGAGATCAGCAAGCTCATCACCAGCGCCTTGCCGCGGAATTCACCACGGGTCAGGCCAATGGCGGCCAGGGTGCCGAAGACCATCGCCAGCAGGGTGGCGGCCGGGGCGATGATCAGGCTGTTCTTCAGCGAGCGCATCCAGTCGGCGGACATGAAGAAGTCCTCGTACCAGCGCAGCGAGAAGCCTTGCAGCGGGTAGACCAGGAAGGTGCCGGAGTTGAACGACAGCGGCACGATCACCAGCACCGGCAGTATCAGGAACAGCAGTACCAGGCCGCAGATGATGCGCAGGCCGTAGTACCAGAGACGCTCGACGGGTGACATGTAGGGGCTGAGCATGGGTGCTACTCCACTTGTGCTTTTAGCTCCCCTCTCCCGCTTGCGGGAGAGGGGCTGGGGGAGAGGGTTTGGTAAACCCGCCCTCTCCCGCCCTTTGGGCACCCTCTCCCGCAAGCGGGAGAGGGTCATCAGATGGCCTGCTACGCAGGCGTGTTCTATGGCCGTTTTAGCCAAGGCGCAGTTTGCTTGCACCGACCAGCCAGCTGTACACCACGTACAGCACCAGGGTCGCAGCCAACAACAGACCGCCGAGGGCCGTGGCCATGCCCCAGTTGATGGTGGTGTTGGTGTAGAAGGCGACGAAGTAGCTGATCATCTGGTCGTTCGGGCTGCCCAGCAGCGCCGGGGTGATGTAGTAGCCGATGGACAGGATGAATACCAGCAGGCAACCGGCGCCGACACCAGCCAGGGTCTGTGGGAAGTACACCCGCCAGAAACTGGCGAACGGATGGCAACCGAGTGACACCGCCGCACGCATGTAGCTGGGCGAGATGCCCTTCATCACGCTGTAGATCGGCAAGATCATGAACGGCAGCATGATATGCACCATGGCCACGTAGACGCCGCTGCGGTTGAACACCAGTTGCAGTGGCTGCTCGATGATGCCCAGTGATATCAGCGCACTGTTGATCAGCCCGCCGGACTGCAACAGCACAATCCAGGCTGCGACCCGCACCAGAATCGATGTCCAGAACGGCAGCAGCACCAGAATCATCAGCAGGTTGCCCTGGCGAGTCGGCAGGTTGGCCAGCAGGTACGCCAGCGGGTAGGCCAGCACCAGGCAGATAGCGGTGATCACCAGGCTCATCCAGAAGGTGCGGGCGAAGATATCCAGGTAGATGGCCTGATCCGGCGTGGCACTGGCCAGTTCGCCCAGGTCGTCGATACGGTGGTCGAGCGCCGCCAGCAGGTAGTACGGCGTTACCGAAGAAGCGTTACGACGGATCACCTGCCAATAGGCGGGGTCGCCCCAGCGCTCGTCCATTTCCTGCAGCGCATCCTGGTAGGACGCCGGCTCTTCGCGCAGCGGCAGTTTGCGTGCGGTGCTGCTGACCAGGCTGCGGAAACCCGCCAGCTCCATGTTCAGCCGCTTCGACAGGTCGCCCAAACTCTGGTTACGCCGGGCTTCGGCGATGTCCAGCGTGATAGCCTGATAGACCGTCTCGTCGGGCAGGCCACGGCCGTCCCAGCTGGCAATCGCCTCGACCGTGCGCGGCAGGCTGCCAACCACTTCCGGGTTGTCGACACTGCGCAGTAACAGTGCGCCGATAGGCAACAGGAAGGTCAGCAGAAGGAACAGCAGCAAAGGCAGGATCAGCGCCTTCGACTTCAGCCGGTTGAAGCGCTCGGCTCGGGCCAGACGCTGCTTCAGGCTCGGCCCGGGCAGCGCGGTGGCGGACAATTCGCTGGCCATGGACAACTCCGCAAGCAAGGTAGGAATTCAGACGGCCCCGCCAAGACGGGGCCGGGTAGGCGGCTGATTAACGTGCTGCCCAGGCGTTGAAACGCTGTTCCAGCTGCTCGCCGTAGTCAGCCCAGAAGGTCACGTCGATGGCCACCTGGTTGGCGATGTTCTCCGGCGTGGTCGGCATCAGATTCAGACGCTCAGGCGCCAGCAGCTCGATGGCCTGCTTGTTGGCCGGACCGTAGGCGATGTTTTCCGAGTAGGTCTTCTGCGCCTCTGGCTTGACCGAATAGGCGATGAATTCCTTGGCCAGCTCGGCGTTCTTGGCGCCACGCGGAATGGCCCAGGAATCGAAGTCGTAGATACCGCCGTTCCACACCACCTGCAGGTTGCTCTCGCCCTGCACCGCGGCGATACGACCGTTGTAGGCCGAGCTCATCACCACGTCGCCGGAAGCGAGGTATTGCGGCGGCTGGGCGCCAGCTTCCCACCACTGGATGTTCGGTTTCAGCTCGTCGAGTTTCTTGAAGGCGCGATCCTGGCCGTCTTTGGTCGCCAGCACCTTGTACACGTCCTTGACCGGTACGCCGTCAGCCATCAGGGCGAACTCCAGGGTGTACTTGGCGCCTTTGCGTAGGCCGCGCTTACCCGGGAATTTACTTACGTCCCAGAAATCGGCCCAGCTGGTCGGCGCTGCGCTGAGCTTGTCGGCGTTGTAGGCCAGTACTGTCGACCACACGAAGAAGCCAACGCCGCACGGCTGGATGGCGCCTTCGATGAAGTTGGACTCGTCGCCGAACTGCGCGGGATCGAGCTCTTCGAACAGGCCTTCATCGCAACCACGGGCCAGTTCCGGCGACTCCACCTCCACCAGATCCCAGCTCACGCTGCGGGTATCGACCATGGCTTTGACCTTGGCCATTTCGCCGTTGTATTCGCCGCCCAGCACCTTGTTGCCGGTGTCTTTCTCGAAGGGTTCGTAGAACGCCTTGACCTGCGCCGCCTTGTTCGCGCCGCCGAAGGACACTGCTGTCAGATCCACCGCCAGTGCCGGCATGGCACAGCTCACGCCCAGGGCGAGAGCCGCGAGCTTCAGGGATTTCGTCATTCTTGTAAGCTCCTCTGTGTTACGTGGTAAAGGTGAAGCACTGCGCGAAACGGTCACTCGGCTTGGAGTGGATCGAGCGCGCGGACATGCTCGACAGACCAGCCGAGCGGAACCAGATCGCCAACCGCCAGGCCAGGATCGAGCTCGGCCACGGGTTGCTTGACGTAGAAATCGGACTTGCCACAGACCTCCATGCGAATACGCACGTGGTCGCCCAGATAGATGAACTCGGCGATGCGCCCGGAGAACCGGTTCGGACAGGCTTCGCTGTGGCCGTTCATGCGGATGCGCTCGGGACGGATCGACAGGCTCACCGGCTCGCCGATGGCGCCGACATTCACTGCCGTGGCGCGCACTTCCTCACCACGCGCCAGGCGCACCACGCACTCCTCGCCCTGCTGGCTGACCAGCTCGCCAGCCAGGCGGTTGTTCTCACCGATGAACTGGGCAACGAAGGTGTTATGCGGCGCTTCGTAAAGCTCGCGCGGCGGGGCGATCTGCTGGATTTCGCCTTGATGGAAAACCGCCACGCGGTCGGACATGGTCAGCGCCTCGCCCTGGTCGTGGGTGACGTAGACCACGGTCACGCCCAGGCTCTGGTGCAGGTGCTTGATCTCCATCTGCATGTGTTCGCGCAACTGCTTGTCCAGCGCGCCGAGGGGTTCGTCCATCAGCACCAGCTGCGGTTCGAACACCAGTGCGCGGGCCAGTGCCACACGCTGCTGCTGGCCACCGGACAGCTGACCCGGATAACGGTTGCGGAAGCTATCGAGCTGCACCATCGACAGGGCGCGTTTGACCCGCTCGCTGGTGTCGGTGCGCGACATGCCGCGCACGCTGAGGGGGAAGGCCAGATTCTCGGCCACGGTCATGTGCGGGAACAGGGCGTAGTTCTGGAACACCATGCCAATGTCGCGCTTGTGCGGCGGCAGTTTGTTCAGCGAACGGCCATCGAGGAGGATTTCCCCTGCGGTCGGCGTTTCGAAACCGGCCAGCATCATCAGGCTGGTGGTCTTGCCGGAGCCGGACGGTCCGAGCAGGGTCAGAAACTCGCCCTTGCGGATATCCAGATTGAGATCCTTGACGATCAGCGTCTCACCGTCATAGCTCTTCTGCACGCCGCGGAAGCTCACCAAAACATCGTTTGCCATCACCGCACCCTTGTTCTTGTCTCTGGCTGATGACTAGAGATTAGAACTGCCTGGCGAAGCGGCAAATCAGGCGGGATGACAAGCTGATATCAGGCACAAGGAGAATCTGCTGTAGGGATTGCCCTACAAAATCCGAGCAGAGAAATCAGGCATTACGTCCGTAGGGTGCCGTGTGCACCAATTGCCTTGGGGCCGAAAGATCGGTGCGCACAGCGCCCCTACAGCAACCGATGCTCCATGGCGTAACGCACCAGGTCGGCCATCGAGTGCGCACCGAGCTTCTGCATCAGACGTGCCTTGTGGGTGCTCACGGTCTTGTTGCTGATGGCCAGGTGCAGGGCGATATCGTTGACCCCCTCACCACGCACCAGACGCTCGAACACCGAAAACTCGCGTTCGGAAAGTTGCGCATGCGGCGGGCGTGAATCGGTCAGGCCGACCTCGAACACCATGCGATCGGCCAATGCCGGGTCGATGTAACGCCCACCCGCAGCGACCTTACGAATCGCCGTGATCAACAGCGCCGGGTCGCTGTCCTTGGTGGCATAGCCAGCCGCGCCGACCTTGAGCGCCCGCGCCGCCATCTGCGCCTCGTCATGCATCGACAACACCAGAATCGCCGGCGGCGCATTCAGTGCCCGAATACGCGGAATGGCCTCCAGACCGTTGACGCCGGGCATGGAGATATCCAGCAGCACCACATCGCACGGTGTGCGGCGCAACACGTCGAGCAGTTGCTCGCCATTGCAGGCTTCACCCGCCACTTCGAGATCGCGCGCCATGCCGATCAGTTGCTTGATACCTTCCCGCACGATGGTGTGGTCTTCAGCCACCAGTACCCGAATCACGCGTTCTCCTCCCCATCCAGAACCACCCGAGCGTAAAGGGTAGTGCCCTCGCCTGGCAGACTGTCAATCCGCAACTCGCCGCCCAGCATGAGCATGCGTTCCTGCATGCCGACCAGGCCGAACGACTGCCCTGCTCTGCGCTGAGACGGGTCGAAACCCTTGCCATCGTCGGCCACCGCCAGACACAGAGTGCTCTGCTCCTGCCACAGACGAACCTCGACGCTGTGCGCACCGGCATGACGCATCACGTTGGTGAGTGCCTCCTGCAGGATGCGGAACAGACCGATGGCCTGAGCATCCGGCAGGCGCGGCAAATGCTCCGGCACCTCGACCAGGCAGGGGATCTGCGTGCGTTCTTCAAATCGTCGCACCTGCCACTCGATGGCCGAGGCGATGCCAGCATCGAGAATCGGCGGACGCAAAGCGGTCGCGACATCACGCACCAGCTGGAACAACTGGGCGATCAGCCGCTTCATGCTGGCCAAACGCTCATCCAGCGCAGGAATCTGCCCGGCGCAGGCCAGCTCGCACATCGCGGTTTCCAGCTTGAGCACGGTCAGCACCTGGCCCAACTCGTCATGCACTTCACGGGCGATACGCGCCTTTTCCTCTTCGCGCACGCTCTCCAAATGCGCGGACAGCTCGCGCAGGCGTGCACGGGAATCGGCCAAGGCCAGCTCCGCCAGTTTGTTCTCGGTGATGTCCCAGAGAATGCCGTCCCAGACCACCCGTCCGTTGCCCAACGAGCGCGCGGTCGAGCGGATATCTGCCCAGCGCACCAGGCCTTGATGCGTCTGAATACGGCCTTGCCAGTCCCAGTCACTCTCGCTTTCCAGCGCCAGCGTCTGGCTGTTCAGATAACTGGCCAGATCCTGCGGATGCACCAGGCTACGAATGCCGCGATCCTCGCGCTGCAGCTCGTGCGCCGGCCAGCCGACCATCTCCTGACTGGCTTCGCTGATGTAGGCGAAGTTGACCGCCTGCCCCGGCCCGGCACGCTCCAGGCGGAACACCAGACCGGGGACGTTGCCGGCGATGCCCTTGAAGCGCGCCTCGCTTTCCTCCAGCGCCGCACGCGCCCGACGGCGCTCGGTCACATCGCTGAGAAACACCACCAGATACTCGGCCTGGCGGTAACGCAGAAAGCTCAGCGACACATCCGCCGGCATGCGACTGCCGTCGGCACGCAGGCAGTCGATCTCGAAACTCGGCGAGCCCGCGTCCTGCTCGCGCACGCGCTTCCACAGGCGCAACCAGCGATCCATATCGAGCCCGGGCTCGAGCAGCCCCAGCGGCTTGTCCACCAGTTCACCCACGCCATAACCGAGCATACGTTCGGCCGCACGGTTGGCGTAACGCAGGTGGCTATCCCAGTTGACCCAGAGGATTCCCACCGTGCTGTTATCGATGGAGAACTGACTCAGACGCAGGGATTCCGCAGCCTGGCGATGCCGATCGAACTCACCACGCGCAGCCAGCAGCTCACGCTCCAACTGGCGGGTCTGCTGGCGCTGACGATAAAGGGCGGTTGCGCCGATCAGCAGCAACAGGCCAAGGAACAGGGTCAGGGTTTTCCAGAAGCCAACGAAGTCGCTGGACTGCGGATAACGCAGTGGCATCCAGGCTTCGCGCAACTCCTCCAGCTCACGCGCGGGCAGCGCCTTCAGGGTCTGATCGACGATGGCGGACAAGGTCGGCTGGTCACGCCGGGTCGCCAGGCGTAACAGCTGCGGTAGGCCAATATCGCCGACGATGCTGAGAATGGAGAAACGCGACTCGCGCAGCAGCAGACTGAGGCTGGCTTCATCCAGCACCGCGTAGCTGGCCTCCTGACTCAACACCTGCTGCAACGCCGCACGCTCGGAAGGCACCAGATGCAAACGCAGATTGGTGTGGGTTCGCCCCAGGTACTCCGCCGCCTGGCTCGGCGCGCGTACGGCTACCAGTTGCTCCAGAGGGAGTTGATCGATATCCACCGCACCGCTGCCGCTGCGCTCCCCCACCACCAGATGCGGGACGCGCAGATACGGCATGGAGTAATGCCAGATACGCAGACCGGCCGGCGTCTGCTGAAGGCCTGGAGCAAGATCCACTTCGCCGGCCTGGGCGGCTTTATCCAGCGCTTCTAGCGTCGGGTAGAGGCGCCAGTCCGGGCTGACGTCCATGCCCTCCAGCAGACGCTCCATCAGCTCGACATTGGCGCCGGTCAGTTGCCGATCCCGTCCACGCTGCACCCAAGGCGCCTGCAGCACGAGCCCTACCCGCAACACCGGATGCGCCTGGAGCCAGGCACGCTGCTCGCCATCGAAGGCCGGGCGCAGCGGCACACGCGTGGTATCCGCCCAGCAAGTAGAAACGCCCAGCATCAGCAGGACGACGAAGGAGGACAGGAGGGACTTCATGCGCGGGGTAGATCCGATGACGCGATCCCTTACCTTACTCCAGTCTTTATCCAACTTCCTGACAAAAACGGAAGTCGGCATTAGGCTCTGCTGCAGACACTCAGGAGTCTCACCGATGCGCTCGACCTCATATGCAATGTTCGGATTCTGCCTGCTCGCCTGGACGACTGCGTGGGCACAGGAGCCCACGAGCAGCGCGGATGCCGCCTCGCCAGGCACCAGCGAGTCGCCTGCGACGACAGAGCGCCCGGCTTTACCCGAGCGCAGCGTCAATGAGGCGCTAGCCCTGGAACAACGCCTGGACAAACGTGAACAACAGACGTTGCAAGCCAAGGACGAAAGCTTCCTCGCGCTCTGGTTGCCAGCCAATGTGGGTGAGCCCAGCGGCGCCGTGATCCTGTTGCCTGGCGATGTCGAGAATGCCGACGGTGCCGCGGCCGCCGGCCCACTGCGACGCAAGCTACCCGACGCCGGCTGGCACAGCCTGAGCCTGACGCTGCCGGATCCGGACGGCGACCCACTGCCCCTGCGCAGCGCAGCAGCTGACAACACGCCCAGCGAAGGCACTCCAGCAGCCGATACATCCACGACGAGCACGAGCGGCGCCGCCCCAGCCGAGCCCCAACCCACCACGACCGAGATCAGCCCCGAACAGCGGCGGCAGGCTCACAGCGAGCGCGTCATGGCCCGTATCGATGCGGCCATTGCATTTGCCAGCCAGCAGCAGGCCAAGGAGATCGTCCTGCTGGGTCACGGCAGCGGCGCTTACTGGGCAGCGCGCTATCTGAGCGAGCACAAGCCGGACAACATCCACAATCTGTTGATCGTCGCTGCGGAAGTGCCGGCAGGGTTCGCCCCACCACTCGACGAACTGGTTCCGCAATTGCCAGTGGCGACGGGGGATTTCTACTACAAGGATCAGGCGAGCGACCGCAATGCAGCGCTGAAACGTCTGCAAGCCAGCAAGCGCGCCAAACTACCCACTTATATACAGGTGGCCATGAAAGCCCTGCCGGGCAATCTGGACGTTCAGGAGGAACAGCTGTATCGACGTTTGCGCGGCTGGCTGAAACTGCACATCCATGCCGCCGGGTAGACGATGCATTCAAGGGTGCGTGCGACTTGCATGCGCCTCAGCGTAAACCCCGGCGTTGGCGAATCAGTGCATAGGCCTGGTGCAACTGGCGCGTGGTATCGGTGGCTTCGCGGATACGTTCCGGGGACGCGCCGGAACCTGCCAGCTTGTCGGGATGATGGCGACTCAATAGACGCCGATAAGCGCGCTTGATCTGTTCCGGCTCGCTATCGGCCGCCACCCCCAGCAGGCGTAACGCCTCCTGATAACTGCCGCCCGCTGGAGCCGGCTGCTGGCCGCGGCGCGGGGCATATTCCTCGCCCAGCTTCTCCAGTTGGGCAGTGTCCCAACCCAGCCACTTGCCCCACAGCCGGATCAACTCGTGCTCACCGGGCGCCACCTGACCATCGACCCAGGCCATCCGCCAGCAGGCACGCAGCAGGGTGTCGGCCCGCTCGCGCTGTCGCTGCAGGGGCGCACGCAGATTGTCGCGACCCGTCTTGCCGCGGGAGAACGCCTCGATGGCGCGCCGCCGACCAGCCTCATCGAACGCCAGCCGCTGCATCTCCGAACGCGCCTGCTGGATATGGCTCTGCAGAACGCGCCCATTGCTCTTGGCCATGCGCCCCAACATCAGAAACAGCAGATCATCATCCGTGGGCGCGGCACGCCATCCCAGGCGCTCACGCAGGTTGTCCCAGCCATGCAAACGCAGGCGTCGATCCAGCACCTGGCCAAGCAGGCCGCCCAACAGCGCTCCCGGGATACTGGCCAGGGCAAGCCCGGCAGCAGCTCCCAGCATGGTTGCAGGCCACAACACTTAAGGTGACTCCTGCAGCAGGCGTTCGACTTCCGCCAGGCGCTCGTGCGTACCGACATCGATCCAGCGCCCGCTAAAACACTCGCCACTGACCTGACCACCAGCCATGGCGCGACGTAGCAGAGGCGCAAGCTTGAAGGCACCATGCTGGCAGCCGTCGAATAGCGCTGGGCTCAGCACGGCCAGGCCGCTGTAGGTCAGTCGATTGGTATCTTCCGACTCATCCGTCACCTTGCCGTCGACCAATCGAAAGTCGCCTTGCGGGTGATGGCTCGGGTTCGCCACCAACACCAGATGTGCCAAACCGGCCAACGGCCTACGCAGTTCAGCGAAGGCGTAGTCGGTGAAGACATCGCCATTGACCACCAGAAACGGCTGCTCACCGAGCAGCGGCAGCGCCTTGAAAATGCCGCCACCAGTTTCCAGTGGCTCGCCCTCGGGGGAATAGACAATGCGCATGCCAAAACGCGAGCCATCGCCGAGGTAATCCTCGATCTGCTGGCCAAGCCAGGCGTGGTTGATCACCAACTCGGTGAAACCCGCAGCCGCCAGGGCGCGCACGTGATACTCGATCAAAGGAACGCCTGCTGCACGCACCAGCGGCTTGGGGGTGTGCAGGGTCAACGGACGCATACGCTCGCCCTTGCCTGCCGCCAGGATCATTGCCTTCATGCTGGCACGGCCTCGGATTGTGGAAGGCTGGCAAACAACTCGGCCAGCTCGGCCAGTTCCGGGCGACGCTCCAGTACCGCCTGGATATAGGCGAAGAAGCGGGGCACGTCGCTCAGGTACCTGGGCTTACCATCGCGGTGGCAGATACGGGCGAAGATACCGATCACCTTGAGGTGCCGTTGCACGCCCATCAGATCGCTGGCGCGCAGAAAGTCCTCCAGCGAGGCCTGCACTGGAATGCCTGCCGCCTTCGCCTGCTCCCAGTAGCCACGCAGCCAACTCTGAACCCGCGCCTCGGGCCAACTGAGGAAGGCATCCTTGAACAGGCAGGTGATGTCATAGGTTACCGGCCCATAGACAGCGTCCTGAAAATCCAGGACACCTGGGTTGGGCGTACTGAGCATCAGGTTGCGCGGCATGAAGTCGCGGTGCACCAGCACCTTGGGCTGAGCCAGGGCGCTGTCGATCAGCAGTGTGCTGATGCGCTGCCAGGCAGCGTCTTGCTCGGCAGTGAACGTATGACCCAAATGGCGCTGCACGTACCACTCGGGAAACAATTGCAACTCACGTCGCAACAGGGCGTCGTCGTAATGCGGCAGATCGCCGTCGAGTGGCAAACGCTGCTGTTGCAACAAGGCCTCGATGGCGTCGGCGAACAGTACATCGGCATTGCTTTCATCGATCACGTCCAGGTAGGTCTGCCTGCCAAGATCGTCGAGAATCAGAAAGCCTTGCTCAAGATCGGCTGCCAGCACCTCGGGCACATGAATGCCAGCGCCAGCCAGCAGAGCGGCGATTCTGACGAAAGGCGCGCAGTTCTCCTGAGGCGGTGGCGCATCCATCAGAATCAGGCTGCGCCCTTCGGACTGCCAACGGAAGTAGCGACGAAAACTGGCATCGCTGCTAGCCGGCGTCAGACTGGCCGCCGGCAGCGCTCCCCAGCCACGCGTAGCGAAGAGGACAGGCAATTGCTCGGTGAGCCAGGTTTGCAGCTGTTGCAGACGTACATCGTGTTCGGACATCAAGGGGGTCTCCGACGGCGCTAGCCGTTGCGCGGGTCATGCTTTATTATCCAGCATCTTTTTCAGCCCATCGAGAGGCGTGCGGCCCCTGGGCCGATAGCGCGCAGGAAGCCCGGACTAACAAGATGGCAGTAAAATACCCCGCGTTCCGCAAAAAATTCCCGCTGCTGGTAACTGGCAGCCTCCTGGCCTTACAGCCCGCGTTCAGCCTACAGTCCTTTGCCGCCGAGCAATACGATTGCCAGGCGTCGTCTTCGGGCGGCTGGGCCTGCGCGCCGAAAACGGCGACCAGCGCCCTGCCTCCTCGCCCGCAACACAGCCGCAATGCTGTCAGCGCATCGAGTGGCTCGGCTGGCGAAACGACTGCCAAGCAAGAGGCGGCTCCCGCACTGGTAACCGAGAGCAAGGGCCGCGCCCTCGCCTCGCGTAGTGCTGACTACAGCCACCTGGACTGGGTTCCGCGCGAGAAGCTGACCGCCGCACAACTCGCCGAAGCCGGCCCTTATTGTGCCGGTGCCTATGTCGAGCCGCTTCGCCCTGGCATGGATGACACCACGCCGCTGGACGAGTCGCCGATGTTCGTTTCCGCCAAGGCCTCACGCTTCGAGCAGGAAAAACAGATCGCGACCCTGGCTGGCGACGTGGTGCTGCGCCAGTCCGGCATGCAGGTCGAGGCCGATGAGGCCAGCCTGCACCAGACGGAAAACCGTGGCGAGCTGGTCGGCAACGTGCGCCTGCGCGACAAGGGCATGCTGGTTGTCGGCGACCGTGCCGATCTGCAGCTGGATAACGGCGAAGCCCGTATCGACAATGCCGAATACGTCATGCACAAGGCTCACGTACGCGGCAGCGCGCTCTACGCCAAGCGCGAAGAGACCGCAATCATCCGCCTCAAGGATGGTACCTACACCCGCTGCGAACCGGGCGACAACGCCTGGCACCTGAAGGGCAACAACGTCACCCTGAACCCGGCAACCGGCTTCGGCACCGCGACCAACGTGACGTTGCGGGTCAAGGACATCCCGGTGTTCTACACCCCGTACATCTATTTCCCGATCGACGACCGTCGCCAGTCCGGCTTCCTGCCACCAAGCTTCGGCACGTCGAGCAGCAACGGCCTCTCGCTGCAAACACCGTACTACTTCAACCTGGCGCCGAACTACGACGCCACGTTGTATCCGACCTACATGGCCAAACGCGGCCTGCTGATGGAAGGCGAGTTCCGCTACCTGACAGAAAGCAGCGAAGGTCAGGTCGGCGGAGCATGGCTGAACGACAGCGAAGACGAACGCAAACTGCAGTCCGAGTACGAAGACCAACGCTGGATGTACAGCTGGCAGCACAAGCAGGGCTTGAACTCGCGTCTGCTCGCCGAAGTCGACTACACCGATATCAGCGACCCGTACTACTTCCAGGATCTGAATACTGACCTGGGCATCGAGACAACCACCTACGTCAACCAGCGTGGCACGCTGACCTATCGTGGCGACAGCTATACCGCACGCCTGAACCTGCATGCTTACGAACTGGCCAATATCACCGACGTAACGCCATACGACCGTCTGCCGCAAATTACTCTGGACGGCAAACTGCCCTTCAATCCGGGCGGTCTGGATTTCACCTACGGAACCGAGTACGTCCGTTTCGATCGCAATCTGCGCTCGGGCTTTTTCACTGACAAGGACGGTGTAACCGGTCGCCCGCAGGATATCTGGTACGACGAACGACTGACTGGCTTGAACCGCGCAGATGGCGAACGCTTGCATGTAGAGCCTGGCGTAAGCCTGCCGCTGGACTGGAGCTGGGGCTACGTCAAGCCCCAGGTGAAGTACCTGCAGACGCAGTATCAGGTAAACCTGGATGGCAAAGGTAAATCCGAACTTGCGACCAATGATCCGGAAAATCAGTGGTTCGGCGTCGACTACAAGCGTTCGCCTAATCGCGGTGTCGGCTTGTTCAGCGTCGACAGTGGCCTGTATTTTGACCGCAACACCCAGCTGTTCGGCAAAGACTTCCGCCAAACCCTGGAACCCCGCGCGTTCTACCTGTACGTTCCGGAAGAAGACCAGACCGATATCCCGGTGTTCGACACGGGCGAGCCCACCTTCAGCTACGCCTCGCTGTGGCGTGAAAACCGCTTTAGCGGCAAGGATCGCATCGGCGACGAGAACAAGCTGTCGTTGGGCGTAACCAGCCGCTGGATCGAGCCGAACGGTTTCGAACGCCAGCGTTTCAGCATCGGCCAGGCATTCTATTTCGAAGACCGCAAGGTGCAGATGCCCGGTATCGATTACCGTGCCCGCCAGGAAGCCACTTCCGATGTGTCGCCATATGCGCTGGAGTACCTGTATCGCTTCAACCGCGACTGGCGCTTCTCGTCGACCTTCAACTGGGATCCAGATCAGCACGCAACCCGCTCGGGTAGCGCGATGTTCCACTACCAACCGGAAGCTAACCCGAACAAGGTGGTCAACGTCGGCTATCGCTATCGTAATGACACCGTGCGTTATGACCGCGACAGCGGTACCTGGACAACCAATCCAGACTACGGCACACCCGGCAGCCCCAACTACATCAAGAACTACTACAAGATCGACCAGCATGACTTCTCCGTCATCTGGCCTCTGGCGCCACAATGGAGTCTGATCTCGCGCTGGCAGTATGACTACGGCCGCAACCGTACCCTGGAAGCCTTCGGTGGCTTCGAGTACGACAGTTGCTGCTGGAAGCTGCGCCTGATCAACCGTTACTGGATCGATTACGACGAAGTCAGTCTCGACCCATCGCGCAACGACGAGGCCGACCGCGGCATCTTCCTGCAGATCGTCCTCAAGGGCCTCGGCGGCGTTGTTGGCAACAAGGTGGAAACTTTCCTCGACCAAGGCATTCAAGGTTACCGTGAACGTGAAGACCAAGCTTTCTGATTGCCTGCGCCCCCTGCTGTTGGGCGCAGCACTGCTGGCGGTGACGGCTCAGGCCCAAGTCCGCCCTCTGGATCGCGTCGTGGCCATCGTCGACAACGACGTGGTCATGCAGAGCCAGCTCGACGCTCGCCTGCACGAAGTGCAACAGACCATCGGCAAACGCGGTGGCTCCTTGCCACCCGAGCATGTGCTCAGCCAGCAGGTACTCGAACGCCTGATCATCGAGAACATCCAGCTGCAGATCGGTGATCGCTCCGGCATCCGCATCACTGACGAGGAACTCAGCCAGGCCATGGGCACCATCGCTCAGCGCAATGGCATGTCCCTCGAGCAATTCCGCGAAGCCCTGGCACGCGACGGCCTGTCCTACGCCGATGCTCGCGAGCAAGTACGCCGCGAGATGATCATCAGCCGCGTCCGTCAACGCCGCGTAGCCGAGCGTATCCAGGTTACCGATCAGGAAGTGCAGAACTTCCTGGCCTCCGACCTGGGCAAGATGCAGCTGTCGGAAGAGTTCCGCCTGGCCAACATCCTCATCCCGGTGTCGGAAGCTGCCTCCTCCAGCGAAATCCAGGCCGCAGAGCGCCAAGCGCAAGAGCTGTATCAGCAACTGCAGCAAGGCGCGGATTTCGCCCAGCTGGCGATCTCCCGCTCCGCCAGCGAAACCGCACTGGAAGGTGGCGAAATGGGCTGGCGTAAAGCCGGTCAGCTACCGCCTCCGTTCGACAACATGATCAACATGTTGAATCCAGGTGAGGTCACCGAGCCGGTGCGCACGCCGGGCGGTTTCATCATCCTCAAGCTGATCGAGAAGCGCGGCGGTGACACCCAGGTGCGTGACGAAGTACATGTTCGCCATATCCTGATCAAACCCAGCGAAATTCGCAGCGAAGAAGAAACCCGTCGCCTGGTCGAGCGCCTATATCAGCGCATCGTTGCCGGCGAGGACTTCGCCGAATTGGCGAAGAGTTTCTCCGAAGATCCAGGCTCGGCGCTCAACGGCGGCGATCTGAACTGGATCGACCCGAATGCGCTGGTTCCCGAGTTCCGCGAAGTGATGAACAACACGCCGAGCGGCGAGCTGTCCAAGCCCTTCAAGAGCCCTTACGGCTGGCACGTGCTGCAGGTCATGGGCCGCCGCGCCACCGACAGCAGCGTCCAGTTCCGCGAGCAACAGGCCGCCAACCTGCTGCGCAATCGCAAATACGACGAGGAACTGCAGGCCTGGTTGCGGCAGATCCGCGACGAAGCCTACGTCGAGACCAAGTTGTAATCCCTGTAACTCGACCAGAAAGCCCGGCCCTGCGCCGGGCTTTTTCGTTATGTGCACAAGCAGCGTAGACTGACCGGCCCGCGACCTCTGCGAGACCGTACATGAGCGCACACCGACTCTTTGCCCTGACCCCTGGTGAACCCGCAGGAATCGGCCCTGACCTTTGCCTTCTGCTCGCCCGGGAGAAACAGCCCGAGGCGCTGGTGGCCATTGCTAGCCGCCAACTGCTGGCCGAGCGCGCAATACAGCTTGGGCTGGATATCGAACTGCTTAGTGCCGAACCAGGGCAGTGGCCGGACAGCCCCGCAGCTGCCGGCAGCCTGTATGTCTGGGATACGCCACTGGCAGCACAAGCCGAGCCCGGCAAACTGGCGCTCGCCAACGCAGGGTATGTGCTTGAAACCCTGACCCGCGCCGGCCAGGGCTGCCTGAACGGTACATTCGCCGGGATGATCACGGCGCCCGTGCACAAGGGCGTAATCAACGAGGCCGGCATCGCCTTCTCCGGGCATACGGAGTTTCTCGCCGACCTGACCCATACCGAGCAAGTAGTGATGATGCTGGCCACCCGCGGCCTTCGTGTCGCCCTGGTCACCACCCATCTACCCCTGAAAGATGTCGCCGCTGCCATCACCGCCGAACGCCTGGAACGCGTCACACGTATCCTGTATGCCGATCTGCAAAGCAAATTTGGCATCGCCAAGCCACGGATCCTGGTCTGCGGACTCAATCCACATGCAGGCGAAGGCGGCCACCTTGGCCGCGAGGAAATCGAGATCATCGAACCGACGCTGGAGCATCTGCGTACGGAAGGCATGAACCTGATCGGCCCGCTGCCAGCCGACACCCTGTTCACCCCCAAGTACCTCGAACATGCCGATGCTGTCCTGGCCATGTACCACGACCAGGGCCTGCCGGTGCTCAAGTTCAAGGGTTTTGGCGCCGCGCTGAACGTTACTTTGGGCCTGCCGATCATTCGCACATCGGTGGATCACGGCACCGCGCTGGATCTGGCCGGTACCGGCCGGATAGATATCGGCAGCCTGCAAGTGGCACTGGAAACCGCCTACCAGATGGCCGCCAGCCGTACGAATTGAACCACTGACACCACGGGCCGCGCCCGCGGGGCGGCATTCGCTGGTAGACTGTGCGACTTCTTTTTTTTGCATCCAGCCTCGATGCGTAACGCCTCGAGGCGCTCCGCGGAGCCGCCCATGTCCGACTACCAACACCGTGCGCGCAAGCGCTTCGGCCAGAACTTCCTGCACGATGCCGGAGTGATCGACCGCATCCTTCGCGCCATCCGCGCCAAGGAAGGCGAGCGCCTGCTGGAGATCGGCCCGGGGCAAGGCGCCCTGACCGAGGGATTGCTCGGCAGCGGCGCACAGCTCGACGTGATCGAGCTGGATCTCGATCTCATCCCCATCCTGCAGCACAAGTTCGGCAATAACCCGCACTTTCAGCTGAATCAGGGTGATGCACTGAAGTTCGACTTCACTCGTCTCAACGCGGCGCCGCGCAGCCTGCGTATAGTCGGCAACCTGCCTTACAACATTTCCACCCCGCTGATTTTCCACCTGCTGGACAACGCGCCGCTGATTCGCGACATGCACTTCATGCTGCAGAAGGAAGTGGTCGAGCGTATGGCAGCAGGCCCTGGCGGTGGCGACTGGGGACGACTGTCGATCATGGTGCAGTACCACTGCCGCGTGGAACACCTGTTCAATGTCGGCCCCGGTGCCTTCAATCCAGCACCCAAGGTGGATTCGGCGATCGTGCGTCTGGTTCCTCATGAAACCCTGCCGCACCCGGCCCAGGATCACCGCCTACTCGAGCGCGTCGTGCGCGAAGCGTTCAACCAGCGCCGCAAGACCCTGCGCAACACCCTGAAACTGCTGTTGCCAGCCGAAGCCATCGAGGCGGCTGGCGTTGATGGCAGCCTGCGTCCTGAACAGCTGGATCTGGCCGCGTTCGTCCGTCTGGCCGACCAACTGGCTCTGCAGCCCTCGGCTGCGCGGGACTAAACTGCAATCACGCTCAACGGGTTACCCGCATGTCCGACCCTCGCTATCAGATCGACGTCAGCGTCACCACTCGCTACCTGGCCGCCCAGTCGCAGCCGGAGCAGAATCGCTATGCGTTCTCCTATACCGTGACCGTCGTCAATAACGGCGAGCTCCCAGCCCAGCTACTGTCGCGCCACTGGATCATCACCGACGGCGATGGCCGCGTGCAGGAGGTTCGTGGCGCCGGGGTGATCGGCCAGCAGCCACATATCGAGCCAGGCGCCAGCCATACCTACAGCAGCGGCACGGTCATGGCCACTCAGGTCGGCATCATGCAGGGCAGTTACCAGATGCTCGCTGAAGACGGCAAACGCTTCGACGCGACCATCGCGCCGTTCCGTCTGGCCGTCCCCGGGGCCCTTCACTGATGGCGGTGTATGCAGTCGGCGACCTGCAAGGCTGTCTGAAGCCGCTCAAGTGCCTGCTTGAGCAGGTGTCTTTCGATCCGGCACAAGACCAACTATGGCTGGTAGGCGACCTGGTCAATCGTGGCCCGCAGTCGCTGGAAACCCTGCGCTTCCTCTATTCCATTCGCCACGCCGTGACCTGTGTGCTGGGCAACCATGATCTGCATCTGCTGGCCGTGGCCCACAACATCGAGCGCCTGAAAAAAGGCGACACCCTGCGCGAGATTCTCGATGCCCCCGATCGCGCCGACCTGCTCGACTGGCTGCGCATGCAGAAACTGGTGCATCACGATGCCGAGCGCAAAGTCACCCTGGTGCATGCCGGCATTCCGCCACAATGGACACTGAGCAAGGCCCTGCGCCGCGCCGCCGAGGTGGAGGAAGCCCTGCGTGACGATGCGCGCCTACCGCTGTTTCTCGATGGCATGTACGGCAACGAACCGGCCAAATGGAACAAGGAGCTGCATGGCGTGACCCGCCTGCGCGTGATCACCAACTATTTCACCCGCATGCGCTTCTGCAAGGCCGATGGCACCCTGGATCTGAAAAGCAAGGAAGGCGTTGGCAGTGCCCCGCCCGGCTTCGCCCCCTGGTTCAGCCACCCGCAGCGCAAGATGCGCGGAGAGAAGATCATCTTCGGCCACTGGGCAGCGCTCGAAGGCAATTGCCAGGAGCCCGGCCTGTACGCACTCGACACCGGCTGCGTCTGGGGCGGTGCAATGACCCTGCTCGATGTCGACAGCGGTGAACATCGCCGCTGCACCTGTCCCAAGGAATAAGCCCCTACGAATCACGCAAAGGCCACGAACATGAGCGAATTCAAACGTATTTCCCCGCAGCAGGCCCAGGAGCTGCGCAGCAAAGGCGCCGTCGTGGTCGATATTCGCGACCCACAGAGCTTCGCCAATGGCCATATCAGCGGCTCGCGCCACCTGGATAACCACTCACTGCATGACTTCATCACCCAGGCCGACCTCGACGCGCCGCTGATCGTGTCCTGCTACCACGGCAATTCCAGCCAGGGCGCCGCGGCCTATCTGGTCGGACAGGGTTTTTCCGAGGTGTATAGCCTCGACGGCGGTTTCGAGCTGTGGCACGCCACTTACCCGAGCGAAACCGCGCAGAGCAGCGAAGAATAAATTTCTTCAGCCGGCAGGCCGCGCCCGCTCTGGCCTGCCGGCTCTTCCCGACGCACGGTAACATCCAGTTATCGTTGTCCCGCCCTTGACGCTCGGCAGAACGAACTATTCTGTTACTTAGGCCATCCCACTCAAGGTAGAGCCGGCTAACCGGCATCGGGCCATCGGTACGACTTTCTGGTTCTGGGGGATTCTTCCCGACTTGTCCTTAAGCCGGGGTCACCCAGCACCCGCACGACCGATCCCGAGCCAGCTTTCAGCATCGAGCGAGGTGAAGTCATGAGCATTTTCAGTCACTTCCAACAACGTTTCGAGGCGACCCGCCAGGAGGAGTACTCGCTGCAGGAGTACCTTGAACTGTGCAAACAGGATCGCAGCGCCTATGCCACTGCGGCCGAACGCCTGCTGATGGCAATCGGCGAACCGGAGTTGCTCGACACCTCGAGCAACTCCCGCCTGTCACGAATCTTCTCCAACAAGGTGATCCGCCGTTATCCGGCCTTTGCCGACTTCCATGGCATGGAAGAGTGCATCGACCAGATCGTCTCCTACTTCCGCCACGCCGCTCAGGGCCTGGAAGAGAAGAAACAGATTCTCTATCTGCTCGGCCCGGTAGGCGGCGGTAAATCCTCGCTGGCCGAAAAGCTCAAGCAACTGATGGAGAAGGTGCCCTTCTACGCCATCAAGGGCTCGCCGGTATTCGAGTCGCCGCTGGGTCTGTTCAATGCCACCGAAGACGGTGCGATCCTCGAAGAGGACTATGGTATCCCGCGCCGTTACCTGAACTCGATCATGTCGCCCTGGGCCACCAAACGCCTGCAGGAGTTCGGTGGCGACATCAGCCAGTTCCGCGTGGTCAAGCTCTACCCGTCGATCCTCAACCAGATCGCCGTGGCCAAGACCGAGCCGGGCGACGAGAACAACCAGGACATTTCCGCCCTGGTCGGCAAGGTGGATATTCGCAAGCTGGAGGAATTCCCGCAGAACGATGCCGACGCCTACAGCTACTCGGGGGCACTGTGCCGGGCCAACCAGGGCCTGATGGAATTCGTCGAGATGTTCAAGGCGCCAATCAAGGTGCTGCACCCGCTGCTGACCGCCACCCAGGAAGGCAACTACAACAGCACCGAAGGCCTCGGCGCGATCCCCTACAGCGGCATCCTGCTGGCCCACTCCAACGAATCGGAATGGCACAGCTTCCGTAACAACAAGAACAACGAGGCCTTCATCGACCGCATCTACATCGTCAAGGTGCCCTACTGCCTGCGCGTGACCGACGAGATCAAGATCTACGACAAATTGCTGATCAACAGCTCGCTGGCCAAAGCCCATTGCGCGCCGGATACCCTGAAGATGCTCGCCCAGTTCTCCACCCTGTCGCGCCTGAAAGAGCCGGAGAACTCCAACATCTACTCGAAGATGCGCGTCTACGACGGCGAGAACCTCAAGGACACCGACCCAAAAGCCAAGTCGATCCAGGAATACCGTGACAGCGCTGGGGTCGACGAAGGCATGAACGGCCTGTCGACCCGTTTCGCCTTCAAGATTCTGTCCAAGGTCTTCAACTTCGACCCGCACGAGATCGCTGCCAACCCGGTGCATCTGCTCTACGTACTGGAGCAACAGATCGAGCAGGAACAATTCCCTGCCGAGGTGCGCGAGCGCTACCTGCGCTACATCAAGGAATACCTGGCACCGCGCTACATCGAATTCATCGGCAAGGAGATCCAGACCGCCTACCTCGAGTCTTACAGCGAATACGGGCAGAACATCTTCGACCGCTACGTACTGTACGCCGACTTCTGGATTCAGGATCAGGAGTATCGTGACCCGGAAACCGGCGAGATTCTCAACCGCGTGGCCCTCAACGAGGAGCTGGAGAAGATCGAGAAGCCGGCCGGCATCAGCAATCCGAAGGATTTCCGCAACGAGATCGTCAACTTCGTGCTGCGCGCACGCGCCAACAACAATGGCAAGAACCCGACCTGGCTCAGCTACGAGAAGCTGCGCGTGGTAATCGAGAAGAAAATGTTCTCCAACACCGAGGATCTGCTCCCGGTCATCAGCTTCAACGCCAAGGGCAGCAAGGAGGATCAGCAGAAGCACAACGACTTCGTCAAGCGCATGGTCGAGCGCGGCTACACCGAGAAGCAGGTGCGCCTGCTCTCGGAGTGGTACCTGCGGGTTCGCAAGTCTCAGTAAGCCCTGTCCGGCGCGCACCGCGCGCCGGGTCATTCGCTGCCTGCCCGTAGCTACGGGCGGGCAAGAACCTGTTCAAAGTCTCGCGAGCTAGAGTCATGCAAGGCGAAAACAGGCGAGGACGCGCAGTTTACGAGCTGTAAATGAGCAGTCCGAGCCTGTTTTTAACGCAGCAGGGCCGACGCGCAGCAGAGTTTGAACGGGTTCGAAGGAGACGTCATGAGCTACGTGATCGACCGACGCCTAAATGGCAAAAACAAGAGCACGGTGAACCGCCAGCGCTTTTTGCGGCGTTACCGTGAGCACATCAAGAAGGCGGTGGAGGAGGCCGTCAGCCGGCGCTCCATCACCGACATGGAGCACGGCGAGCAGATCAGCATTCCCGGCCGCGATATCGACGAGCCGGTGCTGCATCACGGCCGCGGCGGCAAGCAGACCATCGTCCACCCCGGCAACAAGGAGTTCACCACCGGCGAACGCATTCCGCGCCCCCAGGGAGGTGGTGGTGGGCGTGGCAGCGGCAAGGCGAGCAACTCCGGCGAAGGCATGGACGAGTTCGTCTTCCAGATCACCCAGGAGGAGTTTCTCGACTTCATGTTCGAGGATCTGGAGCTGCCTAACCTGGTCAAGCGCCACCTGACTGGCGCAGAAACCTTCAAGACCGTACGTGCCGGCATCAGTAACGAGGGCAACCCCTCGCGCATCAACATCATCCGCACCCTGCGCTCGGCCCATGCGCGGCGCATCGCCCTGTCCGGCTCCAGCCGCGCCAAATTGCGCGAAGCCAAGGCCGAGCTGGAGCGGCTACGACGGGAAGAACCAGACAACTTCGGCGATATCCAGGCGATTCAGGAAGAAATCGAACGACTCAGTGCACGCATCCATCGCGTGCCGTTTCTCGATACCTTTGACCTCAAGTACAACCTGCTGACCAAACAGCCCAACCCCAGCTCCAAGGCGGTGATGTTCTGCCTGATGGACGTGTCCGGCTCCATGACCCAAGCCACCAAGGACGTGGCCAAGCGCTTCTTCATCCTTCTGTACCTGTTCCTCAAGCGCAATTACGACAAGATCGACGTGGTGTTCATCCGCCACCACACCAGTGCCAAGGAAGTGGATGAGGAGGAGTTCTTCTACTCCCGCGAGACCGGCGGCACCATCGTATCCAGCGCGCTGAAGCTGATGCAGGAGGTAATGGCCGAGCGCTACCCGATCAACGAGTGGAACATCTACGCAGCCCAGGCATCGGACGGCGACAACTGGAACGACGACTCCCCGGTATGCCGGGATATCTTGATCAACCAGATCATGCCGTTCGTGCAGTACTTCACCTACGTCGAGATCACTCCACGCGAGCACCAGGCGTTGTGGTTCGAATACGAGCAGGTGGCCGAGGCCTTCGCCGACAGCTTCGCCCAGCAACAACTGGTGTCTGCGGCGGACATCTATCCGGTGTTCCGTGAACTGTTCCAGCGTCGCCTGGTGAGCTGAGGGCCAAGCCATGAATGCTACTGCCAAGAAGCGCCAACCGCTGTCCACCGGTTCGGAATGGACTTTCGAGCTGATCCGCGCCTACGACCGTGAGATCGCGCGCATCGCCGAGCGCTACGCGCTGGACACCTATCCGAATCAGATCGAGGTCATCACCGCCGAGCAGATGATGGACGCCTACGCCTCGGTAGGCATGCCGCTGGGCTATCACCACTGGTCGTACGGCAAGCATTTTCTCGCCACCGAGAAAGGCTACAAGCGCGGCCAGATGGGCCTGGCCTACGAGATCGTGATCAACTCCGATCCCTGCATCGCCTACCTGATGGAAGAAAACACCATCTGCATGCAGGCGTTGGTGATCGCCCACGCCTGTTACGGTCACAACAGCTTCTTCAAGGGCAACTACCTGTTCCGCACCTGGACCGATGCCAGCTCGATCATCGACTACCTGGTGTTCGCCAAGCAGTACATCATGCAGTGCGAGGAGCGCTACGGCATCGACGCCGTGGAGGAATTGCTCGACTCCTGCCATGCCCTGATGAACTACGGCGTCGACCGCTACAAACGCCCCTACCCCATCTCCGCCGAAGAAGAACGCAGGCGCCAGAAGGATCGCGAAGAACACCTGCAGAAGCAGATCAATGACTTGTGGCGCACCATTCCCAGGAGCGCAGAGAAGGGCAACGAGAAGGACAACAAGCGCTTCCCGGCCGAACCGCAGGAGAACATCCTCTATTTCCTCGAGAAGCACGCGCCGCTGCTGGAGCCCTGGCAACGCGAAGTGATCCGCATCGTGCGCAAGATCGCCCAGTACTTCTACCCGCAGCGCCAGACCCAGGTGATGAACGAAGGCTGGGCCACCTTCTGGCACTACACCCTGATGAACGACCTGTACGACGAAGGCCTGGTCACCGACGGTTTCATGATGGAGTTCCTGCAGTCGCACACCAGTGTGGTCTACCAGCCACCGTTCGACAGTCCCTACTACAGCGGCATCAACCCCTATGCCCTGGGCTTCGCCATGTACCGCGACATCCGCCGTATCTGCGAGGAGCCCACCGAGGAGGACAAACACTGGTTCCCCGACATCGCCGGCAGCGATTGGCTGACCACGCTCAAGTTCGCCATGAACAGCTTCAAGGACGAGAGCTTCATCCTGCAGTTCCTTTCACCCAAGGTGATTCGTGACTTCAAGCTGTTCGGCATCCTCGACGACGACCAAAAGGACGAGCTGCTGGTACCGGCCATCCATGACGAACCCGGTTATCGCACCATCCGCGAGCTGCTCGCCGCGCAATACAACCTGGGCAACCGCGAACCCAACGTGCAGATCTGGAACATCGACCGTCGCGGCGACCGCTCGCTGACTCTGCGCCACCAGCAGCACGACCGCAAGCCACTGGGCGACTCCACCGGCGAAGTGCTCAAACACCTGCATCGGCTGTGGGGCTTCGATATTCACCTGGAGGTGTGCCAGGGCGATCAACTGATCACCACCCAGCACGTCCCACCACGCGGCAGCGCCGAGGGGGACAACGAATATCCTCGCCTGGATCTGATCATTCCACCCATTTGATCGGTTGCCGGGCATGACGCGAGCAATCAGCATCGCAGGCAGACTCCGCGAGATGCCGCGCATGCGCCTATTTCTGGTAATTCTCCTGTGCCTGGGGCTGGCCACCTGCACCAGCCACATCCCCCAGGCACAAATACTCAGCCCCGCCGACGCATCGCTCGCCGGGCGTCACAGTTTCGAGTTAATCGACCCACAATCCAGCCTGGAGGGCGAAGCACCCTTTCCAGAGCGTTATCGCCAGCTTCCGCAACTGCTGCGCCATGGCCTATCCGCACGGGGTTACCACGAGAGCCAGCAGCCGCAACTGCATATCTACTACTGGCTGGCCGTGCAGGACAGCCCATTGATGTTCAAGGTCGCCACGCCGCCACCCAACGCACTTGGCCCCTATCAGGCCATCCATCGCCTGCGCGACGAAACCGGCACCTTGCGCCTGCGCCTCACCGACCTCGACGAGCGCATCCTCTGGGAAGGCGTGATCAGCACGGGGCTGAGCCCAGCGCGTGACAGCGCCGAACTGCTGGAGCGTGCCGTTCAGGTGCTGACCGAACAGATCCCGCAAACCACACCGTAGCCCGGATGCAATCCGGGGATATCCGCGCGAACGTCCCGGATTGCATCCGGGCTACCTCCTGATAAACCGTTGCACGGCGCAGCCTGGCGCGATCTTCGGTATCCTCTGCGCTCAGTGGAGGAACAGTCATGCAGATCTACAAAGTCGGCGGCGCAGTACGTGATCGCCTGCTCGGCCGCCCCGTCAGCGAAGTGGACTGGGTAGTGGTCGGCGCCAGTGCCGAGCAGATGCTCGAGCTCGGTTACCGCCCTGTGGGCGCCGACTTTCCGGTGTTCCTGCACCCGCAGACGGGCGAGGAATATGCTCTGGCTCGCACCGAACGCAAGAGCGGCCGCGGCTACGGCGGCTTCACCTTTCACGCCAGCCCCGACGTCACGCTGGAAGAAGACCTGATCCGCCGCGACCTCACCGTCAACGCCATGGCCGAGGACGAACAGGGCAAGCTGATCGACCCCTACGATGGCCAGCACGATCTTCAGGCACGCATCCTGCGCCACGTTTCCCCGGCCTTCGCCGAAGACCCGCTACGTGTACTGCGCGTCGCCCGCTTCGCCGCGCGCTATGCGCCGCTCGGCTTCAGCATTGCGCCGGAAACCCTGGCGCTGATGCATCAGTTGGCCGAGTCCGGCGAACTGGGTCATCTCACCGCCGAACGCAGCTGGAAAGAAATCTCTCGCGCGCTGATGGAGCCGCGCCCGGATGTATTCATCCAGGCGCTACGCGACTGCGGCGCACTGGCCGCCCTGCTGCCGGAAGTGGACGACCTGTTCGGCGTGCCGCAGCCGCCCGCCCATCACCCGGAGATCGATACCGGCGTGCACGTACTGAGCGTGCTGCGCCAGTGCGCCGAGCACCAACAACCGTTGAGCGTACGCTGGGCATGCCTGCTTCACGACGTTGGCAAGGGTCTGACCCCGGAGGCCGACTGGCCACACCATATCGCCCACGAGCACAAAGGCCTGAAGCTGATTCAGGCGATCAACGACCGCTGCAAGGCACCGCGTGACTGCGCTGAGCTGGCGTTACTGGTCGGCGAGTTCCATACCCATGGGCACCGTGCCTTTGAGCTGCGTCCCTCGACGCTGCTGGAATTGCTGCAACGCTTCGACGTGTTCCGGCGGCCGCAGCGCTTCGCTGAATTCGTCACGGCCTGCGAGATGGACGCTCGTGGCCGTAAGGGTCTGGAACAGCGTGAATATCCACAAGCCGCGTATCTGCTAGGCGCTGCCGAGATCGCTCGGCAAGTGGCGGTCAAACCGCTGCTGGAGAAGGGTTTCAAAGGTGCCGAGTTAGGCGAAGCACTCAATCGCGAACGCCTGAAAGCACTCAAGGCCTACAAGGAACAGCCGTCTCTTTGACGAAACCGTAGGGTGCGCCATGCGCACCCCTGGTAACCGCGGTACAGGCGGCGCCCCCTACGCAGCCCCGTCCGAATGCGCCTGCAACAACGCCTGCGGTGTCAACTCGATACCACGCCACTGAAAGGCGGCCGGCCAGAGTTGCTGATCGATCTGCGTCGTCGCCCACAGATCAGCGAACGAACGGCCATCCACCGGATGCTGCAGCTGCGGCACCAGCAGCGCCAGGGGCCAGAGCACGAAAGCGTTCTTGAGAATCTCCGCGCGCGGCAGGATCAAGCCATTGAAGTTGCCGACCTGCTCACCGTACAGCAGCACGTCGATATCCAGCGGCAAACCCTTGCGATCCGGAGCATAGCGACCGTTATCGGCTTCGATGAATTTCAGCCGGCGATCCAGCTCCAGCAGCGGCAGCTCGGTGTCGCCCACCACCACCAGATTGAAGAAGTTGCCACTCTTGATGCCCACCGCGTGGCTCTCGAATACCGGCGAGCAGCGCATGTCAGCGAGCAGACCAGCCAGTGCCTCGAGCCCGGCAACAAGGTGAGCCTCGCGCTCGATATTGCTGCCGAGGCCAAGGAATACCCGGGTCAGAGACATCCGCGCTCGATCTCCACGCCTACACCACCACGTGCCGCCGGCACGGCGCCGGGCTTGGTCAGCTTGAGGCGTATCCAGGGAATCTGGAATTCCTCCATCAACACCTGCACCAGGCGTTCGGCGAAAGTCTCCACCAGGATGAATTGCGATTCGGAAGCGAAGGACTGAATGCGCGCGGACACGCTGGCATAGTCGAGTGCCCGGTTGAGATCATCGTCGGCCGCGGCCGGGCGGTTATCCCAGCCCATCTGCAGGTCGAGGCGCAGGCACTGGCGAATGTCGCGCTCCCAATCGTAGGCGCCGATCACCGTGTCGACCTCCAGCCCCTCGATAAATACTCTGTCCACCCACACTCTCCGCGCCACGACAAGGGCGCCACACCTCGTTAGAATCGGCCCACCCCATGCATTGGAATGGCCACCATGTTCTGGCTTCTGGCGATCCTCGCCTACCTGCTCGGCTCGTTGTCCTTCGCCATCCTGCTCAGCCGACTTGCTGGCGGGCCAGACCCGCGCGCCAGCGGCTCGGGCAACCCCGGCGCCACCAACATGCTGCGGGTGGCCGGCAAGAAGCTCGCTGTCATGACACTGATCGGCGACCTGTTCAAGGGCCTGCTACCGATCCTGATCGCCAAGCTGCTCGGCCTCAGCCTGCATCAACAGGCCTGGATCGGGCTGGCCGCTGTCGTCGGCCACCTCTATCCACTGTACTTTCGCTTCCGCGGCGGCAAAGGCGTGGCCACTGCCGCCGGCATGCTGCTCGGCCTCTACCCACCGGCCGCACTACTCGCCCTTGCAGCCTGGGCTCTGGTCTTCCTGCTGACCCGCACCAGCTCGCTGGCCTCGCTGATCGCTACCCCGCTGACGCTGCCACTGCTGGCCTGGCAACAACCGGCAGCCCTGCTACCGGCCTGCGTACTGACCGGGCTGATCGTCTGGCGCCACCGCGGCAACCTGCGTGATCTGTTCGCCGGCCGCGAGCGCCGTTTTTAACCAACCTGTCGGGATGAAAATCGCGGCTGAAGCCGCTCCTACAGGGCATCGACTCATTAAAGCGCTGGCAACGACTCCATCGGCCAACGCGCCTGCACCTTGATCGCCAGATCCTCATGCTGCCCCGCCAACAGACGCTGGCAACCGGCATAGGCGATCATCGCGCCGTTGTCGGTGCAGAAGCGCGGCCGCGCATAGAACACCTTGCCCTTCATCTCACCCAGCATGCGCTCCAGATGCTCACGCAGCGCCTTGTTGGCACTTACGCCACCTGCGATCACCAGGCTCTTGAGCCCCGTCTGCTTGAGCGCACGTTTGCACTTGATGGTCAGAGTCTCAACCACGGCCTGCTGGAAGGCCAGTGCGATGTCGCGGCGAGCTTGATCGAGGTCGTCGTCATTGGTACGACACTGCTGCCAGGTATTAAGGGCGAAGGTCTTCAGGCCACTGAAGCTGAAATCCAGGCCAGGGCGATCGGTCATCGGCCGAGGGAATACAAAACGCCCCGGCGTGCCCTGCTCTGCCAGCTTGGCGATCTCCGGACCGCCAGGATAATTGAGCCCCATCAGCTTGGCGGTCTTGTCGAACGCCTCACCTGCAGCATCGTCCAGCGACTCGCCGAGCAATTGATACTGACCAATGCCGTCGACCCGCACCAGTTGGGTGTGGCCACCGGAAACCAGCAAGGCGACGAACGGAAATGCCGGCGGTTGCTCTTCCAGCATCGGCGCCAGCAGATGACCTTCCATATGGTGCACGCCGACGGCCGGTATGCCCCAGGCGAAGGCCAGCGCCTGCGCGCAGGATGCGCCCACCAGCAGCGCACCGACCAGGCCAGGCCCCGCCGTGTAGGCCAGCGCGTCGATATCGCTGGCCTGCTTACCGGCTTCGTCCAGCACCTGGCGGATCAACGGCAACATGCGTTTGACGTGATCGCGCGAAGCCAGCTCAGGCACTACGCCGCCGTAGACACGGTGCAGGTCAATCTGGCTGAACAGCGCATCGCTCAGCAGGCCGCACTCGCTGTCATAGAGCGCAACGCCGGTTTCATCGCAGGAAGTTTCCAATCCCAGTACGAGCATGGAGTAAAGCCTTGGTTTGCCGCATAGAACGAAGGCGCGCATGATAAGCGCCGCCCAATGCTCCGGCCAGCGCTTTTCGACCTAAGGGCTTTGCATTCCTCGCCCCGAGGGGGTAACATCCGCAACCCTTGAAAACCGACGCACCCCGAGCCATTTGCCGGGAACGCGTTGAACACCGGTAATTAACGAAGGTACGACCTGGATGCCAGCCGTCAAAGTTAAAGAGAATGAACCCTTCGACGTAGCTCTGCGTCGTTTCAAGCGCTCCTGCGAGAAAGCCGGTGTACTGGCTGAAGTCCGTAGCCGCGAATTCTACGAAAAGCCGACCGCTGAGCGTAAGCGCAAGGCCGCTGCCGCTGTTAAGCGTCACGCCAAGAAAGTGCAACGCGAACAGCGTCGCAGCGTTCGCCTGTACTAATTCAGTACACGCAACGCCCGAATGCCCGGCTTCGGCCGGGCATTGCATTTGAAGACTCCGCCTCGCGCCTCAGCGAGTGTGCGGAGTTTTTGCTTTTCTACCAATCGTTGTCCCGCGTTCGCGCCGGGCAGTATGCTGAGCGCCTATGGCCGGCCTGATCCCGCAATCCTTCATCGATGACTTGCTCAACCGCACCGACATCGTCGATGTGGTGAGTTCGCGCATCCAGCTGAAGAAGAGCGGCAAGAACTACAGCGCCTGCTGCCCGTTCCACAAGGAAAAGACCCCTTCCTTCACCGTCAGCCCGGACAAGCAGTTCTACTACTGTTTCGGCTGCGGCGCCGGCGGTAACGCCCTCGGCTTCGTCATGGATCACGATCAACTGGAATTCCCCCAGGCGATCGAGGAACTGGCCAAGCGCGCCGGCATGGACGTACCGCGCGAGGAAAGCGGCCGCGGGCACAAGCCCAGACAACCAGTCGACTCCCCGCTCTACCCGCTGCTCAACGCCGCAGCCGAACATTATCGCCAGGCACTGAAAAGCCATCCGCAGCGTAGATATGCGGTGGACTACCTCAAGGGTCGCGGCCTGACTGGCGAAATCGCCCGCGATTTCGGCCTCGGCTTCGCCCCTCCCGGCTGGGACAACCTGCTCAAGCAGCTGGGCGCCGACGCCCTGCAGCAAAAAGCGATGATCGACGCCGGCCTGCTGATCGAGAACGCCGAGAACGGCAGGCGCTACGATCGCTTCCGCGACCGCATCATGTTCCCCATCCGCGACAGCCGCGGCCGGGTGATCGCCTTCGGCGGCCGCGTACTCGGCGACGACAAGCCCAAGTACCTGAACTCGCCGGAAACCCCTGTGTTCCACAAGGGCCAGGAACTCTACGGCCTGTACGAGGCGCGCAAACACAACCGCGATCTCGACGAGATCATGGTGGTCGAAGGCTACATGGACGTCATCGCCCTGGCCCAGCAAGGCCTGCGCAATGCAGTCGCAACCCTGGGCACGGCGACCAGCGAGGAGCACCTCAAGCGCCTGTTCCGCATCGTGCCCAGCGTACTGTTCTGCTTCGACGGTGACGCGGCTGGCCGCAATGCCGCCTGGCGCGCACTGGAATCGACCCTGCCGAGCCTGCAGGACGGTCGTCGCGCGCGCTTTCTGTTCCTGCCCGAAGGCGAAGACCCGGATACCCTGGTACGCGCCGAGGGCACCGACGCCTTCCGTGCCCGCATCAATCAGCACGCGCAGCCGCTGGCCGACTACTTCTTCCAGCAACTCAGCGAAGAAGCCGACCCGCGCTCACTGGAAGGCAAGGCGCACCTGGTGACCCTGGCCGCGCCGTTGATCGACAAGATTCCCGGCAACAACCTGCGCGCGTTGATGCGCCAGCGCCTGAGCGAAATCACCGGCCTTTCCGGCGAAGCGCTCAGCCAGGTCGCCAGCAGCCCACGCAGCCATGCCCCGAGCACGATCAACCCGGCACCGACCAGCGATTACCCGGACTATGGCGATATCCCCGACAGCGCCTACTACGACGCCATGCCGGATCTCGGCGGTTACGAGCAACCCGCACCGCAACAGCAGCACTACGAGCAGCGCAGCAACGACAGCGGCAAGGGCAGTTGGAAAAAAGAAGGTGGCAAGTGGAGCAAGAAGGGCAAAGGCGACTTCGCGCCACGTGCCCCACGCACCGCAGTCAGCGTCGAATCACCGCATCTGAGCGCATTGCGCACACTTTTGCATCACCCGCAGCTGGCACAGAAGGTCGAGGACGTCAGTCATTTCGCCGACGAAGACGATACCTACGCCCAGCTACTGGTCGCCCTGGTCGGCGCCCTGCAAAAGTCGCCCAACCTGCGCTCACTGCAATTGATCGCGCGCTGGCACGGCACGGAGCAAGGCCGTCTATTACGGGCATTGGCAGAGAAGGAATGGTTGATTTCTGCCGATAACCTTGAACAACAGTTTTTCGACACTATAACTACTCTTGCAGCCCGCCAACGCGAGCGCAGCCTGGAACAACTGCTGCGCAAGGCCCGTCAAAATGAGTTGAGCGCAGAGGAAAAAGATCAGCTGCGCGCCCTGCTAAGCCGTAACGCATTACCAGTTTCCCCCTCCCCAACTGGCGCGTAGGGCTCGAGATCAGGTATAATCCGCGGCTTGTTTTTAGCCCGCCAAGACCTTCAGTGGATAGGGTGTTATGTCCGTAAAAGCGCAACAGCAATCTCGTTTGAAAGAATTGATCAGCCGTGGTCGCGAGCAGGGTTACCTGACGTACGCGGAGGTCAATGACCACCTGCCGGAAGATATTTCCGATCCGGAACAGGTGGAAGACATCATCCGCATGATCAACGACATGGGGATCAACGTATTCGAGAGTGCTCCGGATGCGGACGCCCTGTTGTTGGCCGAGGCCGACACCGACGAAGCGGCGGCAGAAGAAGCCGCAGCCGCCCTCGCCGCCGTTGAGACCGATATCGGCCGTACCACCGACCCGGTGCGCATGTACATGCGTGAAATGGGTACCGTGGAACTGCTGACCCGCGAAGGCGAGATCGAAATCGCCAAGCGCATCGAGGAAGGCATCCGCGAAGTCATGAGCGCCATCGCTCACTTCCCCGGCACTGTCGACGGCATCCTCTCCGAGTACAAGCGTGTCACCACCGAGGGCGGCCGTCTGGCCGAAGTACTCAGTGGTTACATCGACCCGGATGACGGCAGCGTACCCGACGAAGCCGCCGCTCCTGTTCCTGTAAAAGAAGGCGCCGCTGCTGAAGAGAGCGACGACGACGAGGAAGAAGAGAGCAGCGACGACGAGGAAGAAGAAGGCGATGGCGGCCCGGATCCGGAAGAAGCGGCACGCCGCTTCACAGCCGTGGCCGAGCAGCAGGAAAAAGCGCTGAAGGCTCTGAAGAAGCATGGCCGTGGCAGCAAGCAGGCCACCGAAGAGCTGGCCGCACTGGCCGAGCTGTTCATGCCGATCAAGCTGGTGCCCAAGCAGTACGACGCCCTGGTCACCCAGGTGCGCGATGCCCTCGACCGCCTGCGCACTCAAGAACGCGCCATCATGCAGCTGTGCGTGCGTGACGCTCGCATGCCGCGTGCCGACTTCCTGCGCCTGTTCCCGGGCAACGAAATCGACATGAGCTGGGCTGCCGACCTGGCCAAGGGCAAGGCCAAGTACGCCGAAGCCCTGGGCAACCTGCAAGCCGACATCCAGCGTTGCCAGCAGAAGCTGGTCGATCTGGAAGCCGAGTGCAGCCTGAGCCTGGCCGAGATCAAGGACATCAACCGTCGCATGTCCATCGGTGAAGCGAAAGCTCGCCGCGCCAAGAAGGAAATGGTCGAGGCGAACCTGCGTCTGGTGATCTCCATCGCCAAGAAGTACACCAACCGCGGCCTGCAGTTCCTCGACCTGATCCAGGAAGGCAACATCGGCCTGATGAAGGCGGTGGACAAGTTCGAATACCGTCGCGGCTACAAGTTCTCGACCTACGCCACCTGGTGGATTCGCCAGGCGATCACCCGCTCGATCGCCGACCAGGCGCGCACCATCCGTATTCCGGTGCATATGATCGAGACGATCAACAAGCTCAACCGCATCTCCCGTCAGATGCTGCAGGAAATGGGTCGCGAGCCCACTCCGGAAGAGCTGGGTGAGCGCATGGAAATGCCCGAGGACAAGATCCGCAAGGTATTGAAGATCGCCAAAGAGCCGATCTCCATGGAAACCCCGATTGGCGACGACGAAGATTCGCATCTGGGCGACTTCATCGAGGACAGCACCATGCAGTCCCCGATCGACGTGGCCACGGTCGAAAGCCTCAAGGAAGCCACTCGCGAAGTGCTGGCCGGCCTCACTGCCCGTGAAGCCAAGGTTCTGCGCATGCGCTTCGGTATCGACATGAACACCGACCACACCCTCGAGGAAGTGGGCAAGCAGTTCGATGTCACCCGTGAGCGGATTCGTCAGATCGAAGCCAAGGCGCTGCGCAAGCTGCGCCACCCGACGCGAAGCGAGCATCTGCGCTCCTTCCTCGACGAGTGATACCAAAACCCCCGGCCCAGGCCGGGGGTTTTGCTTTCTGGGTACACCTCTGCGTAGAGCGAGTTAAGGGGCGAGGCGAACAGCTCGTCACCTCGCCGCCCCGCCCGCAAGCAAACGGCAGCGCTGCCGTTGCAATCAAACTGCCATCCCTGCTTTGGCGGTCTACACTGGGACGATACTGATTTCGAAACGAGGCCGTTATGCCCCGCTGGCCAGCCATTTTGATGTTGTGCCTGGCGTATTGGATGACCCCGGCCCTAGCCCTGACACTCAGCGAGCAAGAGCGCACCTGGCTGGCCGCCCACCCCGAGCTGCGCCTGGGCGTCGATGCATCTTGGCCACCGTTCGAATTCCGCGATGAGCAAGGCAACGCCCAGGGCCTTGCCGCCGACTACGTCAGGCTGATCGAAGAGCGCCTCAGCGTACAGTTTCAACCCGTCGAGCCCAGCAACTGGAGCGTAGTACTGGAGCAGGCGCGTACAGGCCAGATCGACCTGCTGCCGGCCATCATGTCGACGCCCGAGCGTCAGCAGTACCTCGCCTTCACCCGCCCTTACCTGAATTTCCCCATCATCATCATGGCCCGTGACGGCGGGCCGCAGCCGAAGAAGATCAACGACCTGTACGGTCTGCGGGTCGCAGTCGTCGCCGACTACGCACCACACGAACTGCTGCGCCAGCAACATCCGGATCTCAACCTGCTCGCCGTACACAATGTGGCCGCCGCCCTTCAGGCCTTGGCCACCGGTCAGGCCGATGCACTGGTCAGCGACCTCGCCTCCAGCGTCTGGAGCCTGCGTCAGCTCAAGCTCGAAGGCCTGTACATCAGCGGTGAGACGCCCTATCGCTACCAACTGGCCATGGCCGTGCCACGCGATCAACCGATCCTGCTCGGCATTCTCGACAAACTCCTCGCCGACCTCAGCCCTGAGCAGGTATCCGATCTGCAAGCGCCCTGGATCGGCAGCGAACTGGACAACCGCGACGCCTGGCATGAAATGCTGCTGTACGCCTTGCCGGCACTGCTAATCCTCTTGCTCGTGATCGCGGCGATATTGCGCATCAACCGCCGCCTAAAGCACGAGATACGCAACCGAGAGGCACTGGAGCAGGAACTACGCAGCCGCGAGCAGCACTTTCGCGACATGGTCGAAAGCCTCTCGGCCATCACCTGGGAAACCGAGCCGAGCGGGCTCACCTACACCTACGTCTCACCTCACGCCGAGAGACTGCTCGGCTACCCGCTACAGGAATGGTTGCAGCCCGGTTTCTGGCAACGCCACCTGCACCCGGACGACCACCAGCGCACCCTGCGCACGTGCCTGGAGCAATGCGCCAATGGCGAGGATCATGCCCTCGAGTACCGCCTGCTCGCAGCCGACGGCCGCACCGTCTGGGTTCGCGACATCGTCACCTTGCTGCAACGCGGCGAGCGTCAGGTCATTCGTGGCCTGATGATCGACATCAGCGAAGCCAAGCAGACCGAACAGGCGCTGCGCCTGTCGGAGCAAAAATTCGCCTCGGTGTTCCAGCAATGCCCGGACATTCTCATCATCTCTCGACGCCTCGACGGTGTACTGCTCGAAGTCAACGCCGCCTTCACCGCCCAGACCGGCCTCAGCAGTGAACAGGCCATCGGCAGAACCGCCACCGAACTCGACCTGTGGGGCATTCCGGGGATTGGCCCGAGCCTGCTACTGCGCCTGCAAGACGAACGCCTGCGCAACCTGGAAATGCCCTTCCGCCGCGCCGACGGCAGCCTGTTCACTGGGCTGATCTCCGCCAGCCCTTTCATCCTCGATAAAACGCCCGTGCTGGTGATCGTCGTGCGCGATATCAGCCAACTCAAAACAACGCAGCAGCAGCTGCAGACCTCCGAGGAGAAATTCGCCAAGGCCTTCCATGCCTCCCCCGATGGCCTGCTGATCACCCGGCAGCGCGATGGCCTGATAGTCGAAGCCAACGAAGGCTTCAGCCGCATTACCGGTTACGGCCTCGACGAGATCAACGGGCACAGCACCATCAGCCTGGGTATCTGGGCCAACCAGGAAGATCGTCAGCGCCTAGTCGAATGTATTCGCCAGCAAGGCAGCACACACGAAATGATCGCGCCAGTACGCAACAAGGGCGGGCAACTGCGCCTGTGCGAGCTGTCCGCCCAACCCTTGCTGATTGGCGGTGAACAGTGCCTGCTGACCATCGCCCGCGACATCACCGAGCGACAGCGCATGCAGGACGAGTTGCAGCAGGCAGCGACCGTCTTCGAGAGCACCGCCGAAGGCGTGATGATCACCGACCTCGAACAGCGCATCACCGCCGTCAACCGCGCCTTCAGCCAGATCACCGGCTACAGCGAAGCCGAGGCCCTCGGCCAGCGTCCCAGCATGCTGGCCTCCGGTCAGCACGACAGCACCTTCTATGCCGCCATGTGGCACAGCCTGGCGGCCAACGGCCACTGGCAAGGCGAGATCTGGAACCGGCGCAAGAACGGAGAGCTCTATCCCGAATGGCTGAACATCAGCGCCGTGCGTAACAGCGACAACCTGATCACCCATTTCGTGGGCGTATTCGCCGATATCTCCAGCCTCAAGCACGCCCAGGCTCGACTCGACCACCAGGCCCATCATGATCACCTGACCGGCCTGCCCAACCGCTTGCTGTTCGAAAATCGCCTGCGCAGCGCGCTGGACAGCTCACGTGTCAGCGAACAATTGGGCGCAGTGCTGTTTCTCGACCTCGACCGCTTCAAACAGATCAACGACAGCCTCGGTCACCCGGTCGGCGACCAATTGCTCAAAGCCATCGCCGCACGCCTCAAGTTGCAGTTGCGCAACGTCGACACCGTCGCCCGCCTCGGCGGCGACGAATTCATCATCCTGCTGCCGAGCCTGCAACAGGCACAGGACGCCGAACAGGTCGCGCAGAAACTGCTGCATTGCTTCAGCGCCCCCTTCGAGATCGACGCCCACGAGTTCTTCATCAGCGCCAGTATCGGTATCAGCCTCTACCCGCAGGACGGCATGGACGTCGCCACACTGGTCAAGAACGCCGACGCCGCCATGTACCAGTCCAAGGCGAAAGGGCGCAACCGCAGCGAGTTCTATACCCGCTCGCTGACCTTTCAGGTCAACGAGCGCATGGCCATGGAACAGGAACTGCGTCGCGCCCTGGAGCGCAACGAGCTGCGCCTGTACTACCAGCCCAAGTACTGCCTGCGCAGCCAACGCCTGATCGGCGCCGAAGCCCTGGTACGCTGGCCACACCCGGTATTCGGCGACATACCACCGGATCGTTTCATCCCGGTGGCCGAAGAAAGCGGGCTGATCGTTCCGCTGGGTGACTGGGTGCTGGAAGAGGCATGCCGCCAACTGCAGGAATGGCAGGAGAGCAATCGCGGCTTCGGCACCCTCTCGGTCAACCTGGCCGGCGCTCAGCTGCACCAACCCAGCCTGTTACCGCGCATCAAGGAACTGCTGCAGCGCTACGACCTGGCACCTGAGTTGCTGCAACTGGAGATCACCGAAAACTTCATCATGAACCAGTCAGGCGAGGCGCTGGAGATTCTCCATCGCCTCAAACAACTGGGCGTACAACTGGCCATCGACGACTTCGGCACCGGTTACTCCTCGCTCAGCTACCTCAAGCGCCTGCCGCTGGACGTGCTGAAAATCGACCAGTCGTTCGTCCGCGGCCTGCCCGACGACCCGCACGACCTGGCGATCACCCGCGCCATCATCGCCCTGGGCAACAGCATGCAACTGACAGTGATCGCAGAGGGCGTGGAGACCAAAGCCCAGGAACTCTGTCTGGCCGCCGAAGGCTGCCTGCAGATTCAAGGTTACGTAGTCAGTTGCCCCCTCTCGGCAGAAGCCTTCGCCCGGAAATTTCTTTCGCCAGGTCAAGCAGTTGGCGCTGGCGAGAACGCGCCGTTATAATCCGCCGGCCTTCTGGGGGCCTATAGCTCAGTTGGTTAGAGCAGAGGACTCATAATCCTTTGGTCCACGGTTCGAGTCCGTGTGGGCCCACCACCTTCAAAGCCGCGCACTGCGCGGCTTTTTCATGTCCGCTGTAAAAGCAGCTAGGCAGATCCAAGAGTGCAAATTCAGCACAGTACCGGTACAGGCCAGTACGCGTTGATACTCACCCGAATTCTGTAAGCGCGCGGCGGATTTGGCATAGCCTTGCAACCTATTTGGCACAAGGCTCCACGCAGTCACCCTGCGAATTTCGCAACCTACTTGGCATAACGTGCCGCTACTCTTCTGGGTCACTCACATTAGCCATGCGTTCCAGCAGATAGATTGCGCCGCCGTTGACCATCACCTGGAACCAGACAAACCACACGTTCGCGCCTTCAGAGCTAAGCCTCCACTCCTGGCCAGCACCCGCTAAGTGATCTGAGTAAGGCATGCTATCGAGCTTCGCATACCCCAAGGACGCCCCTGGCCCGCTCGCCGTGCCGCGAATCGATAGGGTTGCAGGCGAGCTATTGAGGTACAGCAATACTTCGAAAGAGGTTGAGCCGATCAGCAGCGCCGGCTCCAGCTCCAGCGTGACGCTTCCTTCAGATATATCAGCCTCCACTGTGCGAGTGGTCTGCTTAATCAAGTAGGTGCCAGGGTTCTGCGCGGCCAACTTGCCTTCACTAACCTGGACGGCCAGGCGCCAGTCCGTTGCGTTTGTGGTGCCTGTCGAGAGGTACTGATCTCCAGTGTCTTCATCAATGTAATGTGCTGCCAGGCTCTGCGGCACGTCCGTCGGTGCGCCGTTGCCCTTGAAAATATGCTGTGCGGTGGTCATTCGCTTACTCCTGTGAGCAGGTTGTTCATGTGGTCTGTGAGTTGGTTGCCGCTAGCGTCGAGCAAAACGCCATCTGCGCCGGGCTGCTCTGGTGTCTCCAGCTCCGAGACACGCTCTGAAAGGCTCTTAACCTGCTCCTGTAACGTCATGAGCGCGGCAGCAGTGAGCCTCAAATGCAGCTCCGCACCAGCCTCCAGGTTGAGCGCTGTGGTGCCTTCCTGATGCCGTTGAACCGTGAGCATGCCGCCTGATTTACTCGTCACCCGGATGATTTCCCAGGCAACCTCGCGGCCTAGGTCGTCACGAAGAACGGCCGTCAGGCAGTAGTAGTTCGCGCCATCCAGACCGACCAGAAGGGCGGCCTCATCAGGCGGCACACTGAACTGATCAGCGTCAGCATCGGCCGGCGCGAGTAGCGTGGTGGCAAAGTTATTTAGGTACAGTTGCATGCTTACCTCTCAGACCCAGACGCCGAACGGATAGGCGCCGCCCACGGCACGGGTCACAACATGGATTTCACGAGTAACGGGGTGGTAGGTCGCGCGGATCAACGCACGGTTAGCGTCATCGCTGCCTGTATCGGCATTGGCCATCGTGGCTTGCGGCGCAAAAAAACTGGGCGACCGCGCGAAGGTCGGGGCCGTGCCCGTGGCAGCGGAATAAAGCTCATAGCGGCCGGTGATGACGTTATTGCTTAGCCGCTGCACTGCGTAATCTGTCCGGCTATACGGCCCAGGCGTTGCAGCCTGCTCGACAAACGAGACGGCGACTCGGTGCCACGTCCAATTCACTAGCGGGGCATCTGTGATCTCTGCCCCCGACCGCTCCGCCACCACGGCACCATCGAGCGCTGTGGAGGATGACCAGTGCCAGGTGGCGTGGATTGGCACGCCACCTTGAGGAGGCCAGGCGGCTTGACCGCCGCTACCGAGCCAGAACCTGGTGGTAGCAGAGCCGGCCAGGAAGTCCACGGTCACCGGGCCGAGCCCGCCCCAGAAGCCTCCAAGCACGCCAGTGTTCCAGGTGTACTCGCCCAGTAACTCAAACTGGTTTTCGAAGGTCTGCAACAGCTCGCTGCCGCGCTTAATACGCAGCACGCTGCTCACCCGCTCATGGGAGCGGTACTCAAGCACCGCATTTACATTGCCGGTGGCACCGTCTGCGGGTGAGCGATTCGCTTCGATGTGCCAGCTACCGGAAAAGCTGGCGCCAGCCAACCCGTACTCGCGCACGACGGTAGATTCCCAGTCTGCTGTGAACTCGACAATTTGGTCTGCATCGTCAAAAAGCAGGGCGATGATTCGCCCCTGAACCTCGCGCTCCCCCTGGTCTGAGCCGAGCGAGACCACAAGCTCATGCGTGAGCGAGCCTGGCGGTCGACTACCTGGGGGAACCAGCGAATAGCCGCTGACGACAATATCGGCCTCAGCGTGTGTGACCGCCCCGGCGCCGTTCAACTGTAGGTCTGTCACCGTTACGTCGAAGCTCGGCTCTACAACCGCAGGCGCTATGCTGCCGGTATGGGTTGAGCTGAATTGCCCTAACGTCTGAGAGCGAGAACGCAGCACCTCAAGCGTCACGGCAATGTCCTGGTCAGTGCCTGCAACGCTCAACATCAAGAATCCATAGGGCAGATCACGGCGGTCATTGATGTACGTGACAGACGGATAGAGGCCGATGATCAACTGCCGCCCGGCGCTCGATATGTTTGCGACCCGCATATACAAGAGGGTGCTGCCCTGGGGCGTTCCAGCAAAATCCGCTAGGCCCGCTGGGTTGGCTTGGCCGATATCCACAAGCGAGGCGCTAACCGTCCAAGGTTCAACCGGCTCTGCCCCCAGCTCGCCAAAGGGCCGAACAGTAAATGCCAGGCTGGCCGAGCCGCTTTGCGAGAGCTGGCCGCCCCATGGACTTGGGTAAAACTCTGCGGGCTGGATGAGCCAGCGCTTACCTTCATCGTCAACATAGACCCAGCCCCTTAATGGGTGCCCGAATAGACCCGGCCCCATACCTGACAGCAGGGCATAGTTCTGCCACACACGCCCGGCCGCCGTTTCGGCTTGCAGCTCCTGCGCCTCCCAATCCAACTCGGGCACGCCAGGAACACGCAGCAGATGCGTATCGCCAAAATCCTCGACGTGGCGCTCGGGAATGACGCGAAGTGAGTCCATGTAGCCTTCCGGCAATGGCCAAAGTTGCTCGCCAACCTTGCGGCGTTCAACACCAGCAAAGCTGGCGACGAGGCCGTGGACGGTGCAACCAAATGCGTCTGGCTCGTCCAAAGGATGATCCAAAAGATCATCAAGAAATATCTCTGTCATAGCGGCGGCTCTGCCCACTGGTTGACCACTTCGGCGCCATTGGCATCGACCTGGTGCGTCTGCTTGATAGGGCGATAACGGAATGACAGGAGTCCATCAACAGACGACAAGGTGCGAGCGCCCCAACGCTCACGGGAGTTGTAGTCCTGCTCGATCAAGGGGCTGGCGACGCCGCCACTCGGTGGCAGTTCGTTGGCGTGATCATCCCAGTTGCCACGCCCCTTCTTGGCAGCTACAGCTCCCTTGGGCTCAACAGGGCTGAGCGCTTTACCGCGACCAGATGCCGGGTTAACCAATCGCTTCAGGTCGCTGACAGCGCGTTCACTTTGCACCGTCTTCATCAGCTCAGCTCCAGAGGGTCGCTATCTGCCGAAACCCGGTAAGTGGCCGCAATGGCAACCTTCAATTCATCACGCAGCTCTGCCGCTATCTCAGGGGCCGTCAACTGAAACCGGCGCGGGAACGCGTCAAGCACAGGGTCAAAGTTGTCGTAGTTGCCCGAGAAGCCATCCAGCTCCTCGTCATACTCAGGCAAGCCAGGTCGGCGCCCCATCTGGGTCGGCAGACTCTGTGCGATAGGGTTCATCGGCTCAGGTTCTGGCTGTGGTTCGTATGAGTGAGCGGGAGGAATCAGCGGGTCGGACGCCTCGCCGCCCAAGCGCATAAGGGCAATGGTCAGCGTGGTAACAGGTGCGCCTGATAGGTCGAACTCGTCGACAATTCGGCAGCAGCGAGCGCGTGCTAGATACCCTTGATCCTCGATAAACAATGTCTGTCCCAGCTCAACCCCGAGAACCATGCTGGTTGGTTCGCGCCAGGTCACCAGCGTCTGGTTGTGGGCGCGGAGGATCTCGACACGCCCACGGGCCAGCATGCAGCGGATAACTAGCTGTCGACGGGGCTCGTCAAGAATGTCCTCATGCCCTGTGATGCCGTCCGTGATGGGGTCGGACTCCCAGGCAGTGGATCGCTCCGTTTCCACTTCGTAGGAGGCCGAGTCCCGGCTGTAAACCTCACCCACGTCCTCGATGCTGGCCGGTGCCTCCAGGCGCAGCGTGTAGGTCTCTGTGACGGTCTGCGACCAGCGCCGCGCACCAACCCAAGAGCCGCCCAGCAAAAGCGATGGAAAATTGTTGATCCACGGTATGCCGGTGCCGCATGGGTTGGGTGTGCTCGGTGGCAAGCGATACCAATTGGGGTTAATGATGGTCTGCCCGGAACCCTCAACCGCCGCCTGCACCATCTCGATGTTCGGCAACTCACCTGAGTTACCACGCCACACGCAAAAGCCTGGCAGCCCGGTTTGCCCGGCTGTGTCCAGGTGCTGCCAGTAATAGCTTTTATTCAACTGCCGCAACCGTGCGAACCGAACGGCGACCGTCAACTCGACAACATTGATGAGCTGATCGAGGTCGGCATAGGTGTTACTCGCAGTGTCATAAAGCGTGGTGTCCGGGCCGAAGCGCCAAGCCGGTGCGTCGCTGAACCATGGGGTTAGCCTGATATCCCCATAAACGTCAGCGTCAACACTGGCGGGAATCGTGCTTAGTCGCTCCTGCAGATACTCCCAATGAGACCGGCCGGCCAAGGGGGAAAACACGTCCTGCGTCCAGATCGCGCCGGGCGTCAGCGTGTCGATCTGCTCGATGCTCAGCGCCTCTGCCCGCTGCTGCAACTGGTCACTGCACTGGCATGAAACCAGACGACGGGTGCCGTCCCAGCTCGGCGTAATAATTCGGCCAGTGAAGCGCCGGGCCGAGACAGTGATGCCATCCATGCCTGTACTGACGTAGTTCAAGCGGACTGTCTTACCGCGCCACTCGCTCGGGTTGTAGCTGCCCTCGCTCTCGGGGACATGCAAGGCGAAGTCACACAGAGCGGCCGAGCCTCGCTCGCGGTCTGTAGTCGGTTGCCCGTGCAACCAATCCGACCTGTCCTGATCGCCGATCAGCAGCTCCAGGTGCCAGTAGAAGGCGTGACCGCCAGTGATGGGCTGCGGCTCAGGCTCAGTGACCAAGTGCAACGCCGAGGCGCCATTGAGGACGGCGCCGTTGATCTGCTCGCCGTTGATATTCACAGTTCCTCAGCCTCCAGCGACCAGTCATAAAGCCCCGACTGCTGATCGAAGTCAGACACGACACCCTTGGTATGCACCACGAAGGCTGGCATCCAGCACAGCCGGTACGAAGCCGCTCCGGGCACGGCGCCCAGCTCGATACTCTGGCCGACTTGGTGAAGCTCGGTCTCAAACCAGGTATCGCCAACCCGTGCCAATCCCCAGGGGGCGTAGTCTGGGCGTGGGCCGCCAGACCCGGCCGGCAAGATGAACTCTCGCCCAGCACTATCCTTGCTCCGGGCCTTCACACACCAAAGCTCCAGAGGCATGCCGTAGTTCAGGTCTTCAAGCCCCGGATCAAGGTGGCCGCTGGCGGATGCAGTTATCCGCGACTTGCGCCAGTGGGTCATGATGACCCCCGTTCCCTTGGACAGGCGCAGCAGCGCACCGCCAACAAGCGGCTCGTAGCGCTGACGAATCGGGCCAGAGTGCGCGACGAGTTCGATACCACCTAGAACCAATGCAAGGCGACTCATCTCGGCGCCCCCAGCTTCCGTACCAGGCGCTCCAGATCGTTATTCAGCCGCTCGACTTCTGCGGGCGCCCCCTCCAAGGCATAACTGCCACCCCAGGGCAGCGCCAGGTTGATCGGCTGGCGTTCGCCCATCCGGTCAAGGGACTGCGGGAAGTCTGGGAAGTCCGGCATGGACGTCGCACGCTGGGGTAAGTCGCCTGTGCTGTTCAGATACGCGAGGTTAGCCGCGCCCAGACGCTGAGCCGCCCACGCATTGACGACGAACTCACGGCGCGACGCCGCAAGCAGAACGCTATCACTGGTTGGGCTACCTGGACCATCGACCCAGCCACCGGCCGCACGTTTGACCGGCTCGGCACCGATGATCTCGGCTGCCTTCTTGTCCGACTCGCTCAGCGCCTTGCCGTCCGTGCCCACGTAGTTGACCGGGATAATCATGTACTGCTTGAGGCGCTCGGCCAGCGCCTTGGCTTGTTGCTCCAGGTACTCCGCCGACTGCTCAAAGCCATTGAACTCGATGTTGATACGCTTGAAGGCCTCGGCCTCGGCCAACAGGTCATCCATGCGCGCTTTGATTTCGTCCACGCGCCCTTTGGCATCAATGCGTTTGACGTCCGCATTCAGCTCGTCGAGGCGCGCGGCTTCGTCAGCCAGTTGTGCCAATTCCGTTGCAATACCTGCAAAGCCATAGGTGTTCTCGCCATTGGCTTTCAGTTCGCGCAACACCTCGGCCGCTTCACGCGCCTGGCGAATCGCGCCCTCGGTATCGCCGCGCAGCAGAGACTGGCGTGCGCCTGCCTTGAGGGCACTTACATCTCCGAAGGTCGCGGGGCCATCCTCGGCACTCGCACGCATATCCTTGACCAACTGATCGAACTCTTTCGCCAGATCAGCGCGGGCCTTCATCGCCGCCTGAGTTTTCTTATTCTCTTCCTCTAGGGCTTTGGTGGCCTGCTCGTAGGCCAGCAGCTCTTTACCCAGCGCGTCCTGGATGTTCTTCAGGTTATCGGCCTTGATCTTGGCGATGGTGTCGCGGTGCTTGACCTCCGCCGCCTCACGGGCTGCATGAGCGTCCTGCATTTCCTTTAGCGCTCGGCTGTACGTCGCGGTGCGCTGCAGCGAGGCTTTGGCCTCTTCGGAGACCGGGGCGTCAATGCCGTTACGATCTATGTCCTGGCGAATAGTCAGCTCGGCAAGTTTGCTGTAGTGCTCCTGAGCCATGCGCAGTTGCTCTGCATAGGCTCGGCGCTCAGTCTCGGTCATGCGCGACAACGTCGCGGCAGGTAAAACCACCGTGCTGGCGTATTCAGTGGTGCGGGTGATGGTGTCTTGTAGTGCCTGTTCGTAGTCGCGCTGGCCTTTGATCAGTGCCTGGTGCTGCTTGTGAACCTCGTACAGCTCAGCCAGGTTGCCCGCTGTCCAACTCACCACGCCCAGGGCTAGACCGCCCTTGGCCAGCTTGGCGACGTCGGCCAGTGTGCGCAGCTTTGGAATCAGCGATGTCGCGGCGGTGCCCACGGTGCTCATGCCCGAGGCGGCAGCGCCGGCCGCCGCTGGAGTGGCAGCCATATGCGCAAGCATCAGCGCGTAGGGGTTACGCAATGCGTTGATCGCCGTGCGGATCGACACGACAGCGGCACCGAATCCCAGCACCAGGACAGTTACGTTCCGCACTGGATCGGGCAGCTCGTTGAAGAACGTGAGCAGCTCCGTTCCGGCCTGTACCAGCGGCAAGAACGCTGTTGCTGCCTCGCCCAGTTGCAACTTCAACTCAGCCCACGATGCGTTGAACTTGTCGATTTCGGCCTGGGGCGTGCTGGCAAATTTTCCATAGGCCTCTTCCATCGCGCCCCCTGCACCACGCATGGCTTCGACCTGAGCACGCATGGCGCCAATGTCCTGGGTCAGGGACATGACAGCGGTGCGCGCCTCAACGTCAGGCACCAGTGCGCGCAGGTCGGCGATGTTGAGATCGAGGGCGGCAATGTCTTCCAGGGTGCCGGTCAGGCCGCGCCAACTAATGCCCAGCGCCTCCATCTGCTTGGCAGCCTCTGGTGTCGGCGCGGCCAGGGCGTTGATGGCGCCCTTGAGTGCAGTGGTAGCCTGCGGCGCGCGGATACCGGCAACTGTCATTCGGGCAATCGCGGCGGCCACTTCGTCGAAGCCAACACCGGCAGCGCGGGCGCTGGGCAGGGCGTCACCGATGAAGCGGCTGAGCTCTTCAAACGACACAACGCCGTCGCGAACGGCCAGAAACATCTGGTCGAAGCGCAGCTCAAGGTTGTCGATGCCTTCGCCGTAGGCGTTCACGATGGCCAGGCCACCCTGCATTGCGGTCGCAGTCTGAGTCAGGCCGGCGATAGCCGCCTTGGTCGCCAGGCCGAGCACTTCAATGCCATCTGCCTCAGCAACACCAGATGACAGCGCATCGTTAAGGGCAGACGCTGACTCGGTTGCATCACGGCCCATGGCCACAGCAAGAGCGCGGACGTCATCAGACATGCCCTGGAGCTGGGCGCGGCTCATATTGGTAATACTGTCGATAGCCGCGATCTGCTGGCGGTACTGCGCATAGAAGCGCAACAGGCCAGCGCCTGCGTAGACCATGGCGCCCATGCCCGCGGCGGCGGCACCTACCTGCACCCGCACCTGGCTCAGGCTCTGTACCCAACCATTCGTGCCTTGCTCCAGCTCGGCGACACGTTCACGCAGTCGCACCTTGGCCTGGGCCAGCTCGGCGGTGGTCAGGTTGCCAGTGCGCTGGAGCAACTGATAGTCGCGGGTAAGCTGGGTGATTTCGTTGCGAATCTCCCGGTGTGGGCGCACGCCCAAGGCGTCACGCGCCCCAGCGATGCGCGCTTGCTGATCAGCGGCGCGGGCGGCCTGTGCCATATCCGCCGCTAAACGCTTCTGCTCATTGCTCAGGTAGTTGGTGTCGACACCTACGCCTTTCAGAACTGATGAGAGCTGAGCAAGCTGGCCTTTCTGGCCAGCGATGGCGCGCTCCAGGTTCATCGCCTCGGTAGTAGCGGCCCGGTAGGCGTTCTGCTGCGCGCGGGTCGGCTGCTCGGCGCGGATTAGTTCATCGCGCAATTCACGCACACGCTGACGGGTAGCGTTGAGCTGAGCCTCGTTCTGAACTAGGCTTGCCTGCAGGTCACGAAACGCGCCGATCTGCCCCAGCGGTTGGCGCAGATTCTCGACCAATGCCTTATAGCCGGCCTGGAAGGCCTGCATGTTGCGCCGGCCGGCATCGGCATCGACGGTTACTGAGAGACGGACATCAGTCATGAAGATTTACCACCTGGTTATTCCGCTTGCCTTGATCGCTGTGCTGCTTCCGGCACTGGGCAGCAAGATGCTGGCTGCCCTTATCGGCTTGGCCATCGTCCTTTGGGTTGTCGTTGCGCTAAGCAAACCGCTTTTTGGCCGTAGCCCGGACAAGCCTCGGTGAAAGCCTTTCCTCTTCTCGGCCTGGTCATCTGCCTAGCCCTGTTCCCGCGCTTCACTGCCTCGGCTCTCGCCATCACCGTGCTGGCCAGCCTGGCCGTCTGTCTTGGGGCGCTGTTCCTTAGCGCCCTTGCTTCGCCTTCTCGGCCGCGCTAGTCGCTTCATCCAGCGCCGCTAGAAACGTCCCCCACGGATACGTCCACACCTGGCTATGCCCGTGGCGGATCAGTGCGCTGCCGTTTCTTTCAAGTCTTCCGAGAGCCTTTCGAGGATCTGGCGCCCGGCGCTCTCGATCCGATCCCGCAGGCCGAAAAAATCAGGGTTCACCTCCCGGCAACCATTGACCACTTGTCGCAACTGGCTAGGGGTCATCCCCTCGGCCTGGTCGGCTTTCAGGTCGGTCATGCTGAACAAGTCGGGCAGGCTGACTTCCTGCAACAGGGTGTCGTCGACGACGTCGCCGCCACCTTCGGCAGCGCGTTTCATCCATGCGCGAATCTCGCCCACGGTCAGCTCGCGAACGGTGACAACCTGGGCGGCCGGCCCTTCGCCCACGGTGATGGTTTTGGTTACGGTCATGCTCATGCGTGCAGGCTCCATAGCCGGGCCATTGCGACCCGGCGTGCTGTGGGTGGTTACAGCCAGGTGATGCTGTAGAACGGCGACTGACCGGGCGGGACGCTGGGGTCTGCCAGCACTTCGCCCTTGGCCAGGAGCTTGCCGGGGTTCTCGGCGTCGATCAGGGCCAGTTCTTCGGCAGGCGGTGCTTTCCAGCGGTACACACGGACGATGCAAGGGCGGTTGCCTTCAGCTTCGTTGAGGCCGTCGAACAGCAGCTCGTATTCCTCGCCGGCCTCGACTAGCGGTTCGATACGTTTGGCCGCTTTGCTGACGTAGGCGATGGTCGCCGGGGTCGGCACGGTGATGACGGTACTGCCAGCAGGCACAGTGATACCGGCCGGGGAGATGCGAACCGCCGACAACGGAATCGGTGTGCTGCCTTCAGTCTTGGTGATCACTACGCTGCCAGCACCAGGGAACTCGGTCGGGCTGAGCATGCCGGGCGCCAGCACGATTTCTTCGCCGGTGACGGTTTCGGACTCAACGTCCACGACCTTGCCTTGCAGGGTCATGGCCATGTTCTCGTCAGTCCATTCCTGCATCTGCACGTCGAGACTCACGCCGTCCGGGGTGTCCAGGGTCGCGAGGTTGCCGCCACCAGGGATGCGGTGCTGTTTCCATACCTGCTGGTTGTTGCGGTGGGCCAGTTTCAGCGTCTCGACGTCGCCCAGGTCGCGAAAGCCCGAGCCGGGGACACTACGGCGACGGGCATGCACGATGCCGATGCCCTTAAATACCTTGGGTGCTGCCATGATCAGTTCCCCTTCCCAGTTACACGATCACCGACCTTGAATTGGTCGACGATGATTGCGGCGTCGTCCTCGGAGACGTCGATGGTCGCGTCTTTGGCGACCAGTTCGCCCTTGTGGCGGTGGCCTTTCTCGCGGGTGATCTTCACCTTCACGGTCTTGGCCTGTTTGCCCGCTTCGGCGGGAGTCTCGGTAGTGCTCATGTGTCCTCCTAGCGGACGCGTGGGTGTTGAAACTTCACCGGCCAGGTGATGACCCAGCCGGCAGTGCCTAACGTGTCGAGCGCGGCGTTGTAGAGGTTCGCGCTACGCACGTCTTTTGCATTGATGCTGTCTTGCAGCTCCAGCCCGCAGCGGCTCGCGGGCAATGCGGCCTGCAACGGGCTGGCGACTTGCAGCACGTTTAGTGCGCGGGTGCCTTTCTTGCCGTTGTCGCCGGCCAGCACCACCACCACGGCCTGGCCGCTGGCGATCAACTCGCCCCGGCCCGTCACTTCAAAGCGCAAACCTTCCAGGGCGATACGGCAGGCGAGCTTGTTCGTGGCGTAGTTCTTGAGGTCGGCAACTGTGAAACGACCGCCATGCAGCTCGACGTCAACCTTCCGGCCAGCTTGCTCGTAGCACTGCTCAGCCCAATCCTTGATGCCGCTCAGTACCTCGTCAGCGGTGTACTCAGTCACTTGCGATTTCCTCCAGGTAGTCTTCGATCAGGCCCACCACGTCATCTAGGTCATCACCCTCAAGCCCGAGGAACTCGCGCTGCTCGATGCCGCGCTCAAGGTCGCCGAACTGGTGAGTGGCGGCGTAGATCAGCGGGCTGCCGATCAAGACGCTGTCGCCCTCGACCTGGTGCGTGATGCTGTCGAGCAGATGGCCATCGCCTTGCAGCAGGCTCTGGCCGCTGTGCCGCGTCGTTGCGTACTCGGTCGACCACTCCGGCCAGGGCATCCCGGCCGGGCTTTCCTTGTCTACGGCGATCCGGTGCCGCGTCTGGCTCTCGACTTCGGCGCCGATTGCTTCCAGCAGCGGCGTGGTGTCGAGCTGGGCCAAGCGCTCCAGGCGTCCAGCCAGGCGCGGATCGGCCCACACGTCAGCACGGATGCCGGCGCCGCTCACAGCAACCGCCCAAAGCGCACAGGCTGAGCGTCAAACCAGGCGTCGCCGCTGGTTTCCTGCTCAGGTGGTGTCGGCAAGCCGAGCGATGCGGTGCCAGCGGCTACGCGCTTCAGGTAATCGACGGCATCTTCATAGCGCTGGCGCTTGTCTTCGGTCAGCAAGCCGCCCTCGGACGACATGCGATAGAGGGCGATATCGCCGCAGACCCGCACCAGGACGTCCGGCACGATTGGCAGCGGCAGGCGGTGTTTCACGCCCACATAGCTGTCGATCTCGGACGTGGCGGAGGTCAATGCGTCCTCAACCACGTCCGGGTCGATGTCGCCGTCTTGGTCGCGGTCGGCCACAAGCAGCACGGCATCCAAGCCGTACTGCTTGATCAGCGCCTCAAGGGTCGCGTAGGCCATGGTTAAGCCTCGCCGTCCTTCTTCTCGCCCGGTTCCTCGGCGCTGGCTTGCTCTTCCTGAGCGGCGGGCGTGTCAGCCGTCGCGGCCGGTGCGGTCGGTTTCGCCGCAGACTTTGCCGGCTTTTTCGCAGCGGGTTTGGCACCGGCCTTGCTCGCCTTCGGTTTAGCCGGAGCGGGCTTGCTCGGCTTGGCCGGGGCCGGCTTGGTGGCTTCCTGGTTGGTATTGCTGTCGGTGTCACCAGACTCCGAGCCGCCACCTGGGCCAGCACTCTCCGGCGCCGGGCCAGGTAGCTCGCCATCGAGCAGCTCGACGGTGAGCACCGGGTCGGCCTGGAGCTTTGCCAGCATGCTCTCGGTGAAGCGCTCGGCCGGGTGGTTGGTGGCAAGACGGGGATGGCTGATGCCGCAACGACGGTAGCCGTCCCGTTTTGACTTGATACGAACGATCATGGCGGCGCCCCCTTAGACCAGCTCGTCGCATACGAACAGCTCGGCCGAGCCGGCCCATTCGTTGCCACCGTTCTCGTCCTTGGCCAGGAGCTTGCGGCCGGCTGCTTCCAAGCGCGGCGGCACGACCAGGAGCGTCGGCTTGATCTTCATCGGGCGACCGCCATCAGCAACGAAACCCTGCATGGCAGCACGGGCATTGCCGTAGTGCTCCGCAGTCAGCGGCTGTTGCGATGCGTAGGCCATCTGCCAGAAACCAAAGCCGGCATTGCAGCGGTAGCGCACACCATGCACGTAGGCGTCATGGGTGAACACGTGGTCGCTGTTTTCCGGGTTGGTCTTGCTGGTCAGTTCCGGCTTGGTGCGCTCCTGGAAGATCAGCGGCTTGATGGCGCGGGTGGTATCCAACAGGAACCAGGCCGGGCCAGGGTCTGCGGCTGGCACGTCCATGTTGCTGACCGAGGTCACGGCGCCAGTGCCATCGGCGTTTTCGTAGACCGGGTGCTCTTCGTCGAAGAAGTTCTGGCCGTCGTAGCAGGCGGTGGTAAAGCCCGCCTTGAGCAGCTCGAAAACCAGCAACTCGGGGTGGTACGCAGCAGCGCGGCCCATCTCGGTGAACATCGGCATGAACACGCCAGCCAGGTCGTCCTCGACCTTGTCGCGCTCGATGGTGACGGTGCCCTCGAACTTGCGGTTCTTGATGGCATAGCCGTGCGCGGCCATGTCCTTGAGCACGCGGGCACCGATCCACTCGCGCAGGGTCGGGAACTGGCCCAACCAGGGATAGATGTTCTCGCTTGTGGAACTGGGCACCAGGGTGGCCAGTTTGGCCCACTGGGTCGTTTGCTGGGCGGCGGCCAGCGCCTTTTGGTACTCAGCGCGATAGCCGGCGAACAGCGCGGCCAGCAACGCAGGGGTAATGGATACAGCCATGTTATTGAGCCTCGCTGATGTGTTTGAGGTATTGGGCGTCGGTCATGCCGAACATCCGCGCGGCCTGCTGCTGCTCGGCGTTGAGCGCGGTTTTGTTTTGCTCTTCCACCCGGCCTTCGGGCACGACCGTAGCCGTCACCGAGGGCGCGGCCTTGACGAACTCTCGGAAGCGTTCCAGGCCGCCTTCCTCCTGACAGGCCGCCAGGTGGTAGCCCTTGGTCGCCGGGGTGATCTTCCCGGCCTTGAGGGCCGCGTCGATTTCGGTGTCGATAGCCTTGTCATGCTCGGCCTTGTCGCGCTGCTTGAGCTGCTGCTCGGCGTTGAGGGCGCGCTGCTCCAGGGCGTTGTAATCAAGGCGCGGCACGTACAGATTCAGCGACGGCACGCCCTCGGAGTTGAGGGCGGCCTTTTCCTTGGCCGCCGTCAGCGCGTTGATGGCAGCGACGGCGTCCTCTTCCGTCGCGGTTTCAGGCAAGCCGAGGGCTGCCCGGATGGCTGCTGCGAGCATCGGGATTTTCTCCGTGGTGGGTTGTTCGGCGTTGAGCGCCTTGGTCAGCAAATTCGGTTTGTTGACCAGGCCGAAGCTGCTAAAGCGATGGATGCGACCGGTGTCGTCATAGGTGAAGACCGGCGATATGTAGCGGTACTCGCGCTCAGCGATGGCGTTACGGGCCTTGGCCGTCCACTCGACACGGGCCTCAATGGCGCCGCGCTCGTTGATGCGGTACTCACGCGCCCAGCCGCTGGCCGGTGCTTCTTCGCCTTGCGGGGCTTTCAGCTCGGTTGCGTGTACATAATCGAAGGGCAGATCGGCACCGGCGGTGTGCGCCTTGGTGGCGGCCAGCACCTGGGCCGGGTCATACGTCCAAGTGCGGCCATCGCGGCCTTCCACAGTCGGGCCGGGTGGCAGCACCTCGATCCACTCGGGAACGTCTGCGCTCAGCTCGAAACAGAGGGCTGTAGAGGTGGTGCGATTGTGAGGGGCGTTTTGTGTGTTCATGCCGCCAGTGTCGGCGGCATGAGGGGGGCGGGATTAGTTGACGGATGTCAGTAGCTTCGCTTCATATGCTGGCGTATTGAATGAAGGTGTAGGCAAGCAAAAGGAGAGAAACCAATGGATCAAGAAGTTTTGCGATGGCTGACTCAATTTGTCGTTGGCCTCCTAGGCTCAGGAGGCGTCGCATACATGTTGTTCGGGCATTATGGCAAAGGCTGGTTGGACAAGAAGTTTGCACAGAGTCTAGAAAACCATCGCCATCAACAAAGCTTGGAGATTCAGCGTTTGAGAGTTGAGATTGACTCCCTTCTCAACGGTACGATTCGATTGCAAGAGTATGAGTTCAAAGTCCTACCTGAGGTTTGGGAGAAGCTCTACTCGGCATATTCATATGCAATCAACTTGCTTTCACCTTTTCAGGAATATAACGACCTATCCCAGATGGACGCCCTCCGTCTAGAAGAGTTCCTAGATTCAAGTCCCCTCCTGGGAAGCGATAAGAAGAAGATTATTTCGGCTGATGCAGGCGCTAGAAACAACCTGTACCAGGAGGCATTTATCTGGCACAGGATGAGTATCGCCCACAAGAACAGCGTCGAACTCGGCGCCTACATATCGAGATATGCCATCTTCTTTCCTGGCCAGCTTAAAGAAAAGCTAGATTCTGTATCGAAAGCAATCCATAGCGCACTCTCATCAAAAAGGTTTTCTCTCGAAGATCCCAGTGACCCAAGACGGCTTGATGGGTGGAGACATATCAATGATGCTGCAGCCCCGTTGTACGCCGAAATACAACAGCTGATTCAAGAACGGCTCCGGTCTCACGGCCAAGTCAAGAACGCTGACTGACTTTGCGACGGCGCCGATCCGGCAACACCTGCCCAGGCTTCGGAAACGGCAGCGGCGCCTTCTTGAACTTGGCCCGCCAAGCCGGCTTGATCAGGTAGATATAGCGGAACTGCAAGAGGCTCCGCTTGACCGCTCGATGCTTGTTGGCCCTCAAGAACTCACCACGCTGGCCCGACTTCTTGTGCGCCGTCAGTAGCATGGGGTGATAGGCCTGGCCGTCTAGCTCATAGAAGCTGGTGCGGTGGTGGCCCAGGTAAAGGAAGTTCGCCGCCTGGTAGACCACGCCCCAGCCCCCGCAACGCTCGTCCGCAAAGCTCTGCACCCAAGCCACCTTCGGGCAGGCCCGCTTGATGAACTTGAATGCATAGCTCAAGGCGCGGCTCTCGCTGTTACGCGGCGCCACGTCATCGAGCCACATACGGTTCAGCTCCAGGTACTGATCGACCTGGGTGCCGGCTACGAACTTCTGCGCGCCAGCTACGGGGTTCAGCGCATAGCCGAACTGCAACGCGCCGCGCAGCACACCGCCAATCCATACGCCCAGGTGAATGTAAGAGTTGTTCACGATGCGGCCGGAGTAGTGGTTGGCGATGATCATCTGGTTGGCCTCGGCGCGCGGGAGCTGCGCCACGTAGAAGCTACGGGAGCCGAAGCCGGCCAAGGCTTCGCTCCCGTTCAGGTATCCCACCTGGTCATTGGTAGGTGGTGTGAATTGTCCCGGTGCTGCCGGGTGGTGGGCTTTCTTGGCCATGAGCTACCTCAAAGTATCGAGGCGCTCGGGGGCGCTCTGGACTAGGGCAGCTCGTGGCTATCTGATTCATTACCCGGCAACGCGGGCACTTGATCTGCAACAGGGTAAAACTGGCGGCCTTGCCGAGTAGTCGGCCACAGCCGCCGCAACGTATGTCTATCAACTGCAATGCCCTTAATAAGCTGGTAGGCTTCCGCCCGCTCTCGCGAGAGTGGGAGGGTCTTGGCTGGCATGCAGGGTTGCTCTGCTGTCGGTGCCTGTTTGCGATGTTCGCGCATCGCCCTCGGGCACCCTCTCTTTGTTCCTTCCTCGTTATTTCATCGTTCGCCCTCCCTTCCGATAGTTCGCAGGCCGCGTTAGACCTGCGTTAGAAACTGTTTTCGAACCTCACCCCTAGCCCTGGTAGCCGTAGATCGCCGTTCGTTGCGTGGCGGGCCGTTTTGGCGGGGTCAGCTTTCGGCCGGTATTGCGGCCTCTTTCTCGTCCAGGAGCTGCTGCGCCCTGGCCAGTCTGGACACCTTGCCGGGGTTGTACGCCCAGCCTGGCTCTACGCCTCGCGGCACACTGACGACCTGGCCAGTCCTCTGGTTGACGTACTCCTGTTCGCCCAGCTCTGGCGCCAGGCTCAGGTACTGCCCGGTAGCGAATAGGCGCTCGGCCTCGCGGCGGCTCACTTGTCGTACCCAGCACTTGCAGCCCCACCCGTTTGGCGGGAAATGGGTCTGCCACCACGGGTCATCGGCACGCAGCAGAATGCCCGCCCAGCTCACGTGCTCAGGGCGATGCTCCCGGCTTGGGCCGAGCGAGTACAGCAGGTATGGGTGTGTCTTGGTGGTGCGCTCGATGCGCTCCCACTGACCGGCAGCGTGGGCCTGGCGCAGGTTCACGTCATAGATGGTCTTGAGCCGGCGCGGGCTGCCCAACTGCACGTCGCGCTTCTCGCCCGTCAGCGGGTCGAGCAACTCGCCGCGCCCCCACCAACCGAGCTTTTCCAGGAGCGGCTGTAGATCACGCTTGAACTCTGCGAAGGCCTGGCCGCCCTCGATAGCCTCGTCCACGGCCGCGCGGATCGCCTCCAGTATGTCCAGGCGCATGGCCTTGGCCACCGTCCATGCCGTGGCGTGCTCTTCCTGGAACACGTCACGGTGATCGAAGCCCACCCGGTAGCCCTTGGCGCGCAGGTAGTCGAGCGCTTCCTTTGGCACAGGGACAGGCAGCGGCTCACGGGTCGGCCCGGTCATAGCTGGTCGCTCACGTCACCCTTGGCGCGGGCTTTGAACGCTGCCAGGGCCAGGCGCTCTATCAACGTACTGTCGTCCATTTCATCGAGCAGGCCGGCCAGGCCGGCGCGGAACTCGTCGAAGGTTTCAACCTTTTGCGCCAACGCTTGCACGGGATCGAGCACGGGCTTCATCACCGGCACCCAATCACCCAGCTCGCCGGCCACCAGCTCGTCCAGCTCGTCGCGCCTCTGCTGCTGTTCGGCGTTCAGCGCCTTGCGCTCGCCACAGGCCGGGCAGGCACACGATGGCTGCTGATGGTTCAAAGCCAGCGGCGACTGCATCGAATGCTGCGGGCGCAGCACCTGGGCGCCGGACTGGGGCGCTGACAAGCCGAACTTGTCCAGGATGGCCGAGGCCTCTACCGGCAGCCCTCGGTCAATGAACGGCCCCAGGGCATCGGCCAGCGCTTTGAGGTCTTCGGCCTCGGTCACCTGCAAGACGATGCGCGGATAACGCTCCTGCGGGCCGTAGTTCAGGTCGATGAAGGTTTGCACCAGGTCGCGGTTCAGTGTCGCGGCCAACTGCTTGGCATCGGCGCGCAGAATGTCCATGCGCACTTCGTTATGCACATTGGCCTGGCTCTGGCTCGACCCGTCGTCAGTCGTCATGGTCTGGCCAAGCACGCCCTTGCTGATCTGCTTGTCGAGCCACTCGGCCATGCGCTCGAACAGCTCGGCGCCGCCTGCGGCGTTGGCGATCTCCTGGAACTCGATCTTCATGCCTTCCGGCATGACGGCTGCGGCATCGGCTGCGAGCTGGGCCACGGCGCGGCGCAGGACAGCGATATCGTCAGACTTTGCCCCTGGACCATAGCGACCGATACGCAGCGGCATGCCAAACAGCTCGGCATATCGCATCCAGTCTTTAAGACCGAATGCCTTACACATGAACGACACGGCCACCAGGCGCGCCACGCCGCCACGGATCGGCAGACCCGACTTCAAGCGCGGCTTATGGACGATCAGCTTGCCGGGCGGAATCTCCAGCCCGTCGCCGCCCTCGCTGCGCAACTGCAAGCGCTGGCCGGTGACCTTGTCGAACTGGAACCAACGCGGGTCGCGGTGCTCGTAGCGAGTCGGCCAGAACTGATCGCCGATCAGTTGCCAAATGGGCTCGGCTACAGAGAAGCCTTTGCCGATAGCATCAAGCAGGTCATCGAGCATGTCGCCGAACTCGGGCGCCTCGACCAGCTCGCGCACGACGTCTGCCAACTGCGTGTCGTGTTCGTCCTCGCTGGCGGCCTCTACGGTCACTGGCAGCCCGCTGACGGCACGCTTGCGCGTACCGAGCACGGCGGCATAGTGCGGGTCTTTCTCCTCCATTTCCTCGGCCAGGGTCAGGTACGAGTAATGGTCGCCCTGGGCGGCGGCATTGAGGATCGAGCGCAGGCGCGCAGGGTCGAGGGTGGCCGAGACAGACTCAACCGTCCACGCTTGATAGACGCCCGTGGTGCTGGCTTGAACCAGCTCCTGGAGCAGCTCGGTTTTATGGATCGGCCGGCCCTGGGCGTCAACGATCACAGATTCAGCCATTACCACACACCTCCCACGTTGCGGCCACCGCTGAACGTGTCGTCGTCATCGAATGAATTGCTGTTGCTGGAGCGCACGGCCTCATAGCCGTACTGCTCGATATCCATGCGGCTGGCGAAGCGGGCCAGGGCGATGGCAATACCGGCGTCGCCATGGCGCTGCGCCGCGCCTTTTTCGTTTGTCCTGGACTCAGGGATTCGGGCCACGCCCTTGACCATGCGGAACGCGCGCAGGTCGGCTATCACGTCACGATCCGATGGCAGGTCGTAAAGCGTTCCGTCATCGAGGTCAGCCTTGAGGCCGGGCATGTTGTCTCGATACCAGCCCTCGGTAAGCATCACCTGGCTGATGCGGTTGTGGCCGTACTGCACGGCCGCCGCCTCGGCCAGCGCCTGGCCATTGCCCCGCGCGTCGTTGGCTCCGGCCATGAAGTTGGGCAGGCGGTCAACGATGTAGAACAGGATCTGCTCTTGCTGCTTGAAAGGGACGTTTCGCAGCTCGACCATGAAGGGCGGCCGCTTGCGGCTGTCCTGCTCCTGGAGCAATGGCACGATCACAGAAAGGTCGCCGCTACGGGCGAAGTCCATGCCGTAGAAACTCCAGGCACCGGCCGGCAGTTGTGCCAAAAGCGGTGCTAATTCACGCTCACACCAGGCCAGGCTATCGACCAGGCGCAAGGGCTCGGCGATGACTTCATACCCAACAGGGTAGGAAAGCCTCAGCACCGGCACGCTGGAACGGCTCCGAGCCTCCAGAATCGCAAGGCTCAGGAAGGTGCCACCGCCTTGGCTTGGAACGCAGTCCAGTTCCTCGTCGGCAGCGTCGCTGTAGTAGCTGTAAACGTCCTTTACCCACTCCAGCTCTTCGGCCTTGTCCCAAGGGATGCCTTTGCGCAGGCAGACGCGCTTGTACAAGCCATCGGCCACGGCCTCCTTGAAGGTGCAGCGGAACAACTCGCCCTTGCGCTTGCCTGCCCGTATCTCGTCGATCAGCTCGTTGAACGGGTTGTCGGTGCCGTTGTGGGTACTGATCACATGCACCTCTCCGCCCCAGATGAGCAGCGCCAATGCCGCTTTGAGCAGCTCGGCCAGGTCAGAGTGGAACGCCGCCTCGTCGATCACTACCACGCCCTGGCGGCCCCGCAAGTTGCTGGGCCGGCTGGTCAGGGCAACGATGCGATAGCCCGATGGGAACGTGATGGTGTAAGTCTTGATGTTCTTATCTGCGTCCTCGTCGTGCCAGATAGCTTCCTCGATCTCGCCCGCCGCATAGTTGAACGCCCGCGCCCACATGGCGCAGGCCTGTATGTACTCGACGGTCATGTCCTGGTTGTAGCCCAGGTAATAGACGTTCATCCCCCCGGCCACCGTGGAGCTGGCGGCGACCAACACGTTGTCGGATGCCTCGGCCCAGGTCAGGCCGATACGGCGGCTTTTCTCGCCAACCTTGAGGGGCGCCCGCAACTTGACCCAGCGCTGCTGATACGGGAGCAGGACGACTGGCACGCCAGGCACCCGGCCGCCCGAAACGGCCTCATGCAGTGGCGATAGCTTGTGCTCGATGTTGGCACTCACGATGCCACCCCGAGAATTTCTCGGCGGATCGCCTCGACAGTTTCGGCATTGAGGCCGCCTTTCTTGGCGATCTTTTCGACCTGCTCAGCGGCAGCCTGGGCCTTTGCCCGCACCTCGCTCTGCCACTTCTTCTGCACCACAGAGGCCCGGCCCAGCTCGGCTACGGCCTTGGCCACCTTGGGTAGGTCGAACTGGCCACCCTCGCTCATGAGCAGCTTGAACAAGTGTTCTTGCACCAGGCGCATGAGTGCCTCGTTTACCGCCCCCTCTTCGTCAGGTGCGGCAGCCACGACCGCGCGGGCCTGCTCGCTGGCTACCTTCAGGGCGCTCAAGCGCTCCTCAAAGTTCTGCCCGTAGCGGTGTAGCGCGCTCTTGCTGATGGCAAAGCCCCGGCCGGCCAGCTCGACAGAAAGAGCTTCGTAGTCGCTGAAGTTGTTCTCGGCTAGAGCTTGATCCAGCCAGGCTTTCACCTTGGCTGGTAGCTGGCCCACTTTGCTGCGCGGTGGCATAGGCTCAGCCTCGCACCGGCCGGGCAATGCCCGGATTGCAGGGAATGGTGTACTCGGCGACGTCGACTCCGTAGTGGGTCAGCCCGGCAATCCAGACACCACTAGGTTGCTTGTCGAGGGTGACTAGGCTGCGGTCTTTGAGGTAGTCCAGCTCGCGGCGCACTTCAAGCTGGGTCGCGTCGCTGTAAATGCCTTGAATGGTGGAAAGCACCAGTGCTTCATGCGGGTCTACTGGGCGCGCGTTGTTGAGGGTGAGCAGGATGTACCAGCGCATCGACTCACGGCGAATCTTGGCGGCATCGATCATTATTTGGCTCCTTTCATCTGGACGACTTCAAGCTTGTCCCGTAGCCCGTCCAGCTTGGCTTCGATCACTGTTTGGTTGCGCACGTAGTCCTGGCGGTGGACGTACTGCATGGGCAGTTCTGCCTGGAAGCGCAGGAAGTCGCGCTCCAACTCAGCCAGCTTTGCAATCTCCTTTTCCTGGCTTGCAAAGCGCTCACCCAGGCGTTTCTCCATCTGGCTCAGAAGCAGCTTGACCAGGCCGAAAACCAACGTGCTGAAGATGCCCAGCAGCGAAATGGCCCAGGTCACGGCCTGCGTAAAATCCATCACCATCATTTGCCCCCCACGACGGCGTCGATCAGAGCGTCCAGCTGTGCCGCTGTGTTGCGGCACTGCTCGGCGTACTTGATGTGGTGTCCCAGGAGAGCGGCTTGGCCGAGGCCTGAATCGAGTTGCTCAGCGGCGACGGCGTCGGGGCTTTGCGCAACAGCTCGGTCGGAATCTGCGGCGCCGGGCACTGCGGCTCTGGCGCCGGTTGCTTCGTCATAAATCCGCACCCAGCCAGCAGTAAAAACACAGGCAGGCAGAGGCTTAGGCGGCGCATCGAGCGCCTCCCGATAGAGGTCTGCGACACGAGCAATCTCCCCAGTGAGGTAGTCAGTTGTTTTCCGGTGTTGGCGTTGTTGCTCGGCCAGGTCTGACGCGAGCTTGTCGTTGCGGGCCTGCTCGTCTTGCAGACGTTTTGCGGCGGTTTTGGCATCGGCTTCGGCGGCCAGGGCACGGGTCAGCTCCTGGGCCTGGTGTTCGTTCCTCAACTTGGCCAGGGCCAGATCACCCCTGGAGGTTGCTGCGCGCTCGCCGGCCTCATAGGCGGAACGCTCCAACATTCCGACCAGCAGGTAGATAGCTGCGCCAAGCGCAACAGGTAGGGCGAACGGGAGTGCGGCGCGCAGGAAGCTGAGCCACTTCATTGCAGACCCTCCAGACACAGGCGGCGCTCGTCCAGGCGGCGAAGGTGAAGCCCCCGCACGAACACCAGGCGGCCATTGGCGTCGGTGACGTATGCCCACACTGGACGGCCATCCGCCCCCCATGCCAGGGCATTGCAGCCCTCGGCCACGCGCCCCCGGTTGATCAGGACGACGGCCCGGCTTGCACACGTAGAGGGATTGCCAAAGTTGTGGCCATGGCTGCTCAGCGCGTCGAAGGTTTTCTGGCTGATGCTCTGATTGGTTATGCAGTCAGCCAGCCCCAGCTGGCCTTTGCTGACAACCAGGCGCTCTACCTCTTCGCAGCGCTCGTCTGACCAGTAGTCACCCACGATCACCGGGTAAGGGCTGGTGTGCTTGGTGATGCCCTTGCATACGGTGGGCAGACCACGGGCCAACTTGTCGCCATAGACGGTGTTCTGCCCGTCACCCTCCCAGGTACCCAGGAAAGCCATAAGCCCTGCGCTGGCCAGCACCAGCGTTCCGGCCGCGATACGTCCACGCAGGCTCATGCTGCCCCCTTGCCGATGGCGTCGCGTAGCTTGGCGATAGCCGCATTGCCGACCTCGGGGGCCGAGCGGGACACGTGGCGGGGCTTGGGGGTGGCATCGCGGCGCTGTGCGGCCGTTGGCTTCTCGCGCGCCTGCTCTTCACGGCCAGCACGGTGGCGGCGGTAGGCGGCGACCTTTGGCCAGGCGCTTTTGACGTGCTCCTCGACCTGGGCGCGCCACTCAACAGGGCAGCGCTCCATCAGCCACTGACGGCGGTCGAGCGCCGTCTCGACCAATACGGCGGCAGCGTAGGCGCGGGGGCTGGTGAGAATGCTGGGGTCTAGAGTGTTCATGCCGCCATGGTCGGCGGCATCGGCATGTGGGGATTAGCGGACGGGTGTCAGTAACTCAGTTGAACAGGTCGGGCGTAGACGGGGCCGCCAGCTCTGGCAGGCGCTTGAGAATGCGCCAGACGTGCCGGTCGCTGAGCTTGTAGGTGCGGGCCAGCTCGGCGACAACGGTATTTGCACTGACACCCTCGCGCGTCGCTTGTTCAAACTGGCGATGAATCTCGGCATCGCGCAGCGCGATCAATGCGGCGTCGCACTTGGGTATGTAGATCGTCTCGCGCTCGCTGGCATAGCGCCCGAGCTTCTCGGCGGCTTCCTCGCCAACGATCTCGGCCAAAGCCGCCACACGGGCCTGACCATTGCGGCCGACACCTTGCGCAAAGAACCAGGACGTGCCACCCAGCTCGGCCACCAGCTTCATCGTGGCGGGCAGGCCGACGACCTCGGCAATGCGTTGCACGGTCGGCGGCAGCAGGTCGCGAGCCTGTTCCAGTTTCATAGCGTCCGCCCGTGGCGCTTGGCGTCTAGCGCCAACGCAGTAACGATGCCGCGCAGTTGGTCGGTGTCGCACCACTCCAGACGCTCGACCTGGTACATACGCTTGGCCAGGCTGTCGGCGTACTCCCAGGCGCGGCCGGCCTCAGCCAGTTGCGCCTCGATCTTGCCGACCAACTTAGCGCGCTCTGCTGCGGGCTTCGGCTTGGCGCGACCTGTCGATGCCTTGGGCTTGAAGCCGAGGCGCTCCAGCTCGACAAGCACGCGACCGATCTGGCGCGGGTTCAAGTCTTTGGACGACTCAACACCGGCAGTGCGCTTGAGGATCGCGCGGTATGTTTCATCGTCCAGGCCGAGCTGGCGGCGGGCGATCTGAATTTTCGTCTTACCTGTGCTCATACCGGGTTCCTCGGATTCATGGCGGCGCGGACTGCTAGCGGATCGAGGCGAACGGATGCCGCGACGAATCGAACCATCAGCGCAATCGTCTCCTCGATGTTCTGGCACCCACACTCGGCGCGGATGTGCTCTAGGTCGGCCATGGTTCCTGCACCAAAGACGCCCTTGAACTTGACGCCTTTAACCCGCGCCACCTGGTCGCGCTTGTTCTTGCGGTAACGGGCCGAGCGAGCGCGGCTCAATCGGCGTCTGCGGTCTTGTGTCGATTCATTCATTGCGGCTGCTCATCAGTACCGGGCCACCACGCCCGGCAGACCTTCGCCCCTGGTGGGGCTAGGTTTCGCTTAGTGGATTCGCTCGATGCTGGTGTTGTTGGCTAGCAGGTGCTTTTTCAGGCTGTTGAAGCTGTTCCAGGATGGGAGGTAGTAGGTGTAGACCTCTGCCGCAAGTTTGTTGGCCTCACGCTTTCCAAAGGCCTTGCGGTAAGCCTCCACCTTCTTGGCACTGTGCATGCGACGAGTGACTTTGCGCAGGAAACGCCGGCCTTCTTCGTGCTTCGCTTCGCCTTTCTCGTCGGCTGAGCACCAGGCTCCCTTAAAGACTCCGTCGACATAGACGGAGGTAGCCCATTTGCGGCCTTTGGAATCGACCTCCTGAGAAAGCGCCACCTCGAACTGGTCGCACTTCAATTTCATGTACCCGTATGGGCTGGCCATCTGCTGTTTCAGATCGTCCCAGTCTTGTTGCTGCATAGATTCCTCGGCTGCTCGTCAGTACCCAGCCACCACGCTGGGCAGACCGCCCCGGCCAACCGGAGCGGTTTCGCTTAGTGGATGGTGTTCAGTACCTGATTCCGGTAGCAGACTGGCAGTTTGTCGATCCAGGCCTCTTGTACCGCCAGCCTGTAAAGGGTGTTTGCCAACTGCCCGGACTTGCTGTTGCGCGCGGCTTCGCGCAGATCGAGCGTCAAGCACACTTCGCCGTCTTTCTCTTCCAGGGTGAATGTCACTTTGTTGGTCATGCCTAAGCCCCCAGCGCCCGAAAGCCCGGCACTTCAAGTGTGCCCAGCACCTGGATGTATCGGGCGATGGCGCCCAGGTTTGCGCGGGTATCGCCATTAGGCTCCACGCCAGGAACCTGGTTGACGGTGCATCCATCGCTGGTCTTGGCGATGGTTTCGATCACCGCATCAAACTCCCCAACGGCAAGGGCGAATTGCCCCTCGCTGGGTTGCTCGTCGGTGATCCTGATTGCCCCGCTGATGTCGCAGACTGCATAGAACTTGGTCATTTCAAGCCCCCTCAGGAGTGATTCGCCATTTGCTGTGTATGTGACCGTCTGCCTTGAACGGCACGCGCTCGACAGTGCTAGAACGATCTGGAAACAGCTTCTTGGCGAGCTGTTGAACTGCGTACTCGTCGCTGTGAGTGCAGGAGACTTTCTTGCCGCGAATGGAACTGGTCACGTACCCGGCAATGCCGTTGACCCGCACTGCAACCTCGGTCGGCACGACTGGAACCACCGACCGCACCAGGTGACTGATGCAACCCGCGCGGCCATGGTGGCGGTATTCGATAACGCTGCCCGCCTTGAGCTTGGCCAGGTTGGTCACTTTCAACCCCTTCCAGACGTCGGCCTGAAAAGGGCGTGAGTCGATCACCACACCCTCGGCGTCAACCACCCAGTGAAGGAAGTCCTGGCCGTTGTCTGTGAACTCGACAATGGAAGTGCTCATATCAGTGCACCCCCGGCGCCGGTTGCAGGGGCTGCTCCGCAGGCAGCGCAATCGCAGCCAGGTCGAGCGGGATCGGGCGATACATGTCGCTGTCACCAATGCGCTCGTAGAAACGCAGGTACTCCTTGGAGCTGGTCACCTGGCACGCCTCGCCAATGGCCTTCATTGCCTTCTGCCAGCGCTCGTCTGCGATCTCCAGGCGGCGCAGAGCCAGCACGCGGGCAGTGCGGATTTCGCCCTTGGTGTCTGTACGGAAGGCGTCATTGACCAGCGTGACCACTTCCGGCCGGGCGCCCTCCGTCCACTCGGCCAAACATTCATCGATCAGTGAGCGGGCAGCCTGCAGACGCTCGTCGAAGCTGATGGAGTCCTGCACGGCAATCTGTAGCTTGTAGCTGCCGTCGAAGCTGAGCAGGGTGACGTTGCCTTTCTTGCCGCCGAGCTTGGCGCCGTACTCTTCGAAACTCATCTCGATAAAGGCGCGCACGTCACCAAAGGCCGAGGCCTTGAAGTCCGCCAGCAGGCTGTTCAGCTCACTGGCACGGTCTATCAGGTGGCGCACTAGCCGGTCACGCTCGACGTCGATGGGCTTGATCATGCTCTCAGGGATCAGGCGACCCTGTGCGTCTTGCCGGTAGCCTGCGGGAATGGTCTGTTGTGCGGTCATGTTCGGTTCCTCAGTGGAAGGTCTTTTTTTGAAGGTCGAGGTAGCTGATGGGGCGGCGCCATTCGAGGGTTACCCCCTCAAAAAGCACGGTGTAACGCGTGCTCCCGGCAGAGCGGTGAGCCTGATAGCCGCCGTCAGTCAGGCGCTTTTCGAGTAGGCGCTCGCCATCTTCCGGGCCTATCTCCAAGCGGTTTTCGGTCGGCAGGATTTGCAGCAGTCGCACACCCATGCCCTGTAGGTGGCGAGCTGCTGCGTTGAAGTCGCGCAGGCTGGTTGCCAGCGCAGTTGTCAGGACTTTCAGCGGGCGCGGCTCAGTGGCTGCCATGGCGTTGCTCCTTTGCTGCACAGCGAGGGTTCTGCGGGCAGTGCTGGCAGGCACGCCAGTGCTGCATCGCATGCGGGTTATGTGTCGGTGCTGGTTTATCGCGGTTTGTTTGGCACTGCTCGGCCGTGATCACCTCGCCCAGCACCACGCAATCAATGCGGCCGAGGGTGTCCATCACACGGCGCTCAACATGCTCAGTGCTTGGTGACGGGTAGCGGTTCTGCAACAGCAGGGTTACGGCTGTGCGGCTCATACCGATGCGGCCGGCCGCCTTGGTGCGGTTGCTGTTCTCGACCTCACGGGCCAGCAGGCTGACGAACAGCGGCGGCTGTTCGCCCCAGGCCGAAAGGTCTACGCGGGCGGCCTGGTTCATTCGTCGCCCTCCGGCTCGGGCTGGCGGTAAACGACCTTGCCCAGGTTCGGATCGAACACTTGGCCGATACGCTGAATCATTGGCGGGCGCGGGCCGCTGTAGCGCTGGGGAATGAGGCGGTAACGAGCCGGCTTGCCCGGCGCGCCCTTGCTCACGATCTGGACATAGCCGGCATGCACCAGCCACTGGAGGTAGCGCATGGCTGTGCTACGCGTGGTCGGCGTTGCAATCGAGGCCTGATTAGCCAGCTCCTGCGCATCCAACTCGCCCAGGATTCGCAGCGTTCGCCACATAGCCTCTGTGCCTGTACCTGCCGTGCTCGCCTTGCCGTCGCGGGTGACTGCTGGGGCTTCGGCGCCGACATCATTGGTAAGGGTGAGGGTCTGCTCTTCAAAGCGCCCGTCTGTGCGTCCGCCGCCGATCACCGTCACATAGCCACCCTTCATCAGCCCCTGGAGATAGGTGCGGACAGTGGCGTGATCGACCCTGGCCTTTCTTGCGACCTGGGCGCTGGTGAAGCTCTCGGCCGCAGAGCGGATGGCTTCCCACACGCGTTGCCGGTTGTTTTTCCCGCCACGCATTTCCAGGTGAATCGCTTTGCGTCCGGTTGCCATCAAGCAACCCTCCGCGCAGGAGCTGCGCCAGTGAACCAGCCGCGCTTGCCCCAGGTAGTCAAGTCGACTTCCTCCAGGCCGGACGCGGTGGCCTCGCTGTTCACGCGGTGCAGGTTGACCGCTACCCGGCGCAGGCAGCCTTTAACGTGGTGGTTCAGGTCTTGCAGCAGGTCATCTGCCAGGCGCAGGTTCGGGTAACTGGCGTCGGCCAGGCGCTTGACGTCCGTCAGGTTGGCAGCCTGGGCGGGCACCCACTCCAGCACACGGTTATGCAGGCGCTCCAGCTTGGCCAGGCTGGTGGCTACCTTCTCTTCACCGATCAGGATGATGGTTCCCTGGCTGGCGTTGTAGAGGTCGGTCAGGACGTTGGCCGCGCTCTTGTCCAGGAGGTATTGCACGTCATCGACGATCAGCGGCCGGCCGCTCAGGCTGAGCTGCTCGGCGATCTGGTCAACCATCTCGCTGATGTTGCGGGCGGGGGTGATCGCCATATCGCGCAGGATGGCGAGTAGAAACGCCTTCTTAGTCCAGCTATCACGGCACTCGACGTAGTAAGCGCGGTGCTGGTTTGCCGCACAGGCGGCGGCAACGGACTTACCGAAGCCGCTCGGCCCGAACATGACGACTAGGCCGGGCAGTCCGAGCGGGCGTTGCAGGGCGCGGTCAATGGCGCTGGCCAGGAGGCCGACGTTGGTCAAAGGAACGATCTTGGAAACGCTCATAGGTGTTACTCCCCAGGTCAAGCGCGGGCCGTTGCCGGCTCCGCGAATTGGTCATACATGCGTTGAATCGAGGCGAAGTCCGGGTGGGCCGGGTAGCGCTTGTGCCAGCGGGCTTCGTCATCGGTGAGGGTTGCGCCAGCGAGGTGGCGTTCGTTGAGGCTCTGCCAAAGGTCGTAGCGGGCCATCGGGTCGCCCGGCACGGTGAACGCGGCGGCCTGGGCATCTAGAGCCAGGGCGGCGTATTGCTGGGCGGTGGCCAACTGAGCCGGCTCCAGGTTGGCGCTTGGTGCGGTAGTCGGTACGAGCAGCTCGACACGCTTGCCGGTCACGGTTTCCAGCTTGTCGATTGCGCGCTTCATCTGGCCGTGTTCGCGGCGCTCGTAGGCCTGCTCGATCATGGTTTTCGGCATGTAGTCGCTGGCGTTGCCATCGAGCAGCGCCTCGCCGAGCAGGTGACCTTCCAGGGTGCGCACCCAAACGCGGGATGCATCGCGCACGTCGTAGGCCACGCGCACCTCTTCGCCGTGTAGGTCGCGCAAGCTGTCGAGGAAGTAGCGCTGGCCGGCCCAGGCGATTTCGCCACGGCGGGTTGGGCGGATCACTTGCGGGCGCATCAGGTCATCGACCAGCTCGGCCGGCGCCAGCATGGGTTCCCAGCCGCTGTCGATGGCGGCCTGCCAGGCTTCGTTCGGGCTCATGTGGCGCATGCGTCCCGTCTGCGGGTCGCGGATTTTCGCCAGGCCACGGTGGGGGCGATTGTTGTAGGCCTCTAGCTCGAACTCGACGCCCGCGATGAACTCGGCAAAGGTCGGGATCAGTGCGGTGGTGCCGACCTCGCGCAACTGCTTGCGGCTGATCCTGTGCACCGCAGTGCCCGCGTGCTTGTCCATGGCGGCGCCGATGTAGCTCGGCAGCTTCTTGGCAGCCGTCACCCAAATGGACTGGTGGGCACGCTCGATCAAGCCACGCGCCTGGCTGTTGTAGGGCAGCGCATGGGTCATGGTGCCGCCGAGACGGTCGACGATTTCGCGTACGGTGTCGTTGGCAAAGCCCGAACCGTTGTCGACGTAGAACACGGCGAACATACCGCCACGTTTCACGGCATCACGCAGGGCATCGACAACGCCGACTGTCGACTCGGCTTCGCCAATGGAATAGCCCAGGGCGCGGCGTGTGCCCACGTCGAGTACGGTGGTAGTTTCCGGGCGGTACGGTTTGCCGGTGCGCGGGTTCAGTACCTCGGCATCGAACTTGTGACCGTCCGCCGTGTAGACGTCGCCGGGCATGATGCTGCGGGTGTCGCGGCGCTTAAAGGGCTGTAACGCTTTCAGCTCCTGCGGGCTACGGCGGCCACGCTCGCGGGCCTCCGCGCTGAGCTTTTTCAGGAAACGGCGCACTTGATGAATGCTCGGGCGGTCGCCTGTGCATTTCGCGGCATATTCGGCATAGGCCGACTCGACGCTGGGCTTGGTAGGCCGCTGGAAATGGCGCAGGAAGTCGGGCGCCCAAGCAGGCACGCTCATGTCAGCCTGACGGCGCACAGGCGCCAAGCCGGCTTCGCCGTCGCGGCGGTAGTCGGACAGCCAGCGCTTGAGGGTACGTTCGCTAAGGCTGCGGTCGGCCGTCTTGCGGTCGTTAGCGCGGACAACGCGCTCGGCCAGGTACGGCGGTAGGTCACCATCGCGGGCCAGGCCGACCAGGGTCATGACTGCGCGCTGCTGGGATACGCCCTTGCTCATGCGCTCGATTTCGCGCACGAACGACAGGCGGGCCTGCATGACGGAGCGTTGCGAATCGCTAAAGCGTGACGCCGAAAGCACGTCACGCTCACACGGTTTTTGCTCCTGCACCGGTTCCGGTTGCGGCTCTTCCTGGCCAACCATGCGTGCCAACAAGGCAGCCTGTGTCTCGGGCGGAAGCCACCCGAACGGGTACTCGATGGCTTTGGAGCCGAGGCGGCGTTGGCCTTCCCAGCCCTCGCGCTCAGCATGTTTACGCACGCCGCGTTCGGTGCTGGGCATGCCGTCCAGGCCTGCCAGCTCGGCAGAGGTAAACCACTTACGCATTGGGCACCTCGCCGCTCACAAGGAATGTGCCCAGGTTCAGTGCGGCACTACGGAGCCAATCCTCGGCATCGCGGAAAGTGCCTGTCTCGGCGTCGTTGTGCCCGGCTGCGCTTTCAGCAACGCAGCAGTCATAGAACTCTTTGGCGTGGCGCAGATCGTCCAGAAGGTTTTGCGGGATGCTGGTCATTTCCGCACCCCCATGAGTTTCTCCAGGTGACGGGCGCGGCGGGTGAAGTCGGCGGCCTGGCGCTTCAAACGCCCCAGCTCGGCATCGAGCGCTTCTGTGCCATAAGAGGCGCGACCGCCACGCTGCTCGACCAGCCAATCTGTCAGGTCGTGGCTGTCGCAGCTCTGCTCCAGGAGCGGGACGCGGTAGAAGGGGATGTTGTGATCCTGGCGGGCCGGGCTCGCCCAGGCGTCGAGCATGTATTTGCTCACGTCATCGCCGGACAAGCGCGACATATGCGCGGCAAGCTCGCGACGATCCTGACCCTTGAGAAGTAGCCCAACCATCAGGCTCACCTCTGCGGCGTAGTTGCCCTCGCCGGGTACTGCCAGCTTCGGCTGGGGAACATCGAAGATGTCTAGCGTGCGGTCATCTTTTCCGTGACGCATGTTCAAGCCTCCGTTCCTGTTTTACGGTGCCCAAGGTCATGAGCTGGGTTATGCTTTCGCAATTGCGGCCCCACAGATTCCGCGCGGTTCGGCCGCTGGCGATGAGGCGATCCGTCCTCGTTCCAGCGCTCCGGCCAGAGCTGAATCGGTTTCAGCCCGAGAACCTTGGCGATGGCACGTTCGACGCTTGGGTATGGCTGGCGCTTGGCGTTCTTCACAGCCTGGGCACTGAGCCCTAGCGAGCGAGCCACGATGGCGAGGGAGGAACCCGCCGCGCGGAGCTGGAACTTGATCCACTCCCAGCGGAGGGCGGGGTCTTTTGGAATGTCGGTAATGTTCATGCCCTTGTCCTAATTACGCCACTTTCGAGTGGCTTTTTTGGGACGTCTAACCTGTCCTTGGGCATAAACATAACGCAAATACGGGAGCGATCAAAGCCCGTTTTTGCGGTTCCGATTCCCGTTTGTGCGACTTCATGGAAGATTTTTAGATAAATCTGCGAGAAATCAATGAGTTACGAAGAATCGGAACCAAACAAAGAAGACGCAAATTCAGTTCCTTTTCCTCGCGCAGGAATCGGAACACGCATTGAAGCGATAGCTGACCTGTTCGATTCCCGTAAACAGGCTGCATCGACCGCTGGAGTAGCTGTCTCAACCTTGCAACGGTGGCTGGCAGAGGAAGGCATGCCAGCCTTCGACTCACTGGCTCGCCTCGCTATGGCAAAGGGCGCGTCACTGGATTGGATCGCTACCGGTGAAGGGGACATGTACGGCCGGTACGAGACAAGGCCTGCCGAGCCTGCTGAGCCGGAAGAGGACAAGTACGCCTATATCCCGCTCTACGATGCGCGTTGCAGCTCGGGACATGGTTCATGGAACGAGCGCGCGCGCGTGCTCACGCATCTAGCGTTTACGCGCTACTCGCTGCGCAAGAAGGGGCTTAACCCCGCCACTCTGTCGTGTCTACGCAATGACGGGGATTCGATGCTGGGGCTGCTGGATGACGACGATACGGTGATGATTGACGAGAGCCGCAACACCCTTGAGGCCGAGGGTGTCTATGTGCTCATGCTGGATGACCATCTATACGCCAAGCGGCTCCAACGCCAGTTTGATGGGGCTATACAGATCATTAGCGAGAACAAGGCTTACCAGCCGATGACCGTCCCCAAGGAGCGCCTGGGTGAACTCCAGATCATCGGCCGCGCGGTGTGGGCTGGCGGCTGGCTGATCTGACATCGGCTATGCCAAATGGGCTGCAAAACAAGGGCTATCAGGGTCGCCCGACCCGTTCCGACCTTCGCAGCCCTTTGGCATAGGCCCGGCTTTTGGCATTGCGCCCAAACCCGCGCCGCGCCTGGCTGTCCCGGATCAACCCATCTCATCCCAGGTAGTCCCGCACCCAATCGGCCCTATGCCAAACCTATAACCCCCTCACAAATTCCATTGCGCAGAAGGAAATGCACATGAGATTTAGATCATTCGTCATTGGCGGATTAGTGATGATGTTGTCTGGCTGTGAAGCAGTAATGTTTGCCAATGTACTTGTGGGCTGCGCTACCAGACCACCCCCCAAATTAGTACCTACAGAACTTCCAACAGCCAGAGCGGGAGCACCTTATAGCGTTCGGATTGATGTGATCGACGCAAGCACGCCCATCAGCAGACTGTTGGTGGCTCCAGCCAACCCTCTGCCTGAAGGACTAGTCTTGAGCCATGAAACAAGAGAAAAGCATGGTGTCATCCACGGGACACCGACCAAGACCGGCACATATGACGTGCTGGTATACGGGAGCACCTTCGGCACCCAATGCACAGGGCAAGCCGTAGAACGGCTTTATAAACTCGAAGTGAAGCAATAGCGGTAGGCCCAAACTATAAAGCCGAGACTGAACCTGATTAGACAGTGAGCCGAATAGCCGGCATTATCGGCTCACTGAATGAGCCGAATAGGCTCGCTAATCGGCTCATCGATACTCCTCATGAACGACCCGCTCTGGATCTGGCAGCAGCCCGACTGGCCACACTTCAGCTGGCAAGCCGAAGCACTTGCACCGCTGCTGCGCGCTTGCGCTCAGGCCCAGGGGCGTTTGCTGGGGATGCTTGGCGCGGTGGGCAGTGACACCGAAGTGCAGAGCAGCCTGGATGCCATGCTGCAAAACATCGTCACCTCTTCAGCCATCGAGGGCGAACAGCTGAATGTTGGTTCGGTGCGCTCGTCGTTGGCGCGGCGCCTGGGATTGAATGAAGAAGGCCGCACCACGTCGCGCTCCGAAGGCCTGGCGGAACTACTGCTAGATGCCACCCGTGCGCACCAACAACCGCTGGACGAACAGCGACTCTACACCTGGCATCGTTGGCTATTCCCCAGCGATGACCAACTGCTGGCTAGACCGTTACACATCGGCGCACTGCGTGGCGAAGAGCCCATGCAGGTGGTTTCCGGCCGAATCGACCGCCCGACTATCCATTTCGAAGCCCCTCCCCGCACAGGGCTGGAAGCGCAACTGGCAGACTTTCTCGCCTGGTTCGAGAGCAGCCGCAGCGATGCCAGCCTCGATCCCTTTCTGCGCGCCGGTATCGCCCATTTCTGGTTCGTGACCCTGCATCCCTTCGATGACGGCAACGGCCGCCTCACCCGCGCTATCACTGACCTTGCATTGGCTCAGGGCGAGCAGCAGGCCATCCGCTTTTACGCCATGTCGGCGAGCATCCTCGACGACCGCGCCGGTTACTACCGCATCCTCGAAGCCAGTCAGAAGGGTGGGCTGGATATCACCAACTGGCTGCAGTGGTTTCTCGCAACCTTGCTCAACAGCCTGGAGCAGGCGCTTGCTCGGATTGATCGTGTACTGGTCAAAGCGCGCTTCTGGCAGGCCCACCGCAACCAAACGCTATCGGCGGAGCAGGTCAAAGTGCTTAACCGCCTGCTCGATGGCGGCGAACAGGGTTTCGAGGACGGCATCAGCGCGTCGCAATACCAGGCCGTGGCCAAAGTCTCCAAAGCCACCGCGACTCGTCACCTGAGCGACCTGCTGGAAAAGGGCTGCATCGAGCGGCTGCCCGGTGGTGGGCGCAGTACGCGTTACCAGATAGCACGCTGAGCACCTGAGCCAAGCGTGTCAGCCCCTTGGTGCGTCATCGCACCATAGGACAATGGTCGCGATCCCCTTGAGCCATTGGAAGCAATTAGCCATTATCCGGATCAGTGCCAGGCAATTGGATTTCGGCACGCCTGCTCGCTCGAACCACGAGCGCCACTTAAGCAGCTTTGCTCACGGAAGAAAATATGGACGTCGGCCTCATTCTTCGCCCGCTTATCGACAGCCTGTTCTGGCTGGTTCCAGCGATATTACTGATCAGCTTGCTTAAATCGCCCTGGGCCAAGGGGCAGATCGGTGAACTGCTGGTGCGCCTGTTCGCCCATTGGCGGCTGGACAAGCAAACCTACCGCCGCCTGCACAACGTCACCCTGAACACGCAGGACGGCACCACGCAGATCGACCACGTTTTCCTCTCGCCCTACGGCATCTTCGCGCTCGAAACGAAGAGCATGAGCGGCTGGATCTTCGGCAGTGAAAAGCAGGCGCAGTGGACGCAGAAGCTCTACAAACGCACCTTCAAATTCCAGAACCCGCTGCGGCAGAACTACAAACACCTCAAAGCGCTGGAAGCCACCCTCGGCGTCAAGCCCGAGCACCTGCATTCGGTCATCACATTCGTGGGCGGCAGCACCTTCAAAACCGAAGTACCGGCCAACGTCACTCAAGGCATCGGCTTTATCCGCTATATCCAGTCATTCCAGCAGCAGGTATTCAGCGAGGCTGAAGTCGACGCCATGCTGCATGCCCTGCAAACCGGCCGCCGCGCGCCGACCCTCGCCACACATCGCGAGCATGTGCAGAACCTTAAGCGCCGTAGCGATCCGACAGCCGAGCGGCAATGCTCGAAATGCGGCAGTGCGCTGCTGATTCGCACCGTGAAATCAGGGGCGAAAGCGGGGCAGCAGTTTTGGGGATGTTCGGCGTTTCCCAAATGTCGATCCATGCAAAGCCTTTGAGAAAAAGTATCAGGAGAGCTCCACGGTGATCCCCACAATCAAAAAAATAAAAACCGCTATATACACCTTTACATCTACGTTTGTCGGCTGCTGGGCTGGAACGCTGTATGCCATGCAAGTTTCTCTATCCAGCATGGATTCAGTAAAAATAGAAACCCGTGAAGACCAAATATCAACTATTAGATCAACATTAAACAACATAGAAGATGTACTTTATCTAATCCCGATACTCCTACTAACATCAGGAGCATTACACATCACTCACCTTCTTTTAATAGGCAGAAGTCGCACACTCAGCAGAGAGAACAAAGCCCTCTACCTCAAAGATGAAAGACTAAACTTTATTTCATGGATCACATTCACGCTAGCGGGGGCAGCGCTATCTTCTTACTTCTCTGCAAGCTCAATAAATGTAGAGCTAATAAAACAAGCATCCATGACAGGCATATTTTTTATATGCGCCATCATCGCTGCAGCACTCACATATGGACAGTATTTCGTCGACTTAGCAAGCGCTAAAAAACAAGCAACTCAACCTAGTAAAAATAACTGAAATACTTGTCATGCCCCCTGCGCCTGGAGTCGCAATGTCCGTCCCAACCTACGACCAGTTTATTGAGCCGATCCTGCGCTACTTGGCCGCCACGCCAGAAGGCGCGACAGCACGTGACGCCCATGAAGCAGCTGCTGATGCGCTGAACCTGTCGGAAGCACAGCGCCAAGAGCTGATTGCCAGCGGCCAGGCCACGTACAAGAACCGAGCAGGCTGGGCCCATGACCGCCTCAAACGCGCTGGCCTGTCCAGCAGTGCCAAGCGTGGGTATTGGAAGCTGACCGACGCAGGCATTACCTATGCCGCACAGCACCCCGCCCCTCTGACGGCGGATAAGGTCGAGCAGCTTGCCATCGGCTTTATGGACGTGAAACTCAAGAGCCTGACCGACGCTATCCCCCTCGATGGGCAAGAACGGCCTGTACCGGCACTCATCTCAGCCACTGTTAGCCCTGACGACCGCCTGGAACAGGCTCTACGTGAGCTACGCGAGGCAACGGCTGCAGACCTACTAGATAACCTTCTGCAAGTCAGCCCCAACCGCTTTGAAGTCATCGTGCTGGATGTGCTGCACAGCCTTGGCTACGGCGCTAGCCGCAACGATCTGCAGCGCGTCGGCGGCAGCGGTGATGGCGGTATCGACGGAGTGATATCTCTCGACAAACTCGGCCTGGAAAAAGTCTACGTCCAGGCCAAACGCTGGCAGGGAACAGTAGGCAGGCCAGAGCTGCAGGCCTTCTATGGCGCTCTTGCAGGGCAAAAGGCAAAGCGTGGCGTATTTATTACCACCTCAGGCTTCACCGCACAGGCAATCGACTTCTCCCGCTCCGTAGAAGGCATGGTGCTGGTTGATGGCAGTCGGCTGGTCAATCTGATGATGGATCACGAGGTAGGTGTGACTTCACGCTTACTCAAGCTACCGAAGCTGGATAGTGACTACTTCGATGAAGCATGACTATGGCCGTAGCCAAATCAAACAACTCCTCTGCAACGCTTTAAGCCAGAATTAAAAATATGAAAGTATATTATCAAACCGGAAGCTCTTGGAATAGACCGCCAAGCAGACCAAAGTCAGAGCAAAATATCCTAACACTTTCATATAACAACTGGGATGACTTTGGCTCAAAGACAACACTGAACGCCGCTCTATTTTTTGAAGGCGAAAAATTACTCGAATTTTCATTAAAAACCTTGCTCAGCGACTCAAATTTTACAGCACAGCATCTAAATGAAAAAATATCGAACGGCTGGGATGGCTACTTCCCCATACCAGGAAGCGACTATATTTCAGTACCTAGCGATATAGACTTATACTCAGCCTTGATCGGAAAAATAGGAATCAAATCAACCATAAAAGTAATGGAATCAATCCGTGACGCCGGATACCTAAAGAACATTAAGCATGATAAAAAAGCCATAAAGCTAATTGAGAAAGATGAATTCAAAAACTCATTACTAAGAGAAGCTGGCGCAAGAAAATCATATAGCGACGGATGGCTGATCTTTGACCATGGCAGAAACTCTGCGATAGAGAATTTCTCTCTTAACCTAGAAAAGCGTAATGGCGGCTCACAGAAGGTCTCATTCGAGTTCAACTCAAAACTACTTCCATACGACATAAATGTTTTAATTGGCCCGAATGGGGTCGGAAAATCCCACTGTTTAAAATCCTTAGTTGAATACTGGCTTGGTGTAGACAAAGGAAGTAAGAAAGAGCTCGACAAAACCGGCCATGAGCCGTTCGATGAGACACCAAACATTTCCCGTTTGATACTTGTATCGTACAGCCCATTCGAGGAGTACACACTTGATCTTTCAGATACCAACCTATTAGACAAAACTGCCTACAAATATTTTGGATTCAGACAAAACATAGAGCGAGACGGAGAGTCGCGAATAGGCATCAGTAGGAATTTACCGGCTAGTGATTCAGCGCACTCACTACTTAAGGCCTTTGCTGACGACGAAAAATTTAGCTTCATGCCAAACTGGATTGGCAAGGTAAACATTATAAATAGTGTATTGCAAGCAGCCATTGGGTATGACGAACTAGCACTTATGCTAACTGACGAAGTCGATAACGACGATCCTTTCTTACCAGACTGCTTTCGAACGATAAATGACTATGATTACCTAATAGTAAACCAGGAAAATTATGACGCGCTTGAATTTTTCGACTTCTCTAACTCTATAAACTACCAAGCTGGCGTTACCTTTATAAAAAACGGCATTCCTGTCGAGCTTAGTTCCGGGCAACGGCTATTTTGCTACATTGTAATTAATGTGGCCGGAGAAATTAAAAGGGATAGCCTTGTAATAATTGATGAGCCAGAGCTATTTCTTCATCCAACCCTAGAAATTGAATTCATTTCCTTGCTGAAAAAAGTTCTCTCTGCATTCAGTTCAAAAGCTATCCTAGCGACGCACTCACTCGCAATAGCTAGAGAAATACCAACCAGATGCGTCCATGTTTTCCGAGAGCTTGAAGATGGGCTTGACGTTGTCAATCCTCCCTTCGAAACATTCGGAGGTGATATGCAACGTATATCAACTTACGTTTTCGGTGACGATTCAATATCCAAGCCATTTGACGAATGGTTAGAGACGAAACTAACCGAATATGGCAGTGCGAATTCCTTGATATCAGCGCTAGGACGAGAAATTAATGAGGAAATAATAATAAAACTTCTAAATTCGGAGATTGGTAGTGGTCGCTAATATACCCCCTCCCAAGGATGACTCCATAGAAGTTTTCTTGAGAATCTTGGATGAGCGCAAGCGGCACCTAGACTTCTACCAACGCATAAAAAACGATTGGCAGAAGAGCATTGAAATATACATTAAACACAAAGGCAATCCAGAAAAAATAGCCGCTTTAGACTTACTACTTTATACGAAAGATGAAGATGAGGCCGAAGATAGAAAGAAATCACTCATAGGCCTCTATAGCCCACAACAAGGAAAAACCCCGCACGAGATACTATCTAAAATGCGTAGAGAACATGGACTTATCTGCTGCCCGTCTTGTGGAGAAGCAGGTATTCCAGGGACGCTAGACCACTACCTCCCTAAAGATGAATTTCCTGAACTTTCTGTACTACTGCTAAACCTCACCCCCATGTGTTTCGAATGCCAACAAGCTAAAGGGACACAATACAAAACTAACAACGGCTCAAAAAAGTACATCCATCCGTATTTTGATGAAGTCACTACACCATTATACAAAATTACTTTTCAACCCCCATATAACAGCCCGAAGTTCTCGATAGTCATGAATGACGATATAGAGCCAGATCTACTAAAACTCGCAAATGAACACGCTATCGGGATCGACCTTACCCTAAGACTCAAAAAATTCTGTAATACAAAGTATGTGCACTTACTGAAGTCTGCCAAAAGGCATCGAGACAAAGGAGGGCGCGTAGGTCTGGGCGAAATTATTGAAATACTATTACAGAGCGAAGAAGACAAATCAATAAACTGCTGGGAAGCTGTTTTCTATCGATCTGCGCTTGCAGACAAAGATCTCATTGACTATTTAGAGAACGGCGATCTCCCAGACAATCTTTAACTAACATAAATACCAATGAAATTTACCGCCGGGCTAAAGGAGCCTGAGGCTCCCCCTCAAACCTTCTCAAGATGCTAAACCTGCTTTGCTCGTGCGGGTCACTTTGTGAATTCCATTTGCTGCACGTCTGTCATCAATTAAACACTTCGTGGATTTCATCCAGCGTGGGCATTCTTGCAGGCACAACCGCAAGCTCACAGTCCAAGGCACCCAGGACTCGTGCCTAGGCCATCATGCCCACCTAGAGGTCACCCTTCTCGATAGCGATAACCTTTTGCCGGGTGATAGAGGCCAGGGAGGCAAGCGCAGCCTGAGTCAGCCCGCGATTTAGGCGGCGCAGGCGGACCTCGTCGCCAAGGCGTGTTGCGATAAGGGCATAGTCCATGTTTGGTATACGTCACAAGTCAGAGTGGATGTAACGTATACACGACCATTTCAATGGGCGAAGCAAATACGCTGCTCAAGCCCAAGAAACGACACTACTCGGCCATATAGCGATTTACCACCAATCGCAATTCGCGACTGCGTTGGCGATAGGTTTCAACTCTTGATCCGCAACACAATCAACAGCATCTGCGCAGTCATCGTCCGATGGAAAAGCAAAACCTGACCGTTTCACGGTACAAAAAACAGTACACTGGCGGTACAGTGCCCAGCTTTTGCAGGTTACGCTAAACTACGCTTAACCCGCTCTACGACGCTACTTTCAGCTAACTGTACCTGCCCTAAGCTACGCACGATTTCACCGGGCTTGCAGCGTTTCTAGGCAACTCATAATCCTTTGATCCACAGCCAAAGCCTCAAAGCGGGCTGATCTGTCCGCACTCCGGGGCCGTTTCTCCGGTTGTCAGCCACAGTGCGTACTTTTTAAAGCGCGGGTGGTTAGCGACCTTGAGGAACGGAGCCAGCCCCATGTCCGTGATTGAGGCTTCGTATTTCTTCCAGCTGCTCAAGCTGATATCGACTTCCCGGCAAAAATCTTCCTGGGTCAGGTTTTCCTTGGCTCGTATCGCCTTCATTTTTGCCGGCAAATCCAATTTAACCCCCTTGACAGGTACCAATCTTGGAACCATCATTAGTTCCAAGATTGGAACCTTATAAATCTGAGTTCTGGCAGGGTATCAAAAGCCGTTCGCCCTAGACACGCTATGCGTGTGCATTCCCCTGCCCGCATGCTCGAACCCACCTGCCATTATCGACTGACAGCCGGGAGGCCTTATGGAAGACGCCTACATCCCCATCTTGCTGATGCGGCATAACCGCCCGCTACGCGGCGTGATGATCGACCGCCAGCCGTGGGTCTGTGCCCGGGAGTTTGCGCGCTTGCTGGGCCATCGCCATCCGGAGCGGATCTGTCGGCTGATGGATGCCGATCAGGTGCGGGTGGTGCACTTCCAACTGGCCAGCGGGGAGTTGGAGGCGGTGGAGGTGCTCAGTGAGTCGGGCATGTACAGGGCATTGTGGCGCTTCTCGCATCCGGAGAACCGTCATCTGCGTCGTTGGCTTAGTCATGTTGCTTTGCCGGCGCTGCGCGACAGTGAGGCGGAAGCAGCTCATGAGCCGTCGCGCTGCCTGATGGCCTGGGATAACCAGCAGGTCAGTTTGCTGGAGTGGCAGGGTGAGTTGTGGATCGCCCTGGACGAGTTGCCGCGCTTCCATCGGCAGGTTCAGCCAGCGCCGCGCAAACCATGCTCGTGGTTGGCGCGCTGGTGGCAAGGGGCTCTCCGAGCTGGGGCAACGCGTTGAACCCCGAACAACCAAGTAACGACGATTACTTCTCGCGGTAATGCAACTTCAGAAGGTGGGTTCGCTAACACAGACGGCGACTAAACGAGGCAGCGTATCGCCAGTTCATCGCCCCCGTTTCGCATTCCAGACGGCCCCAACAAAAACCTGCTGCCCACCACCTTCAAAGCCGCGCATTGCGCGCCTTTTTCATGTCCGCTCAGACTCATTCGCTGAGATTGGCCTTCGGCGCGATTCGGTCGAAGACCTCGGGCGTCAGCGCTGTATCACCGGCCTCGTCGAGGACATCGCGTGGACGTTCGCTGCCGGGGATGCTGCTATCGAGCATGCTGAGCAACTGCGCGCCGCGTGGGGTGAGCACGAAGTTCTCGCCGTTGCCGCCCTCTTCTTCCGGGCGCGGTTCGATGAAGCCGCTTTCCAGCAAGCGAGCCTCGTAACGGGCGGCCTCGGCGCGCAAATGGTCGAGGTTGTCGACGCTCTCGCCCGCCTGGTCGAGCTCCTCGGCCAGGTCTTCGGCGTAACGGCGCGGTGCGAACGGTTTGCCGGCACCGTTCTGCACTTCGTGGAGCAGGCGCTCGATCAGATCCCAGTTGTACATGGCGGCATCTCCGCTATCGATGGCTTACTGGTTCCGACTGCCCTGCCCGGCGATAGGTTCGACCTGATTGCCCGACCGCCTCAGAGACGTACGTCGAACTTGTCCAGCAACAGCTCCCCCACTGGGTCGGCACTGACCAACTGATTACGCCCCCGCTGTTTACCACTGTAGAGACGGCGATCCGCTGCCCGGTAAAGCTCGGCGGCGCCGCGGCCATCCATGGGCCAGGCGGCCAGGCCGAACGTGGCAGACAGGGCAATCTGCTGACCGTCGTATTCCAGTGGCTGTTCCGTGATTTGTTGGCGCAGTTTCTCGACCATCGAGTAAGCACCTGCCGCGTCGGTGTAGCGCAACAGCAGGCCGAACTCTTCTCCCCCTAGCCGCCCGAGGAAATCGGTAACCCGCAGCCGCTGCTGCAGAATCTGGCAGATATGCCGCAGCGCCATGTCCCCTGCGTCATGCCCCCACTGGTCGTTGACCTGCTTGAAATGGTCGACGTCGAGCAGTACCAGCACCAGCTTCCCACTGCTGCGTTCCGCCTCCTGAATGCTGCGCTGCAGGGCGTGCTGGAAGCTGCCGCGGCTGGCGACACCGGTCAGCGAGTCGGTTTGCGCCAGGCGCTCCAGCTCCTCGTAGGCCTGCATGCGCAAGCCGTCGTAGATATGCACGAAGACCAGAATCAGAATGCCGCACAGGGCCGCGTTGCCCAGGTCGATCAGGCCCTTGGTATCAAGGCTGAGGTGCTTGTCGGCGAAATACAGCAGCAGCCCGGCAAGCATGAAAGGGGCGGCCAGCAGAAAACCACGCTGCTTACCCAGCAGCAGGTAGGCCAGCAGGGGAATCATGTACAGCCAGACGAAAGCTGCCGATGAGGCGCCCGGCATGATGATGATGTAGAGAATGAAGCTGAAGGTGGGGATCAGGTAGAGGTAGATCCACAGGTACAGATGACGAGCGTGCTCGATACGCCAGGCGCCGAACAGCAGGATGGCCGTGCACAGCACCTCGAGAATGGCGAAGGGGTAGTTGCCGGCCAAAGCCTGCAGGATGGAAAACCCGCCCAGGGTCAAACCAGTGGCGAGCAGGATGGTGCGCATCAAGGCGCGCTTGCCTGCTTCACGTAACCCTTCGCAATGCCCCGCGCCTATGTCCCTGTCATGGTTCTGCTTGCCATCGACCATTTTCATGTCCAGCACCGCCGTGGTCGGTGCGCGGCCCTCCCCGCTCACCATCACGCAACTATAGACGTCGGGGAGCCATTAGCCGTAGCTGAATCAAACGGCTGTTTACGCCATTTGCCAACACCCGAGAAGCCGTAACCCTCAGGTGCACTGCCTTGCTCGCGGCGCAGGGCCCCTCCCATAATCGCCGAGACCTGATTTCGGAGAGCCGCCATGGCCATTTCCCGCGACGATCTCGACCAGCACGGCCTGATCATCGGTGTGTCGCCCGAGCGGTTCCGTGCGGTGGCCATGCCGCTGCTGTTCGACCACCTCGACGCTCAATGCGAGGGCACCATCGCGGTCAATCGCCAGGCGCGCATCGTCTGGATCAACGACAAGTACGCGCAGAAGGTCGGCATCGCCGATGCGCGCACGGCGCTGGGCAAGGAGATCGAGGAGGTGCTGCCGGCCAGCCGCCTGCGTGAGGTGGTGGAAAGCGGCCAGCCGAGCATGCTCGATCTGATGGCCTTCGGCAGCGAACATTTCGTGGTCACCCGGATTCCGCTGCGCGATGAGGACGGCACCCTGGTCGGCGCGCTGGGCTTCGTGCTGTTCGACCGTGCCCGTCACCTCAAGCCACTGATGGCCAAGTACAACAACCTGCAGACGCAGTTGCTCGCCACCCAGCATGAGCTGGCCAAGGCGCGCCGGGCACGTTACACCATCGCCGGGTTCATCGGCGCCAGCACGGCGGCCAGCGAGGTGAAGCGTCAGGCACGCCGCGCCGCACAGCTCGATGCCACAGTGCTGATCCGGGGGGAAACCGGTACCGGCAAGGAGCTGCTGGCGCAGGGCATTCATAACCTGTCGCCACGGGCCAACGGCCCATTCGTCGCGGTCAACGTCGCGGCGATTCCGGAAACCCTGGTCGAAGCCGAGCTGTTCGGCACCGCACCGGGCGCCTTCACCGGCGCAGAGCGTAAGGCGCGGATCGGCAAGTTCGAGGTGGCCAACGGCGGCACCCTGTTTCTCGATGAGATCGGCGACCTGCCGCTGCCCTTGCAGGCCAAGCTGTTGCGTGTGCTGCAGGAGCAGGAGGTGGAGCCGCTCGGCTCTAATCAGGTCAAGCCGCTGAACGTGCGAGTGATCGCGGCCACGCATATCGATCTGGAAGCCAAGGTGGCGACTGGACAGTTCCGCGACGATCTCTACTACCGACTCAACGTGCTGGCGCTGCGCGTACCGCCGCTGCGCGAACGGGCCAGCGATATACCCGCGTTGATCGAACACCTGCTCGATGACCTGGCCAACCGCTCCGGCCTGGCGCCGTTGGAGCTGAGCGACGATGCCCTGGCCCTGCTTTGCGCGCAGCCCTGGCGCGGTAATGTGCGCGAGTTGCGCAATCTGCTGGAGCGGGCGCAACTGGCCGTCGATGGACGAGTGGATGGCGAGGCCTTGCGTGGTTTGCTGGTCGACCCGGTCGCACCGAGCGAGCCCGCGCCCGTTATGCCAGTGGTGACGAGCACAGCGCAGACGCTGGCCGAGCAGTTGGCGCAGGCCGAACGCCAGGCGCTGTTGGCGGCATTGGCAGCCACTGATGGTAATCGCCAGTTGGCCGCTGAACGCCTGGGGATTTCCCGCGCCGGGTTTTACGCCAAGCTAGCGCAGCATGGGCTGGGGCGCCGAGGCTGATCTCACCTCGTTTGTCGTAGGAGCGACTGGGCGACATTCCGTTTTAGTCGCGATGCTCTCCACAGCCCTTCGCGGCTAAAGCCGCTCCTACAGATACCGTTGCCGGTCGCAATTGCGTAGCCCGGATGAAATCCGGGGATAGGCACCTAAAAAACCCGGATTGCATTCGGGCTACAGCGCGGCATAAAGACAGTTGGCGGGTTTCACCCGCCCTACGTATGGCTTCCTTGTAGGAGCGGCTTCAGCCGCGATTGCTGCTTCGTCACAGTCGCGGCTAAAGCCGCTCCTACAGGTACCGGTGCCGGCCGCAATTACGTAGCCCGGATGAAATCCGGGATCAGGCACCACAAAACTCCCTAATAGCATTCGGGCTGCGAATCCATATTTCTGGAATTCGCCTCAAATAAAATCCAAGAATCTGGACTTAATCCAGAAAAATGGACACCACCCTACATCTAGCCTGACGGCTCCGCGCTCGTCATGAACGCCTGAAACCCTCACCGCACAAGCCTTTCGAGGCTATCGACCAAAGTCTCACCCCGGTCTGGCACGACTCTGGCTCTATATCCGACAAAGGCGCGCTGCCGATTCTGCGCCTTCCCGATAAAGCGGCCTTGAGCCGGTAGAACAACAACAAAAGGAACCACCCATGGGTACCCTCGGTATTCTGATTTCCCTCGCCTTGTTGATGTACCTCGCCTATCGCGGCATCAACGTCCTGATCCTCGCCCCGCTGCTGGCCCTGCTGGCGCTGCTATTCGCCGGCGACATCGCCCTGCTGCTGCCCACCTACACCCAGGTGTTCATGAAGGCCATGGGCGGCTACGTGATCCAGTTCTTCCCGCTGTTCCTGCTCGGTGCCTTGTTCGGCAAGTTGATGGACGACTCAGGCTCGGCCCGCGCCATCGCCCACGGCATCGTCGCCAAGGTCGGTAGCGAGCGGGCGATTCTGGCTATCGTGCTGGCCTGCGCCATCCTCACCTACGGCGGCGTATCCCTGTTCGTGGTGGCCTTCGCCGTGTACCCGATCGGCGCCGCGCTGTTTCGCGAGGCGGGCATTCCCAAGCGCCTGATCCCCGGTGCCATCGCCCTGGGTTCGTTCACCTTCACCATGACCGCGCTGCCGGGCACACCGGCGATCCAGAATGCCATCCCCAACCCGTTCTTCGGCACCGACGCCTTCGCCGCGCCAGGCCTGGGGATGATCGCCGCGCTGATCATGTTCGGTTTCGGTACCTGGTGGCTGAACAGCCAGGCGCGCAAGCTGAAGGCGGCTGGTGAGGGGTATGGCCAACACAAGGACGACCCGGTCGTTCAGGACACCGGCTACACCCCGGGCTTCTGGCTGGCGCTGCTGCCAATCTTCCTGGTGATCGCGCTGAACTTCCTGATGGCCAAGCAGATTCTGCCCAATATCGACGCCAGCTACCTGGCCAAGCCGGAGTATGGCGGCTTGCAGGATGCCCGTTCGCTGATCGGTATCTGGTCGATCATCGTCGCCCTGGCCGCGGCCATCGTGCTGCTGATCGCCATACACTGGAAACGCTGGCTGGATCTGAAGAGGAGCGTCAACGAAGGCTCGTTCGGCGCGATGCTGCCGATCCTCAATACCGCCGCCGAAGTGGGCTACGGCACGGTGATCGCCTCGCTGGCCGGGTTCGTCATCATCCGCGACCTGGTGCTGGGCGTATCGAGCAACCCGCTGATCTCCGAGGCGGTGGCGGTGAACATCCTCGCCGGTATCACCGGTTCGGCTTCCGGCGGCCTGTCCATCGCCCTCAAGACCCTCGGCGAGCAGTATCTGGAGATGGCCAACGCCGCCGGCATCAGCCCCGAGCTGCTGCACCGGGTGGCCGTGATGGCGTCCGGCTGCATGGACACCCTGCCGCACAACGGCGCGGTGATCTCGCTGCTGGCGATCTGCAAGCTCACCCACCGCGAGTCGTACAAGTTCATCTTCTTCAACACCGTGGCCTTCCCGATGCTGGCACTGGCGGTGGTCATCACCCTGGGCACGCTGTTTGGAAGCTTCTGACGTTCTCTGTAGGAGCGCTGGGCGGGGCTCCGCTTCACCCGCAACTTTCGCGACTGAAGCGGAACACCGCCTAGCCACGCCTACAAATCCCCGTTTTGCATGAGTACCCGCTATGAGCAAGATCATGACTGCCGCCGCTGCCGTGGCGCGCATCCCGGACAACGCCAACCTGGCCACCGGCGGCTTCGTCGGCATCGGCTTCGCCGAGCAGATTGCCATCGCTCTGGAACAGCGCTTCGTTGCTGAACAGGCGCCGCGCGATCTGACCCTGGTGTATGCCGCCGGCCAAGGCGACGGCAAGGGTCGCGGCCTCAACCACCTGGCCCATGAAGGCCTGGTGCGCCGCGTGATCGGCGGCCACTGGGGCCTGGTGCCGGGGCTGCAGAAGCTGGCGGTGGATAACCGCATCGAGGCCTACAACCTGCCGCAGGGAGTGATCTCCCAGCTGTTTCGCGACATCGCCGCCGGCAAGCCGGGGCAACTGTCACGCGTTGGCCTCGGCACCTATGTCGACCCGCGCCATGGCGGCGGCAAGCTCAATGCACGTACCACAGCAGATCTGGTGCGGCTGATGCCCATCGACGGCGAGGACTACCTGTTCTACCCGACCTTTCCGGTGCATGTCGGCATCGTCCGCGCCACCAGCAGCGATCCCGACGGCAACCTCAGTTTCGAGCGCGAGGCGCTGACCATCGAGAGCCTGGCCATCGCCATGGCTGCGCGCAACAGCGGCGGTCTGGTGATTGCCCAGGTCGAGCGAGTGGTCGAGCGCGGCTCGCTCAACCCACGCCAGGTGAAGATTCCCGGCATTCTGGTGGATTGCGTGGTGGTGGCCGAACCGGCCAACCATCAGCAGACCTTCGCCACCGCCTACAACCCGGCCTTCGCTGCGGAGACCCGCGTGCCGGTGGACAGCCTGGCACCGCTGCCGCTGGACGTACGCAAGCTGATCGCGCGCCGCGCGGCGCTGGAGCTGAAGAGCGGCGCGGTGGTGAATCTCGGCATCGGCATGCCCGAGGGTGTGGCGGCGGTGGCAGCCGAAGAAGGCGTGATCGAGCGCCTGACCCTGACTGCTGAGCCCGGCGTGATCGGCGGCGTGCCGGCCTCGGGGCTGGACTTCGGCGCAGCAAGCAACCACAGCGCGCTGCTCGATCAGCCTTATCAGTTCGATTTCTACGATGGCGGCGGCCTGGATATCGCCTTCCTCGGCCTGGCTCAGGCCGATGCGGCGGGCAATCTCAATGTGTCCAAATTTGGTAGCCGGCTGGCAGGGGCAGGCGGCTTTATCAACATCAGCCAGAACGCCAAGCAGGTGGTGTTCGTCGGCACCTTCAGCGCCGGTACGCAGGACATCCGCATCGAGGATGGCCAGTTGCGCATCGTCCAGGACGGCGCACTGCGCAAGTTCGTCAGCGAAGTGGAGCACCGCACCTTCGCCGGGCGCCTGGCTGCCGAACGTGGCCAACCGGTGCTCTACGTCACCGAGCGCTGCGTACTGCGCCTGAGTATCGAAGGCCTGGAACTGATCGAGGTAGCGCCGGGCGTGGACATCGAGCGCGACATCCTCGCGCGCATGGACTTCGCCCCCATCGTGCGCGAACCGAAACTGATGGATGCGCGGCTGTTCCGGCCCGAGCCAATCGGCCTGGCGCAATGCCTGGGGAATCTTTGAGCGTGAACTCACGGGCCGCATAGGCCCGTTTTTTTGCCTGCGCTCACGCGCTCTAACCTACATGGTTGCGCGTCCGGTTGGGGGCTGGCATGGTGCGCCTCTCTCATGAACAAGGATCGTTACCGATGAGCATGCCCGCCCCCACTCCGTTCGTTTTCTGCACCAACCCCATCGAAGGAGACATGCCCTTCCAGGCATGGCCAGATCTTTCCCTGGAAATCGATGGCCAACCCGAGCACAGCGAAAATCTGCTGAACCTGGCAGGTTTCCTGGTGCGCCAGGCATTGGCCGACCAGCATCCGGAGCGCGTTAGGCAAGCCGCGGATGTCGAGCCGCTGCTCTATGGGCTCAGAGCCCATGTCCAGTTGCACTCGGGTGGCTGCTTGAGCTTCGGTGAAGAGCATCCTGAGCCGGATCAGCCGTTGCATGAGCACCAGATAATCCCCGGCATTTACATCGGCAATCTGCTGTTGCTGGCCGACGGGCCTGCCAGCGCCGGAGTCGAAGCACTGCACGCGCGACTGAAGCCGGTCGATGCCATGGCCAAGGCGCTGAAGCAACTGCAGGAGTCCGATATCTCGCAGCCCGTGAGACATACCTGCGCGCTGTTGCCAGGCATGACCATCACCCTGACCCCGGCGTTTGCCGATAGCCAAACCCTGGTTTACCCGAGCCGCCTGGATACCTATCAGGAGCAACTCAAACTGGAAGAACTGGCCGGCCTGCCACAGCAGCGTTGTGAAATCGTCCTCGCTGGTCAGCCACTGGACGAAAGCCAGCCGGCCTACAGCGTCGCCTACGACATCCTCTCGGTCATGCTGCGTGCGCTGCGCCAACGTGCTCTCGAAAGCGGTCAAGCCGATCTGTCCGCCCGCCAGCAGGAATGGCAGCGCGTACGCCTGATGGTCGGCAGCGAGGTGCACTACAGCGCGCAATACATGCTCAACCCAGAGACCTATCTGCCGGCCTTCGGCAAGGCGGTACGCGGTGTGAAGCTCGTTGGCCAACAAAGCATCCTGCTGCCAGAGCACCTCGATCTGCCTGCGCTGGAACAGCTGTGGGAAGCCCTGGCACACGAGGAAATGCGTGAGGAATGGCAGCGGGTGCAGGCAAGCGATGATGCAGCCGACCGCTCGTTGATGATCAACCTCGAAGTGACCTGCAAACTGGAGGTGCTCGCCATCGGAGCCGACCAGCAACCGCAGGTGCTGGAAAGCTATCGCGACAGTGAGTTCATCCAGGCGCCCGTTGAACGCAAGGCAGCGCTCGGACAGGGCACCTCGCCGACGCCATCGCAGGCACGCGTCACGGAAAGTACCGATAACGATGCGGCTGCCGCGCAGCCGTGGGTACGCGAATCCGATGGCGATGTCTCGTCCAGAGGCACCTCGAGTGGCCGTGGCGCACTGCTGCTGGCTCTGGTCATCGCCGCTGTCATGCTGGCCGTGCTGATCAAGAGCTGACCCTGCCAAACCAATCGCGCGGCTCCCCAGGCCGACTTCGACTGGCGCCAGGCAAACAACCTGAACCATCCGCCCGCCCCCTCCGTCGTAACTGCAAGATGACGACTTAGGGAGGCGGAGCATGAAACCCCGATTCAAACCCTATCGTGGCCCTTCCGGTGGCTGGGGTTCGGCCAACGCCGTGGGCACCATCCTGCTGCGCGAGCGGGCACCGCTGACCGGCGCAGTCACCTTGCTCAAGCAGAACCGTCCCATCGACGGTTTCGCCTGCGTCAGTTGCGCCTGGGCCAAACCGCATCCGTCGAAACCGCTGGCCTTTTGCGAGAACGGCGCCAAGGCCACGGCCTGGGAAACCACCAGCCTGCGTTGCACTCCCGAGTTCTTTGCCGCTCACGCCCTGAGCGAGTTGCGCAACTGGAGCGACTACCAGCTGGAGCAACAGGGCCGGCTAACTCACCCTATGCGCTGGGACGCGACCAGCGACCGCTACCTGCCCGTGACCTGGGAAGAGGCCATCGCCGAGATCGGCGCCGAGCTGAAGCGCCTCGATGCTCCGGATCAGGCAGTGTTCTACGCCTCCGGCCGCGCCTCGCTGGAAGCCTCGTATCTGTGGCAATTGCTGGCCCGCCGCTTCGGCACCAACAACCTGCCCGACAGCTCCAACATGTGCCACGAAACCACTTCGGTGGCATTGCCGGAGAGCATCGGCGTACCGGTCGGCACCGTTACGCTGAACGACTTTGCCAAGACCGACTGCCTGCTGATCTTCGGCCACAACACCAGCAGCAACAGCCCGCGCATGCTGCATGACCTGGAGGCAGCCAGGCAGCGCGGCGCGCCGATCATCACCTTCAATCCGCTGCGCGAACGGGGCCTGGAGCGCTTCACCAATCCGCAGTCGCCCAAACAGATGCTCACGGGCGAATCACAGGTGGTCAGCACCCACTATCACCAAGTCACCATCGGCGGCGATGCAGCGGCCATTGCCGGTATCTGCAAGGCGTTGCTGACGATGGACGATGCGGCGCGCGAAGCCGGTCAGGATCGCGTACTCGACATTGCCTTCATCGAACAGCACACCCAGGGCTTCGAAGCGTTCGAACACGTTATCCGCAGCTATGCCTGGTCGATGCTGGAGCGTCGCAGCGGCCTGAGCCGCAGTGCCATGGAAGGCGCGGCCAGGATCTACGCGAGCGGCCAACGGGTTATCGCCATCTATGGCATGGGGCTGACTCAGCATCGCCACGGCGTGACCAGCATCCAGATGCTGGTCAACCTGCTGCTGATGCGCGGCAATCTGGGTAAGGAAGGCGCCGGTATCTGCCCGGTACGCGGCCACTCCAACGTGCAGGGCCAGCGCACCGTGGGCATCACAGAGAAGGTGACGCAGGTACCGGTCGAGCGCCTGCGCGAGCAGTTCGACTTCACCGTATCGGAGCACGACGGCACGACCACGGTAGATGCCTGCGAAGGCGTGCTGAGCGGCAAGATCAAGGCGTTCCTCGCCCTCGGCGGCAATTTCGTCCGCGCCACCCCTGACTCACATCGGCTGGAACCGGCCTGGAGCGAGTTGCGCCTGACCGTGCAGATCGCCACCAAGCTCAACCGCAGCGCACTGGTGCACGGCGAAAAAGCCTACATCCTGCCCTGCCTGGGCCGCACCGAAATGGATACTCAGGCCAGCGGCCTGCAATACCACACCACCGAGGACAGCACCGCATGCATCCGCGCCTGGCAGGGGGTGGTCAAACCGGCTGGTTCGCACTTGCGCTCGGAGCCCGCGATCATCGCCGCCCTGGCCAAGGCCACGCTACCAGCCAGCCCGCTGATGGACTGGGACGCCTGGGTAGCCGACTACGGGCTGATCCGCGACGCCATCGCCACCACCTACCCGGAAACCTTTCACGACTTCAACACGCGCATGCTCGAACCGGGTGGCTTCCACCGCCCATTGCCGGCCACCAAGCGTGAATGGAGCACCGACAGCGGCAAGGCCAATTTCACCCGCCCGGAGACGCTGGCGATCAATGATGATGTCGAGCCGACGACGGAACGCCGTGACGTGCTGAACCTGATGACGGTGCGCAGCAACGATCAGTTCAACACCACGGTGTACGGTTACGACGACCGTTTTCGCGGCGTGTACGGCACCCGCTCGGTGATTTTCATGCACTGCAACGACATGGCACGGCTGGGCCTGAAAGAAGGTGATCAGGTGCAGGTGAGCACTGCGGTGGACGACGGCGTACAACGCTCGGTCGGGCCACTGCGTGTCACCCCACATGACATCCCCGAAGGCTGTTGCGCTGCCTACTACCCCGAGTGCAACCCACTGGTGCCGCTCTGGCACCATGAGAAGAAGGCCAAGGTGCCCGCGGCCAAGTCGATCCCGATCACCCTGCGCCGGGTGATCGCGACCGCCTGAAGCTCTGGATCACTGCGCAGCGTCGATCTTATGCCTGGCGGCATACAGGCAGATCATCTCCATCGCCAGGGTGGCGCCAGCCAGCGCGGTGACCTCGGCGTGGTCGTAGGGCGGCGCCACTTCCACCACGTCCATGCCAACCAGGTTGATGCCGCGCAGGCCACGCAGGATTTCCAGCGCCTGGTGGCTGGATAGCCCGCCACAGACAGGCGTACCGGTACCGGGCGCGAAAGCCGGGTCGAGACAATCGATATCGAAGGTCAGGTACACCGGATGGTCACCGACACGCGCGCGAATACGCTCGGCGATCTGCTCTGGCGTACTGCGATGCACCTCACGCGCATCGAGTACCTGAAACCCCATCACATCATCATTGGTGGTGCGCAGGCCGACCTGCACCGAGCGCGCCGGGTCGACCAGGCCTTCGCGCGCGGCGTGATAGAACATGGTGCCGTGGTCGATGCGTTTGACCTCTTCGTCCGGCCAGGTATCGCTGTGCGCGTCGAAGTGGATCAGCGCCAACGTGCCGTGCTTCTTCGCATGGGCCTTGAGCAGCGGATAGCTGATGAAGTGATCGCCGCCGAGAGTCAGCAACGCGCTGCCGGCATCGAGAATGCGCGTGGCGTGCGCCTCGATCACCGCCGGGGTGTCCTGCGGCGTGCCGTGGTCGAAATGGCAGTCGCCATAGTCGACGCAGGCGAGCACATCGAAGGGGTCGAACTCCCAGGGGAAATGTCGCGCCCAAGCTGACTGGATCGAAGCTGCGCGGATCGCCCGCGGACCAAAACGGCTGCCGGGGCGGTTAGTGGTAGCGGTGTCGAACGGCACGCCACTGATGGCCAGATCCACCCCGCTGAGGTCGCGGCTATAGCGCCGGCGCATGAAGCTGGTGATGCCGGCGTAGGTCGGCTCGGCGGCGGTGCCGTAGAGGCTGTCGCGGGTGATGGCCTGGTCGTTGTCGAAGGCTTGATCCATGGCGGTTCTCGATCTCTCAGGAAAGTCGGTCAGTACTGGCTGCGGAAGGCCGTCCACAGACGGGTGCGCTGGCGCTGCTCACGCAAGCTCAACACTTGTTCGGCGAACAGGCGCTCGCGTACCGCGTCGGGCGGGTAGATATCCGGGTCGCTGCTCACCGCCTCGTCCAGCAGCGGCGTGGCCGCGCGGTTGGCGTTGGCGAAGAACAGCTCGTTGGTCAGCTCGGCGATGGCCTCGGGCTGCAGCATGAAATCGATGAAGGCACGCGCCGCCTGCGGATGTGGCGCATCGGCCGGAATGGCCATGGTGTCGAACCAGATCAGCGTGCCTTCACGCGGAATGCGATAGAGCACCTCGAACGGCTGCTCTGCCTCGGCGGCGCGAGCGGCGGCCATGCCGGCGTCGCCGGTATAGGTCAGCGCCAGGCAGGTTTCGCCCTTGGCCAGATCATCGATCTGCCGGGCATTGCCGATATAGCGCAGGCTCGGTTGCAACGCTGCGAGCAGCGCGCTGGCCGCTTGCAGATCAGCGGCATCCGCGCTGTATGGCGGCTTGCCCAGGTAGTTGAGAGCGATGGCGATCACCTCCTGCGGCGAGTCGAGCACGGAGATGCCGCAGTCCTTCAATTGGCTGGCGTATTCAGGCTTGAACAGCAGGTCGAGGCTGTTCAACGCCACGCCGGGCAGGCGCTGTTCGACGGCCTGCTTGTTGATGGCAAGGCCCACCGTGCCCCAGGTATAGGGCACGCCGTAGCGATTGCCGGGGTCGACGCTGGCCAGCTTGGCCAGCAGTTCCGGGTCGAGGTTGCCGGCATTTTGCAACGCGCCGACCGGCTGCAGCGCCTTGGCCTGGATGGCACGCGACAGGCCGCTGGAAGCCGGGAAGACGACGTCGTAGCCGCTGCCACCGGTCATCAACTTGCTCTCCAGCACGTCGGTGCTGTCGAAGGTGTCGTATTTGACGCGGATTCCGCTTTCGTCCTGAAAACGCTTGAGCGCCTGCGGCGCCACGTAGTCGGCCCAGTTGTACAGATTGAGCTGCTTGGTATCCGCCACCAGAGGCGTGGCGATGACCAGAAGCAGCAGGCTTGCAGCAAGACGCATGGTTCGATCCTCTGGCAGATTCGGTTGACCGTGCCTCTCTTATGGAGGCTGGGATATCTGCATCCTGCGCCCGCCGTTGCTTCGGATAAATACGAAGTGTTCTACTCCAACATCGACGCTCATCAATGTATGGAGCCACCATGCTCAGCCAACTACGCGACCTCGACCTGCAACTGCTGCGGCTGTTCGTCACCGTAGTGGAGAGCGGCGGCTTCAGTGCCGCGCAGGGCGAATTAGGCATCGGCCAGTCGACCATCAGTACGCAGATGGCCAAGCTGGAGACGCGCCTGGGCTTTCGCCTGTGCGAGCGTGGCAAGGCCGGCTTTCGTCTGACGCCCAAAGGCGAGCAGGTGCTGAGTGCCACGCGCAAGCTGTTCGCTGCCATCGAGACCTTCAAGGACGAAGCCCAGGGCATGGCCGACAAGCTGCTCGGCGAGCTGCGCATCGGTATTTCCGAAGCGCTGTCGGATGAGGTGCTGGAACGTATCGGCGAGGCCATCGGACGTTTTCGTCAGCGCAACCAGGCGGTGCAGATCGAACTGCTCAGCGCCATGCCCGCCGAGCTGGAGCGGCGCCTGCTGCAGGATCAATTGCAGCTCGCCATCGGTTATTTTTCCGGCAACCAGACGGCGCTGGATTATCAGCCGTTGTTCGATGAGCGCCAGCGCCTGTACTGCAGCCGCCAGCATCCGCTGTTCGGGCGCAAAGCACTGACCGTCGAGGATCTGCAGGACTGCGACCGGGTCGTGCATCCCTACCGTTTCATCTCTGCCGACGAACCCTGGCAGGGCGGCATCAGCAGCGCGCGTTGCGAGCAGGTCGAGGGCAGCCTGGCGTTCATCCTCTCCGGTGCACACCTGGGTTACCTGCCCGAGCATGTCGCTGAACCTTGGGTCGCCCGTGGCAGCCTGCACGCCCTGCCCGGCGAGTGGGATTTCACCGTGCAGTTTCGCCTGGCCAGCCATCGCGGCCATCCCGCCAGCGAAGCGCAGAAAGCCTTCACCGAAGATCTGCTGAGCGGCTTCGGCAACACGAATACGGGATAAGAACGCCGAAGCAGAGCACCCGTGGAAACATCCGGGGTCTATAGTGGTGATTCCTTCCTCACCACACCTTCGGGAGTACACATGAGCAAGACCTACAATGTCGCCGTGCTGGTCGGCAGCCTGCGCAAGGCCTCCATCAACCGCAAGCTGGCCCTGGCGCTGGCCGATCTGGCACCCGCCTCGCTGAACCTGGAAATCGTCGAGATCGGCGACCTGCCGCTGTACAACGAAGACGCCGATGGCGAGAACGCACCGGCCGCCTATGCGCCCTTCCGCAGCAAACTCAACGCCGCCGACGCAGTGCTGTTCATCACCCCCGAGTACAACCGCTCGATCCCCGGCGCGATGAAGAACGCCATCGACGTCGGCTCGCGCCCTTATGGCAAGAGCGGCTTCAGCGGCAAACCCGGCGCCGTACTGAGCGCCTCGCCAGGCGCCATTGGCGGCTTCGGCGCCAACCACCACCTGCGCCAGTGCCTGGTATTCCTCGACGTTTACGTGCTGCAGCAGCCGGAGGCTTACCTCGGCGGCGCCGGTAACTTTTTCGACGAGAACGGCGTGCTCAGCGACAGCATCAAACCGTTCCTGCAGAAATTCATCGACGCCTACGCGGCGTGGGTGACCAAGCACGCCGGCTGATTTCCGACGTCACGCAGTGGCCGCCAGGGATGGCAGGCCATAAAAAACGCCCCGGTGAACGGGGCACTGCGAAAGGCTCGCCAAAGGGTGTTCAGGTCATGTGGGCGTGGGCATCCGAGAGGTAATCGAGCATGCGCAGCAGCGTCGCGTTGGCCGATGCCGAATGGGGTGCGGCATCACGAATGCTGGCTGCATCCTGAACCCGGCCAGGCAAGCGCAAATCGGCAGCATCATGCTGCAGGCGCTCGTCCAGGCTCTGCGCATCGCACTCCAACGGGCAGAGCAAACCGATGGCACGTTCCTGCCAGACGAAACCCTGCAACTCGCCCGCGGCTGATCCGTACAAGGCGATAGCACCGTGCGGCAGGTTGCAAGTCTCTCGCTGCCAGTGCAGCGCCAGCAGACGCTGCGGCAACATGCGGCCAAGCGGAGACAAGCGCGATTGCGGGTCTTTCTCCAACTGCCACCAACCGATGCGCACACCATCCGCACACGAGCTGACGCGCGCGCCCAGCGCCTCGGCCAGTAGCTGAGCCCCGAATTCCGTACCGAAGACCCGCTTGCGAGCCAACAGCGCCCGATGGATCAGGCGTTTCTCTTCGGCCAGCCAGGCATGGCTGCGCTCATCGTGAACGCTCAACGAGCCGCCGAGCAGCACCAGCAACTCGAATTCCTCCAACGTTGGCAGAGCCGCGCCAGCATAAGGCTGGTACACGCTCACCTGATGTTCGCCAAGCCAGCGTTCGAGCGCCGCCGATCCGGTGGCCGCGCTGTGTTGAATCACTGCGATACGCATCAAGCCACCTCCACGCGCGGTTGCTCGACACGCTGCAGCGCTCGCCCCAAGCGCCGTAGCATTTCCTCGACGTTGCCATGGCTGACCGTCAGTGCCGGGCTCAAGCGCAGACAATCACCACGGGCCACACCGACCAGCAGCCCCTGCTCACGCGCCGCACGCTGCACCGCACTGGCCGCCTGCCCGATCAGCGGCAACCCCATCAACAGACCGTGGCCCCGCAAGGGGCCGTGCCCATGGCGCCGCGCCAGTTGCGCCAGGCCTTCGCGCAGGTGTTCGGCCACCTCGCGCACCTGGCCGAGAAAACTGCTTTCGAGCACCGTCGCCAGCACCGCGACACCGGCGCAGGTCAGCAGCGCCTCGCCAGGGAAACTCGCCGGCAACTCGGCATCCGCCTGCGCGGCGATGCTCCCTCGGGCCAGTACGGCAGCCAGCGGCAAGCCGCCCGCCAGTGCACCGCCCAGGGTCAATAGGTCGGCGCGCACGCCGTACAGCTCCTCGACCAGCAGCGTCCCACAACGTCCCATGCCGCTGCTGGTTTCATCGAGGATCAGTACGGCGCCCTGCTCACGGCATAGCCGCTGCGCGCCTTGCAGGTATTCCAGTGTCGCCGGCACCACACCGGCGGACTGTTGTAAGGGTTCGATCAGCACTGCAGCGCAACGCGAGTCGATGGCTGCAGCAAGCGCCTCGAGGTCATTGAAGGGCACCCGCAGCACCTGGCTCGCCGCACCGAATACGGCGGGGTCAAGATGGCTGCCTTCGAGCAGAACCAGGCGCTCGGCGGCTGGATTCTGTGCGCCGGCCCATTGCAGGGCCAGACGCACCGCCAGTGCATTGGCCCGCACACTATCGCTGCTGAAGGCCGTACGCTCACTGCCAGCGGCCTGACACAACTGCGCAGCCAGCTTCAGCTGACCACGACTGCATTGCTCAAGCCCGGGGCTGATCAGCAACTCCGCTTGCCGACGCAGGGTATCCAGCAACAGGGTCGGGCTATGGCCAAGGCTGTTGGCTCCCAGGTTCTGGTCGAAGTCGAGATAGGCGCGCCCCTCGGCATCCCACAGCCAGGAGCCCTGGCCGCGCACGCACAACGGCCCCGAGCGCTCGCCCATCAGGTGCAGACGTGCCATGGCATCACGCATAACGAAGCCCCTCCCTGGCCAACGCCCCTTCCAGCGGCAAGCCCTGCAGACGGGCCGACCAATCTTCCAGACGGCCCGTTCTCAAGCGCTGCGCCGCAGCCTCACGCCAACGAGCCGAGAGTGCCGGACACAACTGCAACTGCTGCAGGCCCGCCCGCTCCATGGGGAAGTGATAGAAATGATGCAGCGCCTGCGCCACGCTGAGGCTCGGATAACTGCGCTGTACCAGCTCGAAAGAATTCTCGGCGCTGACGAAACCGGGCTTGAGCACCCGATAGAACCAGCCACAGCGGCCACTGTCCTGCACCACTTGGGCTAACTCAGGGTGAGCGCCCAGCCGATTCAGGCGATAGCAGGGCGAGCGCGGCTGGCTGACCTGCAGCAGCACATCGCCCCACCGGAAGATATCGCCGATGCACACCTGCTCCTCGGTCAGACCGCGGCTGGAGAGGTTCTCAGCGAAGCTCGCCAGCGGCCAGGACAACGCCGGATACAGCGCCTGCCAATAGGCGTAATGCTCGGCCGGGTAATGATGCAATGCCCGCTCGGGACCGCCATGGAAACGCGCGTCGCCCTGTTCGTCCTGTCCCAACCCTTGCGGCCATAACCACAAACGGTGGTCGACCCGTTGCTTGCGTCGCGCACAACTGAGGCCGCCACCTATATCTTCGGCTTTACCTATGAAAACGCCCTGAATCTCGACCTGACTCACCGACCGCTCCGGCCTTATCGGCTGTTGATCATGTGGCTAGACTAGGGAGCTTCGGGTTATTTTGACATTTCGATTTCCCTGCTTGATTCATAACCTGAACTTATGGACTTTCGTCAGCTCCGCTACTTCGTCGCACTCTACGAAGAAGGTCATGTCGGCCGCGCCGCCGAGCGCCTGAGCATCTCCCAGCCGGCGCTGTCGCAGCAGATCCGCCAACTGGAAAGCGATCTGGATGTCGGCCTGTTCCAGCGCAGTGGCCGGCGCCTGCTCCCAACGCTGGCCGCGCATACGTTGTACAACCATGCGCTGCCCCTGCTCGACGGTATGGAACGGGCGCGCGAAGCACTGCGCAGCTTCCGTGGCCCGGGGCCGCGCAGCCTGTCCATTGGCGTGTTGCAGACGGTCAATGCCAGCCTGGTGCCGCTGCTGCTGGAACGCCTTCAGCAGGCGCAGCCACAACTGGTGGTCAAGCTCTACGAACTGTCCGGGGTGGATATCGAGCGACGCCTGCTCAGCGGCGGTCTGGACATCGGCATCGGCTTTCTGCCGCCGCGTCAACCGGGCCTGCACAGCCTGGCGCTGTATGAGGACGAGCTGCAACTGGTGATACCGGAGAACCATCCGTTACGCGAATTTCGCAAGGTATCGCTGAGCCAGGCCGCAGAGCTGCCGATGCTGCTGCTCGGCGAAGAGTTCCGCATTCGCCAGATCTGGCAGGAACAACTCGCCCTGCTTGGGCGCAGACCACAGGCGCAGGCCGAACTGAACCATATGAACGGCATTCTCGACAGCCTGCCACACACCACCCTGGCCAGCGTGTTGCCCGGTCGCGCGCGGCAGATGCACGCTCATCGCGGCCTGCTCTGGAAGCCGTTGAGCGAGCCACGTATCCCGCTGCATATCGGCCTGGTCTACCGCGACGCACAGCGCCAGCAGGCGATGATCGACTTGCTGCGTACGGCGCTCGATGGCGCCTGGGAAACGCCCTAGGTAATCACCTGCTGCGCGAGAAAAGCCATTCGAGGAATGAGACATTCCTAAGCCTCGATTGCCGATATGCCGCGATCCACGGCCTGAATGGCACTCGCCACTAGACCGATCGGTCTACATAATCCGGGCCATGACCAAGAGCACTCGCGACAACCTGATCGACACCATGATCGATGCCCTGCAGCGCAAAGGCCTGCACGGTGTCGGCCTGAGCGAACTGCTGGCCAATGCCGGTGCACCCAAAGGCAGCCTTTATCACCACTTCCCGGGCGGCAAGACCGAGTTGGCGGTAGCCGCCATCGAACGTGTCGGCTCACGTGCCGAGCAGGCTTTCGCCACGCTCTTCGAGCGTCAGCCCGATCCGCTCGATGCACTCAGTACCTGGTTGCAGACCGCTCTAGGCCAGTTGCAAGGCAGTGCCTTCGAACGCGGTTGCCCTCTGGCCGCCATCGCTCTGGAAAGTGGCCCCGAAGACGGCGAAATCCGCGCAGCACTGGCCAACGCTTTCGCCGATATCCGCCGGGCATTGCAGCAGCAGTTGCAACGCCACGGCTATCCGCAGCCAGAAGGCCTGGCCGCACTGTTCGTCGCCCTCTATGAAGGCGGCTTGCTGCAAGCCCGTGTCGCCGGCAGTAGCGAGCCATTGAAGCAGGCCGTCGATACCCTCCTCCTTCTAACCCGCCAGCACCGTACGGAGTCCAAGCCAGCATGAACGCGCCGATTCGCAGCGAAACCCAGCCTCTACTCGCCCTCGACGACTACCAACTCACCGCCACGCGCTATCACGCCGAGCGGCCAAACGCGCAGCTGCTGATCGCTGGTGCCACCGGCGTACCTCAGGGCTTCTACCGACGTTTCGCCGAACATGCCGCTGCTCGTGGTTTCGACACCATGACCCTGGACTATCGAGGCGTTGGCCAATCCAAACCGGCCAGTCTGCGCGGCTTCGACATGGACTATCTGGACTGGGCACACCTCGATCTGGCGGCCGCGGTCGATCAACATCGGCATGCCGAGCGCCCGCTGTTCATGATCGGCCATTCGTTCGGCGGCCATGCCTTCGGCCTGCTGCCCAACCATGCCGAGGTGTCCGGCTTCTACACCTTCGGTACTGGCGCTGGTTGGCATGGCTGGATGCCCAAAGCCGAGCAGGTGCGGGTACTGGCCATGTGGCGGGTGATCGGCCCGCTGATCACCCGCTACAAGGGCTACCTGGCCTGGAGCAAACTGGGTATGGGCGAGGATCTGCCGCTGGGTGTCTACCGACAGTGGAAGCGCTGGTGCCGCTTTCCGCGTTACTTCTTCGACGATCCGCAGATGGCGGGGCTGGCCGAACGCTTCGCCAAGGTGAAGACCCCGATGGTGGCGCTCAACACCCTGGATGACCTGTGGGCACCGCCCGCCTCGCGCGATGCCTTCATGGCCGCCTACGTCAACGCGCCCTACCAGGCGCGCACGCTCGACTCGCAGGCTGAAGGCCTGGGCAATATTGGTCATATGGGGTATTTCCGCCCTGCGGCGCAGCGCCTGTGGGACGAGACGCTGGACTGGTTCGAGCAATTGCGCGTCGAACAGCAGGCGGCTTGAGAGAGATAGACGAAACGCCGCAAGAAGAAGAACCGGCGCGCGCGGCACGCCCTGCATGAGCGGGCGAACGCCCAAAAAAGAAAACCCCGCGATTGCGGGGTTCTGCAGACTGTTGTCCTGACATCCTTGATCTGCTCACCATCCCGGTGGCTGTCCAGCGTGTCCCTGTTCGTCGATGCGCTTCCTGCGCTGAATCCATGGAAGAAAGAGTACGCTCGTACCCGAACGGCCGACAGTGGCGATAATCGGGACATCGTGTAAGCCATGGCTTACACGACTCATTACCCATGTTTCGACAAGCGAAACGGCGTTCGCGCGGGTTTGTCGTCACCCACCGGCCTTGGCAAGCGATGGCAAAAACTGCTCCCGGTGGTTTTTTGTGACGCACGTCTTGCTAGACTCCAGCTTGTCCTACAAAAACAACAGACCCCCGACAACGGCGGTCACTGGGGCTCGAACATGCGCGTGGTCACACTGCTTCTCGGTTGCCTGGCAACCTGCATCAGCCTTCCTTCCCTCGCCAACGGCCAGAACCAGCTCGGCGACGTCAAACAGGCCATCGAACAGGCCTTCTGGCAGGATCTCTACGGTAATGGCGGTACGACCCTCTACTGTGGCCAGGCCTTCCAGCGCGAGAGCGGCACTCTGACCGCCAGCCCGATCTACAGCAGCAAGCAGCTCAAGAGCGCATTGCGCTGCGTCACCGACCGCCAGTGCACGATCATGAATCCACGCTACCCCTACATCGTTGCGGATCTGCACAACTACTATCCGGCCCTGGCGCGCGTTGAGTTGGTACGGCGCAATGCGCAGTTCGCCGACCTGGCCGACGATGTGCCGAGCAAATTCGCCGATATCGGCTGCGACATGAAAACCAGCTTCCAGTTGGTGGAGCCGCGTGACGAAGCCAAGGGCAATATCGCCCGCGCCATCTTCTACATGCACATCGAATACGGCCTGCCCATCGTCGGCCTGGTGCCGATGTACAAGGCCTGGCACCGGATGGATCCGCCGGATGCCGAGGAAAAGGCGCGCAACGACAAGATCGAGGCACTGCAGGGCACCCGCAATCGCTTTATCGACGACCCTTCGCTGGTGGATCAGTTGATCAGCGATTGACGTAGGGTGCGCCGCGCGCCACAAGGCTTTCGTCGGTTCATATCCCCTGGCACATACTCGGTGCGCATGGTGTTCAGCCGGGGGACATAGGTAACGGGTGTCGGGAGACATAGGTAACGCATTTAGGCTTACGGTGTTCATCGAATTGGGAGATCGAATGATGCCGTGGCTGGAGCGAAGCACTATGTCGATAAGGCGAGAGTTTGTTCTGCTGGCGGGGCAGCCCCAAAGTAATGTGCGGGAGCTCTGTCGGCGGTATGGCATCAGTCCCAGAACTGGCTACAAGTGGCTGGCTCGGTACCGTGAGCAAGGCGATGCAGGCTTGCAGGATCGATCTCGGCGTCCTCTGAGCAGTCCAGGGCGTAGCGATCCGAAGCTGGAACAAACGGTGGTGCAATTGCACCACCGCTATCCCTATTGGGGCGCTCGCAAACTGCGAAGCTTGTTGATGACTGCAGCTATTGATCCGCCTCACCACAGCACCATCGACGCAATCCTCAAGCGCTACGATTGCCACGTCCTCTACCACAATGAACAGTCGCAAGCGCCGGCTAACCGCCGTTTCGAGCATCCCAACCCGAACGACCTCTGGCAGATCGACTTCAAGGGTAACGTCCCCCTCAATGATCGCCGTTCGCCTTGTTGTCATCCCTTGACCCTGCTGGACGATCACTCGCGCTTTTCGCTCTGCTTGCAAGCCTGCCAGGGAGAGCGACTGGAACTGGTCAAACCACATCTGATCGAGGTTTTCCGTCAGTACGGCTTGCCGCTGCGTATCACCGCCGACAATGGGCCGCCTTGGGGTTCGAATATTGCCGGTGGGCTATCGAAGCTGGAGGTTTGGCTGATGCGGCTGGGGATCGAAGTCAGCCATAGCCGACCTCATCATCCACAGACTCAGGGCAAGCTGGAGCGCTTCCACCAGACACTCAAACGCGAAGTGCTGCATCGCGCGTTCAGCGACTTGCAGCATTGTCAGCAAGTGATGAGCCGTTGGCGAGACGAGTACAACCATTACCGTCCGCATGAAGCACTTGATCAACGGCCGCCCATAGAGCGCTATCGGCCAAGTCCACGAAACTACCCGGAGCAACTGCCAGCCATCGAATATGAACCGGGAGATCACGTTGTAAACGTACGTCAGACCGGGCAGGTGTATTTCAAAGGGCTCAACGTCTTCGTAAGCGGAGGTCTGTATGGAGAGAAGGTCGCCATACGCTCAACCGCTGAAGAGGGTGTCTACGATGTGGTATTCATCCGCAAAACGCTGCGTCAAATAGACCTGAGGCAACGGGCAACATGATCATCAACCTGTTACCCATGTCTCCCGACAGGTGTTTACCATGTCCCCCGGCTGAACACATGGCGCACCCTACACTCTGCGTTTATGAAGCGAACGCAGCTTGTAGCGGTCACCGGGATGGATCAGCCGCGCGTAGCTGATCAGATGATCGTCCGACCAGGTGCGGCGGATCACGCTCAGACAGGGCATGGCCGGGTCAATCTGCAGATGCTCTGCGGTTTGCGCATCCACCAGCACAGCCTCGACCACATGCTCGACATCCGAGATCGGGCAACTGGCGACCAATACTTCATTGGGCGTCTGCCGGGTGAAATCGCTTTCCAGATAATGCGGCACCCAGCGCGGGTTGACGAAGCGATCCTCGAGCTGGATCGGCAAATCGTCCTGCAAGTGCACGAGAATGCTGTGAAACACCTCCGAGCCCAGGCGCAGCCCTAGGCGCAGCGCCACCTCGTCATCGGCGGCGATGGCCTCGCAGCGCACCACGCGATTGCCATAGACGTGACCGCGACCGCGCACTTCACTGGCGATGTTCATCACTTCATGCAGGGGCGACTCGGCCTTGCGGTCGGTGACGAATGTCCCAAGGCCGGCCTGACGCACCAGATAGCCCCTCTGCACCAGATTCTGAATCGCCTTGTTGGCAGTCATGCGACTGACAGCGAAGTCACGCGCCAGTTGTTCCTCGGGCGGAATCTGGTGATTGACCGGGTAGACGCCGTCATGGATACGCTCGAGCAGAAACTCCTCGATGGCCTTGTAGCGCGGGGTGGTGCTGGTCACGGAAGCTCCTTGGAAATGCCCGGTGCGCGGATGATAGCGGAGCTTGTCCCCTCTCTCACTTGTGGAAAACGACTGCATGGAGGCTGGTCGCGGTACAGCGCGTAGGGCGGACTAAGGAGCGACAGCGAACAGTCCGCCGTTCAGAGTCCCACACATCCTACGGCGTACTGCTTCGCGAGTACGCCCTACGTTCCTGGCACCCGGATGCAATCCGGGCTACGCGAATCACCCCACCGACGGCAACATGCCGCCCGGCAGCAGCGGGGTCAGCACACGCTCGGCGAGCAATGCGTTGGCCGCGGCGATGTCCGGGGCGAAGAAGCGATCCTCGACGTAGTACGGCACCTTGGCACGCAGCGCCTGGCGAGCCTGCTCCAGTACCGGGGTGCTCTTCAGACCCTCACGAAAATCCAGGCCCTGGCAAGCCCCAAGCCATTCCACGGCGAGAACGCCACGGGTGTTTTCGGCCATGTCCCACAGGCGCTTGCCGGCGTTAGGCGCCATGGACACATGGTCTTCCTGGTTGGCCGAGGTGGGCAGGCTGTCGACGCTATGCGGGTGAGCCAGCGCCTTGTTGTCGCTGGCCAGTGCAGCGGCGGTGACCTGAGCGATCATGAAGCCAGAGTTGACCCCACCATTGGCCACCAGAAACGGCGGCAACTGCGACATGTGTTTGTCCATCATCAGTGAGATACGCCGCTCGGACAGCGAGCCGATCTCGGCGATGGCCAAGGCAATATTGTCGGCAGCCATGGCCACGGGCTCTGCGTGGAAGTTGCCACCGGAAATCACCTCGCCTTCGGCGGCGAACACCAGCGGGTTATCCGACACCGCGTTGGCCTCGACGCCGAGCACTTCGGCGGCCTGGCGCAATTGGGTCAGGCAGGCACCCATCACCTGCGGCTGGCAGCGCAGCGAATAGGGATCCTGCACCTTGTCACAGGCGGCGTGGGAACGGCCGATCTCGCTACTATCACCGAGCAGATGACGATAGGCCGCAGCGGCATCGATCTGTCCACGCTGACCGCGAGCGGCATGAATACGCGCATCAAAGGGCGAGCGCGAACCCAGCAGCGCCTCGACGCTCAGCGCGCCACAGACGCTGGCAGCAGCGTACAGATCTTCACCCTCGAACAACCCGCGCAGCGCGTAGGCCGTCGACACCTGGGTGCCATTGAGCAGAGCCAGGCCCTCCTTGGCTGCCAGGGTCATCGGCTCCAGGCCAGCGATGGCCAGCGCCTCGCTGGCCGGCAACCACTCACCGTCATGACGCGCCTGACTTTCCCCAAGCAGAACCAGCGACATATGCGCCAGCGGCGCCAGGTCACCGGAAGCACCCACCGAGCCCTTGAGCGGGATATGCGGATAGACCTCGGCATTGACCAGGGCGATTAGCGCCTCGATCACCTTGCGGCGGATACCGGAGAAACCGCGCGCCAGGCTGTTGATCTTCAGCAGCATGATCAGCCGCACCATGGCGTCATCCAATGGCTCGCCAATGCCGGCCGCGTGCGACAGCACCAGCGAGCGCTGCAGTTTTTCCAGATCATGGCTGGCAATGCGGGTCGAGGCCAGCAGGCCGAATCCGGTGTTGATGCCATAGGCCGTGCGGCCCTCGGCAATGATCGCTTCGACGCAGGCAACGCTGGCATCGATGGCCTCATAGGCACTGGCATCCAGACTCAGATACACCGGCGCCTGGTAGACGGCGCGCAGGTCGACCAGGGTCAGTTGGCCGGGCTTCAGGTTCAGCGTGTTCATGAAATTTCTTTCCTCAACCGATCATCGGCAGGTTCAGGCCTTGTTCGCGAGCGCAATCGATGGCGATCGGATAACCAGCATCGGCGTGGCGCATTACACCAGTGGCCGGATCGTTGGTCAGCACGCGAGCGATACGCGCCGCTGCCTCGTCGCTACCGTCACAAACGATCACCACGCCGGAGTGCTGGGAAAAGCCCATGCCCACACCACCGCCATGATGCAGGGATACCCAGGTAGCGCCACTGGCGGTATTGAGCAGGGCATTGAGCAGCGGCCAGTCGGACACGGCATCGGAGCCATCCATCATTGCCTCGGTCTCGCGGTTGGGGCTGGCGACTGAACCGGAGTCGAGATGGTCACGACCAATCACCACCGGCGCCGACAGTTCGCCCGCTCGAACCATCTCGTTAAAGGCCAGGCCGAGCTTGGCACGCTGGCCCAGGCCGACCCAGCAGATTCGCGCCGGCAAGCCCTGGAAGGCGATGCGTTCACGGGCCATGTCCAGCCAGTGATGCAGGTGGGCGTCATCCGCGATCAGCTCCTTGACCTTGGCATCGGTCTTGTAGATGTCTTCGGGGTTACCGGACAACGCCGCCCAACGGAACGGGCCGACGCCGCGGCAGAACAGCGGACGAATATAGGCCGGGACAAAACCGGGGAAGTCGAAAGCATTGCTCACGCCCTCCTCCAAGGCCATCTGGCGGATGTTGTTGCCGTAGTCGAAGGTCGGCACGCCGCTCTTCTGGAAATCGAGCATGGCCTGCACGTGCACCGCCATCGACTGCTTGGCGGCCTTGACCACCGCTTGCGGGTCGGTCTGCGCGCGATCGCGGTATTGCTCCCAGCTCCAACCGATCGGCAGATAGCCGTTGAGCGGGTCGTGGGCGCTGGTCTGGTCGGTGACCATGTCCGGGCGCACGCCACGGCGTACCAGTTCCGGCAGTATCTCGGCGGCGTTGCCCAACAGGGCGACGGAGATGGCCTGGCCTTCGCCGGTGTACTTGGCTATACGCGCCAGCGCATCGTCGAGATCGGTGGCCTGCTCGTCGACGTAACGGCTGCGCAGACGGAAGTCGATACGCGACTGCTGGCACTCGATGTTCAGCGAGCAAGCCCCGGCCAGGGTCGCGGCCAGCGGCTGGGCGCCGCCCATGCCGCCGAGACCGGCAGTCAGCACCCAACGGCCCTTGAGATTGCCAGCGTAGTGCTGGCGGCCGGCCTCGACGAAGGTTTCATAGGTGCCCTGGACGATGCCCTGGCTGCCGATATAGATCCAGCTGCCGGCGGTCATCTGGCCGTACATGGCCAGGCCCTTGGCATCCAGTTCGTTGAAGTGTTCCCAGCTCGCCCAGTGCGGCACCAGGTTGGAGTTGGCGATCAGTACACGCGGTGCATCCGTGTGGGTGCGAAATACACCGACCGGCTTGCCGGACTGCACCAGCAGGGTCTCGTCATCGTTGAGCTGCTTGAGCGTCTCGACGATCTTGTCGAAACACTCCCAGTTGCGTGCGGCCCGGCCGATGCCGCCATAGACCACCAGTTCCTTGGGGTTCTCGGCCACGTCCGGGTCGAGGTTGTTCATCAGCATGCGCAGCGGCGCCTCGGTCAGCCAACTCTTGGCGTTGAGCTGAGTGCCGCGCGGGGCGCGGACTTCGATGTCGCGATAGCCTGTGGTCACAGCGGTTTCCTCTTGTTGTTCGGCGCTCAGAGGCTGAGCAGATGGATCAGGCGCGCTGCCGCCTTGGCGGTGCGGTTGTCAATGTCGTATTCGGGGTTGAGCTCGGCGAAGTCGACCAGCCGCAGCTTGCCGCTGGCCTTGAGGCGTTCGAGCAGTGGCTCGAGCAGTTCCAGGCGCACACCACGCGCGGCAGGAGCGCTGACACCGGGCGCCTCGCAGGCGGGCAACACGTCGATATCGATGGTCAGGTAGAGCGCATCGCAGTCGGCAGCAAAGGCGTCGAGCTCGGTACCGATAGCATCAAGGGTCGACTCGCGAATCTCGTGATCCTCACGCACCAGCACGTTCAGTTCGGCGGCGCGGGTAAACAGCGCCCGGGTATTGCTGGCGCGGCTGACGCCAAGGCAGGCGTAGCGGAACGGCCAGCCGCGCGCCGCGCTCTGCTCGGCGATCTGCGCAAACGGCGTGCCGGAGGAATGCACATGGGCGGGGTCACGCAGATCGAAATGGGCGTCGAAATTGACGATACCGATTCGTGGTTGCGCTTGACCACCGAGGTGCTCTGCCAGGCCTGACCAACTGCCGAACGCCACTTCGTGCCCGCCGCCGAGTACCAGCGGCAGGTGACCGGCGTCCAGCAGCGCGCAAACGTTATGAGCGAGGCGCGCCTGCGCCGCCTCCAAGTCGCCATCCTCGCAACAGACATCGCCAGCGTCATAAGCCGGCGCCAGACGGTGCCAGGCCAGATTGGCCAGTGCCTTGCGCAGCGCCAATGGCCCGCCTGCGGCGCCCACGCGTCCCTGATTGCGACGCACGCCTTCATCGCAGGCAAAGCCCAGCAGCACCAAGCCCGATGCGCCGCCCTCGGCCAGCGCCTGGATACGCTGATGCCAGCGAGCACTGTCAGCTTCTGGATCAATGCGCCCGCCCCAGACTTCCATCGAATGACGATCAGCAAGCATGGGTGATGGCTCCGTTGAACACGCGCTGACGCAGGCGTCCGGCCTGCACCGCATAGGCCAGCTCGGCCGGTTGCTGGATGTCCCAGACGCAGAGATCAGCAGGCGCATCGACAGCGATACGCCCCAGCTCGGATAGGCCAAGTGCGCGGGCGCCGTTTGCGGTCATGCCGGCCAGCGCTTCGCGCGGGGTCAGGCGGAACAGCGTGCAAGCCAGATGCGCCATCAGCGTGGGCTGGCAGATCGGCGAAGTGCCGGGGTTGGCATCGCTGGCCACGGCCATGGGTACGCCGTATTGGCGCAGCAGAGCGATGGGCGGCAACTGGGTTTCGCGCAATACCTGAAAAGCCCCAGGCAGCAGCACGGCGACAGTGCCGGCTTCGGCCATGGCGCGCACACCAGCTTCGTCGAGGTATTCGATATGGTCGGCGGACAACGCACCATAGCGTGCAGCTAGAGCGCTACCCCCAAGGTTGGACAACTGCTCGACATGGGCCTTGATCGCCAGACCATGCACCTTGGCCGCTCGATAGATACGCTCACATTGCGCCGGGGAAAAACCGATGCCCTCGCAGAACACGTCCACTGCATCGGCCAGCCCCTCAGCGACGGCAGCCGGGATCATCTCATCGCAGACCAGGCTCACGTAGTCGTCGGCGCGACCGGCATATTCCGGCGGCAAGGCATGGGCGCCAAGCAGCGTGGTGATCACACGCACAGGACGCAGCTCGCCGAGGCGGCGCGCCACGCGCAGCATCTTCAGTTCGTCAGCTACCGTCAGGCCATAGCCGGACTTGATCTCCACCGTGGTCACACCGTCGGCCAACAGTGCATCGAGACGCGGCAGGCTGGCGGCGATCAGTTCGTCTTCGCTGGCGGAACGAGTAGCGCGCACGCTGCTGAGGATGCCACCACCGGCACGGGCAATTTCCTCGTAGCTCACCCCTTCCAGGCGCTGCTCGAATTCGCCGGCACGATTCCCGGCATAGACCAGGTGGGTATGGCAATCGACCAGGCCGGGGGTCATCACTCCACCTCGTCCGGCTTCGACTGCGCCCCGGGCATGCGCTTCGTCGAACTCACGCGCCGGCCATAGCCCGGCGATGCGCCCCTCGGCTACCAGTACGGTCATCGTTTCGCCCAACTGCGCCAGACCATCGAAAACCTGCACGTCGCGCCAGAGCTGCCTAGGCATCGATTCAGTCGACATGGGATTCTCCGCGATCAATTTGTATATACAATATGAGGCGGTATTAATTGCGTCAAGCCATGCTCGCTGAATGAATCTGCAGCAGCTAAGACGAATATGTTTTCTAAGGGAATACGGGAACTCAGGCTTCAGGCAGAGGAAAGTGCGTCTGCTAGGTGAAAGCTGTCATCAGGTCATTATGGACGAGCGCCATTCTGGAGCTTCTCCGCCCAGAAATGTATATACATACATCTGGAAATCCCGGGCAACGTAAAGCTCCGGGCTTGGCCTGATCTGCCAACGCCTCCTCGTGCAATTGGACTGCGCCACAAAAGGCACGAATCTGGAAGCGACACCATCAGATGTCTATGCGCCATATGGTCGGTTTCTGACCAATGAGTGTCGCTCCCGCCAGCCAGCCCTGCCCTTGGCTACGTAACCTCCGCCGAGGTTCGTTTCTGACGAGCCATTGGGGGATCTCGCTGCTTTTCGGCCAGCACATCGGCCCTTTCAACACTCTCGCCTGATGCAAGGGAGGACGCGACACCCCTTTCTCTGCCGCCAACGATGTATAAAAACATACGGAGAGCAAGCAATGTCATTGAGCAGAAAATCACTCCTGGCCCTGGCCATCAGCGCCGCAACTGCCGCGCCGTTGGCACTGGCCAGCCAAGCCGAAAGCCAGGGCTTCATCGAAGACAGCCATCTGAGCTTTCTGGCACGCAACATGTATTGGCACCATGACTACCACACCTACAAAAACAGCCCGCAATGGGATGCCGACCGCCGTGAGTGGGGTCAGGGTCTGCGTCTGGATTACACCTCGGGCTACACCCAGGGCACTGTCGGCTTCGGCGTCGATGCCAGTGCTTATGGGTTGATAAAACTCGACGGCGGTCGTGGTCACGCGGGCACTGCCGGGGTTCTGGTTCCCGATGGCGAAGGGGCTTCCGACACCGCAGGTTCGGTTGGTGCCAACGTCAAAATGCGCATCTCCAACACCGAGCTGAAATACGGCAACAACCTGCGACCGTACAACCCGGTATTTGCTGCCGCCGATGCACGCCTGGTGCCTGGCACCGCGACCGGTCTCTGGCTGACCAGCAACGAATTCTCGAAAGCCAACTTCGAGGCCGCTCACCTGACCGCCGCCAAGGACTTCAACAGCACCAACAGTGACGATGATTTCTGGGCAGCCTATGCGGGCGTGAGTACCGACACCGTCGATTTCATCGGTGGCAACTTCACCATTACCGACAACCTGACAGCCAGCCTTTACGGCTCCGAGTACACGGACATCTGGCGCCAGTACTACGGTAACCTCAACTACACCTTCCCGATCAGCGATGACCAGAAGCTGAACTTCGACTTCAACATCTATCAGACCGATGATGACGGCAAGAAGAAAGCAGGCAAGATCGACACCACCGCTTACTCGCTAGCCGCGGCCTATACCCTCGGCGCGCACACCTTCAAGCTGACCTACCAGGAAATCGACGGCGACCAGCCATTCGATTACCTCGGCCTCGGCCCTGGCACCTTCCACGACTCCATCTACCTGGCCAACTCCTCGCAGTTGGTGGACTTCAACGGCCCGAACGAGAAGTCTTACGGAGCATTCTACAACCTCGACTTCGCCAGCTACGGCATCCCCGGTCTGTCCTTTGGCATTCGCTACATCAAAGGCACCGACATCGATGGCAGCAAACTGGCCGGCAGTGGCAGTGCCTATGCAGGGCTCTACGCAGGCGCCGATGGCGAAGAGCACTGGGAGCGCGACGTCGACATCAAGTATGTGGTGCAGAGCGGCCCGGCCAAGAACCTTGCCACCCGCGTGCGTTGGGCGACCCACCGCATCTCTGGCGCAGCCGGCTGGGACGGCGACGCCGATCAGGTACGGGTGATCCTCGAGTATCCCTACGAAATTTTCTGAGTCACCTGTAAATGCAAAAGCCCCGGCATTATGGCCGGGGCTTTTGTTTTGCGCGGTACTTAGAACTGCTCGGCGTTCAGCAGGTACAGGCTTTCACTGCCAGCCTTGACCGACGCACTCAGCGAGTGAATACGCGGCAACAGGCGAGCGAAGTAGAAGCGCGCAGTACCCAACTTGCTGGCGTAGAACTCGTCCTGACCTTCCTTGCCCAGTGCAGCACGCGCCATCAACGCCCACATGTAGGCGTAGGCGGTATAGCCGAACACGTGCAGGTACTCGACCGACGCGGCACCGATTTCGTTGGGGTTGCCCTTGGCACGATCCAGCACCCAGGCGGTCAGCTCGTCGAGGTTCTGCACGGCAGCGGCCAGCGGCCTGGTGAACTCACCGAGGTTGGCATCGGCCGAAGCGATAAAGGCTTTGATCTCGTCAGCCAGGTGTGCGTAGAAGCTGCCACCACTGCCGACGATCTTGCGCCCCATCAGATCCAGCGACTGGATGCCATTGGTGCCTTCGTAGATCTGGGTGATACGGCAATCCCGAACAAGTTGTTCCTGACCCCACTCGCGAATGAAGCCGTGGCCGCCGAAAATCTGCTGGCCGTGCACGGTGGTTTCCAGCGCCATGTCGGTGAGAAAGGCCTTAGCCACCGGGGTCAGCAGCGCCACCAACTCGTCGGCGCGCTTGGCAGTTGCCTTGTCCTCGCTGTACTTGGCGGTATCGAGCTGCATGGCGACGTAGCTGGAGAAGGCACGGCCGCCCTCGTTCAGCGCTTTCATGGTCAGCAGCATACGGCGCACGTCCGGATGCACGATGATCGGGTCAGCCGCTTTGTCCTTGGCTACCGGGCCGGTCGGCGCGCGGCTCTGGATACGCTCGCGAGCATATTCGATGGCGCTCTGGTAGCTGCGCTCGCCCAGAGCCAGACCCTGAATGCCGACGCCCAGGCGCTCGTAGTTCATCATGGTGAACATGGCATTGAGCCCCTTATTCACCTCGCCAACCAGATAACCGGTGGCACCGTCGAAGTTCATCACGCAGGTGGCCGAAGCCTTGATGCCCATCTTGTGCTCGATGGAGCCGCAACCCAGCGAGTTGTTCTCGCCCAGTGAACCATCGGCATTGACCATCACTTTCGGCACGATGAACAACGAGATGCCTTTCGGGCCAGCCGGTGCGTCCGGCAGCTTGGCCAGCACCAGATGGATGATGTTCTCGGTCAGGTCGTGCTCACCGCCAGTGATGAAGATCTTGGTGCCGCTGATCTTGTAGCTGCCATCGGCCTGAGGTTCGGCCTTGGTGCGGATGATGCCCAGGTCGGTACCGGCGTGTGGCTCGGTCAGGCACATGGAACCAGCCCAGACACCGGCGTACATGTTCGGCAGGTACTGCGCCTTCAGCTCTTCGCTGGCGTGGTTAAGGATCGACAGGCAGGCACCGGCAGTCAGCATCGGGTACAGGCCGAAAGACAGGTTGGCCGAGTTGACCATCTCCTCGACCTGGGCGCCGATCACCTTGGGCATGCCCATGCCGCCGAACTCGGGCGAGCCACCCACGCCGACCCAGCCACCTTCGGCATAGGTCTGGTAGGCCTCGGGGAAACCGGCCGGGGTTTTCACCGCGCCGTTGTCCCAGGAGCAGCCTTCCTCGTCGCCACTACGATTCAACGGTGCGATGCTGCCCGCGGTGACCTTGCCAGCTTCTTCCAGGATGGCGCTGGCGGTATCGGCATCGACCACCTCGGCCAGGGCCGGTAGCTCGGCCCAGAGCTTGGATACTTCGAATACTTCATTGAGCACGAAGCGCATGTCGCGCAGGGGGGCTTTGTAATCGGCCATGACACATCCTCAGAAAACGGACTTACGTGAGGTGGCCGAGTTTACTGGAACAACTTTATAGACACATAGGGTCGTGTTGTGACCAACAATTCACGAAAGGTCACCAAGTGCTTGACCTGAAAACACCCTGACAAAAGGCCGAAAATGACCGTAACCATTCGTCTGCCAGGTGTCTATTCACGCCCCGGTGCCAGCTTGACGGCACCCCGCCGCTGCCCGGCACTGCGAATGCAATTACGCCCAGCTGCCTTGGCGCTGTACAGCGCCTTGTCTGCTTCCTTGATCACTGCCTGCGGGTTGCGCTGCTCAACCTGACGTTCGGCAACGCCCATGCTCACGGTCACCGAGACTTCGCTAGCCGCCTTGCCGGCGCGGCGCTGCTTACCCTCCTGGTCATCGCGCGGTCGACTCTGCTTGTCACGCAGCTGCATGCGGTACTGCTCGATGGCCAGGCGTACCGCCTCCAGGTGTGGCAAACACTGCTCCAGGCTCTTGCCTGGAAACAGCAGAGTGAACTCCTCGCCGCCATAGCGATACGCCTTGCCGCCACCAGCGACCTTGCGCAGTTGGCTGGCGACCAGGCGCAGCACCTGATCGCCGACATCATGGCCGTGGGTATCGTTGAACTTCTTGAAGTGGTCGACGTCGACCATGGCGATCACATAATCGCGGCCCAGGCGCTGCAGGCGCTCATTGAGCGCACGTCGCCCTGGCAAACCGGTCAGCTCGTCACGGAAGGCCATCTGGTAGGCCTCGTGTGCAACCGCAGCGACCAACATGAGCATCACTATGCTGACCATCACCTGCAGCGCATTGGCCAGGATGAATACCTGCGGCAGCATCCACAGCAGCCCGACAAGCCCCACCAGTTGCGCAGCATGTAAGGGCCGCGGGCGACGTAGGTACTGCACCAACAGAGCGATGAACGCGACAAGAAATGCCAGGTACACCAACTGTGCCAGGCTCATCCAGGCGCCGTGCAGCGACGGCCAGTGAATCTGCGCCAGCCAGTCGGCGATCCCCTGTGGATAACGCCGCCCCAGGCCGAAAGCCACCGCGCTGACCGCCAACAGCACCAGCGCGCGGGCGAAGATGTCCTGCAGCAGATGCGAGCGCTCCTCCCAGCAGCCATAGAGCGCGTAGAGCAAAGGCAGCAGCAGGCAGATCAGATGGAAAACCAGCGCCGCGTCGTCACGTACCTGCCCGCTATCGCGAAAATGGTCGATCTGGATATCCAGCAGAAAGTAGCCGACATACAACACCAGCAGCAGAAAGACTTCACGCTGGCGGCCATAGACCAGACAGAACGCGCCGCCGAGCAGCAACAGCAGGGTCGGCAAGACATTGAACAGAGAGATGAAGAACTCGCTCAGTACCGGCAAGCGTGCAGCCACCAACCCGCCGACCAGCAAAGGCAACGACGAGTAGAAATGACTGAGGCGCAGATTGGCCGGACGGATCACGCTGGCATCCCGAACGAGAGATGAAGGCATTCTGCCTGCTTCGACTCTTGAAAACAGCGACAGGATGCGACATTCACTTCAATGCCCAGTGCAAAAACGACAACGCCGCCCCTAAGGGCGGCGTTGTGGTTCAACCGATCAGGACTCAGAAGCCCAGAGCGAAATGCTCTTCTTCCATATCCATCAGGTTGTTGGCACCGGACAGCATGGCTTCGACATGCGTGCGGGTACGCGGCAGGATGCGCGCGAAGTAGAAGCGAGCGGTCTGCAGCTTGGCCTTGTAGAAAGCCTCGTCGCCAGTGCCGGCAGCCAGCTTCTCGGCAGCCAGACGCGCCATGTCGGCCCAGAAGTAGGCCAGGCAGGCGTAGCCGGAGTACATCAGGTAATCCACGGAGGCGGCACCGACTTCCTCACGATCTTTCATCGCGGCCATGCCGATCTTCATGGTGACGTCGCCCCACTCCTTGTTCAGCTTGGCCAGCGGCTCGACGAATTCCTTGACGGCGTCGTTGCCTTCGTTGGCCTGGCAGAACTTGTGGACGATCTTGGTGAAGTTCTTCAGAGCGCCGCCCTGAGTCATCAACACCTTGCGACCCAGCAGGTCGAGCGCCTGAACGCCAGTGGTGCCTTCGTACATCATGGAGATGCGGCAGTCACGCAGGTTCTGCTCCATGCCCCACTCGCTGATGAAGCCGTGGCCACCGTAGATCTGCATGCCATGGGAAGCGGCTTCGAAGCCCACTTCGGTCATGAAGGCCTTGGCGATCGGCGTCAGGAAAGCCAGCAGCTCGTCGGCAGCTTTCTTCTCTTCTTCGTTCTGGCTGTGCTGAACGATGTCCACCTGCTTGGCGGTGAAGTAGACCATGGCGCGGTTGCCTTCGGCGAACGCCTTCATGGTCAGCAGCATGCGACGTACGTCCGGATGCACGATGATCGGGTCAGCGGCTTTTTCCGGCGCTTTCGGGCCAGTCAGCGAACGCATCTGCAGACGCTCGCGAGCGTACTTGATGCCACCCTGGAAACCGACCTCGGCGTGGGCCAGGCCTTGCAGCGCGGTACCCAGGCGAGCGGTATTCATGAAGGTGAACATGCAGTTCAGGCCTTTGTTGGCCGGGCCGATCAGGAAGCCGGTCGCACCGTCGAAGTTCATCACGCAGGTAGCGTTGCCGTGGATGCCCATCTTGTGTTCGATGGAGCCACAGGAAACGGCGTTGCGCTCGCCTACGCCACCGTCGGCGTTGGGCAGGAACTTCGGCACGATGAACAGCGAGATACCTTTGGTACCGGCCGGTGCATCGGGCAGGCGGGCCAGAACGATGTGGACGATGTTATCGGCCATGTCGTGCTCACCAGCGGAAATGAAGATCTTGGTACCGGTGACCTTGTAGCTACCGTCGGCCTGCGGCTCGGCCTTGGTGCGCAGCATGCCCAGGTCGGTGCCGCAATGCGGCTCGGTCAGGCACATGGTGCCGGTCCACTCGCCGGAAACCAGCTTGGTCAGGTAGGTGTGCTTCTGCTCGTCAGTACCGTGGGCGCCGATGGTGTTCATCGCGCCGTGGCTCAGGCCGGGGTACATGCCCCAGGACCAGTTGGCCGAACCGACCATCTCGCTGACAGCCAGACCGAGCGATTCCGGCAGGCCTTGGCCGCCGTGCTCGACGTCGTGAGCCAGGCTCGGCCAGCCGCCTTCCACGAACTGCTGATAGGCCTCTTTGAAGCCGGTCGGGGTTTTCACGCCGGATTCGCTCCAGGTGCAGCCCTCGGTGTCACCCACACGGTTCAGCGGTGCCAGAACCTGCTCACAGAACTTGGCGCCTTCCTCAAGGATGGCATCGACCATGTCTGGAGTGGCGTCCTGGCAGCCAGGGAGGCTCTGGTAGTGCGCTTCGTAACCCAGCAGTTCGTCGCGAACGAAACGAATGTCACGCAAGGGGGCCTTGTAGTCAGGCATAACGGTAAACCTCTGCGGTGGATTCCTAGTTGTTAGGGGGACCGGCTTGTCGGTCGCTTTTGGGATCACTCCCAGTTGCCTGGCCAGCAGGTTGCGGCCAAAGCAGTCAAACAGGCGTTTGAAACATACGTTTACGCCACCCCCTTGTCAAGCACTGCCAATCGGCCGACTACGCGACCAGATCGATGCTCGGCTGCGGCGCGGACGACTCACCCAGACGCCGATACAGATCAAGATTAGGCGCTGACGGCAGAGGCTGCTGCGTCGACGAGGTGGGTTCCTTCTCGACCTGTTCGGAGTCGTCACGCGCCTTGCGCGCGTCGACTGCAGCGGTGGCCTCTTCGCGACGCTGCTCGGCCAGTTCGACGCGTGCCTGAGCCGCCTGCGCCTGGGCCAGAGCGGCTACACGCAAGTCCTGTGGCGAGGGCTCGATGGGCGCGAGCGCAGCGCGCAAGACGATTTCCATCTTGCGCAGCGTCGCCTCGGGGTCGTTGGGGACGGGCGCGGTATCGATGCTAACTTCACCGGAGACGGCGTAACTCTGACCATCCGGCCCACGCTTGAATCCGTAGGTGGGCGCGCCGGCATATTGCCCGCCAACAGCGGCATGCGCCTGCTCGTGAGTCCTTACTTCGCGATCACGCTGCACCAGATCAGCGATTTCCAGTTGTTGCCGACGCAACTCCTGCGGACTCGGTTCGCCATTGCCACCGGCGCCATCGGTCGGCGCTCGATCAGCCTCTTCACGTTCGGACGCAGGGGAATCCGCTTGCTGCTCCTGTGGCGCAGCAACAGGTGCCTGATCAGCACGGGCAATATCGGGGGAAACATCAGGCGACAGCGGCCTGGCCGGCGCAAAAGAGGGTGCAGGAGTGAAAGACGGCAGGCTGTTGCCGATCTGCATGAGCGTCCTCCTGCCCTGCTGCGGGCCGCCTCCGCGCGGCCAGGGTGAAACGGCTTATGCGCGAGTGTCGATCAGCGTTCCCAGAACCTCGTCGGCAGTATCGACGACGCGGGCATTGGCGCGCACTTCGTTCTCGCCCACGCGTAATGCCACGAGGCTTTCCGTCAGGTCAGGGCGATCACGCTCCGTGACTTGCGAACTGGCATTGACCTGATTCTGCGGCGGAGTCTGGCTGACTTGCTGCGACGGATTGATGGTGTTGCTGGCGATATCACTGGCAGCCTGATCGACACGACGCTGGCCGGCCTGGATGCCGCTCAACCCCGAATTGAATGCACTGGTGGAGATTTCCATCTATGGCTCCCAGCGGGAATTAGAACCTGATAGTCACCATTGAAGCAGAAATCGGCTAAAAAACGTACAGACAAAAGGCTATGGTCGCGTTTCTGTTTATTACCAGCCTGCCAACCGCGCGAGATCGAGGTGCTTCGCAACCGCTTCGGCCGATGCACTCGGCAGACGAGGCACGCGCCCCACACAGGGCGCCGGCATACGTTCGGCAAGGGTCGCCAGATTCTCTTCAAGGCGTGCAGTGTGCGGGTCGACGATATTGGCGACCCATCCGGCCAATTTCAGACCGTCACGTTCGATGGCCTCGGCACTGAGCAACGCGTGGTTGATGCAACCGAGGCGCACGCCAATCACGAGGATCACCGGCAAGCCCAGAGCAATGGCCAGATCCGAAAGGTTTTCTGCGCCGGCTAGCGGTACGCGCCAGCCACCGGCGCCTTCCACCAGAGAAAAATCAGCCTCCTGGGCGAGAACGCTTCGGACAGGCTCCAGCAGGCCCGCGACATTCAGCGTCACGCCTACCTCACGCGCGGCCAGATGCGGGGCTATGGCTGGTTCGAAGGCCAGCGGGTTGACCTCTTCATAACGCAGCGGCAGCGAACACTGCGCGAGCAGTGCCAGCGCGTCGTCGTTGCGCAGCCCTTCGGCAGTTCGCATGCAACCAGAGGCTACCGGCTTGGCCGCCGCAGTGCTCAGACCTCGCAGGCGCGCCGCATACAGCAGGCCAGCGGCGATGGTGGTCTTGCCGACCTCTGTATCGGTGCCAGTCACAAAGTAGGCATGGGCCATGGCAACTCCTTGATCAATGCACGCTATGCGCGAACAACTAATAGCGGCTTTTGCAAAACGCCGTACACCACCTGATAGGTAGCCGGCAGCCCATCGGGTTGACGGAAGCGCTCGTAGGCCTCGATCAACGCACGAATGCGCGAGCGCCCCGTCAGCCCGCCCGGACGCCCCGGGTTGAGGTTGTGCGCGCCGAGATCCTTCAGCGAGGTGGTCAGGCTACGCAAATCGGGGAAGTGCAGAACTTGCGCTTCACGTTGCAGCGCCAGCACCTGCAGGCTACTGACCGTGCACATGTGCTGATAGTCCTGGAAATGGCGGAAGCGATTGACATGGACGAAGCCATCGACCGCCAGCCAGCTGTCACGCAGCTCCTGCAACGTGCCCACGCACAGACTGGAAAAGGCCAGCACACCGCCGGGACGCAGCACGCGACTTGCCTCGTTCAATACACGCGGGAAGTCCGAGCACCATTGCAGCGCCAGGCTGGAGAACAGCAGATCGACGCTAGCGTTCTGCAAGGGCAGAAATTCGGCGTCGCCGGCAATAAAGTGCACGGCGCCAGCTCGCGGCCTGGCGTGCTGCAACATGCCTTCGGCGATATCCACAGCCAGCCCTTCGCCCTGAACGTAGCGCTCAGCCAACGCGCGCGTGAAATAGCCCGTGCCGCAGCCCAGATCCAGCCAACGATGTGCTTGCAGCGCAGCCGGCAAGCGCGCCAGCAGCTGCATGCCGACGTTGCGCTGCAACTCGGCCACCGCGTCGTAGCTCGCGGCCGCCCGGGAGAAGGACGCCGCGACCTGACGTTTATCCGGCAACGCCGCGTCACCGTAAGGGGTGCCGTGCGCACCACGCCCCTGTAGCACCCCGGGATGTTCAGGCATCGTTAGTCTCGCGGATAAAGTCGAGCATCAACATTGCCAAGGTGTCCGCCTGGTCGAGCACGAAGGCATGACCGCAATCTTCCACCACGTCCACTTCGCCAGTTGGCAAAAGCGCCAGCAGTGCATCAGCGACAGCAACCGGCACCAGCGCGTCCTGCTCGGCCAGCAGGTGCAGTTGGGGCCCGGCAAAACTGGCCAGCGTGGCGCGATTGTCGAGGTTCGCCAGCAGGCGCAACCCGGCCAGCAAAGAGGCTTCATCGCTGCACGCCAGATTGCCTTGCAGCTGTCGTGACAGGCCACGCGTGTCGGCGCAGCCCTGGGCACAGAGCATGGCGAAGCGCTTGAGGGTAGCGCCGGCGTTCTCCTGACAACCCTGATAGAAAGCTGCATAGGTCTGCGCCGGCATTGCCGTCGACCAGGCATCGCTGGCGACGAAACAGGCATTGCTGGCCAGGGTGATCAGGCCACGGCAGCGCTCGCCGCAACGGGCAGCCAGGGCGCTGGCCAGCATGCCGCCGAGCGACCAGCCGGCCAACCAGCAGTCATGCGACAGGCGCGTATCCAGCTCATCTAGCCAATCGGCAGCGGCTGCACTGCTCAGTCGCGGCAGGGCCGGCACCTGCACCTGAATTTCGCCGCCCAGCGCCTCGGCCAGCGGTTGCAGCACGGCACCCTCCAGGCCCCAACCCGGCAGCAGGATCAACTGCTCACGCATCGGCCTGCACCTGCGGCCAGCATTCGGCCAACGCGTCCAGCAAGCGTTCGAGCTGTGCATCGCTGTGCGCAGCGGACAGCGTCACACGCAAGCGGGCGCTGCCAGCCGGTACGGTTGGTGGGCGAATCGCGCCGACCAGAAGACCGCGCGCCTTGAGCAGCGCCGAAAGTTTCAGCGCACGCGCGCTGTCGCCCACCAGAACCGGTTGAATCGGCGTGGGACTATCCATCAGGCTCAGACCAATCTCGGCGGCGCCCTGACGGAAGCGCGCGATCAGCCGGTTCAGATGTTCCCGGCGCCAGTTTTCGCTACGCAGCAACTCCAGGCTTTTCAGCGTGGCGCAGGCCACCGCCGGCGGCTGACTGGTGGTGTAGATGTAGGGACGGGCGAACTGGATCAGGGTCTCGATCAGCTCCTCGCTGCCGGCGACGAACGCACCGGCGGTGCCAAAGGCCTTGCCCAGGGTACCGACCAGTACCTGCACGTCATCCGGCCCCAGACCGAAGTGCTCGACGATACCGCCACCGGTGGCGCCCAGCGGGCCAAAGCCATGGGCATCGTCGACCATCACCCAGGCCCCGGCGGCGCGCGCCTCGGCGCACAACGCAGGCAGGTCGGCCAGATCGCCGTCCATGCTGAACACGCCATCGGTGACTACCAAGCTGTTGCCCGTGGCCTTGCGCAAGCGGTTGGCCAGGCTCACCGTATCGTTGTGCAGGTAACGGGAAAATCGCGCGCCGGAGAGCAGGCCAGCATCGAGCAGCGAGGCGTGGTTGAGGCGATCTTCCAGCACGCTGTCGCCCTGTCCCAGCAGTGCGGTGACGACGGCCAGGTTGGCCATGTAGCCAGTGGAGAACAGCAGTGCACGCGACCGACCGGTGAATGCCGCCAGCGCCTCCTCCAGTTCATGGTGTGGGGTGCTGTGGCCAATGACCAGGTGCGATGCACCACCGCCGACGCCCCATTGCTCCGCGCCCTGCTGCATCGCGCGAATCACCTCGGGGTGGTTGGCCAGACCGAGATAGTCGTTGGAACAGAACGCCAGCAGTTCCTGATCGTCCGCCCTGATCTGCGGCCTTTGTGGGGTCTGCAATAGCGGACGACGACGGTACAGGTCGGCGGCCTGGCGTTCGGCCAGGCGGGCGGTGAGATTGAAAGACATAGGCAGTGTCCGTAGGAGCAAGTGCCGCGAACGACGATGGGCGACGTTCGCAAAGCAGGGCTCGCGCCTACATTGAGAGATGTCAGGCCGAGGCGGCGTTGTAGAACAGCTTGGAGTCGCGCTGCTCGACCAGCGCCTGCTCGATGGCAGCCTGGTGCACTTCGTCGGCGTGCTCTTCGCGCTCTTCCGGCTTGATGCCGAGTCGCTTGAACAGGGCCATGTCCTTGTCCGCCTGCGGGTTGGCGGTGGTCAGCAGCTTCTCGCCATAGAAGATCGAGTTGGCGCCAGCCATGAAGGCCAGGGCCTGCATCTGCTCGTTCATCGCCTCGCGACCAGCGGACAGGCGCACATGGGACTTGGGCATCATGATCCGCGCCACGGCCAGGGTGCGGATGAAGTCGAACGGGTCGACATCCTTCTCCTCGGCCAACGGGGTGCCTTTGACCTTGACCAGCATGTTGATCGGCACGCTCTCCGGGTGCTCCGGCAGGTTGGCCAGCTGAATCAGCAGCCCGGCGCGATCGTCCACTGACTCGCCCATGCCGAGGATACCGCCCGAGCAGATCTTCATCCCCGCCTCGCGCACGTAGGCCAGGGTCTGCAGGCGCTCGCCATAGGTACGGGTGGTGATGATGTTGCCGTAGAACTCCGGCGAGGTATCGAGGTTGTGGTTGTAGTAGTCCAGCCCCGCCTCGGCCAGGGCAACGGTCTGCTCCTGATCCAGACGCCCCAAGGTCATGCAGGTTTCCAGGCCGAGCTTCTTCACGCCCTTGACCATCTCCAGCACGTAGGGCATGTCCTTGGCGGACGGGTGCTTCCACGCCGCGCCCATGCAGAAGCGGGTCGAGCCGATGGCCTTGGCCTCGGCGGCGGCCTCCAGCACCTTCTGCACCTCCATCAGCTTTTCCTTGTCCAGGCCGGTGTTGTAGTGGCCTGACTGCGGGCAGTACTTGCAGTCTTCCGGACAGGCGCCGGTCTTGATCGATAGCAGCGTCGAGACCTGAACGCGATTGGCGTCGAAGTGCTGGCGATGGACGGTCTGCGCCTGGAACAGCAGGTCGTTGAAAGGCTGCTCGAACAGCGCGCGAACCTCGGTGAGGCTCCAGTCGTGGCGGGTGGTGATTTCAGCGGTTGCGCTCATCAGAGAAGTCCTTCGACGCTTGGTGGCATCTGTTGTCAGGCCCACAGGGGGCATTCAGGCTTTGGCCATCATAAGTGGCGATTGGATGCTGTCAACCATGATTAAGACACAGGTTTACATTTGATCACTTATCAACCAATAGAACTTATGTCATGGCACAAGGCCAAATGCTTACCCCTCCAACAGGATGTTCTGCATGCAGGTAGAAGGTTTTTTCGAAGGGCTCGGCGAAGCGCTGGGCCGCGCCATCCGCTTCATCGTCGACATGCTGTCCGGCGTGCTGGGTGCCATGGCCGATGCCATTGATGATTTTCTCCATGGCCTGGCCAGGGCCATCGGTATGGACGTATCGATTTTCAGCATCATCCTGCTTATCATCGGCCTGCTGTTTCTTTTCAGCGGCGCTCGCTCGTTGTTGCGCGGCTCGATCATCGGCGGGGTGATCTGGCTGTTTCTCGGGTTGGTAGTGATGGGTTGGCTGATTCGCTGATGGCCAACTAGGCTCAGGGCTTTCGCTCACGGACGAGCTGCCATGCCTCCACTCGATCTGTCATCGCTGCAACGCCCTGTCTGGCTACGTCAGCGCCGCCACTGCCAGCTTTGCGACGAAGCCACCGATCACCCCACGCACAACATCTGCACGGCTTGCGAATCCGAACTGCCCTGGCTCGGTGCGCAGTGTCAGGTCTGTGCGGTTCCGCTACCCGCTCACGACCTGATCTGCGGCGCCTGCCAATCAAAGCCGCCGAGTTTCACCCGCGTGGAAGCGCCCTGGCGCTATGCCTTCCCGGTCGACAACCTGATCACTCGCTTCAAGCACCAGGCGCAATGGCCATACGGCCGCCTGCTCGCCGAGCTATTGGCCGAACATCTGACACATGCCTACGACGAGGGCCTGCCGCGCCCGCACACGCTGCTACCCGTGCCCCTGGCACGTCAGCGTCAGCGCCGCCGTGGTTTCAACCAGGCGCAGATGCTTGCCGACTGGCTTGGCACCAGCCTGAACCTGCCGGTTCGCGATGACTGGCTGCAACGCCGCGTGGACACTCCCGCACAGCAGGGATTGGACGCTGCTACGCGCAAGCGCAACCTGCGCCAGGCCTTTACCCTGGAGAGCAACGCCAGGATCACCGGCTGCCACCTGGCGCTGATCGATGATGTGTTCACCACCGGCGCGACTGCTGGCATTCTTGCCAACCTGCTGCGCCGAGCAGGCGCCCTGCGCGTCGATGTCTACTGCCTGGCCCGCACACCACGACCGGGCGATGGCTGACTTGACGTGCCAAGCGCAGTCACGCACCGTGCCCGGCACTGCCCTCAACCGCTCGGAAACCATGTCGCAACTCGATCCCCTAGCCCAATTGCTCAGCCGCCGACCGAAACGTCTGGCCCTGCTGGAGCAGATCGCCGAACAGGGCTCCATCACCCGCGCCGCCAAGGCCGCCGGCCTCAGTTACAAGGCCGCCTGGGACGCCATCGACGAGTTGAACAACCTCTCCGAACAACCGCTGGTCAGCCGCAGTGTTGGCGGCAAGGGCGGCGGCGGTGCACGGCTGACAGCCGCAGGCGAGCGGCTGCTGGCATTGCACCAACGCCTGCAGGCACTACAGGCGCAGGTACTGCAGGCCGCCGATGACGATGCCGACCTGCAATTGCTTGGCCGCCTGATGCTGCGCACCAGCGCACGCAATCAACTGGCCGGCCGCGTCTGCGCCATCGTCGCGCAGGGCCACAACGATCTCATCGCCATCGAGTTGCCCGGCGGTGTACGCCTGCAGGCACAGATCACCCGTGACAGTACCGAGCGGCTGCAACTGGACATCGGCAGCCCAGTGGTCGCGCTGATCAAGGCGGGTTGGCTGAACTTGCACCCCGCCTCGTCTGCCTGCGCAGATTTCGATAACAGCCTGGAAGGGCAGATCGAAAAAATCCTGCCCGCCAGCGACGGCCCCAGCGAAGTCCGTATCGCCCTGGCCAACGGCCAGACGTTGTGCGCACTGGCTGACGCCGAACATCTGCACCGTCTGGGACTGGACGTTGGCGCCCCGGTGAACGCGCAGTTCGCCGCCAGCCAGGTACTGCTCGGCACGCAACTGTAGGGCAGGCGTACCCCGCCAGCGAGTTCAGCGGCGGATTGCCCCGCCCTACGCCACGCGCAAGCCGTTAGACTGTGCATCCAGCCATACGGAGCCGCTCATGAGCCACCCCTTTTCCACCCTCACCCCGGATCTGGTGCTCGATGCCGTGGAGAGCCTCGGCTATCTCAGCGACGCCCGCGTATTGGCGCTCAACAGTTACGAGAACCGCGTCTATCAGGTGGGTATCGAGGGCGAAACGCCGCTGATCGCCAAGTTCTACCGGCCGGATCGCTGGAGTGATGTCGCGATCCACGAAGAACATGCCTTCAGCCTGGAGCTGGCCGAACATGAGGTGCCGGTAGTGGCGCCGTTGGCACGTGATGGCGAAACGCTGTTCGAACACGGTGGCTTTCGCTTCGCCCTGTTTCCACGTCGTGGCGGCCGTGCGCCCGAGCCCGGCAACCTCGAGCAACTGTACCGCCTGGGCCAGTTGCTCGGACGCATGCATGCCATCGGCGCCAGCCGCCCCTTCGCCCATCGCGAAACCCTGACGGTGGATAACTTCGGCCACGCCGCCCTGGCCTCCTTACTCGATGGCGGCTTCGTACCGAAAAGTCTGTTGCCGGCTTACGAGTCGGTAGCCCGCGATCTGCTCACGCGTCTGGATGAATTGTTCGCCCGCGTGCGCTACACGGCGATTCGGCTGCACGGCGACTGCCACCCCGGCAACCTGTTGCACCGCGACGACGCCTTCCATGTCGTCGACCTCGACGACTGCCGCATGGGCCCGGCGGTACAGGATCTGTGGATGATGCTGGCCGGCGAACGCCATGAACGCCTCGCTCAGTTGGCCGAACTGGTCGACGGTTATCAGGAGTTCCACGATTTCGCCGCCCGCGAGCTGCCGCTGATCGAAGGCCTGCGCGCCTTGCGCCTGATGCATCACAGCGCCTGGATCGCGCGGCGCTGGGACGACCCAGCGTTCCCCCTGGCCTTCCCCTGGTTCGCCGGCGAACGCTACTGGGGCGACCAGATTCTCGCCCTGCGTGAGCAGATGGCAGCACTGGATGAAGAGCCCTTGCGGCTTTTCTGAGAGCCTGCTCACGATCTTTCTCTGCTGCTTACGAAATTGGTGGGCTGAAGCGGATCGCCGCCCGGCCCACCCTACCGTAGCGCGAAATTCTCAAGGGTGGCTTTAGCCACCCGCTCGTTGGGATCTACACCAGTTCGCAGATAAAGCCAGAGAAAATGAGCCTAAAGGTAATGAACAGGTTCTGAGGCGTAGTCCGGGCATGACCGATACAGTTGTGCACACCGTGTAAAGTTTGCCTTACGACTTCCCCGACGCTTCGGTATACGGAAAAAACCGAACGAACAGACAACAGCAGAGCACGACGCTTAAAATCTCACGCCCCCCTCAGCTGCCTTGACCAAGGATCCTCAATGGCCACCGCCAACCCGCAACGCGGGTACATTCTGGGCCTTACCGCCTATGTCATCTGGGGACTGTTCCCCATCTACTTCAAAGCCATCCAGCACATCCCGTCACTGGAGATCATCGTCCACCGCGCCATCTGGTCAGCACTGTTCGGTGCCATCCTGTTGATGCTGTGGAAGCATCCGGGCTGGTGGCGTGAATTGCGCGAACATCCCAAGCGCCTGCTCGTACTGGCCGGTTGCGGCCTGCTGATCGCCAGCAACTGGCTGGTGTACGTGTGGGCGGTGAACAACGAGCGCATGCTCGAGGCCAGCCTGGGTTACTACATCAACCCGCTGATCAACGTGCTGCTCGGCCTGTTGATCCTCGGCGAGCGGCTGCGTCGTCTGCAGTGGGTCGCCGTAGGTCTGGCTGCGATCGGTGTGGCACAGCAGGTGTGGCAAGTGGGTAGCCTGCCCTGGGTGTCGCTGGTGCTGGCGTTGACCTTCGGTTTCTACGGGCTGATCCGCAAGAAGGCGCCCGTCGCCGCCCTGCCCGGCCTAGTGGTGGAAACCTGGCTGCTGTTGCCCGTGGCCCTGGCCTGGCTGGCTCTGCATCCGGCGGCGATGAGCAGCCAAGCGGAGTTCTGGAGCAGCTCGCAGTGGCTGTGGCTGGCCGCTGCCGGCCCGATCACGCTGATCCCGCTGGTGTGCTTCAACGCCGCGGCGCGCCACCTGCCCTACACCACCCTGGGCTTTCTGCAGTACATCGCACCGACCCTGGTGATGCTGCAGGCGATCTTCCTGTTCGGCGAGCACTTCGACCCGGCCAAGCTGATGGCCTTCGCCTTCATCTGGGCCGGCCTGGCGGTGTACAGCCTGGATATCTGGCTGAATCTGCGCAAACGCCCGGCCGAGTGAACGACCGGTGCGCGCGACGCCCTGTAGGGCTCACCACGCGCACCGGCTTTACCACGTGATTGAACAGAAAACGCTCACCGGCCGCCAAGCCGCGTCACGCTTGGCATGGCGCCTTCCACCCCCGGTTTATCCACAGAACCATCCCCGGCATTTGTGCACAAGCCTTTGATCCTGTTGATTTTTTAACCGTCCAACGAAAAGCCCCGGCACACTAGGCAGTGCGCCGGGGCTCCCCAGTTTATCCACAGGGTGATCCACGCAAGTCGTGGATATCCGCTGCGTCAGTCTTCCTGACGCAGATTCAACTCCACCATCAGGTCATCGGCCAGGGTTTCCAGGCGCGCCTGCAACTGCTCCAGCGCCAGGGTCTCCGGCACCGCCAGTAAAGCCTCGGCAGTGAACAGCAACTCACCACTCATCGGCGCCGGCGTCACCTCGGTGAGCAGGTTCTCCAGATTAACGCCCTGCTCGGCCAGCACACGGGTGATATCGCGCACGATGCCGGGGCGGTCGTTGCCTACCAGTTCCAATCGAATCGACGTGAAGCGTCGCCCCGGCTCGGCACCGCTGGCCGCCAGTTGCACGCGAATACCCTGCGCGCTGAGTGCCTCCAGCTCCTTGATCAGAGCGCCCTGCGCTTCGGCCGGCACGTCCACCCGTACGATCCCGGCGAACTGGCCTGCCATACGCGCCATGCGACTTTCCAGCCAGTTACCACCATGGGCGGCGACGCTGCCAGCCAGACGCTCGACCAACCCCGGTTGATCCTCGGCAATCACCGTCAGTACCAGATGATCCATGTACTACCTCACTCGTTCACAGGACTCGGAAAGGTCAGCGACTCAGCGCCAGCCAGTAGGTGTAGAACTGCTCGTCGCGCACATAACCCAGGCGTTCGTACAGCCGCTGCCCGGCCAGATTGGTTTTCGCCGTCTCCAGTTGCAGGCCGCAGGCGCCAGAGGCTTCGGCATGGGCACGTGCCGCGTTCATCAGCGCCTCGCCGACGCCACCACGCCGAGCCGTTTCGTCGACATACAGATCACTGAGCAACCAGGCCGGTTCCAGTGCCAGCGAGGACTGAAAGGGATAGAGCTGAACGAAGCCCTGCGCCACGCCCTGCTCGTCGCGGGCGATGAGCAGTTGCGAATCGCCGCGCTGCAGGCGCTGGCCCAGGAAGGCGGCGATGTCCGCCTCGTCGCGTGGTACCTCGTAGAAACGCAGATAACCCGCGAACAAGCGGGTGAGATCGGCCAGATCATCGGCAACGACAGCGGATACGGGCATGGCAGGCTCCTGAATGGTTCAGCGCAGTATAGGCGAGGTCGCGTAGGCCATATTCGGCGGGTTGTCAGTTGCCCGATCAATTAATCGTGTACGTTTTTACGAATTTTATGAAACAATAGATCACTATTTTGCACACATGACGTATCGAACGTGACTGCAAATAGTCTTTTGGTCGCAGACTGACGCAACCCCACTGCATTTCCCCAGAATCTTGATGTAGTATGCCGCGCCTCGGACTACAAGACGGCGACTCCGTCTCCGCCGGGCCTTCTACGAAGGTTGGCGAGGCGCTCGGCGCATGGCGAAAGCAGGCCAGGAAGCGGATTTCACAGGCGCTCCAGGGCCGTCGTCAGTGCAGCACTGGCGACGCACGACTGCATGGATGCAGGCGGTAAGGCGACACAGGAAGGCAAAGCCGAGGTGGTTTTTAGAGGTGCCCGAAGCGGCTATCGAGTAAAGCTCAGAGAGTGAGGCAAGTGATGACTGAACGCGTTCAAGTCGGTGGCCTGCAGGTCGCCAAAGCCCTGTACGACTTCGTGAACAACGAAGCCATCCCCGGTACCGGCATCGCTGCCGACAAGTTCTGGGCCGGTGCCGCTGCGGTCATCAAGGACCTGGCACCGAAGAACCGGGCACTGCTGGCCAAGCGTGACGAACTGCAGGCGCAGATCGATGCCTGGCACCAGGCGCGCAAGGGCCAGGCCCATGACGCCGCTGCCTACAAGGCCTTCTTGCAAGAGATCGGCTACCTGCTGCCCGAGCCCGCTGATTTCCAGGCCACCACCAGCAATGTCGACGAAGAGATCGCTCGTCTGGCCGGCCCACAGCTGGTCGTGCCGGTGATGAACGCGCGCTTCGCCCTCAACGCCTCCAACGCCCGCTGGGGCTCGCTGTACGACGCCCTCTACGGCACCGATGTGATCAGCGAAGAAGGCGGCGCCGAGAAAGGCAAGGGTTACAACAAGGTACGTGGCGACAAGGTCATCGCCTTCGCCCGCGCCTTCCTCGACGAAGCCGCGCCGCTGGCCGCTGGCTCGCACGTCGACGCCACCGGCTACGCCATCGTCGGCGGCCGCCTGGTCGTCGCCCTCAAGGGCGGCAGCAACAGCGGTCTGCGTGACGACGCGCAACTGGTCGGCTACCAGGGCGACGCCAACGCGCCGATCGCCGTGCTGCTCAAGCACAACGGCCTGCACTTCGAAATCCAGATCGACCCGAACAGCCCGATCGGCAGCACCGATGCCGCTGGTGTCAAAGACGTGCTGATGGAAGCCGCGCTGACCACCATCATGGACTGCGAAGACTCCGTGGCTGCCGTCGATGCCGACGACAAGGTCGTGGTCTATCGCAACTGGCTGGGCCTGATGAAAGGCGACCTGGCCGAGGAAGTTTCCAAGGGCGGCAAGACCTTCACCCGTACCATGAATCCGGATCGTGTCTACACCAAGGTCGACGGTTCCGAGTTGACCCTGCATGGCCGTTCGCTGCTGTTCGTGCGTAACGTCGGCCACCTGATGACCAACCCGGCCATCCTCGACGCCGAAGGCAACGAGATTCCGGAAGGCATCCAGGACGCGCTGTTCACCAGCCTGATTGCCATCCACAACCTCAATGGCAACACCACGCGCAAGAACACCCGTACCGGCAGCGTGTACATCGTCAAGCCGAAGATGCATGGCCCGGAAGAAGTGGCCTTCGCCAGCGAAATTTTCTCCCGCGTCGAAGATGCCCTGGGCCTGCCGCGCAACACCCTGAAAGTCGGCATCATGGACGAGGAACGTCGCACCACCGTCAACCTCAAGGCGTGCATCAAGGCTGCCAGCGAGCGCGTGGTGTTCATCAACACCGGTTTCCTCGACCGTACCGGTGACGAAATCCACACCTCCATGGAAGCTGGCGCCGTGGTGCGCAAGGCCGCCATGAAGAGCGAGACCTGGATCGGCGCCTACGAGAACAACAACGTCGACGTCGGCCTGGCCACCGGCCTGCAAGGTCGTGCACAGATCGGCAAGGGCATGTGGGCCATGCCGGATCTGATGGCCGCCATGCTCGAGCAGAAGATCGCTCACCCGCTGTCCGGCGCCAACACCGCCTGGGTACCGTCGCCGACCGCCGCCGCCCTGCACGCCCTGCACTACCACAAGGTCGACGTGTTCGCGCGTCAGGCCGAGCTGGCCAAGCGCACCCCGGCGTCGGTGGATGACATCCTGACCATCCCGCTGGCCAAGGACACCAACTGGAGCCAGGAAGAGATCCGCAACGAGCTGGACAACAACTCGCAAGGTATTCTCGGCTACGTGGTGCGCTGGATCGACCAGGGTGTCGGCTGCTCCAAGGTGCCGGACATCAATGATGTCGGCCTGATGGAAGACCGCGCCACCCTGCGTATCTCCAGCCAACTGCTGGCCAACTGGCTGCGTCACGGTATCGTCACCGAAGCGCAGGTGGTCGAGAGCCTCAAGCGCATGGCCCCGGTGGTCGACCGTCAGAACGAAAACGACCCGCTGTACCGCCCACTGGCGCCGGACTTCGATAACAACATCGCGTTCCAGGCCGCCCTGGAACTGGTGGTCGAAGGCACCAAGCAGCCCAACGGCTACACCGAGCCAGTGCTGCACCGCCGTCGTCGCGAATTCAAGGCCAAGAACGGCCTGTAAGTCGCGCGCCAAGGCACTACAAACGTAGTGCCCGAGCATGAAAAAACCGCCCTCAGGGGCGGTTTTTTATTGGGTAGTATGGCCCGGCGGGCTGTTCGCTGGCGCTACGAGCGGCCGGCGTTCCGATCCGCCCTACTTGGCTCGGGCGGCGATCCGTGCGCGAAGCAGTACGCCACTATTGTGCCGCCTTCTCCGCCGTTGCCCCCGTGGTGTTGCCCAGCAGGCTGGAAGTCGCCGTCTGCACGAAAGCCGACAGCTTGCGCTCCAGTTCGCTGCGCGCCTGCGCATCGTCGATCACCTCCGCGCGGGCGTCATGGCCCAACTGGTAGCGATACAGACGCGCGTCGCGATCACGCGGCTTGATCAGAATCCGTTCGCCTGTCACCAGGCCAACGGTCTGGTCGCTGCCGGACGGCTTGATCACCGCCACCCCCTCATCGCCTGGCGGCAACGCCAGCAGGTCGCGGCCCCAGCACTGCTGCTGCACCGGCTGGCCAAGGCGGCCCATGATGGTCGGCACCACATCGATCTGGCTACCAACGATGACACTGCTGCCGCCGAAGGTTTCCTGCACACCGGGGCCGATCAACAGCAGCGGGATACTGAAGCGCGACAGATCCATCTCAGTGATCTGTTCATCGTTACCGAAACCATGATCACCCAGCACCACGAACAGGGTGTCCTTGAAATAGGGCTCCTGGCGCGCCTTGGCGAAGAACTGGCCGAGCGACCAATCGGCATAGCGCATGGCGGTCAGGTGTTCGTCCAGCGAGCCGTGGCCGGTGACGCGCTCGACCGGCAGATCCTCCGGCAAGGCATAAGGCGTGTGGTTGGAGAGTGTCTGCAGCAGCGCATAGAACGGTTTGCCCTGGCGCCCCAGGCGCGCCAGCTCATCGGCACCACGGGCGAACATGTCCTGATCGGACACCCCCCAAGTTGGATCGATGAACACCGGATCGACGAAATCTTCGCGCCCAACGAAGTTGCGCATGCCCTGGTTGCCGAAGAAGCCAGACTGGTTATCCCAGGAGAAGCTGCCGTTGTAGACGTAGATGTCGTCGTAACCGCGAGCGCTGAGTAGCTGTGGCAACCCGGAGAACTGGTGGCTGCCCTCAGGCATGCGCATCAGGTATTCGAACGCCGGCAGGTTGGGGAAACAGGCCATGGTGGCGAACATGCCCTGATGCGTGTGCGTGCCATTGGAGAATACGCGCTGGAACAACAAACCCTGCTTGGCCAGCGCATCGAAGTTCGGCGTGATGCCGTCCTGGTTGCCCATGGCGCCAATGTAACGACCAGCCATGCTCTCCATGAGAATCACCACCACATTGCGCACCTGCGGCAGCTGTCCCTCGGCCGGCGGCGTATAGATACGGCGCACAGCGGCCCGATCGGCGTCGATCAACTGGTCGCGCGGGGTCAGCAGCATGTCGCGGGTGACCTGCAGTGCTTCGGCAGCCGGCAGGGTCGCCTTCCAGCTGTTGTCGCGGTGATCGGAGAAATAGTTCGAGGCTGCGTCCACCAAGGTCAGCGTGCCGTTGAGGCCCAGGTGATTGGCGAACATCGAATCGGTGGTATAGGCGTCGCCCCAGCGCAGCGGCGGGCCGGAGCGCAGGGTGCCGCGCGCAGCCACCACGCAGACCAGCAGAAACAGTACGAATACCGCCGTACGCGCCGGCCAACGTGGGGCCGCGGCATGCTCAGGAGCCCGCGTGGCGCGCTCGATACGTCGGAACAACCAGGCCAGCAACAGCGTCGCCAATGCCCAGACCAGCAACAGACGCAGCACGGGAAAGCCGTTCCAGATCATGCTGGTCACGGTACCCAGGTCTTCCTGCATGTACTGGAACACCAGGCTGTTCAGGCGCTGGTGGAATTCACGATAGAAATTCAGCTCGGTCACGGCCAGGAACAGGCACAGGCTACTGGCAACGGTCAGCCAGGTCACGTGCAGACGCCGCGCGCGCATCGCCCGCACACTGAGCAGCGACAGGCTGAGCGGAACGCACAGGTAGACGATCAGGCGCAGGTCGAAACGCGCACCATTGAGAAAGGCCTCGACGAACGTGCTGGCCGGTGTATCGGCGATCAATGCGTGGTTGTAGGCCAGCAGCCCGGCACGGGCCAGGGCGAAGAGCAGCAACATGCACAGGGCGCTGCCCAGAATGAATGCCAGATGACTGCCGATACTGATGGGTGTAGCCGGTCTGCCTGCGGATGGGGATGACTGCATGGGACTGCCTTGCGATTCTGCGGGGAGCCTGGCCTGCCGCGCGATGTAAGCGAAACGGCATCAGGGATTACCAGTGTGCACCCGCAGACGTAAAAATTTCGTCAAATGAGAAAGATTTTCGTCTCAAGTAATACCCCTACTACTTATGTGCAATGGGCAAGGCACTTAACGCTGGCCACACTGGCATTCTCCCCAAACCACGAGGCCGCTCCATGAGCAAAGCGGACGCGCTCTCCCAGGCCGGCAAAACGGCTGTGCTGCAGAACATCCATGGCACCATGGAATTCCTGCAGAAATTTCCGCCGTTCAACCAGATGGACACGGCCCATCTGGCCTACCTGGTCGAGAATTGCCAGCTGCGCTTCTACGACGAAGGCGAATCGATCATCAAGCCGAGTGACGGCGTGGTCGAGCATTTCTACATCGTCAAACAGGGCCGGGTGCACGGCGAACGCCCTCACTCGGCCAGGCGCGGCACCGAGACCACCTTCGAGATCACTGCCGGCGAGTGCTTCCCCCTGGCGGCGCTGATCGGCGAACGTGCCACGCGCACCGAGCACCTGGCCGCCGAAGAAACCTTCTGCCTGCTGCTGGCCAAGCACGCCTTCATCAAGCTGTTCGCCATCTCCAACCCGTTGCGCGACTTCGCCCTGCGTGGCGTCAGCAGCCTGCTCGATCAGGTCAACCAGCAAGTGCAATTGCGCGCCGTGGAAACCCTCGGCGCGCAGTATTCGCTGGACACGCGCCTGGGTGAGCTGGCCATGCGTCAGCCCATCGGCTGCACGCCGGACACGCCGCTGCGCGATGCCGTACGCCTGATGCACGAGCAGCATGTCGGCAGCATCGTGATTCTCGACGCCAAGCGCCATCCGCTCGGCATCTTCACCCTGCGCGACCTGCGCCGGGTCGTGGCAGACGGCATCGACCTGGCCCAGCCCATCGTCAACCTGATGACCCATCGCCCGTTCTACCTGGCACCGGACGCCAGCGCATTCGATGCCGCCATCGCCATGACCGAGCGGCATATCGCCCATGTCTGCCTGGTAGAGAACGAACAACTGTGCGGGGTGATTTCCGAACGCGACCTGTTCAGCCTGCAGCGCGTGGATCTGGTGCACCTGGCGCGCACCATTCGCCATGCCGGCAAGATCGAGACCCTGGCCGGGCTGCGCAGCGACATCCGCCTGCTGGTCGACCGCATGCTGGCCCACGGCGCCAGTTCGACGCAGATCACCCACATCGTCACCCTGCTCAACGACCACACCGTGTGCCGGGTGATCGAACTGACGCTCGAAGAAATGGGCGACCCCGGCATTCCGTTCACCTGGCTGTGCTTCGGCAGCGAAGGGCGTCGCGAGCAGACGCTGCATACCGACCAGGACAACGGCATCCTCTTCGAAGCGGCCGACGCCGCGGAGGCGGCCCTCATCCGTGGACGCCTGCTGCCCCTGGCGGCGGAAATCAACCAGCGCCTGGGCCGCTGTGGCTTCACCCTGTGCAAGGGCAACATCATGGCTGGCAACCCCGAGCTGTGTCTGTCGCGTCAGGAGTGGTCACGCCGCTTCAGTCGCTTCGTGCTGGAAGCCACTCCGGAAAACCTGCTGGGTTCGTCGATCTACTTCGACCTGCGGGCGATCTGGGGGCCGCTCGATGGCTGCGAACAACTGCGCCATGAATTGCTCCTGCATGTGGGCGACAACAACCTGTTCCAGCGCATGCTGGCCGAGAATGCGCTACGCCAGCGCCCACCGGTCGGACGCTTCCGCGATTTCGTGGTAGCCCGCTCCGGGGCCGACAAGGACACTCTGGATCTCAAGGTGCAGGGCCTGACGCCCTTCGTCGATGGCGCGCGCCTGCTCGCCCTGGCCAATGGCATTGGCGCGGTCGGCACCCTGGAACGCCTGCGCGCATTGATCGCCAAGGGTATTATCGACGCCCAGGACGGCGCGGCTTTCGAAGAGGCCTATCACTTCATTCAACAGACGCGCATGCAGCAGCACCAGTTGCAGGCGCGCGACGAACGCCCCTACTCCAACCGTCTCGACCCGGACAGCCTGAACCTGCTGGATCGACGTATCCTGCGCGAGTCCTTCCGCCAGGCACAGCGCCTGCAAAGCAGCCTGGCACTGAGGTATCAGTTATGAGCAAGTTCAACTGGTTCAGCGGCCGCGGCCCAGCCCTGACCCAGCAGCAGCTGGAGCGCCGCCAGGCCCTGGCCGAACCCGCAGCGCTCGACGAGCGTCCGCTGCGCGAGCAACGCTTCGTCGTCCTCGACCTGGAAACCACCGGTCTCAACATGCGCCGCGATCAGGTGTTATCGATTGGCGCGGTGGTTATCGAGAACGGCGCCATCGAGCTCAGCCAGCAGTTCGAACGCACCCTGCATCGCCCGGATCACCATGCCAGCGCCAGCACCCTGATTCACGGCATCGCCCCGGGCGAAGTGGCCCGCGGCGTCGACCCTGCCGAAGCGCTGCTGGATTTCATGGAGTTCGTCGGCGACAGCCCACTGCTGGCCTTTCATGCCGAGTTCGACCGACGCATGCTGGCCGGCGCCCTGAAGCAAAGCCTGGGCTATCGCCTGCAGCATCGCTTCTTCGACGTCGCCGAAATCGCCCCACTGCTCTGCCCGCAATCGCGGATTCGCCAAGGCGGCCTGGACGAGTGGATCGCCGAGTTCGGCCTGCAGGTGCAGCAACGCCACCATGCCAGCGCCGATGCTCTGGTCACCGCCGAGCTGAGCCTGATGCTGTTCAGCAAGGCTCGCCGCCAGGGCGTGGACAGTTTGATCGAGCTGGAGCGTCGTCTCTCCAGCCGCCGTCGGCGCCAGCAGGCAATGTCGCTCTGACTCTATTTCCCCACCAGGTGCGAGCAAACTCACCCAGCTGACCGGCCTTCCTGTCACCGCTCGGTGCGCGCGGCGCACCCTACCTTCTGCTCGCAAGTTGATCACCACACGTAGGGTGCGCCGTGCGCACCGAATCCCACGCATTCCCCGATAAACACAACACGCTTTTGTACCCACAACGAACAAGGGCAGCCCGAGGGCTGCCCTTGTGGTTACCGCGTCAGGAATCAGTGAGCAGCTGCACCACTGGCACCCAGGCCGGTTTGCGAACGAACGAACTGCGGCAGGAAGCGTGCACGCTCGTCGTTGGCAGCCGTCGACTTGTCGGTGATCGAGAAGAACCAGATACCGATGAAGGCAACGGTGATAGAGAACAGCGCCGGGTACTCGTACGGGAAGATCGCCTTGGCGTTACCCAGTACCGAGACCCAGACGGTCGGGCCGAGGATCATCAGGGTGACCGCGGTGATCAGGCCCAGCCAGCCGCCGATCATGGCGCCACGGGTGGTCAGGTTCTTCCAGTACATGGAGAGGAACAGCACCGGGAAGTTGCAGCTCGCCGCGATGGAGAAGGCCAGGCCAACCATGAAGGCGATGTTCTGCTTCTCGAAGGCGATGCCCAGCACGATGGCCAGAACGCCAAGGCACAGGGTGGTGATCTTCGATACGCGCAGCTCATCCTTCTCGTTGGCTTTGCCCTTCTTGTACACGCTGGCGTACAGGTCGTGCGACACGGCAGAGGCGCCTGCCAGGGTCAGACCGGCAACCACCGCGAGGATGGTGGCGAAGGCCACGGCCGAGATGAAGCCCAGGAAGATGCTGCCGCCCACGGCGTTGGCCAGGTGCACCGCCGCCATGTTGTTGCCACCGATCAGGCCGCCCGCTGCATCGCGGAAGTCCGGGTTGGTGCCGACCAGCAGGATCGCGCCGAAGCCGATGATGAAGGTCAGGATGTAGAAGTAACCGATGAAGCCTGTCGCGTAGAACACCGACTTGCGGGCTTCCTTGGCGTTGCTCACGGTGAAGAAGCGCATGAGGATGTGCGGCAGACCAGCGGTACCGAACATCAGCGCCAGGCCGAGGGAGATCGCCGAGATCGGGTCTTTCACCAGGCCGCCAGGGCTCATGATCGCCTCACCCTTCTCGTGCACCTTGATGGCTTCGGAGAACAGCATGGAGAAGTCGAAGTTGACATGCTTCATCACCATCAGGGCCATGAACGAGGCACCGGACAGCAGGATCACCGCCTTGATGATCTGTACCCAGGTGGTGGCAAGCATGCCGCCGAACAGCACGTAGAGCACCATCAGTACGCCGACCATGATCACGGCAACGTGATAGTCGAGGCCGAACAGCAGCTCGATCAGCTTGCCGGCGCCGACCATCTGCGCGATCAGGTAGAAGGCCACCACCACCAGCGAGCCGCTGGCGGACAGGGTGCGGATTTCCTTCTGCTTGAGGCGGTAGGAGGCCACGTCGGCGAAGGTGTATTTGCCCAGGTTGCGCAGGCGCTCGGCGATCAGGAACAGGATCACCGGCCAGCCGACCAGGAAGCCGATCGAATAGATCAGACCGTCGTAGCCGCTGGTGAAAACCAGGGCGGAAATGCCCAGGAAGGACGCCGCGGACATGTAGTCACCGGCAATCGCCAGACCGTTCTGGAAACCGGTGATGCTACCGCCAGCGGTGTAGAAGTCGGAGGTGGAGGTGTTGCGTTTGGATGCCCAGTAGGTGATGTACAGGGTGCCGCCAACGAAGGCCAGGAACATCATGATGGCCGAGGTGTTCATCGGCTGACGCTGCACGTCGCCTTCGATGGCGCCAGCCGCCCAGAGGGCCGAGCTGGTGAGCAGCAGAACTGCGAAAGTCAGGAGACGGGCGATCATTTCTGCACCTCATCGAGCACGGCCTGGTTGAGGGCGTCGAACTCACCATTGGCGCGGAACACGTAGATACCGGTCAGGACGAAGGCGGAGAGAATCAGCCCTACGCCCATGGGGATGCCCCAGGTGATCGGTGAGTCGGGGTTGATACGCGCACCGAGCACTTGCGGCTCGAAGGCGATCAGCAGGATGAAAGCCACGTACAGGCTCAACATGATGGCGGACAGTGTCCAAGCGAAACGATCGCGCTTGGCTACCAGATCCTTGAAATGCGGATTCGCCTGAATCCGCGCGTAAGTATCGTCGTGCATTTTATTTTTATCCTCGACAGAGGGGGGCTGGTGAGCCGTACTCTAGGCTTGCCATGCACACGCGACAGACGACTTTAGTATTACGCGAACACCTCTAGAACAGGCCTATCCAGCGTTATCAAGGGGGTTGTAACAAAATATACGACCAATGTCGGGGGCTAGAGATCACGCAAAATCAGTGCATGACGCAGGTCACCGGTTATTGGCACAGGCAGGTAGACCCGATGGCCATCACCTGGCGCGACGGTGCTGCGTTCACCACGGGTGTTTTCCATATGCTCGAGCGTGAATCGGCGATTGCCCTGCGGCGTCATCAGCTCGATGCCGTCCCCCACCTCGAAGCGATTCTTCACCAGCACTTCCGCCAACTCCCCACGCCGTTCTCCGGTCAGCTCGCCGACGAACTGTTGCCGCTCGGCCTGCGAGTTGCCGCGCTGGTAGTTCTGGTACTCGTCATGCACATGACGACGCAGGAAGCCCTCGGTGTAGCCACGATTGGCCAGTGACTCGAGGTCACCCATCAGGTTCATGTCGAACGCGCGCCCGGCCACCGCATCATCGATGGCACGGCGATAAGCCTGTGCCGTCCGTGCGCAGTAGAAGTGGCTCTTGGTGCGCCCCTCGATCTTCAGCGAATGCACGCCCATGGCGACCAGGCGCGGCACATGTTGCAACGCGCGCAAATCCTTGGAGTTCATGATGTAGGTGCCGTGCTCATCCTCGAAGGCCGCCATCTGCTCACCAGGCCGACTCGCCTCTTCCAGCAGGAACGCCTGGCTGGTCGGTGCACCCTGTCCCAGCGTCGGCTCGATTACCTGCACGATATCGCCGGTCTCGTTCTCCCTGGCCGGCGTGGCGTCGTACTTCCAACGGCAGGCGTTGGTGCAGGTGCCCTGGTTGGGATCACGGCGATTGATATAGCCCGACAGCAGGCAGCGCCCGGAATAGGCCATGCACAGCGCGCCATGGACGAACACTTCCAGCTCCATCTGCGGCACGGCCTGACGGATTTCCTCGATTTCCTCCAGCGCCAGCTCGCGCGAGAGGATCACCCGCGTCAGGCCCAGGCGACGCCAGAACTCGACGCTGGCCCAGTTCACCGCATTGGCCTGCACCGACAGGTGAATCGGCATCTGCGGGAAGTGCTCGCGCACCAGCATGATCAGGCCGGGGTCGGACATGATCAGTGCATCTGGCGCCATGGCGATCACCGGCTCCAGATCCTTGAGGAAGGTCTTGAGCTTGGCGTTGTGCGGGGCGATGTTGACCACCACGTAGAATTGCTTGCCCTGGGCATGTGCCTCGGCGATGCCGAGGGCCAGGTTGGCGTGGTCGAATTCGTTGTTGCGCACGCGCAGGCTGTAGCGCGGCTGGCCGGCGTACACCGCGTCGGCGCCGTAGGCGAAGGCGTAGCGCATGTTCTTCAGGCTGCCGGCCGGCGACAGCAGTTCTGGACGGGAAAGCATGGAGCACCTGCTTGCAAGGCAAAGCCGGCGATTCTAGGAGGGCTCCGGGGCTGTTTTATTGATCTGTATCTATGGCACGCCAGGCTCCGACACGAACTCTATCGGCAGCAGATAGCGGTCTTCGTCGTACTCGATGGGAAATTCCGCCCGATGCGTGCTCTGTTCGACAGTCTTGCACTCACCCGCCACCTGCGCTTTGCGACTCTCCACCCGCGTCTGCTTGAACAACAGGTCACGATAACCGTTGTTACCTACTCGCTCGGTCACGATCAGCACGCGCGTCGAGTCGCTGAACATTCCGGCACATTGGGCATCCCATTCCCCCCAGAAGGTGGCGACGGGCAGTTCACTCAGTAGTAGGCGTACTCGCTCGCCATCGAGTTCGTAAAGCGCGAGCCGGGTTTCACGAGAGGCTTTGGCGCTCGAATCGGCGCTGCGCGAGATGCGTACGCCGAAGGCCAGGTCATCGCCACGCAGGCGATAGAGGGCAGTGTCGAAGATCATCGAGTCGACCTGGACGACATCCCAATCTAGTCGTTGTGGCTCGACCATGCGCGCTACGAAGGTCTGTCTGACGCTGTCGAGCACCAACACTTCCAGATCGACATCGCCGTGATCGTCTTCCTCTTCGCGTACCAGCAGTAATGCCACCAGCGTCAAGTGCGGACGCGCCGGCCAGACCTTGCAGATGCTCTGCTCAGCAGCCACCCGATAGCGGCCGCGCTCATCTTCCAGCGCCCTCCCCTGCGCCTGGCCGGGATGCGCCTGCTCGATCCAGCCAGGCAGTTGCAGGCGGCAATCATCGGCCTGCGCTGCAGTGGCCAACAGCAGGCCCGCGAGCGCCATGAAGAGCGTGGGTTTCATCCTTGAGTTCCTCCGAGTCATCGGGCCGCGAGTCTACGTCAGCACCGACAACCTGCCCATGCCAGGCGTCACGAAACAGGCAGTCGATACGCGCCGCCAGCAGGCGTCCGGCGCGTGCTTCTTCGCGCAAACCGATATGCCCGCTCATGCCCGGTACCACAGGCGCATGAAGCCCAGCGCCAGCAGCAGGCCGACCTGGCCGAGCGCCGCGCACAGCGACAGGAAGGAGCGCAGCGTGCCGTTGTTGGCTGCATCCTGTATGCCGGTCAGGGCACTCCAGAAGCCCTCCGGCAGCACCACCAGGCTCAGGCTGGCCAGCGGTTTTCCGGTCAGCAACAGGCCGTCGATCAGGTTGAACCAGCCGCAGAACATCAGGCCGATGAGGATCATCACCGCCACCACCAGGCCAAGCCCCAGGCAAGCGGAAAACTGCATGAGAAGACGCATGGAATTTTCTCCAGAAAGGCGGCGCGGCCAGCGCCGCGCCGATCAGATTCAGGCAGCGGTGCGACCGACGCCGTACCAGTCGAGTTTGCGGGTCAGTACCATCACGCTACCGAGCACGCCGAACACCAGCAGCGAGCCCATCAACAGCGCGTAGTCCTCCGCGCTGAGCAGGCCGAACAGCATCCCGTACAGCGCCGCCAGCAAGGCGCCAAAGCCCAGACCACGCTGCCAGCTGTGCAGCACGAAGCTGACGTAGAAGCCGATCAGGCCCACGCAGGCTCCTGCCGATATGCCATAGGCCAGGGTGAATGGCAGGTGCTCTGCCAGCGACAGCAGCAGCAGGTAGAACAGCGCCAGCGACAGACCGACCAGGGCGTATTGCACCGGGTGCACGGCCAGGCGCTTGAGTACCTCGAAGAGGAAGAAGGTGGCGAAGGTCAGGGCGATGAACAGCAGTGCGTATTTGATCGCGCGGTCGGTCTTCAGGTACTGATCCACCGGGTCGACGAAACTGACGCCGAAGCTGCGGCCGAACAGGCTCTGGCACTGGTTTTCGCTGGCGCAGCTGCGCAGTGCCTCCTCGAGGTTGGTGGCGAAGAAGCTGGTCTGCCACTCGGCGTTGAAACCCTGAGTGGTGATCTCACGACGACTCGGCAGGTACTCGCCGACGAAGCTCGGGTGCGGCCAGTCGGATTTCAGGCTGACGCGACTGTCGCGCCCCACCGGCACCACACCGAGCTGTTCGGTGCCCTGCAATTTGAGGTCGAAGGCGAAGTCGAGCGACTGCCCGCCCTGGCTGTCCAGCGACGGCAGCATCACATGCACGCCATCGCCAAAACGGTTGTCGTTGGTACCGGGTGCAAAGCTCAGGGTCTGGCCATTCAGACGCAGTTTGAGGTCATTGCTGATCCCACGGATATCGCTGATCCCCACCGCGAGAAAGGGCGCGTCGAAGCGATAGAAGCCCAGCTCATCGCCCAGACCAAAACGCGCAGGCAGGCGGAACTGGCCACTGACCTGGCTATCACTGCGGTACAGGCGTGCCTCGTAGATGCCACGGGCACGCAGCTCGGTATTGACCTGCCCTTCGAGCACGAAGCGTTCCGGCAGGAAGTACAGGCGACCACGCCGCTGGCGCTCCTCGGTGTAGCGCTCACCGGTCTTCTCGTTGGTCTTCCACTCGTGGGTGGTCTTGACGTAAGGCAGCACCAGGATCGGCCCGGTGATCTGCTGGCGGTAGCTGGAACTGCGGGCGATATCCTGCAACACCTGATAGCGCAGGCCTTGGCGCTCATCGACCAGGCCGTCGATCATCAGCAGGGGAATCATCAGCAGCAGGATCAGCAGGGCAATGGCGCCCAGCTTGAAGCCCAGGGTTCGGGTCATGGTACGGCTCTCCGTAGCGAGTGAAGGTACGGCAGAGTCTGGGCAGCGACGATGGGAGGCGTGTGGGGCGAGCGTGGAGATTGTGTGGAGAATGGGTGGGGCTTAAGCGGCGATGCGGGAGCGGTGGGTACCGCTCCCGCAACGGGTTACACCGTATAGCCGAGCTTACGCGGCAGCCATAGGGCGATTTCCGGGAAGATCGCCACCAACACCAGCGCACTGCCCATGATCACCACGAACAGCAGCGCCCAGCCGACCGTCTGCTCCAGCCTGATCTTCGCCACTTCGGTGGTCACCAGCAGGTTGACCGCCACCGGTGGGGTGAACTGGCCGATGGCGATGTTCATCGCCAACAGGATGCCGAACCACACCGGGTTCCAGCCGAAGTGCTGCATCACCGGAATCAGGATCGGCATGAGGATCAGGTAGATGGAAATCGCATCGAGCAGCATGCCCACCAGCAGCACCGCGAGCATCACCAGAATCAGCAAGGTAGTGCCGTCATCCGACAGCGAGATCATCCACTCGGCCAGATGGCGGAAGGTACCAAGCATGGTGCCGGCCCAGGCGAAGATACCGGCCAGGGCGATGATCAGCATGACCACGCCGGAAATCACCGCCGCCTCGCCACACAGGCGCCACAGGCTGCGCCAGTCCAGCTCGCGGGTGACGAACAGACCGATGACGATGCCGTAGGCCACTGCCGCCACGGCCGCTTCGGTCGGCGTGAACAGGCCGCTACGCAGGCCACCGAGGATCAGGATCGGCGCGAACAACGCCGGCAGTGCTTCCTTGAAGCTCGCCCACAGCGGCGGACGTTCCTCGCCCTGCGGCGCTTCCCAGCCGTAATAACGGGATATCAGCCATACCGGCAGCAGCAAGGTCAGACCGGCGAGGATGCCGGGGAACAAGCCGGCGGCGAACAGCGCGCGCAGATCCACGCCGGGCACCACGATGGAATACAGAATCAGCGCAATCGACGGCGGAATCAGGATCGCTGTGGACGCCGACGCGGCGATCACCGTGGCCGAGAACGGCTTGGGATAGCCAGCCTTGGTCATGCTCGGCAACATCACCATGGCCACTGCCGCAGCGTCCGCCGGGCCGGAACCGCTCATGCCGCCCATGATCATGCACACCAGCACCGCGACCATGCCCAGACCACCGTGGCGTGGGCCGATCAAGGCCTGAGCGAAGCGCACCAGGCGAATCGCCACGCCGGCCTTCTCGAACACCAGGCCGGTGAGGATGAACAGCGGAATGGCGATCAGCGGATACTTGGCCACGCTGTTGTAGGTGTTGGTGCCGAGGGTAGCGAGCATGTCCGGCGATAGCCCGGCGATGATGCCGATGGCACCGGACAGGCCAAGGGCGAAGGCCACCGGCACGCCCAGAATCAGCAGAACGAGAAAGCTGATGACCAGCAGCAGATCAGGGCTCATCGCTGATCCTCCCGCGCAGGCGATCCAGGGTCATCTGGGTCAGGCGTACCAGCATGAACAGGCTCAGCAGCGGCAGCCAGACCACGTACCACCAATTCGGCAGGCCCATGCCCGGCGACTCCGACTCCCACTGAAACTCTTCCCAGGCGAACTGACCGCCGTACCAGCTGACCAGGCCCAGCACCAGCACGCCGGCCAGCCACTGCAACCAGACCAGCGGGGTGCGCAGACGAGGGAACATCTGCTCGATCATGCTGATGCGAATATGGCCGTTACGACGCAGCGCCACCGAAGCACCGGCGAAGGTCAGCACCACCAGCAGGAACACCGAGAGTTCCTCGGTGAAAGCGAACGACACATTGGTGAAATAGCGCACCACCACGTTGGCCAGGCTGATCAGACTGATCAGCACCAACGCCAGGGTCGCCAGCACGCGCTCGATAGGCGCGTCCGGTTTATTGCTCATGGAAACCTCGGAGAAACGGGAGCCGAGCGCAGTGGTTTGCACGCAATCTGGAGGGCTCCCGATAAGCAGCTAACGAAGACTCAGGGCTGGGCGATGGCGCTCTGCGCCGCCTCCATCAGCTCCTTGCCAATACGCGGTGCCCACTTCTCATGCACGCTGCGGGTGGCATCGACGAACGCCTGACGCTCGGCATCGTTGAGTTCGATCAGCTCGACACCCCGCTCGCGGATGTCAGCCAGGCGCTTGACTTCCGCCTCGCGCGACAGCGCCACTTCCCACTCACCGGCATCACGGGCAGCCTGGGCCAGCAACTCGCGGTCGGCCTCCGGCAGCTCCTTCCAGATACGCTGGTTGACGGCGAAAATCAGCGGGTCGGCCATGTAGTTCCACTGGGTCAGGTACTTCTGCCCGGCCTGGTCGATGCGCGCCACGTCGAACACCGACAGCGGGTTCTCCTGACCGTCCACCGCACCGGTGGTCAGCGCCGGCTTGGCGTCTGCCCAGCTCATCTGCGTCGGGTTGGCACCCAGGGCAGTGAAGGTGTCCTGGAACAAAGGCGAACCCACCACGCGGATTTTCAAACCCTTGAGATCAGCTGGCGCACGCACCGGCTTGGCCGAGTTGGACAGTTGGCGGAAGCCATTCTCGCCCCAGGCCAGCGGGACGATGCCGCGCTTCTCGATGGCAGCGAAGGCCAGCTTGCCGGCTTCGCCCTGGGTGATGGCATCCAGGTCGGCGTTATCGTTCATCAGGAACGGCAGGGAGAACAGGTTGAGCTCCGGCACCTGCGGCGACCAGTTGATGGTCGAGCCCACGGCCATGTCGATCAGGCCGGAACGCATGGCGGAGAATTCCTTGGTCTGGTCACCGGTGACCAGTTGCGCATTGGGGTAGACGCGCAGGGTGATGCGTCCTTCGGAGCGCTCGTTGACCAGATCGGCCCACTTTTGCGCCGCCTGCCCCCAGGGGAAGGCATCGGACAGAACGGTGGACACGGAGTATTCGCGCGCCTGGGCCGAGGCACAGGCAGCGGTGAGCGCGGCGGCAGCAGCCAGCGCAGTGAAGCAGCGGGACAGTTTCATGGGGCGTCCTTGTGGGATCATTGTGATTGTTAGTCCACGCCGGCAATCGCTACGGCATGGTTGATCCAGCGGCGACCGGGTCAGTCACCAGGTTGCGCCGGATAGGCGCATGTAGCGGGGACACCAATTGGGCGTCGGTATGCCGATCTGGCCTTGTGGGCAGGCGGCAGGAGCAGGTGGGTCGCACCTGAATCGCAGAGTGTAGCGTTGAGCGAAAATACTCGGTGCAACGCATGACCAATCGATAGCGCGATACGTTACCCATCCGGCAAGAGAATTGCCAAATCACCTCGACTCGATAATCAGCCGCAGTCATGGCCAAGGTCGTCAACCTGCCTGTGACGACACCATCCAATACCGCTCTGCCTGGCTCCAGACGACTGCTTTTACGCTACATGCTCGCCTGTGGCAGAGCCGTAGTACCTGCGGGCAGAGACCACTCAAGCGGCATGAGCCTATCGCCTTCCGTCTCGTCGTCATCGCAACAGCTGGAATCTGTATAAAAAACCAGTAAAAATCCGTTCCATGCTCACCCTCGATGCCCCCGAACTCTATTACCTGGCCAACTTCCGCAAGGCCCTCGCCTGGCTCGACGCCCATCACCGTGACCTGATGGATGAAGCCGAGCACGCCTTCGTCGCGGATTTCCCCCAGCTACCACTGCCCGCCCAGTCGTTGCTGGTGCGCCTGGTGATGCGCAAGGGCGTGCACTTTCGCGTGAGCAAACTGCGCTATGCCGAGATCGGCGACATCCCCAGCGCAGCCGCGCCCTTGCTGGAGCGGAGCTGGCTGATCGACTGCGCCGCACTGAGTTTCGACGAGCTCGGCGCGCTGCTGCTCAAGGATGAACTGGCCGTGCATTTCGCTCGCGACCTGCCAGGCGGCAACCTGAAGAAAAGCGAAGTGCTCGACCATCTGCGCGAGCTGCATACCGAACCGCGCAACCTGGTCGACTGGTGCCCGCAACTGCACGAGCGCCTGCTGAGCCTGGCCATCGGCCCGCTGTGCGACCGCCTGCGCCTGATGTTCTTCGGCAACCTGGCGCAGGACTGGTCAGAGTTCGTGCTGGCTGACCTGGGCATCTTCCGCTACGAGCAAGTGCCGATCAAACCGGGCTCGCGCGGCTTTCGCCACCGTCAGGACGTGGATGACTATCTGCACTTGCGTGTCTGCCGCGAGGCGTTCGACGCTGGCGCAAGCGTGCCTGAGGTACTGCGGCAACTGGGCGAGTTCAGCACCGACAACCCCCATATCGGCAACCGCCATCAACGCCTGCTGCTACAGCTGGCACAGCACCTGGAGCGCGCCGGCGAGCTGGATTCGGCGTTGATGCTGTACCGCGATACCCACGCCCCCGGCTCGCGCCAGCGACAGATTCGCGTGCTGGAGCGGCTCGGCCGCGATGCCGAAGCGCTGGCCCTGGTCGATCAGGTGCTCAAAGCACCGCTCAATGGTGAGGAAGTGCAACTGGCCGAACGGGCACGTACGCGCCTGAACAAACGCCTCGGCCTACCGCCTGCGACCAAGGTGGCGAAACTGATCGAGGATCGCCTCGACCTGCGCCTGCCGCGCGCCGCCAGCGTCGAGCTGGCCGTGGCCATGCACCTGGCCGAACCGGATGCGCCCGTGCATTACGTGGAGAACACATTGATCTGCGGGCTGTTCGGCCTGCTCTGTTGGGAGGCGATCTTCGCCCCGCTACCCGGCGCCTTCTTCCACCCCTTTCATACCGGCCCGGTGGATCTGCACCGCGCCGACTTCCATGCACGGCGCAGTGATCTATTCGCCGCCTGTCTGGCACGTCTGGACGACGGTAGCTACATCGAGGCCATGCGCCGCACGCACGCCGAGAAGTTCGGCATCCAGTCACCCTTCGTGTTCTGGGAGCTGCTCGACGCCGAGCGCCTGGAACAGGCATTGGCCTGCCTGCCTCCGCAGCACCTGGCCGCCTGGTTCCGTCGCCTGCTGGCCGACATCCGCGAGAACCGCGCTGGCATGCCTGACCTGATCCAGTTCTGGCCCGCCGAGGGACGCTACCGGATGATCGAGGTGAAAGGCCCCGGCGACCGCCTGCAGGACAACCAGAAACGCTGGCTGGCCTTCTGCGCCGAGCACGGCATGCCGGTCAGCGTCTGCTACGTGGAGTGGAGCGAGTGAGCCTGCGCATCGCCGTGCGCGAGCTGTGCGAGTTCACCGCCAAGGAAGGTGACCTCGACCTGCGCTTCACCCCCTCGCCCACCGCAGCCGAAGGCATGGCCGGGCACGCCACCGTGGTCGGCCGGCGCGGTCCGGATTACGTGGCCGAGCTGCCACTGATCGGCGAGTTCGAGGGGCTGACGGTCAGCGGCCGCGCCGATGGCTTCGACCCCGAGTTTCGCCTGCTGGAAGAGATCAAGACCCACCGAGGCGACGTCGCGCGCATCCCGGCCAACCACCGCCTGCTGCACTGGGCGCAGGTCAAGATCTACGGCTGGCTGCTATGCCAGGAGCAGGGCTTCGAGGAACTGGATCTGGCGGTGGTGTACTTCAACGTCATGACCCAGCAGGAAACGGTATTTCGCGAGCGCTACAGCGCTGCGTCGCTGGGCGAGTTCTTCGCCCTGCACTGCCGCCGCTACATTCACTGGGCGCGGCAGGAACAGGCGCACCAGCAGGCACGCAACCAGGCGCTGGAAAACCTCAATTTCCCCTACGGTGAATTTCGCCATGGCCAGCGGCAACTGGCCGAAGCCGTGTACCGCGCCGCACGCGACGGTCACTACCTGCTGGCGCAGGCCACCACGGGCATCGGCAAGACCCTCGGCACCTTGTTCCCGCAGCTCAAGGCCATGCCCGGCCAGCAGCTCGACCGCCTGTTCTTCCTCAGTGCCAAGACGCCAGGCCGGCGCCTGGCACTCGATGCCCTACAACGCCTGCGTGAACCGGAAACCCCACTACGTGTGCTGGAGCACGTCGCTCGCGACAAGGCCTGCGAGCACCCGAGCAAAGCCTGCCATGGCGACTCCTGCCCACTGGCCAAGGGCTTCTACGACCGCCTGCCGGCAGCACGCAGCGCGGCACTCAAGGAACGCTGGCTGGATCAGCAGGCGGTACGCAATATCGCCATCGCCCATGGCGTATGCCCCTACTACCTGAGCCAGGAGCTGTGCCGCTGGAGCGACGTGCTGGTGTGTGACTACAACTACTACTTCGACCTCGGCGCCCTGCTGCACAGCCTCACCCTGATCAACCAGTGGCGCGTCTGCCTGCTGGTGGACGAAGCGCACAACCTGGTGGAGCGCGGGCGCGGCATGTACAGCGCCGAGCTGGATCAGGCGCGTTTCAAGGCCATGTGCCGCGACGCACCGAAGCGCCTGAAGAGCGTGCTGGAACGGGTCGACCGCCACTGGGATCAACTACACCGCGAGCAAGAGGTGCCCTATCAGGTCTATCCGCTGGCGCCGGACTTGTTGCTCGCCGCGCTGGGCAAGGCAGTGAGCGCCATTACCGACCTGCTCACCGACCAGCCCGAAGGCAATGGTGGTGAGCTGCTCAGCTTCTACATGGACGCCATGCTGTTCTGCCGCCTGGCGGAAAGCTTCGGCCCCCACTCGCTGTTCGATATCAACCGCGATGAATTCGGTAATGGGCGCAGCTATTCCACCCTGTGCATCCGCAATATCCTACCGGCGCCCTTCCTCGGCCCGCGCTTCGAGGACGCCCACAGCGCCACGCTGTTCTCCGCCACCCTCAGCCCCAGCCACTACTACCTCGACCTGCTCGGCCTGCCGGAAGAGACCCAGTGTCTGGATGTGGCCTCGCCCTTCAGCGCCGAACAACTGCACGTACAGGTGGTACGCAACCTGTCCACCCGCTACCAGCACCGCGACGCCTCGCTGGCGCCGATCTGCCAGTTGATGGCGCGCCAATACGCCGAACGCCCCGGCAACTACCTGGCCTTCTTCAGCAGCTATCAGTATCTGGAACAGGTACTACAGGAACTACGCCGCGATCACCCACAGATCCCGGTGTGGACGCAATCACGGCAGATGGACGAAGCGGCGCGTCAGGGCTTTATCGAACGCTTCCAGATCGGCGGACGCGGCATCGGCTTCGCCGTGCTCGGTGGGGTATTTGGTGAGGGCGTCGACCTGCCCGGCGAACGCCTGATCGGCGCCTTCGTCGCCACCCTCGGCCTGGCCCAGCTCAACCCGATCAACGAAGAAATCCGCCAGCGCATGGATGCCCTGTTCGGCAATGGCTATGACTACACCTACCTGTTCCCCGGCATGCAGAAGGTGGTGCAGGCGGCGGGACGGGTGATTCGCACGCCAGAAGACCAGGGCGTGCTCTATCTGATCGACGACCGCTTCGCCCGCCCGGACGTACGCCGTCTGCTGCCGACCTGGTGGCAGGTGGAGTTGTTGCGTTTGCCACTAAAAGCGCCGTCGCTGGAAATATAAGCGGCCGAACGTCTGCCCCCGCATCGATGGGCAAGCTTCGCGTTGCCCACCCTACAAATCCATCGCCCTCGCAGAGTGGATGACGCTCTTTCATCCACCTAACCGCACCCCACCTGACCGCCTGCCAACCGCTAAATACGCCACCAACCCGTAGGAGCGGATTTATCCGCGATCATTGCCGCCCGTGAAGCGCAGCAATCCTGCAAAACCACTTACCGTCACTCCCGCGAAGGCGGGAGCCCAAGGCTCCATAGTGTCGTCATTCCCACATGCACCTAAAAGCCACTTGCCATTACGCATCGCACTTGGTGTATAACCAGCCAATAGCTCCGTCCTAGCGTCAGCCAACAAGATGGAAAAGGGAACAGAAGAATGACAAGGAATGTTATCCACCACACCCGTTCGATAGCCATGCATCATTTGGTGCCTATTTGCAACTAGGCTCTTGAAAATGACAGAACTCCTAAGCTTCAAAGAAAGTAATTTTCCTGAACTTGCGAATTCAGAAGTAGAAAGCTTATCTACCACACTGCTTTACTATGTATTCACCGGCAGAAATGCATGGCACTCTACATGGATAACCCGCTACTCTGAAGGCTGTATGCATGCAAGCCTAGAGCTAGCAAAAAAATACGCAGAAAACCGAAGAACACAAGGCACCGTGTTTCACATAAAAGAGCTTCCCTCCATAATCGTGCGTTCAAAAAATGGCTGCCTGATTGTAACGCAAATAAATTCCAACAACCCATTATCCAATTACTCACCAAACGCCACATCCGTCGACACCAAGCTAGGCACAAAGAAAATAGATGGCGCTTTAAATAACTACATTTGCAAAAAAGCACCAGTACTCGGCGTAGCCTTATCGTTTGCCTACGACAGTAGATTTTGGCTCAAACCGCCAACCGCAACAAATTCAGTGATCGCAGTAGCAACAAACGACCCTTCAGCTATTTTCCCGGAACTCCCCGACCGAGACCTAATAACGAAGGTGTCAGTTTCCCATGGAGGCAACTACCTTCTGGGCTGGTCAGATAAGAAATCATTAATTAATAAAACCGGCGTGCGTAGTATTTTGTCGGACACTACCTAAAATGGATCAAGCCGCTCGACTTTCTCACCATAGATGTCCGAAAGTAGAAACTTCAGCAGCTTTCAGAAACCACCACGAATACAGCCAAGAAAGTAGCCTGGGTAGAGCGTAGCGAAACCCGGGATAACAACCATTAATGGAGACTTGAGTATCCGCGACATTCTAGTAACTGATCGCTCAGTAGCAGAATTTTGCTCAGAGTTCGACTCAGAAATAACAATAATTGCCAACCTTCTTGAACAAAGCAATTCATGCTTTGAGCACTATTTCAGCGACTCTGAAAATCAAAAACATAAATGGGTAAAAGAATTCGCTTTTATGGCTATAGAGTCCCTTGCAACAGCCACAAGGCTTTTGATTGAAGGACATGTAAATTCATCAGGAAACACCATGAGAATTTCCTATGAATCATTATGCCTAGCGATACTTCTGAGCGCTGATCGCAACATCATAATTGATAAGAGCAAAGAGGCAAAGCCAGTTAATTTTTACGATGCCTATCAGCAAAACAGGAACAACACAAGACCTCACAAAGCAATCGATAACGTTCTACTTAACGCAGACACCCTAGGACTAATTGAGGGGAAAGAATGGCTCAAGCAAGCAAAGAATTTCTACAATGGCTATAGCCACGCATCAATAATAGCAATGGGCTCATTAATGCTACCTTCGGGAAGGTCGATTATTGCAGGTGACTTTTACAAGGAAAAGCTGAGCCTCTATAAAGACCACATTAAATTTATGATCAGGTACGCAAAACAGCTACCCAACCTTATCGAAGTAGTTGCCACACGCAACTTAATAAGACGCTCAAGCGAATAGCCAGGATTGATTTAAGCGATACCCAGGACAACAAACACCAACGGGTTTCGCTCTGCTCTACCCATCCTACGTTGCTTATGTACCTGGCAACGTCAGCCGCACTTCCACACCACCCTCGACATTCCCGATCTGAAATTCACCACCATGCAGATCAACCACCTCCTGCACAAAGTTGAGCCCCAACCCGGTGCTCTTGCGCCCGCCATGGGGTCGGGCCAGGGAATAGAAGCGTTCGGTCAGACGGGCCAGCGCATAGTCGGGAATGGCTTCGCCCTGGTTGAACAGGCGCAGCAGCACCTGCTCGCCCTGGCGCTCGGCGGTGATACGGATCAAGCCGCCAGTAGGCGTGAAATCCAGTGCGTTATCCAGCAGATTGGCCAGCGCCTGGCGTAGCAGAAAGCGCTCGCCCAGAACCTTCAGCCCTGCCGGTAGAGCCTGCTCGATCTGCAGAGCACCCGCCGTGATCCGTGCCTGTTGCGCCTCCAGCAGTTCCTCGACCAAGGGTGCCAAGGGCACGGCGATGCGCTCTTCCAGGCCCTGGCGTTGCTCCACCTGGGCCAGGTGCAGCAACCGCTCGATCAGGTTCTGCAGACGCGCGCTTTCCTGCTGGATATTGCCCACGAAGCGCTGGCGCTGCTCGGCCGGCATATCGCCTTCGAGCAGTTCGGCGGCACCGCGAATGGCCGCCAGCGGGCTCTTCAGTTCGTGGGTCAGGGTGTGTACGTAGCGCTCCACATAGGCCTTGCCTTCCAGCTCGGTGCGCATGCGTTCCACCGCCTTGGCCAACTGGCCCAGCTCACCGCCGCGCACGTTCGGTGCCTCGGCACGTTGTCCCTCACTGACCGCCTGGGCATAGCGAGTCAGCTTGCCCAGCGCCGCACTCAGCCACCAGGACAGCAGCGCACCGATCAGCAGGCCAAGACCGATCAGCCCCGCGCCGAGCCAACCCAGGCGCGTCTGCGAACGCTCGATATAGGGCTGCAGAGTGCGATTGGGCTTGGCCACCGACACCACGCCGATGATCTGCTCGCCATCCTTGATCGGCGCAGCGACATACATCACCGAAGAATCGGAGTCGTTCGGGTCTTCACGGGTCGAACGGGCGCCGTACTGGCCACGCAGGGTCAGCAGCACATCGTTCCAGCGCGAGTAGTCCTGGCCGACCGCCAGCCCGGTGGAGTCGAGCAGGACGATGCCCTGGGCGTCGGTGACGTAGATGCGGTGGTTGACCTCGGCCTTGGTCAGCCCCCAGATACTGGCCTGCGGCTGACGCCGGCCATAAGCCTCCAGCGCCTCGTGCAGGCGGCCCTGGCCAAGCGTGCCGGCCTTGACCTCGTCGCGCAGAATCTCGGCCAGCAGGTTGGCGGTATCGACCAGGGTTTCCTCGGTGCTCTGGCGTACGCCGGGACGAATCTCGTCCATCACCGTGCTCAGCACGAACCAGCCGGCCAGGCCGACGAAGAGGAAGTAGACGAGGAAGATGCGCACGCCAAGCGGCATGACTCAGATCTCCGGCTCGTAGCTGTAGCCGAGACCACGATGGGTCTGGATCGGCTCTTCGGCAGGGGCGATGACGCGCAGCTTGGCGCGCAGGCTCTTGATATGGCTGTCGATATTGCGCTCGTAGCCGGCCTCGCTGGCCACACCGAGGGCATCGAGCAACTGCTCACGGGAATAGACCCGGCGCGGCTGGCCGAGCAGCGTGCGCAGCAGGCGAAATTCGTGACGGGTCAGGCTCAGTGCCTGACCGTGGTAGTGAATGCGAAAGGCCGCATCGTCGATCTGGAAGACGCTCGGCGCGCTGGCGGCCGGCGTTTCACGTGGTGCGACGCGCTTGAGGATGGCCTTGACCCGAGCGGCCACCTCACGCGGGCTGAAAGGTTTGACCACGTAGTCGTCGGCCCCGATTTCCAGGCCCACCACGCGGTCGATCTCCTCGCTGCGCGCGGTAAGGAAGATCACCGGCACCTCGGAAAAACGGCGCAGGCGCTTGCAGACTTCGAAGCCGCTGATATCGGGCAGGCCAACGTCGAGGATGGCCAGGTCGAAAGCGCCGTTCTCCAATAGCGTCAGCGCCTCGCCGCCGAGGCTCGTCCACTGCGTGACGAAGCCTTCGGCCTGCAGGGCATAGACCAGCGTATCGGCAATCGCGGCTTCGTCTTCGACTATCAGTATCTGCGGCATCGGGCGTCCTGCACCTGGAATTCGACTGCGGGAGACTGCCGAGCACGGGGGCCAGCGTCAAGCGAGGGATAGCCGTAGGGCGGGTGAAACCCGCCAGTGAGGTATTGGCGGGTTTCACCCGCCCTACGGGACACTGACGTCAAACCGGCCTAAGCGTGCCTGCACGCAGTAGTCGCCCGCAGTTACACCGCGATTTCGCGGATAAATCCGCTCCTACAGTGGCTGGCCTCGTAGCCCGGATGCAATCCGGGGAATAGGTGGCGCGATTTCCCGGATTGCATCCGGACTACTCACTGAGAACAGGCCTTACGGAATCTCGCCGCGGATGTACTGCTCCAGCTGGCGAATCAGGTCGGCCTGTTCGGCGATGGTTTCCTTGACCAGGTCACCAATGGACAGCAGGCCGATCAGTTCGCCCTCGGCCAGCACCGGCAGGTGGCGCAGGCGACGTTCGGTCATCAGTTCCAGGCAGCTCTGCAGGGTGTCACGCGGGCCGACGCTGATGACCTCGCGGGTCATGATTTCGCTGACCTTGGCACTGAGCATCGAGCGCTCGGCCAGGGCGACCTTACGCACGTAGTCGCGCTCGCTGACGATCCCCGCCAGGCGACCGCCGGACAACACCACCAGAGCCCCCACGCCCTTCTCGGCCATGACCTGCAACCCCACCAGCAGGGAATCATCGATGTCGACGCTGTAGACATAGGCGTTTGGCTTGTTACGGAGAATCTCGGCGACGGTCTTCATACTGGGGTTCCTGCTTGTTCTTTTAAGGTGAGGCCTTCGACAAACAACGGACGAACGCAGGACAGAGCTATAGCAGAGTTACGCCGAACGGTCAGCCTTGGAGCGACGCCAAGGCAACCGATTTGGCCAACCCGGCCTCAACCCAGCGTGGTCACTGGCCAGCAACCTTTCAGTCCAGCCTGAAGCGCCGGGTATTCTGCGCCAGCCCCTCACTGCCCCGACGCAACTGCTCGGCAGCGCTGCTCACCGCCTGGGCACCGTCGAGCAATTGTCCGGCAGCCTGATCCACCTGCTGGATATTGCCACTGACCTCATCGGCCGTGGCTGCCTGCTGCTCGGCGGCAGTAGCGATCTGCGCCAGGCGATCGGTGACGCGTTGCACCGAGTCGACGATGGCCTGCAGGTCATCACTCATGGCCAGCACGCTACCGATATCGCCATCAGCCTGCTTGCAGGCACTCTCCATCAAGGTCACCGACTGGCCAACCACGCGCTGCAGATCGTCCACGGTCTGGGCGATTTCCTGAGTGGAATCCTGGGTGCGCTTGGACAGCGAGCGCACCTCGTCGGCAACCACGGCAAAACCACGCCCGGCCTCGCCGGCACGCGCCGCTTCGATGGCGGCATTGAGCGCCAGCAGGTTGGTCTGCTCGGCGATGCCCTTGATCACTTCGACCACTCGGTTGATCTGCTGGGTTTGTTCGCGCAACTGCTGCAACGCTTCGGCACTGTCGCTCAGGCGACTGCTGAGCTGGCGCATGCTGGCACTGGTGCGCTCGCTACGCTGGTTGCTGCCCAGCGCCACCTCGCGAGTCTGCTGCGCTTCGACGGCAGCCTGCTCGCAGCTCTGCGCCACGCTTTGCGCGGTGGCCGCCATCTGCGTGGCCGCGGTAGCGATCTGGCTCATCTGCGCCTGTTGCTGCTCGACCGCATCCAGCGCATCGCGCGCCTGGCCACCGAGCAGTTTTACCGTGCCATCGAGCTGCTGGCTTTCCTGATTGACGCCCTGCAGCGACTGGCGCATCTGCTCGACCGCGGTATTCAGTGCCTGGGCGATGGCGGCCAGATCATCGCGGCCGCTGACTTCCATGCGCACACGCAGGTCACCGTCAAGTAGCCCTCGCGCAGCTTCGATGATGTTGCTGGTGCTGATGCGGATCGAGGCATTCAGGCACATCAGCAGGTACATCGCCAGCAGGGCCAGCACGACGAAGGCACCGATCACCTCGGTCATCGATTGCAACGCCTGCTGCCGGTAGTGCCCGAGGCTGGCGGAGAACTGCTGATAGAGCGCCTGTTGCAGCGCCTGCAACTGCGTCTCCAGGGTCTCGACCCGCTGCACGAACTGCTCGGGGGTCAGCGCCATGGGGCTGGCTTCGAACATGTCGCGATCGATCTGCTGGAGAAATTCGTCGAAAGCCTTGAGCGAGGCCTCGAACGGCGCACTCAGCTGGCGCATGGCCTGCGGTGCCTCGCGCGACAGGGTGGTCTGCGCCTTGACCAGTTGCGCCCGCTGCTCATCGAGGCTGCGACGCAGGTCGCGGATCAGCACCCGACTTTGCAGGGTGAAATGCTGCGAGACAACCGCACCATGGCCCTGGGCGGCGAACGTGCCGAGCTGCTCGAGCAGACGCGGCATGATGTAGGTGATCTGCTCCATCATCAGGTAGGTATCGAGGCGCGGATCGAGAATCAGCGCGCTGTCGGTCGCCACCTGCTCACGCAGTGCGATCAGATAGAGCAGTGCTTTCTGGTAACGCTCCAGCGCATCGGGCAGTGCCACCTTGGCCAGGCCGGCCGCGCGCAGACTGTCACGCTCACCTTGCAGCGCCTGGAAATGCTGGCGCGCCTCGTCACTGACCAGCTTGCTCTGCAGCGGTTCGGCGGCCTTCTGCAAGGCTTCGTCGAGCTGCGCTTCGCGCTGCTGCAGCAGCCCCTCTGCAGCTTTCTCGGTGCCCTTCCAGCGCGCCAGCAGGGTGCGCTGGGCAATCAGCTCCTGCTGCACCTGGGCCATCCGCTCGAGCGCCTGGGCGCCCTCGACCTCCTGGTCGACGGACTGCAGCCGCGCCAGGTAATCGTTGCTGATCACCCACAAGGCATAGCCAAGCGGCAATGCGAACAGCAGAAACACCAGCTGGAATTTGTGGGCAAAACCGAAACGCTGGAGCAGCCGTACACCCGGCTTGAGTACTCCTGTCATGGCGACACCTCAGCGACCTGTTGGGCCTACTGGCCTGGCAAAAAATTGCCTGGAGCAATTTTTGACGTCGCTCCGCGACGGCCCGTAGGGTTGCCGCCAGGGATGGCAGGCAACAAAGAATTGCTAAAAGCAAAAAGCAGGCCCGTCGCCCCCAGAGTCAGGGAAGTCGCTACGGGACACTCTCGTCGAGTGTAATGGCCAATGAGTATCAGCCTTTTCCGAAATGCGACAATTAACTCAGCATTGGGGACGGTCGCGGGTGTAGCGCTCGGCGGGGTTCACCGCCGCACCAAGATCGCGCATGGCGCTGGCGCCAATCAGCAGGGGATAGCTGAACGTACTGCGGTCGGTCAGGTTGACCTCGATCGTGCGCTCCTCATCACCCAGGCAGATCGGCATCTCGATCACCGGACGCTGTGAATAGGCCACTTCCTGCGGGGCCGAGTCACCCGCCTCTTCGGCGCGTTTCTTGATTTCGGCGATGCGCACCAGCGGGTGTTCGTAAAGCGTGTCTTCGGCACCCTCGACAGCCAGGCGGAAGCGCACCCAATCCTCGCCATCGCGTTTGAACGGTTCGATGTCCTTGGCCGACAACGAAGCGGTCATGGCGCCAGTATCCATCTTGGCCTTGAGGGTCTGCCCCAGGGCGGGGAGTTTGATCAATTCGTAGCGGCCATACAGGTCGGGCTGCTCATCGGCCAACGTCGGCATACTGATAGCGGCGGCCAGTAGAAGCAGGGCGTATTTCACGGAAGAATCCTCATGCTCAGGTTGACCGCACTTCCGACTGTGGCGAGCGCGGCATGTTCCCGAAAAAGGATTACAGGGTGCTGCGTGGCTAACGCCCCTGCCCCTCCAGGGAAAGCCCGCTCCACAACTCATCGAGCCGCTCGAACCCCCACTCCTCTGCCGGCTCGCGGCCGACGATGCGATCCTCGATACCTGGCTTGCTCAGGTCGACCACCGCCTGCGGTAACGGCATGCGTGACTTGGCCGAGAAGAACACCTTGACCCTCGGTGCCAGCAACGCCTTGGGATTCTGCTCCAGCACCACCGCCAGGCGACCACTTTGCAGGCGCACCAGCGCCCCGACCGGATAGATGCCGACGGTCTTGACGAAGGCCTGGAACACCAGCTCGTCGAAATGGCCTTTCCATTCGGCCATCTTGCGGATCGACTCGGCCGGATCCCAGCCCTGCTTGTACGGGCGATTGGAAGTGATGGCGTCGTACACGTCGCAGACCGCGCCCATCTTCGCCAGCAGGCTGATCTGGTCACCCTGCAGGTGATGCGGATAACCACTGCCATCGACTTTCTCGTGATGGTGCAGGCAGACGTCCAGCACCAGCGCACTGACCTGCTTGCTGGCGATGAGAATGCTGCCGCCCTCTTCCGGGTGGCGGCGCACCGTGGCGAACTCGGTATCGGTGAGTTTGCCTGGCTTGTCCAGCAGCGCTTGCGGCACCGCCATCTTGCCGATGTCATGCAGCAGCCCGGCCAATCCGGCCTCGCGCACTGCCGCCTCGGGCAGGCCGAGCTGACGCGCCAGAGCGATCATCAAGGCGCAGACTGCCACCGAGTGCATGTAGGTGTATTCGTTGGCGTGCTTGAGCCGTGCCAGGCTGATCAGCGCATTGGGATGGCGCATTACCGAATCGGAAATCTCCTCGACCAGCGACTCGGCCTGTTCGAACTGCAGCGCCTGGCCCATGCGCGCATCGCTGAACATGGCCATTACCGCCTGCTTGGAGCGGGCACAGAGCTTCACAGCCTGCTGCAGTTCCTGCTCCAGCGATAATGTCTTGACCTTGGGTGGCTCGATGGCAGCCAACAGTCGCGCCTGCGCCTCGCACTCAACCTCGGCCTCGCTGGCAGCCTGCACACCGGCGGCGACATCGCTGCCCTTGCTGACGTCGATCCACAATTCACTGATTGCACTGTCGCGAATACGAGCGAGATCTTTTTCGGAGTTGAGGAGAAATTTGGACTTCCAGAAAGGATGATCCATCCAGGATCCGCAAAACTCCTGAATGAACATTCCGACGCGTAGATCAGCGACGGCGATCCGCTTGAGCATGATGTATACCGGCAGGTGAGAGCGCCTTCCCTGGACAGGTGTCCGTGGCGACGATCATTGGCATATAGACCTTAACCTGGCAATAGGCCAGCCCCTGGTGTTTTGAGCAAAGCGCCGCGCTTGCATAAGATGACGCTTCACCGCCCGCCATGGAGTCGACATGCGCCCTCTGCTGACCGGCCTTGCCAACATCGTTCTACTGCTCGCCAATACCCTGATCCTGATCGGGCCGCTGCTGCTGATCGCCCTCGGCAAGTTCATCCTGCCCGGGCAAGGCGCACGCGATGCCTGCTCACGCGGCGTGATGTGGGTGGCCGAGTTCTGGGCCGAGAACTGCAAGCGCATCTTCGCCCTGCTCACGCCAACGCGCTGGGACATCCGTGGTAACGCCGAACTGCGCAGCGACAGCTCCTACCTGGTGATCAGCAATCACCAGTCATGGGTCGACATTCCGGCCCTGGTGCAGGCGTTCAATCGCAAGACGCCCTACTTCAAGTTCTTCCTCAAGCAGGAACTGATCTGGGTGCCCTTTCTCGGCCTGGCGTTCTGGGCGCTGGATTACCCCTTCATGAAGCGCTACTCCAAAGCCTTCCTGAAAAAGAACCCGCATATGCAAGGCAAGGATCTGGAAATCACCAAGGCCGCCTGCGAGAAATTCAAGCGCTTGCCGGTAACCGTGGTCAACTTCCTCGAAGGCACTCGCTTCACGCCCGCCAAGCAGGCTCAGCAGCAATCCCCCTACCGCTACCTGCTCAAGCCCAAAGCCGGCGGTGTGGCTTTCGTTCTGGCCGCCCTGGGCGAGCAGATCGACGCGGTACTGGACGTCACCCTGGTTTACCCCGACAAGCATGTGCCGGGCTTCTGGGCGTTGCTCAGCGGCCAGGTGCCCAAGGTGATCATCGATATCCAGACACGCGAACTCGACCCGACGTTGTGGCAGGGCGATTACCAGAACGACCCGGCGTTCCGCCAGCAGATGCAGGACTGGGTCAGCCAGTTGTGGCGGGACAAGGATGCGCGTATCGAACAGCTGCGCGGACAGACTGAGCGGTAACGGGCAAGCGCGATCAGCCTTTCTGGCAATGGCAGTTGCAATGGTGGGATGAAGCGGAGCGCCGCCAGCCCACCAATTGAGCAGACTGCAGATCCACAGCGCGACTGGCCATTTCTGCCTTTGGCCGGCCATTGCCACCTGTGATCGTGAGGCGGTGCGCACAGCGCACCCTACGAGCGGGCATCTCGTTCGGGTTTCCGAACGCCACACCGGGCGGCATTCGCTAGGCCGAACAAACTCTCTTCTCAAATTAAAATTAAATCCTTATAAATCAATTACTTAAATCAAAAATAAAGGCTGGCACACAACCTGCTCTTACCTCGACAGGAATGCGAAAGACTTCCGAAGACGCAAAGCGCCAGCGAGCGCCCGCAGAAAACAACAACATCGAGGATTCGACAGATGCGTACTCTCCACCGTGTACTGGGCGCCGCCATTGCCGCCGCCATCATCTCCACCCCGACCATGGCCGAAGAACTGACCGGCACCCTGAAGAAGATCAAGGACTCCGGCACCATCACCCTGGGCCACCGCGACTCCTCCATCCCCTTCTCCTACTACGGCGACAACTCCCGTCAGCCGATCGGTTATTCCCACGACCTGCAACTGAAAGTGGTCGAAGCGCTGAAGCAGGAACTGGGCATGCCCGACCTCAAGGTGCGCTACAACCTGGTCACCTCGCAGACCCGTATTCCGCTGGTGCAGAACGGCACCGTCGATCTGGAGTGCGGCTCCACCACCAACAACATCGAGCGCCAGCAGCAGGTCGATTTCTCCGTTGGCATCTTCGAGGTGGGCACCCGCCTGCTGGCCAAGAAGACCAGCGGCATCAACGATTTCGAAGACCTGAAGGGCAAGAACGTGGTGACCACCGCTGGCACCACTTCCGAGCGCCTGATCAAGTCGATGAACGCCGAGAAGAAGATGGGCATGAACGTGATTTCCGCCAAGGATCACGGCGAGTCCTTCCTGATGCTCGAATCCAACCGCGCCGTCGCCTTCATGATGGACGACGCCCTGCTCGCCGGCGAAATGGCCAAGGCCAAGAAGCCGGACGACTGGGCCGTGGTCGGCACGCCGCAGTCCTTCGAGATCTACGGCTGCATGGTGCGCAAGGGTGACGCCGGCTTCAAGAAAGTGGTCGACAAGGCCATCAGCGACACCTTCGCTTCCGGCGAGATCAACGACATCTACACCAAGTGGTTCCAGCAGCCCGTCCCACCGAAGGGCCTGAACCTGAATTTCCCCATGAGCGACGAGCTGAAGAAGCTGATCGCCAACCCGACCGACAAATCCGCAGAACAGATTTGACGGTGATGCGCCGCCACGCTCACAAGGCGTGACGGCGCGGGGACTCCGGGGAAGTCAGCGGCTTCCCCAACCTAATTCCTGACGAAGCCGAGACCGTCCGCCCAGGCGGATATGGGCAACCATTGCCCGCTCTCAGCCTTCGCCACCGTAAACGTATTCAAGATCTTGCGAACCAGAGCCTGCTTGACTCGCGTTGTTCACCCTCCGGGCCAGCCTACGGCTGTTATTCCCGTTGGTCGTAGCAACGCAGCAGGGCCGACGCGCAGCAGATCCTTTCCTCAGCAGAGGGGAAGACCGTAATGAATTACAACTGGGACTGGGGTATCTACTTCAAGTCCACCGGCATCGGCAGCGAGACCTACCTGGACTGGTTTATCACCGGCCTGGGCTGGACCATCGCCATCGCCCTGGCTGGCTGGATCATCGCCCTGGCGCTGGGCTCGCTGCTCGGCGTCATGCGTACCCTGCCGAACCGCTGGCTGTCCGGCCTGGCGACCGCCTACGTGGAAATCTTCCGCAACGTACCGTTGCTGGTGCAGCTGTTCCTCTGGTACTTCCTGGTGCCGGATCTGCTGCCCGAGCCGCTGGAGCTGTGGTTCAAGCAGGATCTCAACCCGGCCACCTCGGCCTACCTGTCGGTGGTGGTGTGCCTCGGCCTGTTCACCGCGGCGCGGGTCTGCGAGCAGGTGCGCACCGGTATCGAGGCGCTGCCCAAGGGTCAGACCGCCGCGGCCTACGCCATGGGCTTCCGCCTGCCGCAGATCTACAAGAACGTGCTGTTGCCGCAGGCGTTTCGCATCATCATTCCGCCGCTTACCAGCGAGTTCCTCAATATCTTCAAGAACTCCTCGGTGGCATCGCTGATCGGCCTGATGGAACTGCTGGCGCAAACCAAGCAGACCGCCGAGTTCAGCGCCAACCTGTTCGAAGCCTTCACCCTGGCCACGCTGATCTACTTCACCTTGAACATGAGCCTGATGATGATCATGCGCATGATCGAGAAGAAAGTCGCCGTGCCCGGCCTGATCTCCGTAGGGGGTAAATGATGGATTTCAGCGAAATCATCCCCGCCCTGCCGGGCCTGTGGGAAGGCATGGCGATGACCCTGCAGCTGATGGCCCTGGGCATCATCGGCGGCATGGCCCTGGGCACCGTGCTGGCCCTGATGCGCCTGTCGCACAGCAAGCTGCTGTCGAACATCGCCGCCACTTACGTCAACTACTTCCGCTCGATCCCGCTGCTGCTGGTGATCACCTGGTTCTACTTCGCGGTGCCGTTCATCCTGCGCTGGATCACCGGCGAGGACACGCCCGTAGGCGCGTTCAGCTCGTGCCTGGTGGCCTTCGTGATGTTCGAGGCGGCCTACTTCTGCGAGATCGTGCGGGCCGGCATCCAGGCCATTCCCAAGGGCCAGATGGGCGCTGCCTCGGCTCTCGGCATGACCTATGGGCAGAGCATGCGCATGATCATCCTGCCGCAGGCCTTCCGCAAGATGACCCCGCTGCTGCTGCAACAGAGCATCATCCTGTTCCAGGACACCTCGCTGGTGTACACCGTGGGCCTGATGGACTTCCTCAATGCCGCACGCTCGCGTGGCGACATTCTGGGCCAGCCCCATGAGTTTCTGATTTTCGCCGGTTTGGTCTACTTCACCATCAGCTTCGCCGCCTCGCGCCTGGTCAAGCTCCTGCAAAAAAGGTTAGCCGTATGATTTCCATCCAGAACGTCAACAAGTGGTACGGGGACTTCCAGGTGCTGACCGATTGCAGCACCGAGGTGAAGAAGGGCGAAGTGGTCGTGGTGTGCGGGCCGTCCGGCTCGGGCAAGTCGACTCTGATCAAGTGCGTCAACGCGTTGGAGCCCTTCCAGAAGGGCGACATCGTGGTCGACGGCACCTCGATTGCCGACAAGAAGACCAACCTGCCCAAGCTGCGTTCGCGCGTCGGCATGGTGTTCCAGCACTTCGAGCTGTTCCCGCACCTGACCATCACCGAGAACCTGACCATCGCCCAGATCAAGGTGCTCGGCCGCAGCAAGGAAGAAGCCACCAAGAAGGGTCTGGCTCTGCTCGACCGCGTTGGCCTGTCCGCCCACGCGCACAAGCACCCGGGCCAGCTCTCCGGCGGTCAGCAGCAGCGCGTGGCCATCGCCCGTGCCCTGGCCATGGATCCGGTGGTGATGCTGTTCGATGAGCCGACCTCGGCGCTCGACCCGGAGATGGTCAACGAAGTGCTCGACGTCATGGTGCAACTGGCTCATGAAGGCATGACCATGATGTGCGTGACCCACGAGATGGGCTTCGCACGCAAGGTCGCCGACCGGGTGATCTTCATGGACGCCGGACAGATCGTCGAAGACTGCCCGAAGGAGGAATTCTTCGGCGACATCAACGCCCGCTCCGATCGTGCTCAGCAGTTCCTGGCGAAAATCCTCCAGCACTGACCGCACAGCTAGGGTGCGCCGTGCGCACCAATGCCAACGCACCACAGCCGGTGCACATGGCGCACCCTACGCGTCGAGCAACTGGTCAGCCTGGGGAGGACTATGATGCAATGCCTGTCCATCAGCCCTCGCGCCGACCTGATCGTGAAACCGCGCCTGCTCCGCCATCTGTCACTGATCCTCCTGTTCCTGCTGCTGGTGCTCGGCTGTGGCTACGCCGGCTACCACATCAGCGACCGCGCCGGTATCCGCGCCCTGGCCGAAAACGGTGAGCGCCAACTGGAGCTCAACGCCCGCGCCGTCGAAAGCGAAATCACCAAATACACCTACCTGCCCAGCCTGCTGGAGCTGGAAGGCAACGTCTCGCGCCTGCTGCTGGCGCCCACGGCCTATCGTCGGCATCACGTCAACCAGTACCTGGCCGGCCTCAACGAACGCAGCGGCAGCCTGGCCATCTACGTGCTCGACCCGGATGGCCGGGTGATCGCCACCAGCAACTGGGAGCAAGCCGACAGCTACCTCGGCGAAGACCTGTCGTTCCGTGCCTACTACCAGGACGCCATCGAAGGTCGCCCCGGCCGCTTCTACGGTATCGGCAGCACCACGGGCGAGCCTGGCTACTACCTGGCCCACGGTTTGCGCGACGGCAAGCGCATCATCGGCGTGGCGGTGGTCAAGGTACGCCTCGATGCCCTCGAAGAGCGCTGGCAGCGCGCCCTGCTGGAAGCCTACGTCAGCGACGAGAACGGCATCATCATCCTCGCCAGTGATCCGATGGTGCGCCTCAAGGCCGTACGCCCACTCGATGATGCGACCAAGGAGCGCCTGGCACGCAGCCTGCAATACCACTGGGCCGCGCTGGAGGAACTGCAGCTGTTCAACCGCTCGCCACTGGACGACGGCATCGAGCAGGTCAGCTTCGCCACCGCTGGCACGCCAACCAATTACCTGCTGCAAACTCGCCGCCTGGAAGACACGCCCTGGCACCTGACCCTGCTCAGCCCGCTACAGGAACAACGCAGCGCCGCCATGATTCACGGCATGCTGGCGGCCGTGGCGGCGGCGCTGCTGGCGTTCCTGCTGATTGCCTGGAACGAGCGGCGCAAGGTCATCGCCACGCGCCTGGCCGCCCGCGAAGCACTGCAGGCCGCCAACGACGAGCTGGAACGCAAGATCGCCGAGCGCACCGCCGACCTGCAGGCCAGCAACGAGCGCCTGCAAGCCGAGGTGCGCGAACGCGAGCAGGCCGAGACCACCCTGCGCAAGGCCCAGGATGAACTGGTGCAAGCTGGCAAACTGGCAGTGATCGGGCAGATGTCGACCAGCATCGCCCATGAACTGAACCAGCCGCTGGCGGCGCTGCGTACGCTGTCCGGCAACACCGTGCGCTTCCTCCAGCGTGGCGCGCTGGATGTCGCCAGCAGCAACCTGCAGAACATCGGCGAACTGGTCGATCGCATGGGCAAGATCACCGGCAGCCTGCGCGCCTTCGCCCGCCGCGCGGGAGATAGTGGCGAGGCCTCGTTGGGCCAGGCCGTGGACGCGGCGGTGCTGCTCCTGCACCCGCGCCTGCAACGCACCAGCATGACGATCCATCGTGACTATCTGCACCCCGAGCAGGACGACGTGCGCCTGGCCATCGAACAGATTCGTCTGGAGCAGATTCTGGTCAACCTGATCTCCAACGCCCTCGATGCCATGCGCGATCAGGTCGACCGCCAGCTGTGGCTGAGTGGCAGCGCCGAAGCCGATTGCTATCGCCTGGAAGTGCGCGACAATGGCCCTGGCATTGCCCCGGAAACCCGCGCACACCTGTTCGAGCCGTTCTTCACCACCAAACCCGGTGAGCAAGGCCTCGGCCTCGGCCTGACCCTTTCCGCCAGCCTGGCAGCCGCCGCCGGTGGCAGCCTGACCGTGCGCCATCCCGACGAAGGCGGCACCGCATTCGTGCTCACCCTGCCCTACCCACGAGAGCCGCAACCATGAGCGACAGCCTGACCGTCCTGATCGTCGAAGACGATCCCCATGTGCTGCTCGGCTGCCAGCAGGCGCTGGCTCTGGAAGACATCGACAGCATCGGCGTGGGCAGCGCCGAAGAAGCTCTGCAACGGGTCGACGAAGATTTCGCCGGCATCGTCATCAGCGACATTCGCCTGCCCGGCATCGATGGCCTGGAACTGCTGACCCGCCTCAAGCAGCGCGACGCACGCCTGCCGGTAGTGCTGATCACCGGCCACGGCGATATCGGCATGGCCGTTGGCGCGATGCGCGACGGGGCCTACGACTTCATGGAAAAGCCCTTCTCCCCCGAGCGCCTGGTCGACGTCGCCCGCCGCGCCCTGGAGCAACGCAGCCTGGCCCGCGAGGTCAGTGCCCTGCGCCGCCAGTTGGCCGGGCGTCAGGCACTGGAGCAGCGCATCATCGGCCGCTCGCCGGCCATGCAGCAACTGCGCGAGCTGATCGCCAACGTCGCCGACACCAACGCCAACGTGCTGATCGAAGGCGAGACCGGCACCGGCAAGGAGCTGGTCGCCCGCTGCCTGCACGATTTCAGCCGCCGGCAGAGCAAGCAGTTCGTCGCCCTCAACTGCGGCGGCCTGCCGGAGAGCCTGTTCGAAAGCGAGATTTTCGGCCACGAGGCACATGCCTTCACCGGCGCCGGCAAGCGGCGCATCGGCAAGATCGAACACGCCGACGGTGGCAGCCTGTTTCTCGACGAGATCGAGAGCATGCCGCTGGGCCTGCAGATCAAACTGCTGCGCGTGCTGCAGGAACACAGCCTGGAACGCCTCGGCTCGAACCAGTCGATCGAGGTCGACTGCCGGGTGATCGCCGCCACCAAGTCCGACCTCGACGAGCTGGGCAAGCGCGGCGAGTTTCGCAGCGACCTGTACTACCGGCTCAACGTGGTGACCCTGGAGCTGCCGCCGCTGCGCGAACGTCGCGAAGACATCGCCCTGCTGTTCGAACACTTCCTGCAACTGGCCGCGCTGCGCTTCGACCGCGCAGTGCCGGAACTGGATCGCCACACCCTGGCGGCCCTGACCGCACACGACTGGCCGGGCAACGTGCGTGAGCTGCGCAACGTTGCCGAGCGTTTCGCCCTGGGCCTGCCGGTATTCAAGAAAAGCGGCCAGGCTGACAGCCACGCACTGGGTTTCAACGAAGCGGTGGAAGCCTTCGAGCGCAACCTGCTGGGCGCAGCGCTGGAGCGTCACGCTGGCAACCTCAGCCAGGCAGCCCAGGCACTGGGCCTGGCCAAGACCACGCTGTTCGACAAGGTGAAGAAGTACGGGCTGCAATAACCTGGCGCATGCGTGCCTGGAGGTGAACACGGAAATGCCATTGTGGGGGTGGCTTCAGCCGTGATGCTCACCTGTAGCCCGGATGCAATCCGGGATGGCGCCATGCTCATAATTGATGGATCGATGCGCACAGCCTAAGCGCCCCCAGAACACCCTGCAGAACGCCTCGCAACTTCACCAGGCAAAGAAAAGGGGAACCCGCAGGCTCCCCAAAAAGAGGCGCAAGCACTGCGCCCATGCCGTGAAACGAACGCAGCCCGGAGCCACCTGGGCTGCGCTTTACACTCATGCAGCGATGAAGGTCTTGTGCGGGTCGATAACGAATTTCTTCGGCACACCGGCATCGAACTCGCCGTAACCGCGCGGCGCGTCGTCCAGGCTGATGACCTGCACACCGACCACTTCGGCGATGTTGATGCGATCCCACATGATGGCCTGCATCAGCGCACGGTTGTACTTCATCACCGGGGTCTGGCCGGTGTGGAAGCTGTGCGACTTGGCCCAGCCGAGGCCGAAGCGGATGCTCAGGGAGCCGATCTTCGCCGCCGCATCCACCGCGCCCGGATCTTCGGTCACGTAGAGGCCGGGAATACCGATCTTGCCGGCTACGCGTACGACACCCATCAGCGAGTTGAGCACCGTGGCAGGCGCTTCCTGCTGGGCACCGGCATGGCCGTGGCCACGGGCTTCGAAGCCCACGGCATCGACTGCGCAATCCACTTCCGGCTCGCCCAGCAGTTCGGCGATCTGCTCGTGCAGCGGGGTGTCCTTGGACAGGTCGGCGATTTCGAAACCCTGAGCCTTGGCATGCGCCAGGCGCGTTGGGTTGACGTCACCGACGATCACCACCGCAGCACCGAGCAGACGCGCCGACGCAGCGGCGGCCAAACCGACCGGGCCGGCACCGGCGATATACACCGTGCTGCCAGGGCCAACGCCTGCAGTGACCGCACCGTGATAACCGGTGGGCAGAATGTCGGACAGGCAGGTCAGGTCGCGGATCTTCTCCATGGCCTTGTCGCGATCCGGCAGCTTGAGCAGGTTGAAGTCGGCGTAGGGCACCAGCACGTATTCGGCCTGGCCGCCGGTCCAGTCACCCATATCGACGTAGCCGTAGGCACCGCCGGCGCGCGCCGGGTTGACGGTCAGGCACACACCGGTGTGCTGTTCCTTGCAGGAGCGGCAGCGGCCACAGGCGACGTTGAAGGGAACGGAAACCAGATCGCCGATCTGCAGGCGCTCGACATCGCGGCCCTTCTCGATCACCTCACCGGTGATCTCGTGACCCAGCACCAGGCCGACCTGTGCGGTGGTACGACCGCGCACCATGTGCTGATCGGAGCCGCAGATGTTGGTGGAGACGACTTTCAGGATGACCCCGTGCTCGATCTTTTTGCCGCGCGGGTCCTGCATTTTCGGGTAGTCGATCTTCTGTACTTCGACCTTGCCCGTACCGAGATAAACCACACCACGATTACCAGACATACGTAACTCTCCTTTCTTGTTGTGGACACAAGACGCGACCGATGGGCCGCGCGGCCTTGCACTGGAGCTTCTTTCGTCTGTTGCCGGTCACCGCCGGTAAAGCCTGGCAGGGCGGTTCCCGTAGGGTGCGCCATGCGCACCGATGTTCTTGCGTTGATCCCTGGTGCGCGCGGCGCACCCTACGAGTGAGGTGATTACCGTAGGGTGGGCCGAGCGGCGTTCCGCTTTAGCCCACCAATTCTCGAGTGGACGATGCATTCAGGCGTTAAGCACCACCGTACGGTTGGCGTTGAGGAACACCCGACGCTCGATGTGATAACCGACCGCGCGGGCCAGGGTCAGACACTCGATGTCACGACCCTTGGCGATCAGGTCTTCCGGGTAGTGCGCGTGATCCACCGCCTCCACGCCCTGGGCGATGATCGGCCCCTCGTCGAGGTCGTTGTTGATGTAGTGCGCCGTGGCGCCGACCAGCTTGACGCCCTTCTGGTAGGCCTGGTGATAAGGCTTGGCGCCTTTGAAGCCAGGCAGCAGCGAGTGGTGGATATTGATCGCCCAGCCGTCCAGCCGGCGGCACAGCTCGGGCGACAGCACCTGCATGTAGCGAGCGAGCACCACCAGCTCCGCGCCGGTGTCCTCGATCACCTGCAGCACCTTGCGCTCCTGCGCCGGCTTGTCGGCCGGATCGAGCGGGAAATGGTGGTAGGGAATGCCGTGCCAACGCGCCAGCGGTTCGAGATCCGGGTGGTTGGACACCACCGCCACCACGTCCATGGCCAACTGGCCGATGCGCTGGCGATAAAGCAGATCATTAAGGCAATGGTCGGCCTTGGACACCATCAGCACCACCTTGGCGCAGTAGCCCGGCGGGGTCAGTTCGACCTGCATGTCGAAGGGGGCCAGGCGCTCGGCCACGCCGGCGCGGAAGGCCGCCTCGTCGAATCCGTCAGGCTGGCGAAACTCGACGCGAATGAAGAAACGCGACGACAGCCGGTCATCGAAACTGTGGTGCTCGGTGACGTAGCAGCGCTGCTCGAAGAGAAAGCGCGTCACCGCATCCACGGTACCGAGCACGCTCGGGCAGTGGGCGGTGAGAATCCAGGTATCGGGGGTGCGGCTCATGCTCGGGCCCTCGGTGATCTGAGTCTTCGGGCGTAGGGTGGATGACGCTTCGCCTCGCGGCCCCCGCGTCATGGCGGACGAAAACAGCGTCGTCCGCCCTACGGGTATCAGGCCTCGACGGCGAGGCCGTACTCGGCGCTGGCGTCCTGCAGCCACAGCCAGAAGTAGTCGGAGAAGCTGCGGCGGATCACCAGCTCCCAGGTGTCTTCGCCGGTATGGCGAATCACCAGCTGCGACTTGGCGAACACGGTGCCCACCGCCTTGCCGACCGGGAAGTTGCTCGGATGCACGTCATAGCTGGTGGACTTCATCAGCAGCTCGCGCACTTTCGGCCCGGACAACTCCAGCAGGGTCTGCCCGCCGCTGACGTTGACCACCGAGATATGCTGACCATCCAGCGCCGCGCGCAGTCGGCGCTCGACCTCGAATTCACTGCCACCGGGCACGATCAGCAGCCATTCATCCGGACCCAGCCACTGCAACGAGGTATCACCGTCGGCTACCAGGGTCAGCGCCACCGGCAGCTCCAGGCCCAGGGCCTTGTGTACAGCACCGGAGAAGGCGGCATCCCTGGCATCGCCACGGATCACCAGGTGCCCGCGCAGCTTCTTCTCGCGCAGGGTGATGCCGGCGTTCTTGCGGCCCTTGCCGACCAGCTCGTGCAGGCCGGCATGGTGCAGCGGAGACTGCCCGGCGATATCGACGGGGCGTTGTTGGTAGACGTTGACGTTAGACATTCTGGCGATCCCCTTTCGGGTCATAGAACACGGAGCTGCAGATTTCGGCTTCGATCAGACTGCCATCGGCCAGCGGCGCGAATACACGCTCGCCCATGCGCTTGAGGCCACCCTTGACCACCGCCATGGCGAAGCTGTAACCCATCGCCGCGCTCATGTAGCTGGAGGTGACGTGACCGACCATCTGCATCGGGATGGTTTGTTTCGGGTCGAACACCAGTTGCGCACCTTCCGGCAGCACCTTGTTCGGGTCGATTGGCTTGAGCCCCACCAGCTGCTTGCGGTCTTCGCGCAGGCAGTCGTCGCGGTTCATGCCGCGCTTGCCGATCCAGGAGAAAGGTTTAGTGCGACCAACGCACCAGCCCATGTTGAGGTCGTCCGGGGTCACCGAGGCATCGGTGTCCTGGCCAACGATGATGAAGCCTTTCTCGGCACGCAGTACGTGCATGGTCTCGGTGCCGTAGGGCGTCAGGTCGAACTCCTTGCCGGCTTCGATGATCTGCTCCCACACGCCCAGAGCGTAGTCGGCCTGCACGTTGACCTCGTAGCTCAGCTCACCAGTGAAGGAGATGCGGAACACCCGCGCCGGTACGCCACCGACCAGACCTTCCTTCCAGCTCATGAAGGGGAAGGCGTCCTTGTCCAGGTCGATATCGGTGACCTTGGCCAGCAGCTTGCGGCTGTTGGGGCCGGACAGGGTCATGGTCGCCCAGTGGTCGGTGACCGAGGTGAAGTACACCTTCAACTCCGGCCATTCGGTCTGGTGGTAGATCTCCAGCCACTCCATCACGCGGGCAGCGCCGCCGGTGGTGGTGGTCATGACGAAATGGTTGTCGGCCAGGCAGGCGGTGACGCCGTCGTCGAAGACCATGCCGTCTTCCTTGCACATCAGGCCGTAGCGCGCCTTGCCTACGTCCAGCTTGGTCCAAGCGTTGGTGTAGACGCGGTTGAGGAACTCACGCGCATCCGGGCCCTGAATGTCGATCTTGCCCAGGGTGGAAGCATCGAGGATACCCACGCTGTTGCGCACGGCCAGGCACTCACGCGCCACGGCGGCATGCAGATCCTCACCCTTTTTCGGGAAGTACCAGGGGCGCTTCCACTGGCCAACGTCCTCGAACTCGGCGCCGTTCTTCACATGCCAGGCCTGCATCGCGGTGTAGCGCTTGGCATCGAAAAGTGCGCCACAGTGCCGCCCAGCCACGGCGCCGAAAGTCACCGGCGTGTAGTTCGGACGGAACATGGTGGTGCCCATCTGCACGATGCTGATGCCCATCGAGCGCGCGGCGATGGCCAGGCCGTTGATATTGCCCAGCTTGCCCTGGTCGGTGCCGAAGCCCAGTGCGGTGTAGCGTTTGACGTGCTCGACCGACTCGAAGCCTTCACGCGTCGCCAGCTCGATACCGGCGGCGGTGACGTCGTTCTGCAGGTCGACGAACTGCTTGGGTGCACGTGCCGTGGGCTTGTCGTGCGGCACTTGGAACAGCGCCAGAGTCGCCTCCTCCTGACGCGCTTCGACCTTCGGCAGGCTGCCACTGACGGCCTTGTAACCGGTATCGGCAGCCGCCTTGGCGCCTGCCTCGAAACCATTGGCGAGCACGTCACCGAGGGTGAACACACCGTTCACCGCGCCGGCATCGACACGTTGCTGAATGCCGTTGCCAGGGCCCGGCACGAAGCCAAGGATGTCCTCGCGCCACTCTGGGCGACCGCCCAGGTGCGAAGCCAGGTGCACCACCGGGCTGTAACCACCGGAGCTGACGATCAGGTCGCAGTCGACCACTTCACCGGGGCTGGTGACCTTGTGAGCCTTGACGTCGATGGCGCAGATACGCGCGCCAGTCACGCGCTTGCTGCCGCGCGCCTCGATCACCGCACTGCCGGTGAGAATGCGCACGCCACGTGCACGTGCTTCCTCGACCCAGGCGCCACGCGGATTGCTGCGCGCATCGGCGACAGCCACGACCTTGCGGCCGGCATCGAGCCAGTCGAGTACTACGCGGTAGGCATAATCGTTGTTGGTCGACAGCACCAGTTCCTGCCCTGGCGCCACACCATAACGGCGTACGTAGGTCGACACGGCGCCAGCCAGCATGTTGCCGGGCACATCGTTGTTGGCGTACACCAGCGGCCGCTCATGGGCACCGCTGGCCAATACCACGCGCTTGGCGCGGACGCGGTGCATACGCTGGCGGGCCTGGCCCATCGGTGCGACTTCACCGAGGTGATCGGTCAGACGCTGGTGGATGGTGAGGAAGTTGTGGTCGTGGTAACCGTTGACCGTGGCGCGCGGCAGCAGGGTCACTTCCGGCAGCGTCTTCAACTCGGCGATGGCCTGCGCCACCCAGTCGGCGGCGGGCTTGCCATCGAGGGTTTCGCGGGTATCGAGCAGGCTGCCGCCGAACTCTTCCTGTTCATCGGCGAGGATCACCCGCGCACCGCTACGACCGGCAGCCAGCGCAGCGGCGAGACCGGCAGGGCCGGCACCGACGATCAATACGTCGCAGTGCTGGTTGAGCTGGTCGTAGATGTCCGGGTCGACCTCGGTGGGCGAACGACCCAGGCCTGCGGCCTTGCGGATGTACTTCTCGTAGGTCATCCACAGGTTCTGCGGATACATGAAGGTCTTGTAGTAGAAACCGGGCGGCATCATGCCGCCGCCGACCTTGCCAAGAATGCCCATCAGGTCGGTGTTGACGCTCGGCCAGCCGTTGGTGCTGCTGGCCACCAGGCCGCTGTACAGCGCCTGCTGGGTGGCACGCACGTTGGGGATCTGCGCGGCTTCGGTGGAACCGATCTGCAGCACGGCGTTGGGCTCTTCCGCACCTGCGGCGACGATGCCGCGCGGCCGCGAATACTTGAAGCTGCGACCGACGATATCCACACCATTGGCCAGCAGAGCGGCGGCCAGGCTGTCGCCGGCGAAGCCCTGATAGGTCTGGCCGTTGAAGGTGAAACTCAGCGGCTGGCTGCGGTCGATGCGACCGCCCTTGGCAAGACGATTGACCTGGCTCATGCCGTTACTCCTTCTACCACGGCTTGCTTGTCGGTGGCCGCGGCGGCAGTGACCGAGGGCTTCTCGCCGACCTTGTAGGTCTCGAGGATCTCGTAGGTCACGGTGTGGCGGGTGACGTTGAAATACTTGCGGCAACCGGCCGCGTGCACCCACAGCTCATGATGGATGCCGCGCGGGTTGTCGCGGAAGAACATGTACTCGCCCCACTCGGCATCACTGCAGGCATCGGGGTCGAGCGGGCGGGCGATGTGCGCCTGGCCCTTGGCGTGGAATTCCTCTTCGGAGCGCAATTCGCCACAGTAGGGGCAGAAGATGTGCAGCATGGTGGAGCCTCCGCTTGCTTTACTCCCCTCTCCCGCTTGCGGGAGAGGGGCTGGGGGAGAGGGCTGCTCTATGCACGCCATCCCCCGAGTCAGTTACTGGGAGCTGCGGTGCCGAACTCAGCACCCTCTCCCGCCCTTCGGGCACCCTCTCCCGCAAGCGGGAGAGGGTCATCAGCTTTGCGCTACGCGCGCTTTTAGTGAGCCACGGCAGCGGCGCCGTGCTCGTCGATCAGTGCGCCAGTGTGGAAACGGTCGATGGAGAACGGCTTGGCCAGCGGGTGCATCTCGCCCTTGGCCAGGCTGGCGGCGAACACATGACCCGAACCCGGCGTGGCCTTGAAACCACCGGTGCCCCAGCCGCAGTTGAAGAACAGGTTGTCCACCGGGGTCTTGGAGATGATCGGGCAGGCGTCCGGGCAGGTGTCGACGATGCCGCCCCACTGGCGGTTCATGCGTACCCGCGAGAGCACCGGGAACATCTCGACGATGGCCTGCAGGGTGTGCTCGATGGTCGGGTAGGAACCGCGCTGGCCATAGCCGTTGTAGCCGTCGATACCGGCACCGATGACCAGGTCGCCCTTGTCCGACTGGCTGATGTAGCCATGCACGGCGTTGGACATGATCACGCTGTCGATGATCGGCTTGATCGGTTCGGACACCAGCGCCTGCAGCGGGTGGGATTCCAGCGGCAGACGGAAGCCGGCAAGCCCCGCCATGTGCCCGGAATTACCGGCGGTGACCACGCCGACGCGCTTGGCGCCGATGAAGCCCTTGTTGGTTTCCACACCGATCACCGCGCCGTTCTGCTTGCGGAAACCGATCACCTCGGTGTTCTGGATCAGGTCGACGCCCAAAGCATCGGCGGCACGTGCGTAGCCCCAGGCCACGGCGTCGTGACGGGCAACGCCACCGCGACGCTGCACGGTGGAGCCCATGATCGGGTAGCGGGTGTTCTTGCTGCAGTCGAGGTAGGGAATCTCCGCCTCGACCTGCTTGGCATCGAGCAGCTCGCCGTCCACGCCGTTGAGGCGGTTGGCGCTGACGCGACGCTCGGCATCACGCATGTCCTGCAGGGTGTGGCAGAGGTTGTAGACGCCACGCTGGGAGAACATGACGTTGTAGTTGATGTCCTGCGACAACCCTTCCCACAGCTTCATGGCGTGCTCGTAGAGCTGCGCGGACTCGTCCCACAGGTAGTTGGAACGCACGATGGTGGTGTTGCGCGCGGTGTTACCGCCGCCGAGCCAGCCCTTTTCCACCACCGCGACGTTCTTCACGCCGAATTCCTTGGCTAGGTAATAGGCGGTGGCCAGGCCGTGGCCGCCACCGCCGACGATGACCACGTCGTACACCGGCTTGGGCGTCGGGTTACGCCACATGCGCTGCCAGTTCTCATGGTGGCTGAACGAGTGCTTGAACAGGCCGAAGCCGGAATAACGTTGCATGGGCATGCTCCAGGGTTCTACTCCCCTCTCAGCGTTACGCGAGAGGGGCCGAGAGAAAGGGTTGGCTTAGCGATACACCGGGTAGTCCGCGCACAGCCCGGCCACCAGCTTGGCCACCTGCGCCTCGACATCGGCATCGCCGAGGTGATCGAGGATGTCGCAGATCCAGCCTGCCAGCGCCTGGCATTGGGCAACCTTGAAGCCACGGGTGGTGACGGCCGGCGTGCCGATACGGATGCCCGAGGTCACGAACGGCGACTGCGGGTCGTTCGGCACGGCGTTCTTGTTCACGGTGATGCCGGCACGCCCCAGGGCAGCGTCGGCCTCCTTGCCGGTCAGGCCCTGCTTGATCAGGCTGAGCAGGAACAGGTGGTTGTCGGTACCGCCAGAGACCACCTCGTAGCCGCGCTCGATGAACACCTTGGCCATGGCCTGGGCGTTGTCGATGACCTGCTGCTGGTAGGCCTTGAACTCAGGCTCCATGGCTTCCTTGAAGCACACCGCCTTGGCGGCGATGACGTGCATCAGCGGGCCGCCCTGGGCACCCGGGAACACCGCGGAGTTGAGCTTCTTCTCGATCTCTTCGTTGGCCTTGGCCAGGATCAGGCCGCCACGCGGGCCGCGCAGGGTTTTGTGCGTGGTGGTGGTGACCACATCGGCGAAGGGAATCGGGTTCGGGTACAGACCGGCGGCGACCAGGCCAGCGACGTGCGCCATGTCGACGAACAGCAGCGCTCCGACCTTGTCGGCGATGGCGCGGAAACGCGGGAAGTCGAGGGTCTTGGAGTAGGCGGAGAAGCCGGCGACGATGATCTTCGGCTTGTGCTCCACGGCCAGACGCTCGACCTCGTCGTAATCGATCAGGCCGGTGGCGGTGTCCAGGCCGTACTGCACGGCGTTGTACAGCTTGCCCGAGGACGACACCTTGGCACCGTGGGTCAGGTGACCGCCGTGGGCCAGGCTCATGCCGAGGATGGTGTCACCGGCGTTGAGCAGCGCCAGGTAAACGGCACTGTTGGCCGAGGAACCGGAGTGCGGCTGGACGTTGGCGTAGTCGGCGCCGAACAGGGCCTTGGCGCGGTCGATGGCCAACTGCTCGACCTTGTCGACATATTCGCAACCACCGTAATAACGCTTGCCCGGATAGCCTTCGGCGTACTTGTTGGTCAGGCCGCTGCCTTGCGCTTCCATCACGCGCTGGCTGCAGTAGTTCTCCGAGGCGATCAGCTCGATATGCTCTTCCTGACGGCGCTCTTCCTGATTGATCGCCGCGAGCAACTCGTCGTCGTAACCCTGAATCTGATCCTGCTTGCTGAACATCTCGGTTCTCCTGCGGCGCCTGTGGGCGGCGGTCTTGGACGGGCGGGCCAGCAAGGCCCTGTGCAGCGATGGTAGGGCCGCACCTGCCCGCTCAAATGCCTGCCAACGCCGCGAGAGCATTCGTTTGCGACATGCCCCTGTCGCAATCAGGCGCACCGACATCAGCTCGTCGGTTTGCGCACAAATCACGGGGATCAAGCTGTGGATAAGCCGTGCATACAACGCCCGATCCCAGGAATGGCAGGGGCTCCCGCAACAAGGTTATTTCCTGATCGATATCAACCAGTTAACAACATCAGCCATACACAGAAGCCGTGGACTAGCCTGTGGAAAAACTGTCAGCAGATTGCTGCCGGCCCTGCATTCACTGCGATGCAGGGCTGCGTTCAATATCCATACACCCGCACCACCACCCTGGCTTATCCACCAGCGACACGAGCAAGAAAGGAAAACCGCTTGGGGATATGCACAGAAGATGTGGATGAAACTGTGCATAGGCTGTTCGACGAACGCTTGCGGCCAGGGCTGCCGCGGCCTATAGGGAAAAGGCTAAAAATCGAACAGGATCAAATAGATAGACGTGGCTTGTGCACAAATACTGTGGGCGCCACTGTGCACTGCCTGTGGAAACCCGGCGCCAGGCCAGAGCCCGCGGGGCTCCGGCGCAAGCGCACGTTATTTACTCAGCCACTTATGGCTTGAGTTTCTCTCCGCAGCTGCTGGAGGCATTCACCAGGCGCTGCTGCATGGCAGGGTCAGGCGGAGACTGGCGACTCATTTCCTGCAACTCGGCCTCGCTGAACTCAGCGCTAACCTTGTCGGCCGCACAATCGCAATAGGCTTTCAGTTGCGCATCTTCGTAGCCTGCTGGGGCACCAGCCACGCACTGCTGGACGAACTCGTTCTTGGCCTGCGCCGACCACTCGGCGGCGGAAACGGGCAGCGCCACGGCCAGCGGCAGGGCAAGGGCGAGCAGGTGACGATAGGTCATATGAAACTCCTTCTCTTGATTGCGGAGGGCGGATCGAGTGCCGCCCTCTGGTAGGTGTGAACCCCTCAAGACAGCTCAAGTTCCATCTGCAGGCCGAACGGTTGGCCACACTTCGACCCGACAGTACGCATCGACACAACAACTCGTCGCCGCTACGGAGGTTCAGCGCAACGCTCCGGGGGTAAAGTGTCGCCTTTCGCCGGCAGCTCCGCCGGCAGGCTTTTCAGAAGGAACGCGCCAATGCCCGACAATGCCCAGCAATTTGCCAGCGACAACTACTCCGGCATCTGTCCCGAAGCCTGGGCCGCCATGGCCGAGGCCAACCAGGGCCACCAGCGCGCCTATGGCGATGACGAGTGGACGGCGCGCGCCGCCGATCACTTCCGTCGCCTGTTCGAGACCGATTGCGAGGTGTTCTTCGCCTTCAACGGCACCGCCGCCAACTCCCTGGCCCTGGCCTCGCTGTGCCAGAGCTACCACAGCGTGATCTGCTCGGAGACCGCCCACGTCGAGACCGACGAGTGCGGTGCACCGGAATTCTTCTCCAACGGTTCCAAATTGCTGCTGGCCAAGACCGAGAACGGCAAGCTGACCCCGCAGGCGATCCGCGAAATCGCCCTCAAGCGCCAGGACATCCACTACCCGAAACCACGCGTAGTCACCCTCACCCAGGCCACCGAGGTCGGTACCGTGTACCGTCCGGAAGAAGTTCGCGCCATCAGCCAGGTCTGCGAAGAGCTGGGCCTGCACCTGCATATGGACGGTGCGCGCTTCTCCAATGCCTGCGCCTTCCTCGGCTGTAGCCCGGCCGATCTGACCTGGAAGGCCGGCGTCGACGTGCTGTGCTTCGGCGGCACCAAGAACGGCATGGCCGTCGGTGAGGCCATCGTATTCTTCAACAAGGATCTGGCCGAAGACTTCGACTATCGCTGCAAGCAGGCCGGCCAGCTGGCGTCGAAAATGCGTTACCTGTCCGCGCCCTGGGTTGGCATCCTGCAGAACGATGTCTGGCTCAACTACGCCAACCATGCCAACCACTGCGCGCAGTTGCTGGCCAACCTGGTGGCGGACGTGCCGGGCGTCAGCCTGATGTTCCCGGTAGAAGCCAACGGCGTGTTCCTGCAACTGTCGGAGCCGGCCATCGCCGCCCTGACCGCCCGCGGCTGGCGCTTCTACACCTTCATCGGTGCCGGTGGCGCGCGCTTCATGTGTAGCTGGGATACCGACGAAGCGCGTGTGCGTCAGTTGGCAGCCGATATCCGCGAGGTGATGAGCGCCTGACCCACAGCATAGGGCTCCATGGAAGGAGCTCTAGCCGCGACGTACCCCGGATTCAATCCGGGGAAACAGATCCCATGGCGATCAATAATCGATCGCTACATCCCCTTTTGGCACGCTGCAGCACGACAGGATGTAGCCCTCGGCCACATCCTCGTCGGTGATGCCGCCGTTGTGCTCCATCTCCACCTCGCCAGCGGTTTTCATCACCTTGCAGGTGCCGCAAATGCCCATGCCACAGGCCTTGGGAATATGCAGGCCAAGTTTGGCGGCGGCTGCGTGCACGGTCTCGCCGGGCACCACGCGGATGCTCTTGCCGGTGCTGGTGAATTCCACCTGATTGAGTTCACCAATCGGGACTTCCGGTGCGTCAGCAGCCTCGGCGGCCAGCTCCTTGACCTCGGCACGAATCTCCGGCGGCGTCGGGCCGAACGCCTCTTCGTGATAACGCGCCATGTCGTAGCCGGCGGCTTCGAGCAGGCGCTTGACCGCGCTCATGTAGGGCGTCGGACCGCAGCAGAAGATTTCCCGATCCAAGTAGTCCGGCGCGATCAACTCCAGCATCGGCTTGTTCAGATAGCCGCGATAGCCCGCCCAGGCTTCGCCCAGACCATGCTTCTCACAGATCACGTGCAAGCTGAAGTTATTGATACGCGCCGCCATGTGTTCCAGCTCGCGCTGGTAGATGATGTCCTTCGGCGAACGGGCGCTGTGCACGAAGACCATGTCGACATTGGCGTTGGTGTCGTAGAACCAGCGCGCCATCGACATCACTGGCGTGATGCCGACCCCACCGGAGAGGAACAGCACTTTGTCGGACGGGAAGTCGATGGCGTTGAACAGCCCGACCGGACCGTGCACCGGCACCTCGTCGCCTTCCTTGAGGTTGTCGTGCAGCCAGTTCGATACCTTGCCACCCGGCACCCGCTTGATGGTGATGGAAAAGCTGTAGGGCACCGAAGGCGAACTGGAAATTGTGTAGGAACGCATGATCGGCTGGCCGTCGATCTCCAGTTCCAGGGTGACGAACTGCCCCGGCTTGAAGAAGAACAGCACTGGCTGATCGGCCATGAAGCAGAAGGTGCGCACATCCCAGGTTTCCTGGATCACCTTGACGCAACGCACCAGGTGGCGGCCGTTGGTCCAGGTCTGAGTGGTAACCGGGTTGAGGAAGGCGTTGGTGGTCATGAACGGCTCTCCACGCGGCCGGATATCGGCCCATATGTCACGGATTGTGCGAAAGGCAGCTGCTCGTCATTTATCTGCCAGCGACATCCGCATGCTTATCGCGACCTGCCTGATAGCACGGGGCCTGACGCGTCGGAAACGCATTCGGCCATGTCGCCCATGGATAAGGTTTGCCCCTCTGCCGGCTCCACACTCCGCCTCACCAAGCATGCTCGCCCATTGCAGGCGACAGCGAACGATCGAGACCTTGCGGCACAACCGTAACAGCCACTTTTTCCGGCAGGCGCACAGCGCCCGCCAATGAGGAGCCACCATGGACTGCACCCAAAACCTGAGCCTGGGCGACCCGCTGGAGCCCGTCCGCAAGGCCACTGCGCAGATGCTGCATGAACGCGACCATACGTTCTCGCTGCCGCAGCCCTTCTACAACGACGAGCGCCTGTTCCAGGTCGACATGCAAGAGATCTTCCATAAGGAATGGCTGATCGCCGGCATGACCTGCGAGATCCCGGCCAAGGGCAACTTCCTCACCCTGCAGATCGGCGACAACCCGATCCTGGTCATCCGTGGCGCCGAAGGCCAGATTCACGCCTTCCACAACGTCTGCCGCCACCGCGGCTCGCGCCTGTGCGTCTCCGACAAGGGCAAAGTGGCCAAGTTGGTCTGCCCCTACCACCAGTGGACCTATGAGCTGGACGGCCGCCTGCTGTTCGCCGGCACCGAAATGGGCGCCGACTTCGACCTCAAGGACTACAGCCTGAAACCCGTGCAGTGCAAGACCGCTGGCGGCTTCATCTTCATCAGCCTGGCGGAAAACCCGCCGGCCATCGACGAGTTCCTCGCGACCCTGGCTCACTACATGGAGCCGTACGACATGGAGAACACCAAGGTCGCGGTGCAGAGCACCATGCACGAGAAGGCCAACTGGAAACTGGTGATCGAGAACAACCGCGAGTGCTACCACTGCAACGGCTCGCACCCGGAGCTGCTCAACACCCTGCTGGAATGGGACGACGTCACCGACCCGCGTGCCAGCCAGGCGTTCAAGGATCAGGTCGCCGAGTGCACCACCCGCTGGGATAGGGACAAGATCCCCTACGCCCACGCCAGCTTCGGCCTGCGTAACCGCATCGTGCGCATGCCGCTGCTCAAAGGCACCGTATCCATGACCATGGACGGTAAGCAGGGCAGCAAGAAGTTGATGGGCCGCATCACCGACCCGGATCTAGGCTCGATGCGCATCCTGCACCTGCCGCACTCGTGGAACCACTGCATGGGCGATCACCTGATCAACTTCACCGTGTGGCCGATCAGCGCCCAGGAGACGATCGTCATCACCAAGTGGCTGGTACACAAGGATGCGGTGGAGGGCGTTGACTATGATGTGGCGCGCCTGCGCCAGGTGTGGGATGCCACCAACGATCAGGATCGCCGTCTGGGCGAGGAAAACCAGCGTGGTATCAACTCTACCGCCTACCAGCCTGGCCCGTACTCCAAGACCTACGAGTTCGGCGTGATCAACTTCCTCGACTGGTACAGCGAGCGCATGCTCAACAACCTCGACGACACCCCGGCACAAGCGCTGCGCCAGGTAGCGGGCGAGTAATGACGCTCAGCCTGCTGCTGGTGATCGGGCTGGCAGCCTACGGCCTGCTGGCCTGTCGCCCCACCGGGCAGTGAAGAAAGCCCCGCCGCTCATCGAGCGCCGGGGCTTTTTCATGACCATTGCAGCCACAGGGAGGCAGCAAGAATTCTCTCGCGACATGGCCACTCGCCATTCAAGTTGTGTCAGATTGTTCCGAAACAATGATGGGGCTGTCGCAAGAACGGCCAGACACTTCTCTAGATGGAACTGACTTCATGCTGTCGCCGCGCTCCCTGAGCTTGCAGACGAAGATTCTGCTGGCTTTCACTCTGGTCAACCTGATTAGCATCGCCACCTTCATCAGCTACGCCCAGTATGTGAAATCCCAGGACATTCGCGCGCAGATGGACAACCGCCTGCGCGCAGCGGCCCATGCGGTACCGCGCCTACTTGGCAATGACTATCTGGAACGCGCGCGTACGACCGACGGCCTGCGGGACGGCGAGTACATGGCACAGGTGCGCAACCTGGGCCAGTACGTTCAGGAAGTCGACCTGAAGTTCGCCTACACCATGATGGTCGACGCCTCCGGCAAGGTGTTCTACCTGTCCGATGCCGCCAGCGAGCAGGAGCTCGCCGGCGGCATCTACGGCGAGCACCTGGAGCAATACACCGATGCCAGCCCCGCGGTGATACAGGCTGCACGCAGTGGCCAGGCACAGTTCGATGAATACACCGACAGCTACGGCACCTTCCGCTCGATCTTCCTACCGATGCGCACCGCCAGCGGACAGCCCTATGTAGTGGGCGTGGACGTCACGCTCACCAGCCTCGAGCAAGCCATCACCGACAGCCTGCACAGCCTGCTGCTGATCGGTGCCGTGACATTGGCTGTCGGCCTGCTGCTGTCCTGGCTGGCCACACGAATGCTGGTTCAGGCGATCCGCCAGCTCACTGGTCAGCTCAACCAGATCGCGCAGAACCGCGACCTGTCACGCCCCCTGGCAGTGACCAACAATGACGAACTCGGCCAGATGGGCACTCGTCTGTCCGGCCTGCTGCAGGATCTGCGACAAACCCTGTCCGGGGCGTTGGGCATGGCAGACAGCAACCAGCAACTGGCCGAGACATTCCTGCACCGAGCCGACGACATCACCCAACAGATCCAGCAGGCAGCCCAGCAACTGGCCGATGTCGACCAACACGGTCACTCGATCCAGCAGGCTGCTGGCGAATCCTCCAGCCATGCTGGCGCGGTGCGACAGAATCTGGAGCGCACCAGTACCGAACTGAGCCGCGCCCACCAGGAGCTGCAGAAGCTGATTGCCGACGTGCACGGCAGCACCCACTCCAGCATCGAGCTGGCCGGCGACCTCGACCGCCTCAGCCAGGAAGCGCAGCAGATCGGCCAGGTGCTGCAGATGATTGCCGGCATTTCCGAGCAGACCAACCTGCTGGCCCTCAACGCAGCCATCGAAGCCGCACGTGCGGGTGAGGCCGGCAGAGGCTTCGCCGTGGTCGCCGATGAAGTGCGCAAGCTGGCCAGCCAGACCCAGAGCGTACTGGCCGACGCGCACAAGGTGATCGATCAGGTCACCGGCGCCATCCGCCAGATCGCCCAACGCATGGGCAGCACCGCCGAGCGCTCGCGTGTCCTGGCAGGCAACGCCGACGAAGCCTTGGACGCCCTCGACACCCTGGTGCGGCAGATGGCCGAAGTGAACCTCAACGTCGAACAGGCGCTGACCAGCAGCGCGCACATCCAGCACGCCGTGGCCGACATGTCCGGGCGCCTGGGCGAGATGCGCAGTGCCTTCGAACACACCCGCCAGGACGTCGACGCGATCAACGACTCCGCCGCCGAACTGGGCAACACCGCACGCAACCTGAAAAGCGGGTTGGGTGTATTCAGAACCTGATTCGATGCTGCCAGAGGCACCCCGCCATACCGTCCTCACTCATGCGCGACACAGCTTGTCGCGCATGCCCTGCAAAATCAGCTAATCGCCAACCGATCCTTATCTGCCCCCTGGCAAAGCCAACTAGCACATAGCCATCAATCAGGGTTAAAGTGCCACTAGCATGACGCCGGATTACCGGCGAAAGGATCAATAAGACAAGGCCGTTGGTCATGCCAGAAGCAAAAGACACGCTGCTCAGACTCTTCAATCTGCTGCGTCTGATACCTGAGTTTCCCCGCTACCACAGCACCTCCACACTGCATGAAAAACTCTGCGAGCGTGGCTTCTCGGTCGACTTGCGCACAGTTCAGCGCGACCTGCAAAAACTCTCCACGCCCTTCAACCTACTGGTCAAAAACGAAGACGAAAAAGAGCACGGCGCCAAACACTGGTGCCACTCGCCAGACGCGCCCATCGATCTGCGCGACATGGAGCCCTCTACAGCGCTGGCACTGTACCTGGCCGAAAGCCACCTGCAAAACCTGCTGCCGCAAAGCGTCCTCGACCTGCTCGCACCGCAATTCAACAGGGCACGCAACAGCCTGAATAGCCACAGCGAAAACAGCCTCGCGCACTGGGCACAACGCGTGCGTGCCCTACCCAACAGCAAAGCCCTGTTGCCGGCCGAAATCGACAACACCGTCTGGCAACACGCCTCCAACGCCCTACTTGAAGGCAAGCAGTTACGCGTTCACTACCTGAGCCGCAGCAAGGGCGCTACCAAACCGCTGTTACTGCACCCAGCCGGCCTGATCTCGCGCCACTCCATCAGCTACCTGATCGCCAGCGTCGACGGCTACGACGACCTGCGCCAATTCGCCCTGCACCGCATCCAGCAGGCCGAAGCCTTAAGCGAGCCAGCACGCGAACGCCCTGACTTCGAGATCAGCCACTACATCCGCCAGGACCTCAACAGCGCAGCCCCCATCGAGCAGGTTGAACTGATCGCCGACGTCTCCCCGCAGATCGCCTGGTTACTCGGAGAAACCCCACTGAGCCCGGAACAAAGCCTGGAACCACTGGAAGGCAGCGACTGGCAACGCCTGCGCGCCAGGGTGCCGGATGATCAGGAGACGCTTTGGTGGGTGTTTGGGTTGGGGGAGAACGTGCGGGTGCTGGAGCCGAAAAGCTGGGTTGACACCATCCAGGGACGATTGGCCAAGCTAGAGCAGCTTTACACACCATACGCAATCTCTGAGCCCACCAGTGTTACCACTACAGCCAGCAACATAACCTAGATAAAGGCAAACATTATGCTTCCGTTCATCATCGCCGGGGTCGCATTAACCAGCCTAGCCGCTGCGGCAACCGCCTACTACAAACGCAGCGGAGACAAAGAAGACAAGCCTACTAAAGCATCCCTCGGAGATATCGCAATATGGGGCCAACAAGACGCAGGCAAGACCACATTCATTGCCTGTTTACGTGGAGCCCCTCCGACCTCTGACAAAAAAGAACAAACATCTTCTATCAGGCGCTATAGCAAATTTAAAGTTACCAGTCGCGACGGACAGCCCCATGAAATCCAGGAGCTGCTAGACATGCCCGCAGGAGATGACCGCCTAAATAACTGGCTAACCGAAATAGAGACCAGGAAGCACATTTTCTACATAATAACGCTGGCCAAATTTGACGATACAGAATATTTCCGCAAGGTCAGAACCGATATCGCACACACGGTGGAAAGACTGAAAATATCCAATAAAGAAAGTAAGCGCATCCATATAATTGGAGCACACTTGGATAACTCGAAATGGAAAGACTTCGAGCCCTCGCGTGTAAGAGAAAAAATCCTTCAGGACGACGGTATGCGCGAAATCCGGGAGCACCTCGGGAAGGTGGCCGGCTATTTTTATGCTGCCAACCTGCTAGATCCGAGCAGCGCTACTCGTTTGATTGAGGACATTATCGATGACTGCGCAGCACAACTGCCGTAACAACGTCTATTTGTATGCGCAGAGCCTGGATAACTCGGGAAAAAATCCATGTTTGAGCAGCAAGGATCCCGGCGAATACCGCGAATTAGAAACCGACGCACCAGAACGCGCTACGTTATTGCGAATCAATGATAGTCTGTCGAACTATGGCCGGCACTGGAGACTTGGTACCAGCAGCCTCGATTGCCGAATAGGTCATCACGGTGACTGCCTTATAACCGTAAGGCCTTTGACACGAGATCACAGCGGGCGCCTAGCCCCCGTCATTTTGATATTCAATATTTGGGACGATCAACGTCGGCTTGCCCCCGCCGCACTAGAGGACGGCAGCAAGCTGATGAGGCGTGAACTTTCTGCCGATCAATTGCACGACATTACTCGCCTAAAGCAGGTCATGCGCTGGCCGTCATTGTTAATAGCACTTCACACCCTGATTTTCTCTCGGAGAACATCCCATGATTGAGCCGTACACGCAGAAAATATTCTTCGTTGACAATGAACTGCTTGCAGATCTAAAACAAGACTCGATTGTGGAATACAAAAATTTCATGACACCACAGATAGACAGTAGGATGATCGTCATTCCTGATCTTTCTGCGCAACAGATCAATGAGCTAATCACCTACGTACCAGCTACCGAGATACGCGTAGGCAATGTTCTCGCCAAAACTGGTTACACCAATCAATTTGGCCCTCTGGACGAGTTTGCTGGTGACCATGCAACCCGTAAATTCAGGATCTGGGTTCAATTATGCATCGCATTGGGCGCAAAAAAGGTAGCAGTCAAGAACATTGAAAAGATCCACATTCAAAATCAGGATCAATCCGACATCAACGTCGATGGAAGCCTAAAAGCACCCGTAGTGTCTGCCGATGCCTCATTCAAACGGAAAACAAGTGAGGAAGAAAACGCGATTAACGAGAAGATCCTCAGCCTGGCAGCCGAAGCAACTGGCGGCGAACCTGATCTCGCTGCAGCCGAAGAAATCTTGACGTTCTACGACCTGCACAAAGATGACATGTTCCGGAGCATGTACGAAATGCGCAGAATCAAATCAAACACGCTCCTCAGGCATGATTTTACACTTGACCTTACTCAGGATATGAAACGTATGTTTGATGCGTCCACTAAGGCCAAACTAAAAGTCATGAGCAAAATATGCAAAGGCGGTATTGACGCAAGCGTTGTGAATAAATCTCTTGAGAAGTCTCAAACCGCATTGAAGCTCTCTATCGTTGTCGAATTTTAGCGATAGCTGGTTAGGGGGCGGCCTGCCCCTTTCTTCGCCCCAAACATCCATAGGTCATCCCACGCCTACTGAGCTGGGGATAATCGTGATCCGCCCCTCACTGCTCTACTAACCGATTGGCATACGGAATCTCCATGCTCAAAGCACAAAAACACCTTCTAAACCTCTTGCATAACACCCGAGAGCTAACTGAAAAAATCAAAGCAAATAGCGTGAGCATTCCTGACGAGCCCCAAAGCACTCTAGAACTACAGGAAGCAATTCAAAATCGAGAACTATTGATACCCGTGGTTGGTGCATTTAGCGCAGGGAAGTCTACTCTGCTCAACACCATCATTGGTCGCAAAATCCTGCCTACAGATATTCGACCGGAAACTGCTATTCCCAGCGAGCTACGCTATGCCAGCACTGAACGATTAGAAGCTCTATTCAACGATGGCCATAGTGAAGAATTTCCTCTTGATCAGCTATCAATGATCCAATCTCGGGCAGCCGAGCTTCAATTGGTTCGCGTGTATATCGACAGCCCCTCATTGAAGGTGCTCCACCCTTTAGTGCTGGTCGATATGCCAGGTTTCAACTCGCCACTGGACGCACACAACAAAGCCATCGCTCACTACATCGGTAAAGGTTGCCATTACCTGTTCGTGGTCAGCGTGGAAGAAGGATCACTGCACAAACAAATCCTTCGCAACATGGATGAGGTCAGCCATCTCGGCCGTAGCTTCTCCGTTTGCCTCAACAAGACCGATCTGAAACCGCTTAGCGATGTGCAAGGCATCAGTGACTACATCATCGAACAACTGGAAGACGAAGGTTTGCCCAGCATTGTCTGCACCGTCAGCCAAAGCGATAACGCCGACATAGAACATATGCTCAGCGACATCGAACCTGACGAGCTGTTTCGCTCACTGTTCCTACCCGTACTACAGCAACACAATCTCGCGCTGGACAACTTGCTGAGCACCGCTCTTGGCAGCTTGCAAAATGATCAAGCCAGCAACACCCGCAAAATAAATGATCTGGAACAAGCCCTACATGGCTTGGAAAAAGAGCGCGACCGTCAACATCAGGCAGCCCGCAACGGTAACCTGGATGAGCAGGTAAACAACGTACTGCATCATGTTCGCAACCAGTTGGCAGGTGCCATCGACGATATGGCGCGAGCGGCCCTGCGTAGCCAGGACGATCTCTCCCGCATCATCTCCGACGAGGTACGCAGCAGCCTGACCAGCAGCCTGAAACTTGCCACCGACGGCATCTCTGCGCAGATGGTGCAGGACTTCTGCCAACGCACCAACAACACGCTGGACTGCCAACTGCACCTGTCACAGAACTGGACGGACAGCCTGCTGAGTACTTTACAGGCACAGTTACTACCCAACTTGTTGTCGATGCTCGATAGCAAGCAGAGCAGGCTGCCGACAGGTGCCTTGACTACGATCTCCATCGCTGCCGGCCGGTTCATTCCTATCCCGATCCTTCAAGTCGCAACAGCCCTCCTACCCAGTATTCTTGGGGGCATCTTCGGACGTATCAGTGAAGGGCAGAAGCTGGAACAGGCCAAAACAACCATCCGTGATCAACTCCTACCGGATGTAGAACGCCGGCTGCGCCCAGAGATCGCCACTTTCCTGAGCCAAGCCCAGGAGCAGGCTTTGGGCATGCTCGCGGATGCCTTCGACAAACAGATCAAGGCACAGAAAGACGTGCTCGAACAGCTCAATCAGGAGGCCAGTGCTGCCAACCGGGAAGCCCTTATCGCCCTTCTGAAAGACTCCACCGCAGAACTACGAGCACTGGCGCAAACCCATCTTTGAACCATTCGTACGGCTCGTAGCCCTTTGCCAGCCGTACCCTCCTTCGCTCAAGGCCACGCTATGACTCTGGAACAACGCATCGAACAACTCACCAGCCGCATGCAGAAGCTCAACGACATAGTGGCCAGATACCCCGGCCCCGGCTTCACCGACGGCATCTTTGACAGCGAAGCGGCTCCGATCAAACCTGAAACCCTACGCCACGACGCTCTGGCCATGGCCGAGGAAGGCCGCAATCTGCGCGTCGGTATTATCGGACGGGTCAAGGCGGGCAAGTCATCTCTGCTCAATGCCCTGATGTTCGAGGGTAAGGATGTACTGCCCAAAGCTGCCACGCCCATGACCGCCTCGCTGACCGTACTCCGGCATACGCAGCAAGAGCAGCCCTATGCCGAGGTGGAGTACTTCACCCAGGCCGATGTCGAAGATATGCACCTACTGGCCGAGGAATACGACGCGCGCTTCCAGCAGCTACTTGAAAAAGCCGTCAAAGAGGCTCAGGAGAAAGCGGCTCGGCCCGGAACCAGGGCCACTACTGTCAGCGACCCCGAGCGGATCAAGAAGAAAATCACCAACGAGCTGAACGCAGATCCGCGCCTGGGTGGGGCCAAGGATATGTACGCACGCATCGAGGCCGCTGGCGGCTTGCTCACCCACGACAACCAGCCACAACGCATCGACGGGCATGACATCGACGACCTGCAACAACGACTGAGCGATTACGTCGGCGCAGAGGGCAAATTCACCCCCTTCACCAAATGCCTGTCGCTCTATCTACCGCTCCCCGCCCTGCAAGGCGTGGATGTCGTGGACACCCCCGGCGTCAACGATCCCATCCGCTCCCGTGAAGAGCGCACCATGGAGGAGTTGCATCGCTGCGACGTGGTATTCGTGGTCAGCCCTTCCGGTCAGTTCCTCAACCAGCAAGACATGGAGCTAATGGGCCGCCTGGCCTACAAAGACGGCGTACGCGAGGTGTTTCTGGTCGCCAGCCAGATAGACGGGCAGATGTTCGGTAGCGAGCGGGAAAAACACGGCGGCCGTCTGAACAGCGTACTGGAGGGATTGCACCGGACGCTCGCGGAACAGGCAAGAAACACCCTGGAAGCCCTTCCCAGCGGTAACCACGGCCTGGATACCCTGAAGCGTCAGTTGAGCAAACGTCTGGTCGTTACCTCCAGCGTCGCCTACGCACTCGCCACCCAGCCAGAAGCATCCTGGGACGAAAACACCCGCCATGTCGGCGGCCTGCTGAGCCGCAACTACCCGGAGGAATGCACAACACTGAGCGCAGCCAGCCAGCAGCTCGGAGCCATGGCCGGTATCAGCCAGAGCCGACACACGCTCGAGCTAGTCCTTGACCGCAAACAGAGCATTACCGAAGAGAAGATCGACGCATTTCTCGTAGGCCAGAGCCAAGCTTTGCAGCGCTGCCTCACCCAAGCACCGCAAGTGGTCGGAGAGAATCGTGACGAGTTGCTAAATGCCAAGGCGGATAGCCTCGAAGCACAGCTTGAGCAACTCCAGAAAATCCGCTCTAGGGCCGTCAGGGTCACCAACCTAGCTGTTGATACTACGGCCGAAAAAGTCGCCGACGGCCTTTCCAACAGAATAGGCGGCGAGATACAGAAACGGATTAATGTTCTTGAACAGACAACGGCAAGCGCCAAGAGCAGCTATACCCGCTCATATGAAGTAGACCGCGATGGGCTAGTCGCCTGGGGGGCTAGGCTTTTTGGAGTAGGCGGAAAAGAGAGTCGCAGCGAGACAGTCAAAACTATCAATGCCACAGAAATCCGTAATGTCCTGCAAAAAGTTCACTCGGAATTTTCCGAAATTCTGACAGTAGAGGTCAACAATGCTCGCGAGGGACTGACTACAACCTTAGAAAAAGCCATTCTGGAAGCTCTGCGCAACGCCGAAGAGAAGATAGACAAAGACATCGACAGCCTGCGTCTAGCCGAATCTGTCCATGCGGCGGTGAAGAATCTCAGATACTTCGACACCCCGACACTGCCGCCACTGCCATCAGCACTTATGCAAAACGGCACGCTCAAAGGCAGCGAGGCACGAGAGTTCGAAGAAATGGCACTGAGCTACTACAACGGTAAGCTCAAAGCCGACGCCCGAGAGCAGTCGGGAAGAATTACCAGAGAGTTTTGTACGCGCCTGGAAAATGCAGATATTGGCAGCAAGCTGTTCGCTCACTACGAAAGCCATCTCAACGGCATCAAGCAACAGATTCAGCACCGGGATCAGACTCTGCAACGCTACGACCAACTCCTGGCCGAATTGAAGGAGTTGCAGCATGTCTGAGCAACTGCTGTTCCCCCAACTTGCACCGAGCCTGGAACGCCTTAAAAGCCTCTGGCCCTGGGGCCGCAAGGCGCTGGTGCTGGACATACAGCAGCAGGTTGCAGAATCGGACGAACACAGTGTTCGCATGCGTCTTCACCTTCAGGCCAGCGAGGCCGAACTGCTGAAGATCAATGGCGAACTGGGCCTTGCCAATACGCAGCTGGGGCAGTTGCAGTCCTCTCACCAGCAGTTGCAAACAGAACATGCCGAGCAGACCCGGCAATTGTTCGAACGCACTCACGAGCACAACCTGCTGACTCAGGCGCACACAGAGCAGCAAGCCACGCTAGCGAAGTTGCAGACGGAACATACCGACCAGACCCAGCAATTGCTCGAACGCACTAACGAACACAATCTGCTGATTCAGACACACGCAAAGCAGCAGGCCGAGCTTGAGAAACTGCAAGCCATCCACGCTCAACTGGATGCCGCACATACCCAACTACAAGCCCTGCATAGCACTCTGGAAGAAACCCACGGCCAGTTACGTCACGACCATTCAGAGCTGGGGCAGCGCCTGGCCACACGCAACAATGCTTATGAACAGTTGCAAACCGAACATGAACAGTTGCGCCAACAAGCCGAACAGCACCTGACCAAACTGCAACAGACCCTTGCCTGCCTCGGCGCGCTGCAAGAACAACATGCACAACTTCAGCAAGCACATAACGCCTTACTCGAAGCACAACTCAGTCTGCAAGAGGATCACGAGCAACTGCGTGGCGATCACCGTAAGCTGAGCGAAGACGCCGAGCTGGTCAAAAAGCGCTACAGCCTGGTCTGCAACATCCTCAACAGCAAACCTGCAGAAAACCCAGCGCTGGCGGAGCTAAAAACCTGGCTAGCAGAGAGTTTCGCCCAAGACGTACAACGCCTTGAACTGCCCGCCGATATCACTACCGCGGCCCTGCAACAGGGTCAATCCATCGGTCTGCACGTAGAGCTGCTGAGCCACTCCCCGGCCCTGCGCAACAAATTCCTGGTCGCCGTGGCCGGCGGATTCAGCAGTGGCAAGTCGTCCTTCGTCACCAGTTTCATGCGTAAGGAAGAGTCCCAGCTCCTGGCAAAAGGTATCCAGCCGGTGACCGCTATACCAACCTATGTGATGCCAGGCTCGGCGCTCTCCATCCAGGGACATACCAGCAAGGGTGCACATGTTGAACTGTCTAGGGAGGAATATGCCGAGCTGACCCACGATTTCATTTCCAACATGGGTTTCAACGTCAAGGACGTCATGCCCCATGTAGTTATTGAGTCGTCCATGCCAAGCCTCGAGCACCTGGCCTTTGTCGATATGCCCGGCTACGATCCCGCGGCCTCAGCCTCGGCCGACACTCTTGCCGACCGAGGCACTGCCAGTGCCGCCCTAAGCGAGGCACACGCCGTTATCTGGCTCGTCGCCCTCGACAGCAACGGCACCCTGCCAGCCAACGATCTGGAGTTTCTGGTTAACCACGCCGATAACCGCCCTCTGTACGTGGTACTCAACAAAGCAGATCTACGTCCGCTGTCAGCCCTACGGGACGTGCTCGACGAAATCCAGCAACACCTTGAAGACTACGACCTGCCCTACGAAGGCATCAGCGCCTACAGCTCGGAAAACCGCGAAGAAATCCTCTACTACGGCAAAAGCCTGAACGAAATCATGCAGGAGTGGGATCGCCCATCCTCCGCAGAGAAAGAACTGCACAAGGAGTTCGACGCCGTAGTGACAGCACTGGATCAGGCATTCAGCCAACAGCATCGCAAAGGCCAAGAAGCCCACGACTTGCTCCACTCACTGGAACTCGACTTCATGCAAATGGTCGGCTCCGAAGCAAAGATTTTCCAGACGGCACGGGAAAGGCTCGGCCAGTTGAAAACAGCCCTCGCCGAGACCTCCAGCGATGACGCCCAAGATAAACTGGAGAACATGCGTAAACGCGGGCATGACTTGCTGCGAGACAACTGCGATACCGACCACGTCATCCCCCGCAGCAAAAAAGAGCGGATACAGGATATTGCCTCCACGCTCGAGCAGATCATCAATCGAAGATAGATCCGCCGACGGATCACAATCCGTCATCAGCAACTACCAGCACGCAATCGTGCTGGTAGTTGCTGATCGTTCGGCCGAGCATCAAGCACTCCACGACTCCCTACCGAACCACCACCGGATAACAAGCATCCCCCCACAAGGTATCCGCACTATCCATCATCAACTCGATGATCAGCTGCACGAGCTTGCTCAGCAGGCTCGTGCAGTCGCGTAGCTGGTCGCGGTTGACCGAGCCGTTCCAGGTGGCACCGCCGTGGATGAGCTGGTTGCGCAGGGTGTACAAGCGGTTGAACAGCACGCCGAGCAATGCCGGTGTGTTGCCACTGGCCAGTGCCTGTTGCGCCGCGCGTTTGCCACTGGCGAAACGGTTCTTCCAGGTAGCCTCATCGATCTTGCCACTCTGGTGCTCCCAGAAACTCTGGAACACATGCAGAACCGGCAGAACCGGGACAGACCACGATATTCTGCGTCGAGAACCGTGGCCTGAACCAAATTACCCGAACTTATCTAGCCCCCCACACCCCCCCCATCGGCACCGCTACCAACTGCTCATCGAAGCGCACAACCTGCTCCCCGGTATAAAACAGCACGCCGCGCTTGAATTGCTCGGGCGCGGTTTCACGCAGGTGGCGCAGGCCATTGAAGTCTTTGCTGCTGATACTGGTGGCGGCTTTTACTTCGATACCGACCAGTTCATTGCGACGGTTCTCCAGCACGAAGTCCACTTCAACGCCCGTGGACGTTCGGTAATGCATCAACCGCGTACGCGCCTCAGCCCAGCTCTGGTGCTTGGCCAGTTCAGCATGGATGAAAGCCTCCACCAAATCGCCGGGCAAGCCCAGGCCCGCCTTCAGACTGACCTCCCCCAGCCCTTGCAGATGCGCCATCAGGCCGTGGTCGGAGAGGAATAGCTTGGGCGATTTCTGCAGGCGTTTGCCCAGGTTGGACGACCAGGCTGGCACTTGGCGAATCAGAAACAGGGTTTCCAGCAGCGCCAGGTAACGCTTGAGCGTGGTCTGAGGGATACCGGAGCTACGTGACAATTCGGCGGCATTCATCAGACCACCACTGCGCGCTGCAAGCAGTTGCAGCAGACGCGGCAACTCGGTCAAACCTTCGATCTGCGCCAGGTCGCGCACGTCTCGTTGCAGGATGGTCGCCAGGTAGCTGTCGAACCAGGCCTCCCGGCGACGTCCACTGCTACGTCCCAGCGCTTCGGGGTACCCACCGGCCAACAGGCGCCCAATAAAATCGCCACGCTCGAATGGATAGTGATCGGCAAAATCTCCCGAGAACAGACGCTCGATCAGGCTGAACGGCTGCCTGGCTATCTCGCATTGCGCCAACGGCCAAAGCTCCAGCACTTCCATGCGTCCAGCGAGGGAGTCGGCTATTTGCGGCAACAGCAGAACATTGGCCGAGCCGGTCAGGAGAAAGCGCCCAGCACTGCGCTGCTGATCAACCGCCGCCTTGATCGCCAGGAAGATGCCGGGGGCTCGCTGTACTTCGTCGAGGCAAACCGGGCCATCGAGCCCGGCAATAAAACCGAAGGGATCAGCCTGCGCAGCCGCCAGCACAGCTGGATCATCGAAGGTGAGATAGCGCACATCGGGGCGCAAGCTGCGCACCAGCGTACTCTTGCCCGTCTGCCGGGCACCATTGACCAGTAGCACGGGCGAGTCGGTCAGGGCCTCAAGAGCGAAGGATTGAATATTCCGCGGATACATAGATGTAAATCCACCCAGTTAGTGGATGAAATTACACCATATATGTGGTTGATTTTACATCTTAACAATTCAGACTTCGCAATCGCATGACGGGGCTCGTTTGAGTGGGTAGCCGCACAGGAATGATCACCAAGGTTGCGGTATTTAGCGCTCCACCCTCACTTCACCACCGGATAACAAGCATCCCCCCACAAGGTATCCGCACTATCCATCATCAACTCGATAATCAGCGGTACGAGCTTGCTCAGCAGGCTCGTGCAGTCGCGTAGCTGGTCGCGGTTTACCGAGCCGTTCCAGGTGGCGCCGCCGTGGATAAGTTGGTTGCGCAAGGTGTACAACCGGTTGAACAGCACGCCGAGCAATGCCGGTGTGTTGCCACTGGCCAGTGCCTGTTGCGCTGCACGTTTGCCGCTAGCGAAACGGTTCTTCCAGGTAGCCTCATCGATCTTGCCACTCTGGTGTTCCCAGAAGCTCTGGAACACATAGGGGTTGTCCAGCAGCACGCGGATGCTGCCGGAAAACTCCTGCCAAACCAGTGCGTCGATGCGTTTGGCCTTGTCCAGCGTGCAAAGCTTCTGCAGGAAGGCCTTGAAGGTTTCCTGCTCGGAGAGCCGCAGATGATCGTCGATCTCGGTGGCGTAAGCCGCATTGAAGGCGATCCACAGGAAGATGAAGCGGCCATCGAGATCGTCAGCCTGTTCGGCGCGGTCGAGCCAACTCAAGGCACGATGTACACGTAAACGCAGGTTGGAATGTTGAGCGTCACGCTCCTGACGATGGCGCTGTTTGAGCTCCTGAAACGACATGTTGCCTCCTTTGACTGATGGCCAAACCATATCAAAGGAAGCCGTGCAGGCGGCACTGATTTCAGCGACGCGACAACAGCGACACGATCTGTCGCGCCCCCGGCGCAGAGTACTTCCCATAACGAGCAAGGGAAGTCGCTTCATGCCAATACCACCTCAGCCACGCACATTCCGCTGCCCTGCCTGCAACTGGCAAGGCACCACGATTCCATTGAGCGACTGCCTCATGATCGGCATCGACTGGCACAGCACCTGCCCCAAGTGCCATAGCGACGCTCTCGACTCCCGAACCGCAACGCGCAGTGAAATCATGAAGAAGCGCCTGAGCGACTTTCTGCGCCCCCGCCACGCCTGATTCAACACAACGGAGAGAAACATCATGCAAGGGAAGATCACACTGCTGCTGTGCAGCCTGTTCGTCTGCAGCACGACCAACGCAGGAACCTACGAATGGACATCCGGCTGGGGCATGGGCGTCAGCGAGCATCTGGTCGATGACGGCAATGGTAATGAGTTGAACATTTCCTGCCCGGACTACGAGGAAGATGGTGCCGTGCGCGCCTACGCCACCATCGCCGGCAAACAGTACAGTTCGGAAGAAGGTGCGATGTCGGGCGAGCGCAGCTTCGACGTGATCGTCGATGGCGAGCATTACAGCAACCCCTTCTTCACCGACTGCCGCGCCTGTGCTGCCAACTTCCCCGGCTTCTGGAAGGCACTGCGCCAGGCCAATCGCCTGCAACTGGTGGCCGGCGGACACACGATCAATCTGCCGACAACCAATATCAGCAACGTTCTAGCGCCACTCGACAGCCCGGAAAACAGCTGTCGTTCGGCCTGGTAGGAACAGCGATGGGAAAGGATATGGCCTGGAAATAAGCCCATCCTGCCTGAGATAACTGGAGAGCCTTATGCTGAAAAACATCCTCGCCACCATTGGCCTCGCGGTCGTGGCCAAAGCTGCTTATGAACACTATTGCGAATATCGCGAGCTGAAGCGCGAGCGGGAGGAACGCGAAGGCAGACCGGCATAACAGATGTAGTTATTGCAGGGGCTAGATCTCTGGTATCGCTACGCTCAACCCAAGCTACGGCCTATCAGCCTCACACCGGCAGGATCGCCCGCAAGCGGGCTCCGACAAGAAACAAAAAGCCCCGCCAGATCGCTCTGGCGGGGCTTTTCATTTACAACTCGACGCTATCCGATGGCGATTAGGCCTTGGCTTTCTTGGCAGCGCGGGTGCGCTCGCCTTCGTCGAGGATCTTCTTGCGCAGACGGATCGACTTCGGTGTCACTTCGCACAGCTCGTCATCCTGGATGAACTCCAGAGCCTGCTCCAGGGTGAAGCGAACCGGCGGTACCAGGGCGATGGTTTCGTCCTTGCCCGAAGCGCGCATGTTGTCGAGCTTCTTGCCCTTGGTCGGGTTCACGCCCAGGTCGTTGTCGCGGCTGTTCAGGCCGACGATCTGACCGTTGTAGATTTCCTGGCCGTGCTCGACGAACAGCTTGCCGCGCGCCTGCAGGGTTTCCAGGGAGTAGGTCAGCGCCTTGCCGGTGTCGATCGACACCAGTACGCCGTTCTGGCGGCCAGACATGCTGCCCGGCTTGACGGTGTCGTAACGGTCGAAGATCGAGGTCAGGATGCCAGCGCCGTTGGTCAGGGTCAGGAACTGGTTACGGAAACCGATCAGACCGCGAGCCGGGATGTTGTACTCCAGGCGCACACGGCCCTTGCCGTCCGGCGACATGTTGGTCAGGTCGCCCTTACGCAGACCCATTTCTTCCATGACCTTGCCCTGGGATTCCTCAGGGATGTCGATGGTGACGTTCTCGAACGGCTCCTGCTTGACGCCGTCGACTTCACGGATGATCACTTCCGGACGACCAACACCCATTTCGAAGCCTTCGCGACGCATGGTTTCGATCAGTACCGACAGGTGCAGCTCACCACGGCCGGAGACCTTGAACTTGTCGGCGCTGTCGCCTTCTTCAACGCGCAGGGCCACGTTGTACAGCAGCTCCTTGTCCAGACGCTCCTTGATGTTGCGGCTGGTGACGAACTTGCCTTCCTTGCCGCAGAACGGCGAGTCGTTGACCTGGAAGGTCATCGATACGGTCGGCTCGTCGACGGTCAGCGGCTTCATCGCTTCGACGTGGTTGATGTCGCACAGGGTGTCGGAGATGAACAGCTGATCCATACCGCTGACACAGACGATGTCACCAGCGGTGGCTTCTTCAACGTCAACGCGGTGCAGACCATGGTGGCCCATCAGCTTGAGGATACGGCCGTTACGCTTCTTGCCGTCGACGTCGATGGCAGTGACCGGAGTGTTCGGCTTGACCTTGCCACGAGCGATACGGCCAACGCCGATGATGCCGAGGAAGCTGTTGTAGTCCAGCGCGGAAATCTGCATCTGGAACGGGCCGTCGAGGTCGACGTTCGGCGCCGGCACGTGGTCGACGATGGCCTGGTACAGTGGGGTCAGGTCTTCGGCCATGTCGGTGTGGTCGAGACCGGCGATGCCGTTCAGGGCGCTGGCGTAAACGACCTGGAAGTCGAGCTGCTCATCGGTAGCGCCGAGGTTGTCGAACAGGTCGAAGATCTGATCCATGACCCAGTCAGGACGCGCGCCCGGACGGTCGATCTTGTTGATCACGACGATCGGACGCAGGCCGGCTTCGAAGGCCTTCTTGGTCACGAAGCGGGTTTGCGGCATCGGGCCGTCCTGGGCGTCGACGACCAGCAGTACGGAGTCGACCATGGACATCACGCGCTCGACTTCGCCACCGAAGTCGGCGTGGCCGGGGGTGTCGACGATGTTGATGCGGTAGTCGTTCCACTTGATGGCAGTGTTCTTGGCCAGAATGGTAATGCCGCGTTCTTTTTCCTGGTCGTTGCTGTCCATCACGCGCTCGTCGTTGAGCTCGTTACGTTCCAGGGTGCCGGACTGACGCAGCAGGGCGTCGACGAGGGTGGTTTTGCCATGGTCGACGTGGGCGATGATGGCGATGTTGCGCAGATTTTCGATCACTGTGTGTATCTCGATCAGAGGATTCGGTGTGTCGCCCAGCCTGGACGACGAATATGAAGAAAAGGGGATCAGCGAGCTGAACGGTCGGGAGGGCGATGGCGGATACTTCCACCATTAAGCCCCGGCGTTCTATGCCGGACGATAAACGCGCACATTGGCATGTCCCTCGCTCAGCAGGTGATGGGCATGCAGGCGGCTCATAACGCCCTTGTCGCAATACAGCAGGTACTGGCGGTTCTCATCCAGTTCCTTGAATTTGTTGTTCAGCGCGTAGAACGGCAGCGCCTGTACCTCGACCCCCGGGATGGCCAGCGGCTCATCTTCGGCGGCATCGGGGTGACGGATATCGATAACGATCTGCCCAGCCAATGCCTCGGCGACCGTTTCGACCTGAATGTCCTTGCCCAGCTCGTCGATCACGCGATCGATCGGCAATTGGGTGGCACGCTCCAGGGCACGTTCGAGAACGGCCATGTCGAACTGGGCCTCTTCTCTCTCAACGCGGTAGCCACGGGCACGGGTGGTCGGGTTGACCGAAATCACACCGCAGTATTCGGGCATGTTCTTGGCAAACTCGGCGGTGCCGATCTGCGTGGCGGTGTCGATGATGTCCTGCTTATGGCTGGCGATCAGCGGACGCATCACCAGCATGTCGGTGGCCGAGTCGATCACCGCGAGGTTGGTCAGCGTCTGGCTCGACACCTGGCTGATCGCCTCGCCGGTCACCAGCGCTTCGATCTCCAGGCGCTCGGCAACACGGGTAGCGGCGCGCAACATCATGCGTTTGAGAATAACGCCCATCTGGCTGTTATCGACCTTACCGAGGATCTCGCCGACCACTTCCTCAAACGGCACGCTGACGAACAGCACGCGCTGCGAGCGACCGAACTTCTGCCATAGATAGTGGGCCACTTCCATTACACCCAACTCGTGGGCACGGCCGCCGAGGTTGAAGAAGCAGAAGTGAGTAACCAGGCCGCGACGCATCATCTGGTAGGCGGCGACGGTGGAATCGAAGCCACCGCTCATCAAGACCAGGGTCTGCTCCAGCGAGCCCAGCGGGTAACCGCCGAGACCTTCATGGCGATGGTGCACGACGAACAGGCGCTGGTCGCGAATCTCCATGCGCACTTCGACTTCCGGCTTCTTCAGGTCGATGCCGGCGGCGCCGCACTCCAGACGCAGACGGCTGCCGACATGGCGCTCGACATCCATGGAGCTGAACGACTGCTTACCGCCACGTTTGCAGCGCACGGCGAAGATCTTGCCCGGCAACTGATCGGCGTAATGACGCTTGCAGTGTTCGGTGATGTCGTCCAGGTCGCCCAACGGGTACTCGTTCACTTCGAGGAACAGGCCGATGCCCGGTGTGCAGCGCAGGCGCTCGGTCATTTCGGCGAGCAGCTTGGGATCGTCGACCAGCGTTTCCACCTCGAGGTTGTCCCAAACACCCGTGACCTTCAACTCAGGGTCGAGATCGCGCAGCACGGAGCGAATGTTCTTCCCCAACTGGCGGATGAACTGCTTGCGCACCGGGCGGCTCTTGATGGTGATTTCCGGGAAAACTTTGACGATCAGCTTCATGAATAGAGCGCCCGCTCGACGGGACGAAAAAACAGGGGCGCGGATTATAGCGGAAATTGCTCAAGCTTTGACCAAAAATACTGCGACCTCAGCTCTACGCACCAAAAACATGCGCGCCCGCATTTAACAGCACCTTAATGGTGCAAATATCCTCCTGAAAAACCGCCGCAAGCAGCGGAACGCCTGAGTTTCGGGCACTCTGCCCATTACAGGGCACTGGCATGCAATTTGCTCCCTTGTGAGGCAGGTCGCCCTGAAGGACTATCCCGCCGGGCTTCACCGCATCTTCAAGGCTTATCGATAAGAGCCTTTTCCACCTGGAGGACAACATGTCTAAGGCTGTTCAACTGATCAAAGAACACGACGTGAAGTGGGTAGACCTGCGCTTCACCGACACCAAGGGCAAGCAGCACCACGTGACCATGCCGGCCCGTGACGCCCTGGACGAAGACTTCTTCGAGCACGGCAAGATGTTCGACGGTTCGTCCATCCATGGCTGGAAAGGCATCGAAGCCTCCGACATGATCCTGCTGCCGGTCGACGAGACCTCCGTACTGGATCCGTTCACCGAAGAGCCGACCCTGATCATCGTCTGCGACATCATCGAGCCGAGCACCATGCAAGGCTACGATCGCGACCCGCGCTCCATCGCCAAGCGCGCTGAAGAGTTCCTGAAGTCCACCGGTATCGGTGACACCGTATTCGTCGGCCCGGAGCCTGAGTTCTTCATCTTCGACGAAGTGAAGTTCAAGTCCGATATCTCCGGTTCCATGTTCAAGATCTTCTCCGAGCAAGGTTCCTGGAACACCGACGCCGACATCGAAGGCGGCAACAAAGGCCACCGTCCGGCCGTCAAAGGCGGTTACTTCCCGGTTCCGCCGTGCGACCACGACCACGAAATCCGTACTGCCATGTGCAACGCCATGGAAGAAATGGGTCTGGTCGTCGAAGTTCACCACCACGAAGTGGCCACCGCTGGCCAAAACGAAATCGGTGTGAAGTTCAACACCCTGGTCGCCAAGGCTGACGAAGTTCAGACCCTGAAGTACTGCGTGCACAACGTAGCCGACGCCTACGGCAAGACCGCGACCTTCATGCCGAAGCCGCTGTACGGCGACAACGGTTCGGGTATGCACGTGCACATGTCGATCTCCAAAGACGGCAAGAACACCTTCGCTGGCGAAGGCTATGCCGGTCTGTCGGAAACCGCTCTGTACTTCATCGGCGGTATCATCAAGCACGGTAAGGCCCTGAACGGCTTCACCAACCCGTCGACCAACTCCTACAAGCGTCTGGTTCCGGGCTTCGAAGCACCGGTCATGCTGGCCTACTCGGCTCGCAACCGCTCCGCCTCGATCCGTATCCCGTACGTTTCCAGCCCGAAAGCCCGCCGCATCGAAGCGCGCTTCCCGGATCCGGCTGCCAACCCGTACCTGGCCTTCGCTGCCCTGCTGATGGCTGGTATCGACGGTATCCAGAACAAGATCCACCCTGGCGATGCAGCCGACAAGAACCTGTACGACCTGCCGCCGGAAGAAGGCAAGCTGATCCCGCAAGTGTGCGGCAGCCTGAAAGAAGCCCTGGAAGAGCTGGACAAGGGCCGCGCGTTCCTGACCAAGGGCGGCGTATTCTCCGACGACTTCATCGATGCCTACATCGAGCTGAAATCGGAAGAAGAAATCAAGGTGCGCACCTTCGTGCACCCGCTGGAATACGACCTGTACTACAGCGTCTAAGCCAGTCTCGCGCCGCCTTCGTGTGGCGCGTTTCGAAAGCCCCGCCCGGCACTGCCTGGCGGGGCTTTTCATTTCCCGGTAGGGTGCGCCGTGCGCACTACCTGCGGTATCGGCTCAGGGTCGATGATGCGCACCCTACACAACCGATACCCATCCCGAGCCGATTTGTAGCCAAACGTCACAGCCATAGCGCCCTGCGCTTGCCAGGAACCAACAGCAGTGCAAGGCTTAGCGCATCATTCGAGGAAGGATTGGCCCATGCGCCCGCTAATCGCCTGCCTGCTACTTGCCCTGACCTTGCCGGCCAGCGCACAGATCTACAAATACATCGATTCCAACGGCAACACGGTCTTCACCAATCAGCCGCCGGATGGCACCACAGCCGAGACGGTAGAGCTGCCACCAACCAATACGGTCGAGATGCAGACACCCAGCGTGCCGGTCGATAGCAGCAACACCTCCGTACAGAACGAGGCACCCTACGCCGTGCTGAGCCTGACCGGTATCCCGGACGAAGAAGCCATGCGCGCCAACAACGGCACCTTCATCGTCGGCGTGAACATCCAACCACGCCTGCAGCCAGGCCACCGCCTGCGCCTGATTCTCGATGGTGAACCCTATAGCCAGGCGAGCAACGTGCCGAGCCTGCAACTGACCAACGTCGACCGGGGCGAGCACAGCCTGGCAGTGGCCGTCGTGGCTGGCGAGCGCATCATCCAGCAAAGCAACACCGAGACCTTCACCGTGCAGCGCATTAGCGTCAACAGCCCTGCCCGTCAACCCGCAACGCCGCCACGCCCCACTCCAAGACCTGCGAACTGATTACGATGCGCGCACTGCTGCTCTGCCTGCTGTTCATGACTCAAGGTGCCCTCGCCCAGGTCTATACCTATATCGACGCCGAGGGAAACCGTGTATTCACCGACAAACCGCGCAGCAGCAGTGCCGAGCGGGTGATCCTGGCACCGTCCAACAACATGCAGACGACCCCGCCCGCCAGCACGGTGCGCATGGCCCCACCCGCGGTCACCAAACAGACCGTGCACTATCAGTTGCTGCGCATCATCGTGCCGGAGCCGGATGCCTCGATCCACAATGGCTCAGGCGACATGATCGTCACGCTCAACAGCGAGCCCAGCCTGCTCCCCGGCCACAGCTATCGCCTGTTGCTCGACGGCGAGATTCAGGGCGAGGCGAGCCGCAGCCCGGTCTTCTCTCTGCAGCACATCGACCGCGGTACGCACCAGTTGGTGGCAGAAATCATCGACAGCGCCGGGCTCATCGTCGAGCGCACGCCCGCACAGCCTTTCCACATGCATCGCATGACATTGGCGCAGAAACGCAAGGTCAACCCCTGCAAGAAGGATGAATACGGCGTTCGCCCCGAATGCCCACTGAAGGACAAGCCCAAGGAAGACGTCAGCATCCTGCCCTTCTTCTGATCACATAGCACCATAATGGTGCAATAAAACGCACCACATCCTAAGCTGTCCCTGTTTTGGGTCGCAGCTCCTCGCCCAGCAGCGCCGCTAGGCGGCCAAAACCTGGCAAAGCGCACAAAACATGCGTCTTTTCGGGGCTTTGGTTTGCTTCTTGCATTTTCCTGCCCATTGCCGGAACGCACTGCCTATGACTATCAACGACGCTCTGCACCGCCTGCTACTCGACAACCTGACCACCGCCACCCTGCTGCTCAATAGCCAACTGTGCCTTGAGTACATGAACCCGGCGGCGGAAATGCTCCTGGCCGTCAGCGGTCAGCGCAGCCATGGTCAGTTCATCAGCGAACTGTTCACCGAATCGCCCGAGGCACTATCGTCTCTGCGCCAGGCGGTGGAGCAGGCGCACCCGTTCAACAAGCGCGAAGCCGTACTGACCTCGGTCACCGGCCAGACGCTCACCGTCGACTACGCCGTCACCCCGCTGTACAGCAAGGGCGAGACCCTGCTGCTGCTGGAGGTGCACCCGCGCGACCGCCTATTGCGTATTACCAAGGAGGAGGCTCAGCTGTCCAAGCAGGAGACCACCAAACTGCTGGTGCGCGGCCTGGCTCACGAGATCAAGAACCCGCTCGGTGGTATTCGTGGCGCGGCACAGCTGCTTTCGCGCGAGCTGCCCAACGAAGACCTCAAGGACTACACCAACGTCATCATCGAGGAGGCCGACCGTCTGCGTAACCTGGTCGACCGCATGCTCGGTTCGAACAAGCTGCCGTCACTGGCGATGACCAACGTGCACGAAGTGCTCGAACGTGTCGCCAACCTCATCGAGGCGGAAAGCCAGGGCAGCATTACCCTGGTGCGTGACTACGATCCGAGCATTCCCGATGTACTGATCGACCGCGAGCAGATGATCCAGGCCGTGCTCAATATCGTGCGCAACGCCATGCAGGCCATCGCCGGGCAGAGGCACGACATGGGCCTGGGCCGCATCAGCCTGCGCACGCGCACCATTCGCCAGTTCACCATCGGTCACACCCGCCATCGCCTGGTGGTCAAGGTCGAGATCATCGACAACGGCCCCGGTATTCCGCCGGAGCTGCAGGAAACCATCTTCTACCCCATGGTCAGTGGTCGTGCCGACGGCACCGGCCTGGGCCTGGCCATCACCCAGAACATCATCAGCCAGCACCAGGGTCTGATCGAATGCGAGAGCCACCCCGGCCACACCGTGTTCTCGATCTTCCTACCGCTGGAACAAGGAGCGCCCACGCCATGAGCCGCAGTGAAACCGTCTGGATTGTCGACGACGATCGTTCCATCCGCTGGGTACTGGAAAAGGCCCTACAACAGGAAGGCATGACCACCCAGAGTTTCGACAGTGCAGACGGTGTACTCGCCCGCCTGACCCGCCAACAACCGGACGTGATCATCTCCGACATCCGCATGCCAGGCGCCAGCGGCCTCGACCTGCTGGCACGTATCCGCGAGCTGTATCCGCGCCTGCCGGTGATCATCATGACCGCGCATTCCGACCTGGACAGCGCGGTAGCCAGCTACCAGGGCGGCGCCTTCGAATACCTGCCCAAGCCATTCGACGTCGACGAGGCCGTCTCCCTGGTCAAGCGCGCCTTCCAGCATGCCCAGGAGCAACAGAGCCTGGCTGCGCCCGCCGCGCAGGCCCGCACCCCGGAAATCATCGGCGAAGCGCCGGCAATGCAGGAGGTGTTCCGCGCCATTGGCCGGCTTTCGCATTCCAATATCACCGTGCTGATCAATGGTGAATCCGGCACGGGTAAAGAGCTGGTGGCGCACGCCCTGCACCGCCACAGCCCGCGCGCGGCGGCGCCGTTCATCGCCCTGAACATGGCGGCAATCCCCAAGGATCTGATGGAATCCGAGCTGTTCGGCCACGAGAAAGGCGCCTTCACCGGCGCGGCCAACCAGCGTCGCGGTCGCTTCGAGCAGGCCGATGGCGGCACCCTGTTCCTCGACGAGATCGGCGACATGCCGGCCGACACCCAGACCCGACTGCTGCGTGTGCTGGCTGATGGCGAGTTCTACCGCGTTGGCGGCCACACCCCGGTGAAAGTGGACGTGCGCATCATCGCCGCCACCCACCAGAATCTGGAAACCCTGGTGCAGGCCGGCAAGTTCCGTGAGGACTTGTTCCATCGTCTCAACGTCATCCGCATCCACATCCCGCGCCTGGCCGACCGTCGCGAGGATATTCCGACCCTGGCCCACCACTTCCTCGCCCGTGCTGCGCAAGAGCTGGCAGTGGAGCCCAAGCTGCTCAAGAGCGAGACCGAGGATTACCTCAAGCACCTGCCGTGGCCGGGCAACGTGCGCCAGTTGGAGAACACCTGCCGCTGGATCACCGTCATGGCCTCCGGGCGCGAAGTGCACGTCGACGACCTGCCGCCAGAGCTGCTGACCCAACCGCAGGACGCCGCACCGGTGACCAACTGGGAGCAGGCCCTGCGCCTGTGGGCCGACCAGGCCCTGGCACGCGGCCAATCCAACCTGCTCGATACTGCCGTACCGGCCTTCGAACGCATCATGATCGAGACGGCCCTCAAGCACACTGCCGGTCGCCGCCGCGACGCCGCGCTGTTGCTCGGCTGGGGTCGCAATACCCTGACGCGCAAGATCAAGGAACTGGGCATGAAGGTCGACGGCGCGGACGACGACGACAGCGACGACTGATCCAGCCAGCGTTATGAAAAAGGGCATCCCATGGGATGCCCTTTTCGTTTCTCGGATAATGTCCCCGGATTGCATCCGGGCTACGGGACGACGAGCAAACCGTAGGGTGCGCTGCGCGCAGCGCCTATTGAGACAGGCTCAACCGCGTTGCGCGTTCTTGATCGAGATCTGCGTGTTCAGCGTCCAGAAGTCATAGAGGACGCCGACCAGAAACAGGCCGCCGGTGAACAGGTAGATGATCCCGGTGATCCACTTGCCCTGATACATCCGGTGCACGCCGAACACGCCGAGGAAGGTCAACAGAATCCAGGCGACGTTGTAGTCGGTGTCACCCGCCGTGAAGCGCAAATCGGCCTCGCGATCCATCGCCGGGATCAGGAACAGGTCGATGATCCATCCGATGAAGAGCAATCCCAGGGTGAAGAACCAGATGGTACCGGTCACCGGCTTGCCGTAGTAGAAGCGGTGCGAGCCGAGGAAACCGAAAATCCACAACAGATAACCAATCAGCTTGCTGTGTGTGTCATGTCGTTGCATAGCGATCTCCTTGATCAATCTGCGCATATGACGCTGCGCTTCAGGCAGGGTTTCATGGTGCCGCTCCACGCTCAAGTGGGGTAAAGCGCTTGCCTGCCACGAGGCCTGCAGATTACTGTATATAAAAACAGTGTTCGAGTTTTCTGCATGCAACTGATCGAGAAACTCACGATCCTCGCCGACGCCGCGAAATACGACGCCTCCTGCGCCAGCAGCGGCGCGCCAAAGCGTAGTTCGAAAGGCAAGGATGGCATCGGCTCGACCAATGGCATGGGCATCTGCCACAGCTACACACCGGATGGCCGCTGCGTAGCGCTGCTCAAAGTGTTGCTGACCAACTTCTGCCTGTACGACTGTCAATACTGCATCAACCGTCGCTCCAGCGACGTGCCGCGTGCGCGCTTCAGCCCCGAGGAAGTGGTGACCCTGACGCTGGACTTCTACAAGCGCAACTGCATCAGCGGCCTGTTCCTCAGCTCCGGCATCATCCGCTCGGCCGACTACACCATGGAGCAGTTGATCCGCGTCGCCAAGCTGCTGCGCCAGGAGCATCAGTTCCGCGGCTACATTCATCTCAAGACCATCCCCGAGGCCGCACCGGAGCTGATCGCCGAGGCAGGCCTGTATGCCGACCGTCTCAGCGTCAATATCGAGCTGCCCACCGAAACCAGCCTGGTACGCCTGGCGCCGGAAAAGAGCGTCGGCAGCATCCACCAGGCCATGCACAGCATTCATCAGGGCGAGCGCGAGGCCAGGGAAGAACACCGCGCGCCGCGCTTCGCCCCCGCCGGGCAGAGCACGCAGATGATCGTCGGCGCCGACGCCACCGACGACAGCACCATCCTGCACAACGCCCAGACGCTGTATCACGACTACCGACTGCGCCGCGTCTACTACTCGGCGTTCAGCCCGATCCCCCAGAGCCCGAAGACCGTGCCCTTCGACGCGCCGCCGTTGCTGCGCGAGCACCGCCTGTACCAGGCGGATTTTCTCATGCGCGGTTATGGCTTCAGTGCCACGGAACTACTCGCCGGCCCCGGCAACCTGGCGCTGGATATCGACCCCAAGCTGGCCTGGGCGCTGGCCAACCGCGAGCAGTTTCCCGTCGATCTCAACCGCGCCGACGAGTCACTGATCGCCCGCGTACCGGGCATCGGCGTACTCAGCGCACGGCGCCTGGGCGCGCTGCGACGTGAACGGCGCATCCGTTATGAAGACCTGACCCGCCTGCGCTGCGTCCTGGAAAAGGCCAAGCCCTTCATCGTCACCCAGGATTACCGGCCACCGCGTGCCGAACACGAGTCCGTGGTACTGCGTCAGCAACTGCGCGATACCTCGGCGCAAATGGCGTTGTGGTGATGCACAGCCTGCGCTTCGACGGCACCTTCGCCACCTGGCGCCAGGCCGCACGGCGTGCCCTGCTGCAAAACCTGGCGCCGCATCAACTGCAGTGGCTGGACGAAGAAGCCGCTCCAGGCCTGTTCGACGAAGCTGCCGAGCGCACCCCCGAACCCAATGGCCGACTGCGCGTTTCCCCCGAACTGCTCGAGCTACTGGAGAGCGCGGCACAGTACCGCGGTGAGGAACGCTGGAGCCTGCTCTATCGTGTGCTCTGGCGCTTCGTGCAGGGCGAACGCAGCGCCGTGCTGGCGGGCGATCCCGACGGCAGCGAGCTGCATCGCCGGCTAAAGGCAGTACGCCGCGAGGCCCATCACCTGCATGCCTTCGTGCGTTTCCAGCCGAGCAAGGCACCCGGCGCACCCGACTTCATCGCCTGGTTCGAACCGGCGCACGATATTCTCGCCTCAGCCAGCGGCCACTTCGCCGAACGCCTGGGCAAGCACAGTTGGCTGATCGCCACACCGCGCGATGGCGTGTACTGGAACGGCCAAAGCCTGCAGCATGAGCGCCGCTGCCCCGTGCAATGGCAAGCCTGGGCGCAGCAATCCGACGATGACGGCCAGGCACTGTGGCGGGCCTACTATGGCAGCACCTTCAACCCGGCACGGCTCAATCGCACGGTGATGCAGCAGCACCTACCGCTGAGGTTCTGGAAGCACCTGCCAGAGGGGCCACTGATTCCGCAGTTGATGAGCGAAGCGCGCGCCGGTGCGCAACGCGACGGCCAGGCCTTGGTGCTGGCCGGGAGGAAGGGCAAACGCATTGCCCAGATGAACGAAGGGGACGCATCGCGTCCCCTCTCTGGCAGCATCAGCGGAAGCGACGCCCCGGATCTTCCTCGCTGACCTCCAGCGCCAGCCCCTGAGCCATGCTGGTCAGGTGATCGCCATCGGTTTCCGAACCGAGCTTGATCATCAGGCGCAGATCGTTGGCCGAGTCGGCGTAGAGCAGCGCATCTTCGTAGGTGATCTCACCCTGAGTGTAGAGGTTGTACAGCGCCTGGTCGAAGGTCTGCATGCCCTGCTCGGTGGAGCGCTTCATCAGGCCCTTGAGTTCGTGTACCTCGCCCTTGCGGATCAGGTCGGCAGCCAGCGGGGTATTGATCAGCACCTCGATCACCGCGCGGCGCCCTTTGCCATCCGGCGTGGGCACCAGTTGCTGGGCGACGATGGCCTTGAGGTTGAGCGACAGATCCATCCACACCTGGTTCTGCCGGTCGGCCGGGAAGAAGTTGATGATGCGATCCAGCGCCTGGTTGGCATTGTTGGCGTGCAGGGTGGCCAGGCACAGGTGACCGGTTTCGGCGAAGGCCACGGCGTGATCCATGGTCTCGCGGGTACGCACCTCGCCGATCATGATCACATCCGGCGCCTGGCGCAGGGTGTTCTTCAGCGCCACCTCGAACGACTCGGTGTCGATGCCCACTTCGCGCTGCGTGACGATGCAGCTCTGGTGCTGGTGGATGTACTCGATCGGGTCTTCGATGGAGATGATGTGACCGCTGCTGTTGCGGTTGCGATAGCCGATCATCGCCGCCAGCGAAGTCGACTTACCGGTACCGGTGGCGCCGACGAACAGCACCAGACCACGCTTGGTCAGCGACAGCTTCTTGAGGATGTCCGGCAGTTTGAGCTCGTCGATGGTCGGGATGGTGGTCTCGATACGACGCAGCACCATGCCCACCAGGTTGCGCTGGTAGAAGGCACTGACACGGAAGCGGCCGATGCCGCGGGCGCTGATGGCGAAGTTGCACTCGTGGTTCTCGGCGAAATCGCGGCGCTGCGCCTCGTTCATCACGCCCAGCACGGTCTCGCGGGTCTGCTCCGGCGACATGGCATTCTTGGTCACCGGCATGATCTTGCCATTGACCTTCATCGACGGCGGTACGCCAGCGGTGATGAACAGGTCGGAGCCGCCTTTTTCGACCATCAGGCGCAGTAGTTTTTCGAATTCCATCTTCGCTTTCACTCATCCGCACGCATGAATGCATCGCAGTCCAGACAGGACAGGCAGCTGCGAGCGTGCATCGCAGCCGAACACAGAGTTAGAAGTTTTCCGGGCTCTTGGCTTTTTCGCGCGCACTGTCGCGACTGACCAGGCCCTTGGATACCAGCGTCTTCAGGCAGGCATCCAGGGTCTGCATGCCCAACGCGCCGCCGGTCTGGATCGCCGAGTACATCTGCGCGACCTTGTCCTCGCGGATCAGGTTACGGATGGCCGGGGTGCCGATCATGATTTCGTGCGCGGCCACACGACCGCCGCCAATCTTCTTCAGCAGGGTCTGCGAGATCACCGCCTGCAGCGATTCGGAGAGCATCGAGCGCACCATCGACTTCTCCTCGGCCGGGAACACGTCGACCACCCGGTCGATGGTCTTGGCCGCGGAGGTGGTGTGCAGGGTGCCGAACACCAGGTGACCGGTTTCCGCGGCGGTCAGCGCCAGGCGGATGGTTTCCAGGTCACGCATCTCACCCACCAGGATGATGTCCGGGTCTTCGCGCAGCGCCGAGCGCAGCGCTTCGGAGAAGCCGTGGGTGTCGCGGTGCACCTCACGTTGGTTGACCAGGCACTTCTTCGATTCGTGGACGAATTCGATAGGGTCTTCGATGGTGAGGATGTGGTGGTACTTGTTGCTGTTGAGGTAGTCGAGCATCGCCGCCAGGGTGGTCGACTTGCCCGAACCGGTGGGGCCGGTGACCAGCACCAGGCCGCGCGGCACGTCGGTGATCTTGCGGAAGACCTCGCCCATGCCCAGGTCTTCCATGGTCAGCACCTTGGACGGAATGGTACGGAACACCGCACCGGCGCCGCGGTTCTGGTTGAAGGCGTTGACCCGGAAACGTGCCACGCCCGGCACCTCGAAGGAGAAGTCGGTCTCGAGGAACTCTTCGAAATCCTTGCGCTGCTTGTCATTCATGATGTCGTAGATCAGCGCGTGTACCTGCTTGTGATCCAGCGGCGGCAGGTTGATGCGGCGTACATCGCCGTCGACGCGGATCATCGGCGGCAGACCCGCCGAGAGGTGCAAATCCGACGCGCCTTGCTTGGCGCTGAAGGCGAGCAGCTCAGTGATATCCATGGGACTCCCCAATTACAAGCAAGCAGGTAGAATGCCGCGAACCCTGAGAGGGTGTTTACAAAGCCGCGAGCGAAGGCCAGGCAAGGCGAAGCCAGGCGAAAAAGCGCAGTGTACGAGCTGTACATGAGCATTTTGAGACTGACTTCAACGCAGCATGGCCGAGCGCAGCAATTTGTAGACGCCCTCTCAAAAGGTCGGGCTTATAGAGCGCAGGTAATGTCCACGATAGCAGAGAATATTGCAAAGGTCGGAGCGCGCATCCGTGAGGCGGCGCAAGCCTCGCAGCGCAATTTGGCGGAGGTCGGCCTGCTTGCGGTGAGCAAGACCAAACCGGCAGACGCCATCCGCGAAGCCCATGCCGCCGGTCTATCCGATTTTGGCGAAAACTACCTGCAGGAAGCCCTGGGAAAGCAGGCCGAGTTGAGCGATCTGCCCTTGATCTGGCACTTCATCGGCCCCATTCAGTCGAACAAGACCCGGCCCATCGCCGAACACTTCGCCTGGGTACATTCGGTGGATCGTCTGAAAATCGCCCAACGCCTGTCCGAGCAGCGCCCCGCCCACCTGCCAGCGCTGAACATCTGCCTGCAGGTCAACGTCAGCGGTGAAGACAGCAAATCCGGCTGCGCACCCGAGGAGCTGCCGGCGCTGGCCAAGGCCGTCGCAACCCTGCCCAACCTGAAGCTGCGCGGCCTGATGGCGATTCCCGAGCCCACCGATGACCTCGCCGCACAACATGCAGCCTTCGCCCGCTTGCGCCAACTGCGCGATGAGCTGGCGTTGAATCTCGATACCCTGTCCATGGGCATGAGCCATGATCTGGAGGCCGCGATCGCCGAAGGCGCCACCTGGGTACGTATCGGCACCGCCCTGTTCGGCGCCCGTGACTACGGCCAGCCCACTCACTGAATGAAGGAATTCCCGTAATGAGCAACCCGATCATCGCCTTCGTCGGCGCCGGCAACATGGCTGCCAGCCTGATCGGCGGCCTGCGTGCCCAGGGCGTGGCGGCCAGCGCCATCCGTGCCAGCGAGCCTGGCACCGAGCAGCGCGCGCGCCTGCAACAGGAACACGGCATCACCACCTTTGCGAATAACGCCGACGCCATCGCAGGTGCGGATCTGATCGTGCTGGCAGTCAAGCCGCAGATCATGAAAGCGGTGTGCCTGGATCTGGCCGCACACCTCGCACCGAACCAAGTGATCATCTCCATCGCCGCCGGCATCAGTTGCGCCAGCCTGGAAAACTGGCTGGGCGAGCGCCCTGTCGTGCGCTGCATGCCCAACACGCCAGCGCTACTGCGCCAGGGCGTATCCGGCCTGTTCGCCAACCCGCGCGTCAGCGCCGCACAGAAAGCCCAGGCCGAACAGGTGCTGAGCGCCGTTGGTCTGGCGCTGTGGCTCGATAGCGAAGCGCAGATCGACGCAGTCACCGCCGTGTCCGGCAGCGGCCCGGCCTATTTCTTCCTGCTGATCGAAGCGATGACCGAGGCCGGTGAAAAACTCGGCCTGCCACGCGAAACCGCTGCCCGCCTGAGCATCCAGACCGCTCTGGGCGCCGCGCGCATGGCCAGCGAGAGCGATGTCGACGCTGCCGAATTGCGTCGTCGTGTTACCTCGCCGAACGGCACCACCGAAGCGGCGATCAAAACCTTCCAGGCAGGCGGTTTCGAAGCACTGGTGCAGCAGGCACTCAACGCGGCGGCCAATCGCTCGACCGAACTCGCCGAACAACTGGGTCAATAAGGAGACAGCATGTCCGGACTCATCGAAGCTCTCATCTATATCATCCAGACGCTCGGCAGCCTGTACCTGCTGATCGTGCTGCTGCGTTTCATCCTGCAACTGGTACGCGCCGACTTCTACAACCCGCTCAGCCAGTTCATCGTCAAGGCTACTCAGCCGTTGCTGACGCCGCTGCGGCGGATCATCCCCGGTTTCGCCGGCCTGGATCTGGCCTCGCTGATCCTGGCCATTCTGGTGCAGCTGGTACTGATGATCGTCACCCTGACGCTGATGGGCTACAACGTCGGCGGCTTCATCCTGCAGTTGCTGGTGTGGTCGTTGATCGGCGTAACCTCGCTGTTTCTCAAGGTGTTCTTCTTCGCCCTGATCATCAGCGTGATCCTCTCCTGGGTCGCACCGGGCAGCTACAACCCCGGCGCGCAACTGGTGAATCAGATCTGCGAACCGCTGCTGGCGCCATTTCGCAAGCTGCTGCCGAATCTTGGCGGCCTGGATATCTCGCCGATCTTCGCCTTCATCACCATCAACCTGATCGACCGCTTCGTGATCGGCGCTCTGGCCGCCTCCACTGGCCTGCCGCCGATGCTCAGCCCCTTCCTCTGAGCATGAGTTTCTACCGCTGGGACGGCGAGGATCTGATCCTCGACTGCCATCTGCAGCCCAAGGCGAGCAAGGACGAGTTCGCCGGGCTGCACGGTGAGCGGCTGAAAATCCGCCTCACCGCCCCGCCGGTCGACGGCAAGGCCAACGCCCATCTGCAGGCCTTCCTGGCCAAGGCCTTCGGTGTCGCCAAGAGCCAGGTAAGCCTGGAGAGCGGCGAACTCAACCGGCAGAAACGCCTGCGTATTCGCGCCCCGCAAAACCTGCCGCCGATTCCCGGCCTGCAGCGCCCCTGACGACCACTCAGCCGCCTACCCCGACCATAAGGCGGGACTGTACCAGCGGCCAATTGACGGCCGCCTGGCGCATCGCATAATGCAAGCTATTCTCGCCAATGCCGTGTGTCCTGGCGGCCAACCCAATTGAACCGTCACGCAGACGCTAACCAGCAAGCGGATGATCTTGCCGAGAGGAGAGCCGGGATGAGCATGGAACGTCTCAGCCAGCAGGTTGACGCCTACGTTGCCTGGAAGCGCGAGCTGATGCGCGAGATCACGCGCTATCGCAGCTGGCTGGAGCACAATCGGCTCAACTCCGAAGCCGTACAGGCCCGCCTCGAACGCGCCCTGAAGATTCTGCGCACCGACCACATCACCCTGGCTTTCGTTGGCGAGTTCTCACGCGGCAAGACCGAGCTGATCAACAGCCTGTTCTTCTCCGAATATGGTCAGCGCATGCTGCCCTCGCACGCCGGGCGCACCACTATGTGCCCCACCGAGCTGTTCTTCGACCCGCGCTCGGAGCGCCCCTACATTCGCCTGCTGCCGATAGAGACCCGTACGGCCTCGGCCAGCGTCGCCCAGTTCAAGCGCATTCCCAGGCACTGGGTGAACATCCCGCTGGACACCAGCGACCCCGCCAACATGGCCCTGGCCTTCAGCCAGGTGGCCAAGACCAAAGCCATGCCGGTGGAGCAGGCGATCCAGCTCGGCTTCCACCCGGACATGCTCGAAGGCACCGGCAAGCGCGGCCAGGTACTGGTACCGGCCTGGCGCCATGCGATGGTCAATTTCGACCACCCCTTGCTGCGCCAGGGCCTGCGCATTCTCGATACGCCCGGCCTCAATGCTCTCGGCAGTGAGCCGGAACTGACCCTGTCGATGCTGCCCAACGCCCAGGCGATCATCTTCCTGCTGTCCGCCGATACCGGCGTCACCGCCAGCGACATGAGCATCTGGCAACAGCACATCCGCCAACTCGACGAAGATGCGCAGACCAGCCTGTTCGCCGTCCTGAACAAGATCGACGTGCTGTGGGACGACCTTGCTGGCGAGAGCTTCGTGCAGAACGCCATCAGCCAGATCCAGAACTCCACCGCCAAGCAATTGGGCATCGCCAAGCAGGACGTACTGCCGCTGTCCGCCAAGCAAGCGCTATTGGCCAAGGTGCGCAAGGACGAAGAATTGCTGGCGCGCAGCCAGATGGCCAATCTGGAGAACCTGCTGTGCGAGCGCATCGTCGCGCAGAAGGAGCGCCTGATCGAAGATCATGTGGTGCGTCAGGTGCTGGCCTTGCTCAATAACAGCCAGCACGTGCTCAACCTGCGCCTGGAAAAGGTCAACGAACAGCTGGCCCTGCTTGGCAATCACCAGCAGGACAATGGCCAGTTGCTGTTCGAGCTGACCGCCAAGACCAAGGAAGATCACAACCAGCACCACAAGCGCCTGCTCGGCCTGAAGACCAATCAGCGCCTGTTGCAGCGCCAGGGTCAGCTGCTGCGCCATGCCGCACGTGCCGAGCGCCTGGAAGAACACCTCAACGAAGTTCGACGCAACCTTACCGGCAGTTGGACCACCCTGGGCATCAACCAGGCCATCCTGCATTTTTTCCGCGCCGTCGAGCAGGATCTGCACAACCTGCAGCACGAAGCCGAGATGGCCAACAAGATGGTTGCCGCCATCTATCGCCGGCATAACGAAGACAACCCGCTGGGCGGCGTCGACGCACCACAGTTCAAGATCCAGCGCTACCTGCGTGAACTGAAAAAGCTGCAAGCCAAGGGCGACCAGTTCCGCCTGCACGTGAAGACCCTGCTCACCGAACAGCGCAGCCTGACCCGGCGCTTCTTCGCCACCCTGGCCCAGGAAGTGATCGGCCTGCACCAGCGCCTGCGGCAGGACGCCGAGCAATGGGCGGCCGATGCACTGATGCCGCTGATGCAGCACACCCTGGAACACAAGCAGATGCTGGAAACTCACATGCTGCGGCTCAAGGCGCTGGCCCAGGAAACCCAGCAAACGCGCAAACGGAGCCTGCAACTGGCGCGCTATCAGGAAGAGCTGGAGCAGCAACTGGCCCAGGCCAGCGAGATGCTGCGCGTACTGCGCCGCCCGGCGCCGGTGCAGCGTCAAGGCAAGGTGGTCAGCCTGCCGGTGATCGCGCGCCCACGCAGCCTGTAAATTCTATGTTCATGCGCGCCCTGCCCTCTCTTCCATAAATGGGAGAGAGGTGACCAGACCGCTCGCTTGCCGCTCGGGTCGGTGCTCTTTAGACTGGCGCCCTCCTCAGAGTCATTAGCAGCGCCTCAATGCCCACTGCATTCCCCGAAGATTCCGTCGGTCTGGTCAGCCCCCAGGTATTCCGCTTCAGCGAGCCGCTGGCGCTGGCCTGCGGGCGCAGCCTGGCCGAGTACGAACTGGTCGTCGAGACCTACGGCGAACTGAACGCCGCACGCAGCAATGCCGTGCTCATCTGTCACGCCCTGTCCGGTCATCATCACGCCGCCGGCTATCACAGCGCGGATGATCGCAAACCTGGCTGGTGGGACAGTTGCATCGGCCCCGGCAAACCGATCGACACCAACAAGTTCTTCGTCGTCAGCCTCAACAACCTAGGCGGCTGCAACGGCTCCACCGGGCCAAGCAGCACCAACCCGGCCACCGGCAAACCCTACGGCGCCGACTTCCCGGTGATGACGGTCGAAGACTGGGTACACAGCCAGGCGCGCCTGGCCGACGAACTCGGCATCGACCAATGGGCAGCGGTGATCGGCGGCAGCCTCGGCGGCATGCAGGCCATGCAGTGGACCATCAGCTACCCCGAGCGCGTGCGCCATTGCCTGGCCATCGCCTCGGCGCCCAAGCTGTCGGCGCAGAACATCGCCTTCAACGAAGTGGCGCGCCAGGCGATTCTCACCGACCCCGAATTCCACGGCGGACACTTCCAGGAACAGGGTGTGATCCCCAAGCGCGGGCTGATGCTGGCGCGCATGGTCGGCCACATCACCTACCTGTCCGATGACGCCATGGGCGAGAAATTCGGCCGTGGCCTGAAGAGCGAGAAGCTCAACTACGACTTCCACAGCGTCGAGTTCCAGGTCGAAAGCTACCTGCGCTATCAGGGCGAAGAGTTTTCCGGGCGTTTCGACGCCAACACCTACCTGCTGATGACCAAGGCACTGGACTACTTCGACCCGGCCGCCGCGCACGACGGCGACCTGGCGAAGACCCTGGCCGGCGCCAAGGCGGACTTCTGCCTGATGTCCTTCACCACCGACTGGCGCTTCTCGCCGGCGCGCTCGCGGGAGATCGTCGACGCTCTGCTGGCCGCGAAGAAGAACGTCTGCTACCTGGAGATCGATGCACCGCAGGGCCATGACGCCTTCCTCATGCCGATCCCGCGTTATCTGCAGGCGTTCGGCAGCTACATGAAGCGAATCGAGGTATGAGCATGCGAGCGGATCTGGAAATCATCCAGGAATGGATCGCCCCAGGCAGCCGTGTGCTCGACCTGGGCTGTGGCGATGGCGAACTGCTGGCCTGGCTGCGCGACAACAAGCAGGTTGCCGGCTATGGCCTGGAAATCGACCCGGACAAGATCGCCCTGTGCATCGAGCGCGGCGTCAACGTCATCGAGCAGAACCTCGACCTCGGCCTGGGTAATTTCGCCAGCAACAGCTTCGACGTGGTGGTCATGACCCAGTCGCTGCAAGCGCTGCACTACCCGGACAAGGTGCTGGCCGAGATGCTGCGCGTCGGCAAGACCTGCATCATCACCTTCCCCAATTTCGGCCACTGGCGCTGCCGCTGGTACCTGACGACAAAAGGTCGCATGCCGGTGTCGGACTTCCTGCCCTATACCTGGTACAACACGCCGAACATCCACTTCTGCACCTTCGAGGACTTCGAGCGCCTCTGTCACGCCCAGGGTGCACGCGTGGAAGAACGCCTGGCGGTGGATCGCGATCACCACCACGGCCTGGCAAGCCGCATCTGGCCTAACCTGCTGGGTGAAATCGGCATCTACCGTATCAGCGCCGCAGGCCTTTCCGGACATCAGGTCGCGGTCTGAACAGAGGAGAATCATCATGCGCCGTCTCGTTCCCTTCCTCATCGCCCTGTGCCTGGCACTGCCAGCCGCCGCCGAACGCAAGCAGAGCTTTGGCGACCTCGACGTGCACTACAGCGTGTTCAATTCCAGCTTCATCCAGCCGGATATCGCTGCTGCCGCCGGCCTGACTCGCAGCAAGACTCAAGGCGTGATCAACGTCGCCGTACTCAAGGCCGGTAAGGCCAGCACCGCCGTGGTGGGTGGTGAAGTGAAGGATCTGCTCGGCAAGAGCACCGCCCTGACCTTCCGCCAGGTCACCGAAGGTGGCGCCATCTATTACCTGGCGCAGTTCCCCTTCAAGACCCGCGAAGTGCTGAGCTTCACCCTGGATGTGCGCCAGGGCGACGACGCACACCGCATCACCTTCAACCAGGAAATGTTCCCGGATGACTAATCCCGCGAGTGGTTTCAAGGAACTGGTACTGGCCAGCCACAATGCCGGCAAGCTCAAGGAGCTGCAGGCCATGCTCGGTGACGCCGTGCGCGTGCGCTCCATCGGTGAGTTCAGCCAGGTCGAACCGGAAGAGACCGGCCTGTCGTTCGTCGAGAACGCCATCCTCAAAGCGCGCAACGCAGCGCGCATCTCCGGCCTGCCAGCGCTGGCCGACGACTCCGGCCTGGCGGTGGATGCCCTCGGCGGAGCCCCAGGCATCTATTCGGCGCGCTATGCCGATGGCAAGGGCGATGCGGCCAACAACGCCAAACTGCTCGACGCCCTCAAGGACGTACCGGATGCCGAGCGCGGCGCCCAGTTCGTCTGCGCCCTGGCGCTAGTGCGGCATGCCGATGATCCGTTGCCGATTCTCTGCGAAGGCCTGTGGCACGGCAGCATCCTGCATGCCGCCCGCGGCGAACATGGCTTCGGCTACGATCCGCTGTTCTGGGTACCCGAAGGTGAGTGCTCCAGCGCCGAAATGCCGCCCGAGCAGAAGAACCGCCTGAGTCACCGCGCCCGCGCCATGGCCCTGCTCAAGCAGCGCCTGGGGCTGGCATGAGCGACACCGCTGGCGGGCGCTTCCTGCTCCCGCCCCTGGCGCTCTATATCCACATCCCGTGGTGCGTGCGCAAATGCCCGTACTGCGACTTCAACTCCCACGCCGCCGGGCCGACACTGCCTGAAGAAGAGTACGTCGACGCGCTGCTGGCCGACCTCGATATCGACCTGCAGCACGTCCACGGCCGGCCGCTGACTTCGATCTTCTTCGGCGGCGGCACCCCGAGCCTGTTCTCGGATCGCGCGCTGGGCCGCCTGCTGGAAGGTATCGAGCGGCGCATCGCCTTCGCGCCCGACATCGAAATCACCCTGGAAGCCAACCCCGGCACCTTCGAGCAGGCCAAGTTCAAGGGCTATCGGGCTCTGGGCATCAATCGTCTGTCCATCGGCGTGCAAAGCTTCCAGGAGGCCAAGCTCAAGGCACTCGGGCGCATCCACGATGGCGGCGAAGCCATCCGCGCTGCCGACATGGCCCGCGCCGCCGGCTTCGATAACTTCAACCTCGACCTGATGCACGGCCTGCCCGAGCAGAGTATCGAGGACGCGCTGTTCGACCTGCGCACCGCCATCGCCCAGGCACCGACGCACCTGTCCTGGTACCAGCTGACCATGGAGCCGAACACGGTGTTCTGGAACCAGCCGCCGGTGCTTCCCGAGGACGATCTACTGTGGGACATCCAGGAAGCCGGCCAGGCGCTGCTCGCGGCCGAGGGTTACGCGCAGTACGAAGTGTCCGCCTATGCCCAACCCGGCAAGCAGGCGCGACACAACCTCAACTACTGGACGTTCGGCGACTTCCTCGGCATCGGTGCCGGAGCCCACGCCAAGCTGAGCACACCGCACGGGCGCATCCTGCGCACCTGGAAAACCCGTCTGCCCAAGGACTATCTCGATCCAGGCAAGGTTTACCAGGCAGGCGAACGCGTGCTGGATAGCGACGAGCTGCCCTTCGAGTTCCTGATGAACGTGCTGCGCCTGACCGACGGCGCGCCGACCGAGTTGTTCAGCCAGCGCACCGGCCTGTCCCTGCAGCAGCTGGAACAGGCACGTCGCGAGGCCGAGCGCCGTGGTCTGCTGCAAGGCGATGACACCCGTTTGGCCGCCACGGCAAAGGGACAGTTGTTTCTCAACGACCTGCTGCAACTGTTCCTCGCCTAGCCTCGCAACGCCCTGCAAGGGTGGATTCGCAGGGCAAGCAGCGACTGTTGCTTGTCCAGGCGCCCTACAAATCCGGTAGTCTATGGCGCTTCACCATGCGCAGACAGGGAACCCGTCGTGCTCGACCCGCGCAGCATCGTCTTCATTCTCGCCGCCCTGAGCCTGCTGATGGCCATCGTGCTATCGGCCATGCCCAGCGCCGTGCGCGATCGCCAGCAGGGCGCGCGACACTGGAGCGCGAGCATGCTCTGCGTGGCACTCGCCGCCGTACTGTACGGCTTGCGCGGCATGGTGCCGGAGTCGCTGTCGATGGTGGTCGCCAACGCCTCTGCCATGGGCGCCACCGCACTGATCTACTACGGCGGACGCGCCTTCTTCGAGCAGCGGCGTCATGGCCGACAACTGATCATCGCCCTGCTGCTTGCCAACCTGGGGCTGATCTACTGCTTCTACGTGCAGGATCTCTACGCCATCCGCGTGGTGATTTTCTCCAGCGTCTCCGGGGTCTTGCTGTTCCTGTTCGGCCTCGACGTGCTGCGGCATCGCCCACGCGACACCGGGCGCGCACAATTTCCCTATCTGTTCACGGCGATCACGGTGATCTTCGACGCGCTGGTGTCGCTGGCCCGCATCATCAACGCCGTGCTGAACCCCAGCGGGGGGAGCGACTTCCTCGCACCGACGCCGCTCAATGCCCTGTATTTTTCCACCCACGGCCTGCTGGCGATCTGCATCTCGGTCGGTTTCATCCTCATGCTCAACGAGCGCCTGCATGCGATGCTCGAACACCAGCTCAGCCACGATCCGCTGACCAATGCCTACTCCCGGCCAATGATCTTCGAACTTGCACAGCGTGAGCTGAGCACCCTGCGCCAGCCTCTATCGTTGTTGCTGCTGGATATCGATCACTTCAAACAGGTCAACGACAACCTCGGCCACCAGGGCGGTGACGAGGTGCTCAAGCATTTCGTGCGCACGCTCACGGCCAAACTGCGCTCGAACGAGCCGCTGGGTCGCTATGGTGGCGAGGAATTCATCATCCTGCTACGCGACGTAGACGCCGAATCGGCGCGCATCACCGCCGAACGACTGCGCCAATGCGTTGCCGAAGCTCCGTATCGTCACTCGCAGAGCGATTACCCGATCACCACCAGCATCGGTCATGCCACCGCATATGCGCAGGAGAGCCTGGAGCAACTGCTGCAGCGCGCCGATACGGCGCTGTACCGCGCCAAGCGCGAAGGTCGCAACCGAGTCGAACAAGCCTGACCCTCTAGGAGCCCCAATGGATCTGATACTGGATCTGATCGTCACCCTGTCGCGCTGGAGCCGCAGCCACCTCGGCGATATCTCCCTGGCCATCATGGCCACTCTGCTGGTGCTGTTCGGCCCGGCGATCAACGCCTGGGTTCAACGTACCATCGGCAATCTCAACTTCGTGCTGCGCACCCTGCTGTTCGTGGTGTTCTGCGCCGTGGGCTACGGCCTGGCCATCGTCTTCCTCACGCCCTGGCTGGCCAAGGGCCTGGCGCACTTCAACAACTTCACCCTGGCGCCGGTATTGATCCTGATCTTCGTGGTAATCGGCATCCTCGCCGACCGCAATTAGCGAGCCGTGTCCTGCTTCACGAAGTCAGCTGTGCAGCCACGCCAAAGCCTGCTCGACCAGTTGTTCAGGACTGTCGCACGTCGAATCGAGCCGCAACAACGGGCAGCTCAGTTGTCGCTCGATCCAGGCTTCGTGCATACGCAGGCTGCGGGTCTGCAGGTCACCCTGTTCGTAGCCGGCCGCCCATTCGAGAAATGCCTGGCTCTGCGCATGCATATCGCCACCCGGCTGGATGCGCTCACCATAGCGCTGCGCCTCACGCTGGCGCAGGCGGCGCATGCGCTCCTCATCGTCCAGGCGCAGGAACAGCGCATGGCTGAACGACGGAATCAATGCCTCGCCCCAGCCGCACAGCGAGCCGCTCAACAGCCAATTCGGCGCCTGCGCCGCGTGCTCGCGGATCATTTCCACACGCTGCTGCGGCGGGCGCTTGTGCAGGTAAGGCGGCTCACTGGGCAGCCAGTAGAAATCGTCGGTATCCAGGTGCAGCCAAGCGCAACGCTCGGCCAATGCCCGAGCCAGGGTGGTGGTGCCAGAGCCGGATGCACCGAAGATATGTAACCGAACCGCCATGGATTCACCTCCTTATTCGAACAGGACTTCAAGATGATTCGCCCCTACCGCCCTTCTGACAGCGAAGCCGTACTCACGCTCTGGCTCGATGCCTCGATCCAGGCACACGACTTCGTACCGAAGGCGTTCTGGCAGGAGCAGCTGCCCGCCATGCGCGAGCACTACCTGCCGCAAGCCGAAACCCTGGTGCTGGAGGAAAATGGCCAGACGCTTGGTTTTCTGTCGCTGCATGAACAGCGCCTGGCTGCATTGTTCGTCAGCCCGGACGCCCAGGGCCGTGGCATAGGCCGCCGACTACTGGACGAAGCCAAGCGCAGGCGCGACAGCCTCGAGCTGAGCGTGTACTGCGCCAATACTCGGGCAGTGGCCTTTTACGCAGCCAACGGTTTCGTGGCCGCTGCCGAAGTGCACGACCCGCACACCGGCCAGCCGGAGCTGACGATGCGCTGGTCGCGCGCATGAAGAGGCTCAGTTGCCTTCGCGGCGCAGCGCCTGCGGGGTGAAGTCGCGCGGGGTCAACCTGGCGTTGAAGTCGTACATCTTCTCGTTGTTGTCCAGGCCATCGGCGAAGTAGCGACCGCCCTTGAAGTCGTAGATGGTCTCCAGAGTCGAGCCGAACATCGGTACGTCGTAGTAGCTGATCGGATGCGCTTCCTGCAGGCCGATCAACGCGCCGCTACGGTCATACAGGTCGACGGCGAGGATCTGCCAGCTGTCCTCGTCGAGATAGAAACGACGCTTGCCGTACGGATGGCTGAAGCCGGTGCGCAGATCCGCCTCGACCACCCAGACGCGGTGCAGCTCGTAACGCAGCAATTCCGGATTGATGTGCTTGGCCTGCAGGATGTCGGCGTAGGGAATGCCCTTCTGGTGCACGGCGTAGCTGTTGTAAGGCACCAGCATCTCGCGCTTGCCCAACAGTTGCCATTCGTAGCGATCCGGCGCGCCGTTGTAGGAGTCGACTTGGTCGGCGGTGGCCATGCCATTGGTGTCGGGTTGCAGGGTGTCGTAGGCAAGCATCGGCAGACGGCGCACACGGCGCTCGCCGCGGTTGAAACGCCAGGCCTTGCGAATCGCCAGCACCTGATCGAGGGTCTCTTGCACCACCAGGGCAGAACCAGCCAGCTTGGCCGGAGCCACTACCTTGTACTTGTAATAGAACAGCGTGTTGTCGAGATCCTGCGGCGCAACGCCGTCACGACCATAGAGGAAGTAGACGTCGCGTTCGAGCTTGAGCAGGTTGTAGCTGCCATTGGCGAGCACTGCCGCCTGATTGGTGGCCATGCTGATCTGGTCGCCACGGTAACGCATGATGTGGTTCCAGATGGCTTCCTGGCCGTTCTGCGGCAACGGGAACGGCACGCCAGCAGCGGCACCCTGCACACCGTTGCCACCGGAAATCAGCTCGGCATTCAGCGCATTGAAGCGTGTCGCATCGTAGATACGCTGCGGTGCGGCAGCGCTGCGACGGGTCGGGAACACCCGCAGGTAGAAGCTGGGATTCTGTTGCAACAGGGTCTTGAGACCGACCGGCAACTGCTGCTCGTATTGCGCCAGGTTCTGACTGTCGACCCGATACAGCAGTTTGTCGTCAGCATAGGGATCCGGGTGATGCATGCCCGGCTGGTAATTGCCCGGCGGCGTCGCCAGGCCACCATCCCAGGCAGGAATGGAGCCGCTGGCGTTGCCAGCGCGCTCACCGCCTAAAGGGGTCAATTCCTGCCCGAGGCGCGCAGCCTGGCTAGGGTCGACCTTGGCCTGAGCCTGAAAGGCCAGGGCAGTCAGCAGAAGAATGGAAACCGATCTCAACACAATGCTCTCCTCGCGGCGCCACGACAGCGGCACCGCTAATATCTGCACGCCTTGCAGGCGTACTTATCGTTGTTGTGTCTTGCGGTGAGGCGCCGTCCTGGCCGTCGGGTTATCCCGATCTAATGGTGCATCCTGCTGGTTCTGATTCGGGTCGTTCCTCAGCTCTGGCGTTGGAACTTGAGATCCCATACACCGTGGCCAAGACGCTCGCCACGGCGTTCGAACTTGGTCACCGGGCGCTCTTCAGGGCGCGGCACATAGGTGCCATCGGCAGCCAGGTTGCGGTAGCCAGGCGCGGCGTTCATCACCTCGAGCATGTGCTCAGCATAGTTCTCCCAATCGGTGGCCATATGCAGGACGCCACCGACCTTCAACTTGCTGCGCACCAGTTCGGCAAAGGCCGGCTGGACGATACGACGCTTGTGGTGACGCGACTTGTGCCAGGGATCCGGGAAGAACAGCAGCACGCGATCCAGGCTAGCGTCAGCCACGCAGTCGCGCAGCACTTCCAGAGCATCGCAGCTGTAGACGCGGATGTTGCTCAGGTTCTGCACCATCGCGCCGCTCAGCAGCGCACCGACGCCTGGCTTGTGCACCTCGACACCGATGAAATCCTGCTCAGGGGCGGCAGCGGCCATCTCCAGCGTGGAATGGCCCATGCCGAAGCCGATCTCGAAGGTGCGCGGCGCGCTGCGACCGAATACCTGATCGAAATCACGCAGACCATCTTCCAGCTCCAGGCCGAACAGCGGCCAGCCCTTGTCCAGGCCACGCTGCTGGCCTTCGGTCATGCGTCCGGCACGCATCACGAAGCTCTTGATGGTACGGCGCTGGCGACCGTCTTCGGTCAGTTCGGGCTGTTGGGTATCGGTCATGCTGTGCTCTTGTAGAGTGCTTACGATTTCGCGAACGGCGACCCTGCTTTCAACGCAGCAGGGCCGACGCGCAGCAAATCGTTATCCTTAGTTGATCAGGCCAGTCAGCGGCGACGAAGCACTGGCATAGAGTTTCTTCGGCATACGGCCAGCCAGGTAGGCCAGACGACCGGCCTCGACGGCGTGCTGCATGGCACGCGCCATGAGCACCGGATTCTGAGCTTCGGCAATGGCACTGTTCATCAGTACCGCCTCGCAACCCAGTTCCATGGCGATGGTGGCGTCGGAGGCAGTGCCGACACCGGCGTCGACCAGCACCGGCACCTTCGATTCCTCGAGGATGATGCGCAGGTTGTACGGGTTGCAAATGCCCAGGCCCGAGCCGATCAGGCCGGCCAGCGGCATCACCGCGATGCAACCGATCTCGGCCAGTTGACGGGCGATGATCGGATCGTCGCTGGTGTAAACCATCACGTCGAAACCGTCCTTGACCAGCACTTCTGCGGCCTTGATGGTCTCGATGACGTTGGGAAACAGGGTCTTCTGGTCGGCCAGCACTTCCAGCTTGACCAGGTTGTGGCCGTCGAGCAGCTCACGGGCCAGGCGGCAGGTACGCACGGCCTCGACGGCATCGTAGCAACCGGCGGTGTTCGGCAGGATGGTGTACTTGTCCGGGCTGATCACATCGAGCAGGTTCGGCTCACCAGGGTTCTGGCCAATGTTGGTACGACGCACGGCCACGGTGACGATCTCTGCGCCGGAGGCAGCGATGGCGTCGCGGGTCTCGTCCATATCCTTGTACTTGCCGGTACCGACCAGCAGGCGCGACTGGTAAGTACGACCGGCCAGGGTAAAGGGCTTGTCGCTGCGAACTTGGCTCATGGGAAACTCCTCAGAGGGATCAACCGCCGCCGATGGCGTGCACCACTTCCACCTGATCGCCTTCGGCGAGCAGCGTGGTCTCGTGCTGGCTGCGTGGAACGATGTCCAGATTGAGCTCGACCGCCACCCGGCGCCCGGTCAGATCGAGGCGAACCAACAGGTCGGCGACGCTCTGGTTATCCGGCAGTTCGAAGGGTTCACCATTCAACTGGATGCGCATGACGGCTCGGTCACAACTAGGAAGAGGGCCGGCATTCTAGCCCGTTAGCTGGCCACGACCAAGGCTAAAAGGCGCCATTCGTCCTCATTTCTGACGCCAGAGTCAGAGTGTGTTTACAAAGCAGCGAGCGAAGGTCAGACAAGGCGAAATCAACCGAAAAAGCGGAGTGTACGAGCTGTACATGAGCATTTTGAGGCTGATTTCAACGCAGTATGGCCGAGCGCAGCAATTTGTAGACACCCTCTCAGCTCAGTTTCCAGGCCGCCAGCCCCAGGCAAACCCAGCCGAACAAGAAGGCCACGCCACCAAACGGGGTGATGATGCCCAGCTTGCCGATGCCACTGAGCGTCAGCAGATACAGGCTTCCAGAGAACAACAGGATACCCAGCGCGAAGGCGCCACCGGCCAGATTGACCAGCCGGCCCGGAGCATGCAGCGCCAGCAGACCAACACCGAACAGGGCCAGCGCATGGATCAGCTGATAGTGCGTGCCGGTCTGGAACACCGTCAGGTATTCGGCGCTTAGCCTGTGCTTAAGGCCATGCGCCGCAAAGGCGCCCAGGGCCACCCCGGTAAAACCGGCGAAAGCGGATAACAGCAGCCAGAGACGAGCCATGGAACCTCCAGGTGAGATCGACGTGCACGCAGTTTAACCATTGAGCCTGGGGGCGAAATGGTTGTTATTGTCACACCTGCGCGCAATCGTGCGGCTGCTCGGGAATTTCCCCAGCGATTTTTTGTTTTAATAGCGCCACCTCCGATCGTTGCGAGACCCCATGCTCCGAGCCCTGACCCGCCGCCTGCTGAAACTGCTGCTCTGGCTGATGCTGGCCAGTGCGCTGCTGGTGCTCGCACTGCGCTGGGTACCGCCGCCCGGCACGGCCTTGATGATCGAACGCAAGATCGAATCCTGGGGCGGCGAACAGCCGCTGCAGCTCAAGCGCCAGTGGCGTCCGTGGAACGAGCTACCGGATCATCTGAAGATGGCGGTAATCGCCGCCGAGGATCAGAAGTTTGCCGAGCATTGGGGTTTCGACATCAGTGCGATCCAGGCGGCATTGACGCATAACCAGAGCGGCGGCTCGCTGCGCGGCGCCAGCACCCTCAGCCAGCAAGTGGCGAAGAACCTTTTTCTCTGGTCGGGCCGCAGCTGGCTGCGCAAAGGCCTGGAGGCCTGGTTCACCGCGCTGATCGAATTGCTCTGGTCCAAGGAACGCATCCTCGAGGTCTACCTCAACAGCGTCGAATGGGGCGATGGCATCTTCGGCGCCGAAGCCGCCGCACAGCACCACTTCGGTGTCGGTGCACCCTATCTGAATCGTCAGCAGGCCAGCCAACTGGCCGCCGTGCTGCCCAATCCACTGCGCTGGAGCGCGGGGCGCCCGAATGGCTACGTTATTCGCCGCGCCGCCTGGATTCGCCAGCAAATGAATCAGCTGGGTGGCAGTCACTACCTCAACCTGCTCAAGGCGCAGCGCCCGGAGTGGTGGCCACGCTGGTTGTAGGGTGCGCCGTGCGCACCACCGGTAATCCGCATGAACAGGCGGTGCCCACAGCGCACGCTACTTCACAAGCACAAAAAAGCCGCACCTGGGTGCGGCTTTTTCTTTTGCGGCAGGTCAGGCGGCGATACAGCCCTTGAGCTTGTTCATCGCGTTCTTCTCGAGCTGACGAATCCGCTCGGCCGACACGTTGTACTTGGCAGCCAGGTCGTGCAGGGTCGCCTTCTCCTCGGCCAGCCAGCGCTGGTAGAGAATGTCGCGGCTGCGCTCGTCGAGGCTTTCCAGCGCTTCGTGCAGGTTGCTGCTGGAACTGTCGCTCCAGTCGGCATCTTCGAGCTGGCGGGCCGGGTCGTAGCGATGGTCTTCCAGATAATGCGCGGGCGACTGGAAGGCGCTGTCGTCGTCGGCATCGGCTGCCGGGTCGAACGCCATGTCCTGGCCGGTCAGGCGACTCTCCATTTCGCGCACTTCGTGCGGCTCGACGCCCAGGCTCTCGGCCACGGCAGTCACTTCATCGTTGTTCAGCCAGGCCAGACGCTTCTTCTGGCTGCGCAGGTTGAAGAACAGCTTGCGCTGCGCCTTGGTGGTGGCCACTTTGACGATGCGCCAGTTCTTCAGGATGAACTCGTGGATTTCTGCACGAATCCAGTGCACGGCGAAGGACACCAGGCGCACGCCCATTTCCGGGTTGAAGCGCTTGACCGCCTTCATCAGGCCGACGTTGCCTTCCTGGATCAGGTCGGCCTGGGCCAGACCATAACCGGAGTAGCTGCGCGCGATATGCACCACGAAACGCAGGTGAGCCAGCACCATTTGGCGGGCGGCCTCGAGATCCTGCTGGTAGTAGAGATTTTCGGCCAGTTCACGCTCCTGCTCGGGCGTCAGCAGCGGAATGCTGTTGACCGCATGCACGTATGCTTCCAGGTTGGCGCCTGGAACCAGAGCATGAACAGGTTGCAAGGAAGTGGACATTCGAATCCTCCGATTCACGAAACTCGTGCAGTTTAGCACTGCGCTATCTGATGCAGGGCCTGTGGATAAGTTCCCTGATAGATAGTCAATATCAACCAAAACAATGACTTGTCAGCTTGCGTTCAGCTTCGCTGAATGGCGCCTCAGCGGGGCGCCAGTTCATTGAGATGACGCGCCACAGCCAACCAGGCGCCAATATAGCCCAACAGCACGGCGCCGAGCAGCAGCGAAAAACCGTCGGACGAAGGTACGCCACCCAGCGCGAAATCGCTACCGTACAAGCCGGCCAAACGTACTACAGCATCGTTCAGCCAATCCAGCCCGAAAGCCAGCAGCAGCCAGGCGAAGATACCGGCACCGAAACCGTACAACGCGCCCATATAAAGGAAGGGACGCCGCACGTAGCCATCGGTTCCACCTACCAGCTTGATCACCTCGATCTCGGCACGGCGGTTCTCGATGTGCAGACGGATGGTATTGCCGATCACCAGCAGCAGCGCCAGGATCAACAACAGGCTGAGGCCGAAGACGAAGCGATCACCCAGCTTGAGGATCGCGGTCAGGCGCTCGACCCAGACCAGATCGAGCTGTGCCTGCTCCACCTTCGGCAGCTCCGCCAGACGCTGGCGCAGTGCTTCCAGCTTGGCCTTGTCGACTTCCTTGGGCGTTACCAGCACCACGCCTGGCAGCGGATTCTCCGGCAACTCCTTCAGCGCCTGGCCAAGGCCGGACAGCTGCTGGAACTCTTCCAGCGCCTGCTCGCGGCTGATCCACTCGGCTTCGGATACGTCATCCATCGCCGCGATCTGCTCGCGCAGTGCCTGGCCATCGCGCTCGCCAGCGGACATGTCGAGGAACAGGGAAATCTGCGCCGCACGCTGCCAGGAGCCGCCGAGCTTCTCGACGTTGTCCAGCAGCAGCGACAGGCCCATGGGCAGGCTCAACGCCACGGCCATCACCAGGCAGGTGAAGAAACTACCGATGGGCTGGCGCGCCAGACGGCGCAGGCTATCGACCAGGCTGGCGCGGTGGCTTTCCAGCCAGGCATTGAGCAGGGTACGAAAATCCGGCTCATCCGCCGGGCCATCCACTACCTTGTTACGCGGCGCCGCGCCGACACGTTCGGCCGGTTGCGGCGTAGGCATCTTCGATGCGCTCATCAGGCAGCCTCCCCATCACCGATCAGGCGACCACGTTGCAGGGTGAGCATGCGCTGGCGCATGCGCGCGATCAGCGCCAGGTCGTGGCTGGCGATCAACACCGTGGTACCCAGCTGGTTGATGTCTTCGAACACGCCCATGATCTCGGCAGCCAGGCGCGGGTCGAGGTTACCGGTGGGTTCGTCGGCCAGTAGCAGGGCTGGACGATGGACGATGGCACGGGCAATGCCGACGCGCTGTTGCTGACCGGTGGACAGGTCACCCGGCGATTGCGCGGCTTTGTCGCTGAGGCTGACGCGCTCCAGCGCGGCACCGACGCGCTTGGCGATCTCCGGCTTGGACAGGCCGAGGATCTGCAGCGGCAATGCGACGTTGTCGAACACGGTGCGGTCGAACAGCAGTTGATGGTTCTGGAACACCACGCCGATCTGTCGGCGCAGGAAGGGAATCTGTGCATTGGTGATGGTCGACAGATCCTGCCCGGCCAGCAGCAACTTGCCGCTGGTGGGCCGCTCCATTGCCAACAGCAGACGCAGCAGCGTGCTCTTGCCGGCGCCGGAGTGACCGGTGACGAAGAGAAATTCGCCGGGGCGAACGCGGAAGCTCAGCTCGTGCAGCCCGACATGACCATTGGGGTAACGCTTGGCGACCTGCTCGAATCGGATCATGCCCGCTCACGCTCCTCGAAGAGTGCCTGGACGAAAGCCTGCGCCTCGAATGGACGCAGGTCATCGATACCCTCGCCCACGCCGATGTAGCGAATCGGCAGACCGAACTGCTTGGCCAGGGCGAAGATGACGCCGCCTTTGGCGGTGCCATCGAGCTTGGTCAGTGCCAGACCGGTGAGGTTCACCGTCTGGTTGAACTGTTTGGCCTGGCTGATCGCGTTCTGGCCGGTGCCGGCATCGAGCACCAGCAGCACTTCGTGCGGCGCCGTCTCGTCCAGCTTGCCGATCACCCGACGCACCTTCTTCAGCTCTTCCATCAGGTTGTCTTTGGTGTGCAGGCGGCCGGCGGTGTCGGCGATCAGCACATCGACGCCGCGCGACTTGGCGGCCTGCACCGCATCGAAGATCACCGAAGCCGAATCGGCACCGGTGTGTTGGGCGATCACTGCGATGTTGTTGCGTTCACCCCAGACCTGCAGCTGCTCCACGGCAGCAGCGCGGAAGGTATCGCCTGCGGCAAGCATGACCTTCTTGCCTTCAAGCTGGAGTTTCTTGGCCAGCTTGCCGATGGTGGTGGTCTTGCCGGCACCGTTCACACCGACGACGAGAATCACGTAGGGCTGCTTGACTGCGTCGATGACCAGCGGCTGCTCGACCGGCTTGAGCAGGGTCACCAGTTCTTCCTGCAGCGCCTTGTACAGCGCGCCGCTATCGGCCAGCTCCTTGCGCGCCACGCGCTTGGTCAGGTTGCCGATGATGGTGGTAGTCGCCTCGACGCCCACGTCGGCGGTCAGCAGGCGGGTTTCCAGATCGTCGAGCAGGTCGTCGTCGATGGCCTTCTTGCCGAGGAACAGGCTGGCCATGCCTTCGCCGAGGCTGGCGCTGGTCTTGCTCAACCCCTGCTTGAGGCGAGCGAAGAAACCGGGTCTTTCCTGCGTGGCCGGCGCAGCGGCGGGAGCCGGCGGCGTCACCACCGGCGCGGGCACGACCTCGACGATGGGCTCGGGCACCACTGGCGGCTGTTCGGCAACCACAGGGGCAGGCGCTTCGACAACCACCGGTTCAGGCTGCGGCGGCTGTTCAAGAGCGACAGGGGATGGGGCCTCGGGCTCGATAACTGGATCTGCAGCCGGTGTGTGTTCGGGAGCAGGCGGCTCGACAGGTTCGGCAGTGGGCTCAAGCTGCTCGACTGGCGCAGCCACAGGCTGAACCGGCTCGGCAGGGGTCTCTGCCGGTTTCTTGCGCCACCAGCTGAACAGGGATTTCTTTTCTTCGGTCACAGGCGGGATCTGCGCGCCAGCCTCGGCCGGCGACTTCTTGTCGTCATTGGAACCAAACATGGGTCGCTTGCATCTCAGGGGAGCGGACAGCTAACAGGCTGTAAAGCCTTGCCGCGCCGCCCCGGAAAAGGATGGGGTATCCTAGCACCTCTTCGCCCGCCGGCGGTACGACCGCCCAGGCTATCCGACAGGTCTGACTTTCGATGAATGCCATTGCCCGCCGTTCCCTCGGCCTGCTGTTCGGCGCCCTTTGCGTGCCACTCGCGGCCTTCGCTTCTCCCGCTCAACCCACCCACGAATTCGAACTGGACAACGGCCTCAAGGTCATCGTCCGCGAGGATCACCGTGCGCCCGTGGTGGTCTCGCAGATCTGGTACAAGGTCGGCTCCAGCTACGAGACGCCCGGTTCCACCGGCCTGTCTCACGCACTGGAACACATGATGTTCAAGGGCAGCCGCAAGTTCGGCCCCGGCGAAGCCTCGCGCATCCTGCGCGAACTGGGCGCCGAGGAGAACGCCTTCACCAGCGACGACTACACCGCTTATTACCAGGTGCTGGCCAGTGATCGTCTGGGCGTGGCCCTGGAGCTGGAAGCCGATCGCCTCGCCAGCCTGAAACTGCCGGCAGATGAATTCGACAAGGAAATCGAAGTCATCAAGGAAGAGCGTCGCCTGCGCACCGACGACCGCCCGTCCTCATTGGCTTACGAACGCTTCAAGGCAATGGCCTACCCGGCCAGCGGCTACAACATCCCGACCATCGGTTGGATGGCGGATCTGCAACGCATGCACATCGACGAGCTGCGCGCCTGGTATCAGAAGTGGTACGCACCGAACAACGCCACCCTGGTGGTGGTCGGGGACGTCAGCGTCGATGAGGTCAAGACTCAGGTTCAGCGCTACTTCGGCGACATCCCGCGCCGCGAAGTGCCGACCGCCAAGCTGCCGCTGGAGCTGGCTGCACCGGGTGAACGACGCACCACGCTGTATCTCAAGACCCAGCTGCCGAGCCTGATCATGGGCTTCAACGTACCGGGCATGGCCACTGCCGAAACGCCACGCCAGGTTTATGCCCTGCGTCTGGCCGCCGCCCTGCTCGATGGCGGCTACAGCGCACGCCTGTCCACGCGACTGGAGCGTGGCGAAGAGCTCGTTTCCGGCGCCAGCGCCTGGTACAACGCCTTCCCCCGTGGTGACAGCCTGTTCATCCTCTCGGCCACGCCCAACGTGCAGAAGGGCAGAACCCTGGAGCAGGCCGAAGCCGGTCTGTGGCGCGAGCTGGAGGAGCTGAAGAAGGCCCCGCCGTCCGCTGCCGAGCTGGCACGCGTACGCGCTCAGGTCATCGCCGGCCTGGTCTACGAGCGCGATTCGATCACCAGCCAGGCCACCAGCATCGGCCAACTGGAAACCGTCGGCCTGTCCTGGCAACTCACCGATCAGGAGCTGACCGAGCTGGAGGCCGTGACCCCGGCCGATATCCAGCAGGCCGCCCGCACCTTCTTCGTCCGCGACCGTCTGAGCGTCGCCCACGTTCTGCCCGAAGAGTCACGTCATGAGGAGTCCCGCCATGAAGACTGAGCACCGCCGCCTGGGCCTGCTCGGCCTGGTTCTGTCCAGCGCACTGGTGCTGGGCGCCTGCGCCAACCTCTCTGACAATGCGCCGACGGGCGATGCAGCCAAGCTGCAGTCCCTGGCCGCACTCGACGGCAAGGCGCCAACCCGCCGCACCCTGGAGATCCAGACCTGGAACACCGCGCAAGGCGCCAAGGTGCTGTTCGTCGAAGCCCATGAGCTGCCGATGTTCGACCTGCGCCTAACCTTCGCCGCCGGCAGCAGCCAGGACGGCGACGTGCCGGGCCTGGCCACCCTGACCAACGCCATGCTCAACGAAGGCGTGCCGGGCAGGGATGTCGGCGCCATCGCCGCCGGTTTCGAGGGCCTCGGCGCCGAATTCGGCAATGGCGCCTACCGCGATATGGCCGTGGCCAGCCTGCGCAGCCTCAGTGCACAGGAACAACGTGAGCCGGCACTGGCCCTGTTCGCCGAAGTACTGGGCAAGCCCACCTTCCCCGCCGACTCGCTGGCACGGATCAAGAACCAGTTGCTCGCCGGTTTCGAGTTCCAGAAGCAGAACCCAGGCAAGCTGGCCAGTCTGGAGCTGTTCGAGCGCCTGTACGGCAAGCACCCCTACGCTCATCCGAGCGACGGCACCGCCCAGTCGATTCCGGCGATCACCCGCCAGCAACTGCAGGCTTTCCATGCTCGTGCCTACACTGCCGGCAATGCGGTAATCGCGCTGGTCGGCGACCTGTCACGCGCCGAAGCCGAGGCCATCGCCAATCAGGTGTCGGCTGCCTTGCCGAAGGGCCCGGCACTGGCGAACATCGCCCAGCCACAAACGCCGAAGGCCGGCGCCAGCCATATCGAATATCCGTCCAACCAGACCCACCTGCTGATCGCCCAACTCGGCATCGACCGCCGCGACCCGGACTACGCTGCGCTGTACCTGGGCAATCAGATCTTCGGTGGCGGCGGTTTCGGCACACGCCTGATGAGCGAAGTGCGCGAAAAGCGCGGTCTGACCTATGGCGTCTACTCCGGCTTCAGCGCCATGCAGGCGCGTGGCCCGTTCATGATCAACCTGCAGACCCGTGCCGAGCTCAGCGAGGGCACTCTGAAACTGGTCAAGCAACTGCTCACCGACTACCTGCGTGACGGCCCCACTCAACAAGAGCTGGACAATGCCAAACGCGAGCTGGCCGGCAGCTTCCCGCTGTCCACCGCGAGCAATGCCGCTATCGTCGGGCAGTTGGCCTCGATGGGCTTCTACGACCTGCCCTTGAGCTACCTGGACGATTTCATGCGTGACGTGCAGAGCCTCACGACCGAGCAGGTGAAAGCGGCAATGGCCAAGCATCTCGACCCGGAAGCACTGGTGGTGGTCACTGCCGGTCCGACAGTGGCGCAGAAAGAACTGCCGCCGCCCACCGACCGCCCGGCCGAACAGACCAGCACGGTGCCGCACTGATGCGCGCACGCACACCGCAGAAATCGGCCGCCAAAGCTCATGGCGGCCAGGGTCAGTTGCGCATCATCGGTGGCGAGTGGCGTTCGCGGCGCTTCGCCTTCCCCGACGGGCCGGGCCTGCGCCCGACCCCGGATCGTGTGCGCGAAACCCTGTTCAACTGGCTGGCGCCTTATGTCGAGGGCGCCCATGTGCTCGACCCCTTCGCCGGTAGCGGTGCACTGCTGCTCGAAGCCCTGTCGCGCGGTGCCGCCAGCGGCCTGGCCTGCGACCTGAATCCAGCATCGGTTGCGGCATTGCGTGGGCACCTGGCGACATTGCAGTGCAGCAATGGCGAAATTCAGCTGGGCGACGCCCTGCAATTGCTGGCCCGCCCGGCGCCGCGTCATTTCGATATCGCCCTGCTCGACCCGCCATTCCACAAGGATCTGCTGCAGGACGCCTGCACGCTGCTGGAGACGCAGGGCTGGCTGGCCGATAACGCCTGGATCTATACCGAAAGCGAGACGACGCCTTCGACCCTGGGCCTGCCCGGCAACTGGCGTCTGCACCGCGAAAAGCACACCGGCCAGGTGCATTACGCACTGTGGCAAAGAAACGCGTAGGGCGGACTCAGGAGCGCCAGCGAACAGTCCGCCTGGTTCATGCCACAAAGCCCCCTCTCTAGCACCTGCGTCATGAGAGACTCCGCAACGGCGTACTGCTTCGCGAGTACGCCCTACCCCAGAATAACGACCGACCACCTGATGAACACCGACTTTCGCCCCGCCTGGTGGCTCCCCGGCCCGCATCTGCAGACGCTGTGGAACCCCTTCTGTCGCAAACCGCCGCAACTGGAACGGCAGCGCGAACGGCTGTGGCTGGACGATGGCGACTTCCTCGACCTCGACTGGCATGGCCCACATGACGCCCATGCGCCGCTGGTGCTGGTCCTGCATGGCCTGACCGGCAGTTCCAATTCGCTCTATGTGCTGGGCCTGCAGCAGGCGCTGGCCTCGCGTGGCTGGGCCAGTGCCGCGCTGAACTGGCGCGGCTGCTCCGGTGAACCCAATCTGCTGCCGCGTGGCTACCACTCTGGCGCCAGCGAAGATCTGGCATCGGCCGTGGCGCATCTGCGCACGCAACGACCAATGGCCCCCTTGTACGCCGTCGGCTATTCGCTCGGCGGCAACGTGCTGCTCAAGTACCTGGGTGAGAGCGGCGAGCAGAGCCAGCTGCAGGGCGCGGTGGCGGTCTCGGTGCCGTTTCGTCTGGATCAGTGCGCCGACCGCATCGGTTTGGGCTTCTCGCGGGTGTACCAGGCGCACTTCATGCGCGAGATGGTCGCCTACGTGAACAACAAGCAACGCCTGTTCGTTGAGAGCGGCCAGGGCGAACGCCTGTCGGTGCTGGAGCGCCTCGGCCCGCTGGATGGCATGCGCACCTTCTGGGACTTCGACGGCCGCATCACTGCGCCGCTGCACGGCTTCGCCGATGCTCACGACTACTACCGCCGCGCCTCCAGCCGTTTCTACCTGGGTGAAATCCGTACGCGCACGCTGATTATTCAGGCCGAGGACGACCCCTTCATCTTCCGTCACAGCCTGCCCGAAGCCAGCGAACTGGCCCCAGGCACCGAGTTCGAGCTGCATGCCAAGGGCGGGCATGTCGGCTTCGTCGAGGGCAGCCCGCGCAAGCCGGTGTATTACCTGGAACGGCGCATCCCACAGTGGTTGGCTGACCTCGGCTAATCGCGGCTGAAGCCGCTCCTACCAAGGCCGAGCGCGCGAGGTCATCACCCCAGCACCTGCTCCAGCGGCACATGCAGCCGGGCATACAGCGCTTCGACCGCCTCGCGCGCCGAGGGCGCAATGTAGCCCCCCTCCAACGCAAGCACCTGATAGATACCGCGGCGCAGCATGTCCTGGCTGAGGTTGTCCGGGTTGGCCCCGGCGGTGCAGAGAAAGCGCACCCAGGAAGTCATGATGATCCAGCTATTGAGCGTCAGCGCCTCGATCTGCGCCGGATTCATCAACAGGATGCCCGCCTCGACGAATCCCTGGTAAATCGACTGCGCCCCGACCAGACAACGCCGGGCGAAGGCACGGTAGCGCTCGGCCAGTTCGGCGTCGGAATCCAGCAGGTGCTCCAGATCGCGGTGCAGGAAGCGGTAGTGCCACATCGCTGCCAGCAGTGCTTCCAGATAGAAGGTCTTGTCTTCCACCGTCAGCGCACGGCCTTCGGGCAGACGCAGGAAGCTGTCGACCTGCGCTTCGTATTGAGCGAACAGCTCGGCGATGATCACCTGCTTGTTGCGGAAGTGGTAATACAGATTGCCCGGCGACATGCCCAGGTGCGCAGCGATGTGGTTGGTGGTGACGTTGCGCTCGCCCTGGCTGTTGAACAGGGCCAGGCTCTCGGCAACGATGCGGTCGCGGGTCTTGGGTGGCGCCATGACGCAGCTCGATCTCGACTTCAAAAGTGGCAAAGGTACAGGCGAAACAGCCGAAGTGTTACCCCTCGATGCATCGCATACCCCGCAGCAGGCCTTTGGTTAGGGTGCAGCGATGACAGCGACGCGGCATCCTATTTGACACATTAGAGTAATTGCTCTAAAAATCCAGCACAGTCTTTCCCTAGCACCCCGCTGGAACGTCGAGGAGAAACCCAATGGTCGCCGACATCGCCTACCTGCAGCAGAATCAACAGCAGATCACCCAGCTGGACAGCACCTTCACCCTGCAGCGTGCGGCCTTTGCCAGCAACCCGATGCCATCGGCTGAGCAACGTATCCAGTGGCTGAAATCCCTGAGTGAGCTGTTGACCGAACAGCAGGACGCACTGGTCGCCGCGATCTCCGAGGACTTCAGCAACCGCTCGGCCGACGAGACCCTGCTGGCCGAACTGATGCCCAGCCTGCATGGCATTCACTACGCCACCAAACGCATCAAGAAATGGATGAAGCCGTCGCGGCGCAGCGTCGGCATGCAGTTCATGCCCGCTTCGGCCAAGGTGATCTACCAGCCGCTGGGCGTGGTCGGCATCATCGTGCCGTGGAACTACCCGCTGTTTCTCGCCATCGGCCCGCTGACCGGTGCACTGGCTGCCGGCAACCGGGTGATGATCAAGATGAGCGAGTCCACCCCGGCCACCTCGCAGTTGGTCAAGGATCTGCTGGCGCGCATTTTCCCCGAGGATCTGGTCAGCGTCGCCCTGGGCGAAGCAGAAGTTGGCATGGCCTTCTCCAAGCTGCCGTTCGACCACCTGCTGTTCACGGGTGCCACCAGCATCGGTAAACATGTGATGCGCGCCGCCGCCGAGAACCTGACCCCGGTGACCCTGGAGCTGGGCGGCAAGTCACCCGCCATCGTCTCGGCCTCTGTACCACTGGATCACGCCGCCGAGCGCATCGCCTTCGGCAAGACGCTCAATGCCGGGCAAACCTGCGTGGCGCCGGACTACGTGCTGGTGCCGCGAGACCGCATCGACGGTTTCGTCAGCGCCTACCGCGAGGTCGTGCAGCGCTTCTACCCAGCGCTCAAGGACAACCCGGACTACACCGCGATCATCAACGAGCGTCAGCTGGCACGCCTCAACGGTTATCTGCAGGACGCCCAGACCAAGGGCGCGCGCATCGTCCCGCTGTACCCTGAGGCCCAGGGCCGACGCCTGCCACAAAGCCTGGTGCTGGACGTCAACGACGATATGAAGCTGATGCAGGACGAGATCTTCGGCCCGCTGCTGCCAGTGGTGCCCTACGACCGTATCGAAGATGCCTTCGCCTACGTCAACGCACGACCACGGCCGCTGGCGCTTTACTACTTCGGCTACGACAAGCGCGAGCAGCAGCGCGTGCTGCATGAAACCCACTCCGGCGGCGTGTGCCTGAACGACACCCTGCTGCACGTAGCCCAGGACGACATGCCGTTCGGCGGCGTCGGCCCGTCGGGCATGGGCCACTACCACGGTCATGAAGGCTTCCTGACCTTCAGCAAGGCCAAGGGCGTGTTCATCAAGCAGCGCTTCAACGCCGCTCGGCTGATCTACCCGCCTTACGGCAAGGCGATCCAGAAGCTGGTCTACAAATTGTTCGTACGCTGAAACGACGCGGGCCTGGCCCGTTCTACGCCTGGTGATAACAACAATGAACGACACCACTCTTCCAACGCCGCAACTGTCGCGGCGCAACCTGCTCAAGGTCGGCCTGATGGGCACGGCGCTTCTCGGCACTGCCGGGTTGACCGCAACCCTCAGCGGCTGCTCCGCCAGCACACCGGCCAGCGGCTACCTGATCCTGCGCAGCAGCGACCTGCCCTTTCTGCGCGCGCTGATCCCGGTGATGCTCAATGGCGCCGTCAGCGCCGAGCAGATGCCGCAGGCCATCGACGGCACACTGAAGAGCCTCGACACCAGCCTGGCGCACCTGTCGCCGGAGATGCTGAAGCTCACCGTGCAACTGTTCGACGTGCTGGCCCTGCCCATCACCCGTGGCCCGCTGACCGGGGTCTGGGGCAGTTGGGACAACGCCAGCGGCGATGACGTGCGGCAGTTCCTCACCCGCTGGCAGAACAGCAGCCTGAGCCTGCTACGCATGGGCCACGCCTCGCTGCTGCAGCTGGTGATGATGGCCTGGTACAGCCGCCAGGAGGCCTGGGCGCATTGCGGCTACCCCGGCCCACCCACGGTCTGAAGACCTGTCGCGGATTCCGTAGGGTGCGCCGTGCGCACCACAAAACGGGGTTGAGCCTCGGTGCGTGCGGCGCACCCTACCCGCTCCGTCTCGCTCGCAGTGAATGACAAGAAGAGAGCCTGAAATGCCTGTACCCGATCTGTTCAAGCAAGGCCTGGCCAAGGGTTGGAAGACATACGACGGTTCACGCCTGGAAAACGACCTGACACTGGAAGCCGACGTCGCCATCGTCGGCAGCGGTGCCGGCGGTGGCACCACGGCAGAAATCCTCAGCGCCGCCGGCTACAAGGTGCTGCTGATCGAGGAAGGCCCGCTGAAGACCAGCGACGACTTCAAGATGCAGGAGTCCGAGGCCTACCCGAATCTCTATCAGGAAGGCATCGGCCGCATGAGCAAGGACGGCGCCATCACCATCCTGCAGGGCCGTGCCGTGGGGGGCACCACGCTGATCAACTGGACCAGCAGCTTCCGCACGCCGCCACAAACCCTGGCACATTGGGCCGAGGCCCATGGTGTGAAAGGCCATGATGTCGAGTCCATGGCGCCCTGGTTCGAGAAAATGGAGCAGCGCCTGGGCGTCGCCCCCTGGATGGTGCCGCCGAATGCCAACAACGAGGTGATCCGCACTGGCTGCGACAAACTCGGCTACCACTGGTCTGTCATCCCACGCAACGTGCGCGGCTGCTGGAACCTCGGCTACTGCGGCATGGGCTGCCCGACCAACGCCAAGCAATCGATGCTGGTCACCACCATCCCCGCGACCCTGGAGGCTGGCGGCGAGCTGCTTTACCTGGCGCGCGCCGACAAGCTGGTGATCGAAGGCGACAAGGTGGTCGGCATCGACTGCCTGGGCATGGACGAACGCTGCGTAGCACCCAACGGCAAGCGCATTCGCGTCAAGGCGCGGCATTACGTGCTGGCCGGCGGCGGTATCAATACCCCCGGTATCCTGCTGCGCTCCGAAGTGCCCGATCCGCACAAGCGGATCGGCCGACGCACCTATCTGCACCTGGTGAATTTCTCCGCTGCGCAGTTCGAGCAGGTGATCAATCCCTTCTACGGCGCACCGCAATCGCTCTACTCCGACCATTTCCAGTGGGACGACGGCACCACCGGGCGGCTCTCCTACAAACTGGAAGTGCCGCCGCTGCAGCCGGCGCTGACCGCCACCCTGCTCGGTGATTTCGGCCGTGAGAACGCTCTGCGCATGGAGCAACTGCCGCACACCAACGTGATGCTCGCGCTGCTACGCGACGGTTTCCACCCCGACTGCGCCGAAGGCCGCGTGGAACTGCGCGGTGACGGCAGTCCGGTGCTCGACTACCAGATGACCGATTACACCTGGGACGGCGTGCGCCGCGCCTTCCTGACCATGGCCGAAATCCAGTTCGCCGCCGGGGCCAAGGCAGTGATGCCAACCCACGCCGATGCGCGCTTCGTCAGCACCTGGGGCGAAGCCCGAGAGATGATCGAGAACCTCGATCTGGCGCTGTACCGCACACGCCTGGGCAGTGCCCACGTGATGGGCGGCTGCGCCATGGGCGAAGACCCGCAACAGGCGGTGGTCGACAGCCTGGGCCGCCATCATCAGCTCGGCAACCTGTCGATCCACGATGGCTCGCTGTTCCCCACCAGCATCGGCGCTAATCCGCAGTTGTCGATCTACGGGCTGACCTCGAAACTGGCCACCTTGCTGGCCGAGCGCCTGAGAAGCTGAGATGAGCAAGCTGATCGCGTTTCTGTTGCTGGTGGCAGGCATCATCCATCTGCTGCCAGTGGCCGGTGTGCTCGGTGGCGAACGCCTCAATGCGCTTTACGGCATTGCCCTGGATGAGCCTAACCTGCAGATACTCATGCGCCATCGTGCGGTACTGTTCGGCCTGCTCGGCGCCCTGCTGGTGGCGGCAGCGTTCATCCCGACCTTGCGCAGCCTCGCACTGTTCGGCGGGCTGGTCAGCGTGCTCGCCTTTCTTCTGCTGGCATGGGGCGCACCGGTCTACAACGAGGCTTTGCGCCGAGTGGTGATCGCCGACTGGATCGCCCTCGCCTGCCTTTTGCCTGCACTCGTGCTGCACCTGCGCAGCAACTGAGCTTTCGTCACGCTTGGCCGCAAGGGAAACGCTGCGCTACCATCCGCGACTCTTGCCGCCTCGAACAGGACGAAGCGATGAATCGAGTGTTGTACCCGGGTACCTTCGACCCCATCACCAAAGGCCATGGCGATCTGGTCGAGCGCGCCTCGCGGCTGTTCGATCACGTCATCATCGCCGTCGCCGCCAGCCCCAAGAAGAACCCGCTGTTCCCGCTGGAACAACGCGTCGAGCTGGCCCGTGAGGTGACCAAGCATCTGCCCAACGTCGAAGTGGTGGGGTTTGCCACTCTGCTCGCGCACTTCGTCAAGGAACAGAACGCCAACGTGTTCCTGCGCGGCCTGCGTGCCGTATCGGACTTCGAGTACGAATTCCAGCTGGCCAATATGAACCGCCAGTTGGCGCCGGACGTCGAGAGCCTGTTCCTTACCCCGTCGGAGAAGTACTCCTTCATCTCCTCGACCCTAGTGCGCGAAATCGCGGCGCTGGGTGGTGATATCTCCAAATTCGTTCACCCGGCCGTGGCCGACGCCCTGAACGAGCGCTTCCGCAAGAGCTGAAGCCAAGACACCGTAGGGTGCGCCATGCGCACCTGATGGCCGCAGCGGTGTCACGGTGCACGGCAAGGCCGCATGGCGCCCCTGCTGGTAATCCGGCACAATCCGCAGCATCGTTGTCCGCAAAGTGTCGAAGCCAGCGCTTCGACAGGAGTTGTTCCATGTCCCTGATCATCACCGACGATTGCATCAACTGCGACGTCTGCGAACCCGAGTGCCCCAACGGCGCCATTTCTCAGGGTGAGGAGATCTACGTGATCGACCCCAACCTGTGCACCGAATGCGTCGGTCACTACGATGAGCCGCAGTGCCAGCAGGTCTGCCCCGTTGACTGCATTCCGCTCGACGAGAACAACGTCGAGAGCAAGGATCAACTGCTGCAGAAGTACCGCCTGATCACCGGCAAGGCCTGATCACATCTCCTGTGCGGAGGGCCAGCGGCCTTCCGCCCGCGCGTTGCCCGTTCTGCCCCTCGCCAGAGCAAGGCTGTTAAGCTTCCAGCTTCCTTCAGCCGCCCTTGGTAGATCGCATGTTGCGCAAACTCCTGCTATCGACCCTGCTGCTCAGTGCCAGCCTGCTGGCCCAGGCAGCGCCGCACCAGGCAGCCATTGCCACCGCTCACCCTGCCGCCACCGCTGCGGCGCAGCAGATGCTGGACGCTGGCGGCAACGCCTTCGATGCAGCCGTCGCGGCCAGCGCTGCCTTGGCAGTGGTCGAGCCCTATGGTTCAGGCCTCGGCGGAGGCGGCTTCTTTCTGCTGCGCAGCGCTGGCGAAACACCCGGCTATGATTTTCTCGACGCACGCGAGCGCGCCCCATTGGAGGCCAAGCCGGATCTCTACGTGCGCGACGGCAAGGTGCAGCGCGAACTGTCGCTCAACGGCGCACTGGCTGCAGCGATTCCTGGCCTGCCAGCGGCACTGGTCGAACTGGCTGAACACCATGGTCGCTTGCCACTGAAGACCAGCCTGGCTCCGGCGATTCGCCTGGCCAATGAAGGTTTCGCTGTCGATCGCGTCTACCGCGAGCGCGCCGCCTGGCGCCTGGCTGCCCTGCGTGATGACGTGGAAAGCGCGAAGCTGTTCCTCGACCAGAATGAAATTCCCGCTGAAGGCTATCTGCTGCGCCAGACGGATCTGGCCACCACCCTGCAAGCCTTGGCAGAACATGGCCGTGAAGGTTTCTACACCGGCCCGGTGGCCGAACGCCTGGTCACCGGGGTGCGTCATGCAGGTGGCATCTGGACACTGGATGACCTTCATGAATACCGCATCGCCCGCCGCGAACCACTGCGTTTTGCACTCGAAGACGGCCGCGAGCTGATCAGCGCACCGCCCCCTTCGGCAGGCGGCGTGGCCCTGGCACAGAGCCTGGCGATGCTCGAACAATTGCCCTGGCGCGACGCCGAACCGGTTCAGCGCGTGCATTACGTGGTCGAAGCCCTACGCCGCGCCTACCGCGATCGAGGCCTGCTGGGCGACCCGGACTTCATCAAGAACCCACTGGAACAACTGCTCTCGCCGGGACATCTGGCGGTACTCGCCGGCAGCATCGACCCCGAGCAGGCCACCCCCAGCTCCAGCCTGCCTCCGGCTGGCACTTGGCACGAAGGCGACCACACCACCCACTTCGCCGTGCTCGATGCAGAGGGCAATGCGGTCGCTGCCACGCTGTCGATCAACCTGCCGTTCGGCGCTGCCTTCACCGTGCCCGGCACCGGCGTGCTGCTCAACGACGAGATGGACGATTTCGCCGCTGACGTGCAAGGCGCCAACACCTACGGCCTGGCCGGCAGCCAGGCCAATGTCATTGCTGGCGGCAAACGCCCGCTGTCCTCCATGAGCCCGAGCTTCATCGAGAGCAGCGACGAATTCGCCGCCTTCGGTACCCCTGGGGGCAGCCGCATTCCCAGCATGGTGCTGCTGTCGATGCTCGAATACCTGGACGATCAGCCCATCGAGCGCTGGCCGGCAGTGGCCCGTTACCACCATCAGTTCCTGCCGGACGTGATCGAGCACGAACCGGATACCTTCAGCGACGAGCAGGTCGCCGAACTGCAGAAGCGCGGCTACGAGCTCAAGCGCCTGGATCGGCAGTATGGCAATCAGCAGGTGCTGTTCTGGGACAAGGTCAGCGGCGAGGTAAAGGCCGCCAGCGATCCACGGGGTATCGGCACGGCAACCCCGTAGCCCGGATTGCATCCGGGTTAGCGACGCGTGGTAATCCATAGCAAGTAGCGTACTTGCGAAGATGTACGCCCAGATCACAGTTGGCGGAGTGTTCGCTGACGCTCCTGACTCCGCCCTACTGACTGACGCTCCGAAGTGTTGCTACGAGGGCGGCGCTCCGTTCGCGAAGCAGGACGCCAGCATTCCCCGGACTGCATCGGGCTACGAAAGCTGAATCAGACTCTCCTGCTCATCGCCCAGACGGCGCAGCTCACGGAACAGCGCCTGCTCGTCACCGAGCATCAACACGTTGCGCAGGCTCTGGAAGATGCGGCTGACGTAGCCCAGGTCATTCATCAGCGAGCTGGTCTGCAGGCCGTCCAGCCGGCCGTTGCGCACCTCGGCGAACAGCCGCTGACGGAACTGCGCATCGAAGTTCGCTGCCTGTTCATCGAGCCAGCGCAAGCGCGACTGCCAAGCCTCCTCGGGCAGGTCGGCCCGCGCCAGCTCGCGCACCTCATGCAGGCTGAAAAGCAGGTGCCGGCGCAGTTCGACATAGGCATCGCGCGCGCCGGAGGGCGGCGCATCGAGGTAATGGCCGAGATTCTTCTGCAGATGCTTGGCGTCCTTAACCGCATCCACCAACTGCAGCGCCGCCAGCTGGCAACTGACCCAGAATTGCTGGTGCGCCTCGTCCATGGGCAGCTCCATGCGTCCCATGAAGCTCAGCAGGTCGGCATATACCCCCTTGATATGAAACTGATACAGGTGCTCGGCATCGAAGCCGCCCTGCGTCGGTTTGGCCTGTAGCAGTTGCTCGTCGGCGCGTGCCCGCGCCAGTTGATCCACCGGCAGGTAGAGCGCATGGCAGATCACCTCCAGGCTCAGGCGCCCGAGGTGCCCCAGCTCCTGCACTACGGCCACGGATGCCGACTCCACCGAATCCAGCGCACGCTCATTGAGGTAACGTGCGCGAGTACGCTCCGGCTCGCTGACCGCCGCCGGCGCCAGCTCGGTGATCAGCACCTGCGGTTCGCTGCGCTCGGGCAGCCAGCGGATCAGGTACTGCGCCAGACGCCCCTGCAGGGGCCAGAACAGCATCACGCCCATGGCGTTGAACAGGGTATGGAACATCGCCAGCTGGATCAGGCTGTTCTCACCGAGCCCCAGCGGTTCGGCCAGCGCGTGCACCAGCCAGGTCAGCGGCCCGAGCAGGACGAATGCCAGTACACCGGTGACCACGTTGAACAGGACATGCGCCAGGGCAAGGCGCTGACCGCTGCGGTTGCCGCCCAGCGAGCCGACAAAACCAGTGGTCACGCTGCTGCCGATATTCGAACCGATGGCGATGGCCAGGCTCTGGCTCAATTCCAGCTGACCACCGGCCAGTGCGGCGAGGGTCAGCATCAACGTGGCATGACTGGATTGCAGCACCACGGTGATGCCCATGCCGATCGCGGTGAACAGCAACGCGCCACGCAGTCCACCTTCCTGGTAGCCGGTCATGTCCAGGCCATCGCCGAAGCTGGCGAAGCCTTCCTTGATCTGGTCGATACCCAGGAAGATGAAGGCGATCCCCAGAACGATACGCCCGGCCGCCTTGCTCTTGGCGCCGAAGAAGCCGGCCAGCACGCCGAACACCAGCAACGGCAGTGCCAGCGGACTCAGGCTGAGATTCTGCCCGGCCAGTGCCAGCAACCAGATACCGCTGGTGGCCCCCAGATTGGCGCCGAACAGAATGGCGATACCACCGGCCAGCTGGATCAATCCGGTACTGATGAAGGCGATGGTCAGCAGCGACACCAGCGTGCTGGACTGCAGCAGCAGTGTGCCGCCGACGCCGAACAGCAGGCTCTTGAACGGCGTCGAGGTGCTGCTCCCGAGTATCTGCTCCAGCTTGCTGCCGGCCAGCTGGCGCAGCCCTTCCTCCAGGCATTGCATACCGAACAGGAAGATCGCCAGGCCGGCGCACAGCTGCAGCCAGCCCTGGCTGAACCAGAACGAGGCGACCAGCCCCGATACCACCAGCAACAGCATCACCCAGCGCAGGTACTTCATTACCACCGTTTAATCCTTTTAGCGGTGCGCAGACAAAAACGACCCTGGCTCATCACTGAGCCAGGGTCTGAAGACTATCTGTAACAGCGAACTAACGACTACTGACGATTGTTGTAACCCGTCTGGGTACAGCCCAGGCAACGTACGAAAGCAGCCTTGCCCGGATCGACAACCAGCGCCTTGCCGGTAGCGCCAATACCGCCGCCCGTAGCGGTGAATGGCAGGGAAACCACGAACAGCCCAGCACCGATGACCGTGGCGCCGATCAGCAGAGGACGCGCAATCAGCAGGTCACCGATCATCGCAAAGGCAGGCGGCGCCTCGACCGTATAGAGCGGGTCGCCACTGGCGTTCTGCGGAGCATCTGGATATTGCGCATGAACCGGCAATGCGCAAATGCCGGTGGTCAGCGCCAGGACAGCAGCGGTAGTGCGAAAGGGTTTCATGGTGCGATCCTTCAGCTTGTTCTGGATAAAGTGCCAGTAACTATAACAGCGCATTGGTAATTGTCAGCGTGACGGACATCAATCGCCATGAAAGGCGTATTCCGGCTTTTTCGGCACATAAGGGCGAAAGAACGCCAGCATGGCCGCCAGATCGGCTTTCTCGTCCCCCGTCGGCTGAAAGGTCGGGCCGATCAACACGCGACGGTGCTGGTAGTCCAGCGCCCCGAGCACGATGGGCACCCCAGCGCCCAGCGCGATATGGTAGAAGCCCATTTTCCAGCGCTCGACCTTCTTGCGCGTGCCCTCTGGCGAGAGCACCAGAATGAACTCGTCGTGCTCGCGAAAGGCCTGCACCGCCTGCTCCACGGTATTGCCCTGACGATCACGACGGATCGCAATACCGCCCCAGGCACGCATCAGCCCACCGAACGGCCACTGGAAGATGCTGTGCTTGCCGAACCAGCGGGCATTCAGGCGCAGCACGAACTTCACCGCGATGAAGATCACGAAGTCCCAATTGGACGTGTGGTGAGCGCCGATGGCGACGAACTTGTCGAGCTTGGGCAACTCGCCCTCGATACGCCAGCCCATGAGTTTCAGAACGCTACGCCCCAGCCATTCGGCAGCCGGATTGCGCGGTAAGTAGTTACCGGACATCTAACACCTTCGTTTTTATTGTTATCACGTAGGGCGGGTGCAACCCGCCAAAGGCGCACAGGCGGGTTACACCCGCCCTACACGGAGCCTCAACGCTGGCACTTGGGACAGTAGACACTGGCGCGCTGGCCCAGCTTGACCTCACGCAGCGTGCTGCCACACACCTTGCAGAATTCGCCGCCACGCCCATAGGCAAACAGTTCCTGCTGGAAGTAGCCGGGCTGGCCATCGCCGCCAACGAAGTCGCGCAGCGTGGTACCACCGCGCTCGATGGCATGGGCGAGGATGCGTTTGATTTCCTCGGCCAGGCGCAGGTAACGCGCACGCGAGAGCGAGCCAGCCTCGCGGCGTGGATCGATGCCGGCGGCGAACAAGGCCTCGGTAGCGTAGATATTGCCCACGCCGACCACCACAGCGTTGTCCATGATGAACGGCTTGACCGCCATGCTGCGCCCACGCGACATCTGGAACAGACGCTCACCGTCGAACAGCCCGCCCAGCGGCTCAGGCCCGAGCTTGCTGAGCAATACGTGAGTCAGCGGGTCTTCGCTCCACAGCAGCGCACCGAAACGACGCGGATCGGTGTAACGCAGCGCCAACCCCGACTCCAACTCGATATCCACGTGTTCGTGCTTGGCCGCCGCCAGTCCGCACTCGACCAGGCGCAAACTGCCGGACATGCCCAGGTGGCTGATCAAACTGCCGACCTCGGCCTTGATCAGCAGGTACTTGGCACGCCGCTCGACGCACTCGATCCGTTGGCCGGACAGACGCACGTCCAGATCCTCAGGGATCGGCCAGCGCAAACGGCGCTCGCGCACGATCACGCGGCTGACACGCTGACCTTCGAGGTAAGGCGCGATACCGCGGCGAGTGGTTTCGACTTCAGGTAATTCAGGCATGACGGCACTACTGGTGTGAAACGGCGGGCAACCTTAGCAGGCAGGATAGGACTAACGGTAGATACCCAGCACAACCATCAGTCCGCGCCAAGATCACGGATGCTCTCGCGCAGGTTCTCGAAGTCATATTCGGACAAGCCGACGTAGTCCAGCACCAGAGATTCGATGCTCTCCCACTCATGATCCTCGCTCTGGTTGCCCAGCACCTGATAACTGCGGCAGATATGCTCGGCCATCTTCAGGATGGCCAGAAGGTTCTTCAATTGCGCATCGCGGCCATTGTCATCGCTGAAGATAGCCAAAGCGTTGTGGTGATTGGCGATCGCCTCACACAGGTGCATCGGCAGATTCCACGACTTGGCGGTGAAATAGCCGACCACAGCGTGGTTGGTATTGAGCAGGCGGTTCTCGGTATCGACCACGCGCCGCTCACGGCTGGCGCTGGCGTAGGACTCCTCGAGCACGTCCATGTAGTTGGGGAAGCGCTTGAGCATCAGCGGGATGCCGCAATTGTGGAACAACCCCAACGTGTAGGCCTCGTCCATCGACTCGCAGCCGATGCGCTTGGCCAGCGTCAGGCAGGTCATGGCCACGTCCTGGGCGGTGTCCCAGAAGCGGTTCAGGGTGACGATGGTCTCGTCACTCATTTCCCCGCGGATCGACAAGGCGTTGACCATGTTGATCACCGAGTTGCTGCCCAGCAGGTTGACCGCACGCTGGATCGAGCTGACCTTGTTGACCAGGCCGAAGTACGGCGAATTGACGATCTTCAACAGCGCCCCGGACAGTCCTGGATCCTGGCTGATCAGGCGCGAGATAGCCTTGAGATCGGGATTGGGCATGACCTGCTCGAACTGCAGATCGACCATGATCTGCGGCTGCGGCGGCACACTGATGCCCTGCAGAAACTTCTGGATCTGCTCGGCGGAAAGTTCTTTGTCCATGGGCGCGGAAGGGAAAGGTGATAGAGCGCACAGTCTACCCTGCGCGCGATGGGTTTTGCCCACCCCTGCGACGGGAAATCTGCATGTAATGAATCATTCGAGCAGACCGATGGCGAGGCACTTTCCATCGCCTCGCAAGCAGCCACCGAGCAGCTCGTTTAGAATGCGCGTTTTTGCCCGACGGAGCCCACCATGTCCCTGCCCAGCCTGCGCCTGAAAGCCAATGCCGACCGACGCCTGCGCGCCGGCCACCTGTGGGTGTACAGCAACGAAATCGACGTTGCCGCCACACCGCTGCACAGCTTCGAGGCTGGCGACCAGGCGATCCTCGAAGCCGCCGGTGGCAAGCCGCTGGGTATCGTCGCCATGAGCCCGAACAACCTGATCTGCGCCCGCTTGCTGTCGCGCGACGTCAAGCACGTGCTGGACAAGTCGCTGCTGGTGCATCGCCTCAACGTCGCCCTGAGCCTGCGCGAGCGGCTGTTCGACCAGCCCTGCTACCGCCTGGTGTACGGCGATTCCGACCTGCTGCCGGGCCTGGTGATCGACCGTTTCTTCGATATTTTGGTCGTGCAATTGGCCTCGGCGACCATGGAGCGTCACAAGGACGACGTGCTGGCCGCGCTGATCCAGGTGCTCAAGCCCAGCGGCATCCTGCTCAAGAACGACTCCGCAGCCCGCGACGCCGAGGGGCTGGAGCGCTACGTCGATACCGCCTTCGGTGTGGTACCGGAGTGGGTGGCGCTGGAAGAGAACGGCGTGAAGTTCGAAGCCCCGGTGATCGAAGGCCAGAAGACCGGCTGGTTCTATGACCACCGCATGAACCGCGCGCGCCTGGCGCCCTACGTCAAAGGCAAGCGCGTGCTCGACCTGTTCAGCTACATCGGCGGCTGGGGCGTACAGGCCGCGGCGTTCGGCGCCAGCGAAGTGTTCTGCGTGGATGCCTCGGCCTTCGCCCTTGACGGCGTGGAGCGCAATGCCACGCTCAACGGCTTCGCCGAGAAAGTCACCTGCGTGGAAGGCGACGTGTTCGCCGCCCTGCGCGAACTGAAATCCGCCGAAGAACGCTTCGATGTGGTGATCGCCGACCCACCCGCCTTCATCAAGCGCAAGAAGGACATCAAGAACGGCGAAGCGGCCTACCGCCGCCTCAACGAAACCGCCATGCGCCTGCTCAACAAGGACGGCATCCTGGTCAGCGCCAGCTGCTCCATGCACCTGGAAGAAGACAACCTGCAGAACATCCTGCTGACCAGCGCGCGTCACCTGGATCGCAACATCCAGCTGCTCGAACGCGGCGCCCAGGGCCCGGATCACCCGGTGCACCCAGCCATCAATGAGACCCGCTATATCAAGAGCCTCACCGTTCGCCTGCTGCCCAACAGCTAAACGTAGGGTGCGCCATGCGCACCAGGGGGCAACCACTCGCCGCAATGTCGAGGATGCCCTCGATAATCGGTGCGCACAGCGCACCCTACGTGACACGCGCCGAAACAGGGACGTTCTCCAGCCCGTGCACCTGCCATGTGCGTGTCGACCGGTGCCCCATCCCTTCCCGCACTGTTACCTCTCCCCACACCCGCCTCGCATCCCGACCAAGCTGGACTAGGCTTGAACCTACGTAGCAGAGCGCTATCAGCCGATTCACTGATCGGCTGGCTTGCTTATTGCTTTTAGCTATCAGCATAACGATCCCCCCACACGAAAGGGGTGAATCGACTCAGGAGTTGGAGCCCTGGCCACGAGCTGGCTCCATATTTGCGGCATGTCTTGGATAAATGCCGGGGAGGATTATGACTGCGCAAGCTGGGAACGACGCGTTCCTGCGATTCACCAACGTAAAGAAGACCTACGATCACAAGACCCTGGTGGTCAAGGACTTCAACCTCAACGTGGCCAAGGGCGAGTTCATCACCCTGCTCGGCCCCTCCGGTTCCGGCAAGACCACCTGTCTGATGATGCTCGCCGGATTCGAAGACGTGACCAGCGGCGAAATCCTGATCAACGGCCGCAACGTCACCAGCATCGCCCCCTACGCTCGCAACATCGGCATGGTCTTCCAGCAGTACGCCCTGTTCCCACACATGACCATCCGCGAGAACCTCGCCTACCCCCTGAAGATTCGCAAACTGCCCAAGGACGAGATTCGCGCCAAGGTCGAGCAGTACCTCGCCCTGGTCGAATTACAGGCCTTCGGTGGCCGCTACCCGGGTCAGCTCTCCGGCGGCCAGCGCCAGCGTGTGGCCCTGGCGCGCGCACTGATCTTCGCCCCTGACATCGTACTGATGGACGAGCCGCTCGGTGCGCTGGACAAGAAGCTGCGCGAGCAGATGCAGTTCGAGATCAAGCGCCTGCACGAGCAACTCGGCTTCACCGTGATCTACGTGACCCACGATCAGACCGAAGCGCTGACCATGAGCGACCGCATCGCCGTGTTCAACAATGGTGTGGTGCAGCAATGCGCGCCGCCCCATGTGCTCTACGAGCGACCGGCCAACATGTTCGTCGCCGACTTCATCGGCGAAAGCAACAAGTTACCCGGCGTGATCGAAAGCGTCGGCGAGGAGCGCGTCGAAGTGCGCCTGCAGGATGGTGGCCTGGTCAGTACGCTGAAAGCCAACTGCACGGAAATCGGCCAAGCCACCACCGTCTCGGTGCGCCCGGAAAAACTCAACTTCACCGACCGCCTGGGCGGCGCGGGCAATCAGGTCAAGGCCCGCTTCGTCACCCGCCACTACGTCGGCGAATACATCCGCTACCACTTCGAAACCGCCAGCGGCAGCGAGCTGGTGGTGAAGAACCTGAACGACAGTTCAGCCCCGCAACTCAGCACTCAGGAAGAGGTCGCCCTGGCCTGGCTGCCGGAAGACAGCCAGGCCCTGGATCGATCGGAAGTCCCCACCCATAACTAGTAGAAGCAAATGGAGCACAGCAATGGCTAGATCACTGACTACCAGCGTTTCCACCTTCGCCCTGGTGGCGGCACTGGGACTGGCAACGGGCAGCGCCACCGCCCAGGACAGCCTTACCGTGGTTTCCTGGGGCGGCTCCTACGGCGCCGCGCAGAAGAAACACGTCATCGATCCCTATCAGAAAGATACCGGGGTCAAGGTACTGTTCGAGGACTACTCGGGTGGCGTTGCCGAAATCAAGGCCCAGGTCGAATCCGGCAACATCCAGTGGGATGTGGTCGACTTCGAAGTGATCGACCTCGAGCGCGCCTGCTCCGAAGGCCTGCTGGAAACCCTCGACCACAGCGTGCTGCCGCCAGGCATCGACGGCACCCCGGCTGCGCAGGATTTCATTCCCGAAGCGCTGGCCAGTGAGTGCGCTGTGGGCAACATCGTCTGGTCGGTGGTGTTCGCCTTCAACGACAACACCATCGGCGGCACCAAGGCCACCAGCATTGGCGACTTCTTCGACACCGCCAAGATTCCGGGCAAGCGCGCCATGCGCAAGCGCCCGCAGGTGAACATGGAATGGGCGCTGATGGCCGACGGCGTAGCGCCTGAAGAAGTCTACGAAGTGCTCGCCACCCCGGAAGGCCAGCAACGCGCCTTCGACAAACTGGCCAGCATCAAGAAGGACATCGTCTGGTTCGATTCCTGGTCGCAGGCTCCGCAGTTGCTCAACGACGGCGGTGCAGTGCTGGTGCAATCGGCCAACGGCCGCTTCTACGACGCCATCGTGCAGGAGAAGAAGCCGTTCGAAATCGTCTGGGACGGCCACGTCTACGACCTCGATGCCTGGGCCATCGTCAAAGGCTCGAAGAAGAAAGACCTGGCCATGGAGTTCATCAAGTACGCCACCGGCTCCAAGCCGCTGGCCGGCATGCCGGACGTGGCCTATGGCCCGACTCGCAAGTCGTCCATGCCGCTGGCTGACCAGAACGCCACGCCGCACCTGCCGACCGCTCACCTGGACAAAGGCATCCAGGCCGGCTCCGAGTTCTGGGCCGACTACGGCGAGTCGCTGGGCGAGAAATTCAATGAGTGGCTGTTGAAGTAAAAACCATCAGCTCCCCTCTCCCACTTGTGGGAGAGGGGTTGGGGGAGAGGGTATCGGCCTTACCAGATACCTTTGATTGCGCTCGGCGGGTTACGCCGCGCCCAGCAATCGCATCACCTATCTGGTCAGGCGCCATGCGCGGCTAACCCGCCCTACACAGGATCGGAGAAACAGTTTGTCATCCCTGACCACCAGCGAAGCCGGCCAAGCCGCCAGCGCCCGTCGCAAGAAACGCCTCACCGCCTTTCTCTTCGTGGTACCGCTGCTGCTGTTCATAATCGTCACCTTCGTCGCCCCGATCGGCACCATGCTATGGCGCAGCGTGTATCACCCGACCGTGGCCGAACTGATTCCGCAGACCCTGGCCGAACTCGAACGCTGGGAAGATCACAAGCAGCTTCCGGACGAGCAGACCCTGCAAGTCTTCGTCAGCGAACTGCATGCACTCAACGAGCAGCGTCTCTCCGGCAAACTGTCCGAGGAGTTCAATCGCGCCTATACGGGCATGTCCAGCGTGGTCAAATCCACTGCACGGCGCATCGGCCGGCTGGATGCACAAGCGCTGCAGACCCAGGGCGTGCAGACCCTGCTCGACGCCCACCGCAACTGGAGCAAACCCGAGCTGTGGTACGCCATCGAGCGCTCCGGCAAGGTCTACACCTACGACTACTACCTGACGGCCCTGGATCTGGAATTGCACCCCGACGATGGCATCCAGGTGCGCCAGGACACACAGATCTACCTGCAGCTGTATTCCAAGACCCTGAACATGGCGCTGGTCATCACCCTGCTCTGCGCCCTGCTCGGCTACCCGCTGGCCTACTACCTCGCCGGCCTGCCCTCGAACCGCGCCAACCTGCTGCTGGTGCTGGTGCTGCTGCCGTTCTGGACATCCCTGCTGGTGCGCACCACCTCATGGATCGCCCTGCTGCAGACCAATGGCGTGATCAACTCCTTCCTCATGGGCATCGGCGTGATCAGCCAGCCCTTCGAGATGCTCTACACCTCGTTCGCCACCGTGGTGGCGATGACGCATATCCTGCTGCCGTTCATGATCCTGCCGCTGTACAGCGTGATGCGCGGTATCGACCCCAGCTACATGCGCGCAGCGCTCAGCCTCGGCGACAAACCGATCCCGGCGTTCGTCCGCATCTACTTCCCGATGACCTTGCCAGGCCTCAGCGCCGGTGCGTTGCTGGTGTTCATCATCTCGGTGGGCTACTACATCACCCCAGCACTGGTCGGCGGTACCGATGGGCAGATGATCAGCAACATCATCGCCTTCCACATGCAGCGCTCGAACAACTGGGAGCTGGCCGCCGCGCTGGGCTCGCTGCTGTTGGGGCTGATCCTGCTGCTGTACTGGGTGTACGACCGTTTCGTCGGCGCCAGCAATATCAAGTTGGGATGAGACGGCTATGAAAATCCCCGCCTACTACGGTTTCTGGCACCACCTCGGCAACTGGCTGCTCAAGGCCAGCTCCTGGCTGGTCTTGCTGTTCCTGATCCTGCCGATCCTGGTGATCGTGCCGCTGTCGTTCAATGCCGAGCCGTTCTTCAGCTTCACCGAAGGCATGCTGAAGCTCGACCCGGAGGCCTACTCGCTGCGCTGGTACCGGGAGATCCTCAACGATCCGAAGTGGATACTGGCGATCAACAACAGCTTCTTCATCGGCATCCTTTCCACCATCCTGGCCACGATTCTGGGCACCTGCGCCGCCGTAGGCCTGGCCCGCGACGAGATGCCGTTTCGCCGCTTCATCACCGCCTTGCTGCTGTCGCCGATGATCGTGCCGCTGATCATCACCGCCGCCGGCATGTTCTTCTTCTACTCCAACCTGGGCCTGGCCGGCGGTTACCTGGGCGTGATCCTGGCGCACGCGGCGCTGGGCACGCCGTTCGTCATCATCACCGTCACCGCCACCCTCACCGGTTTCGACTACAGCCTGGCGCGCGCGGCGCTGAACCTCGGCGCCACGCCGATTCGCGTGTTCTTCGACGTGATCATGCCGCTGATTCGCCCCGGGGTGATTTCCGGCGCGCTGTTCGCCTTCATCACCTCGTTTGATGAAGTAGTGGTGATCCTGTTCATGGCCGGCCCGCAGCAGCGCACCATCCCACGGCAGATGTTCTCGGGCCTGCGCGAGCAGATCAACCCGAGCATCCTCGCCATCGCCACCCTGCTTATCCTGGTATCCATCGCCCTGCTGGTGACCATCGAGCTGCTGCGCCGCCGTGCAGAACGCATGCGTGGCATCGAGATTCCGCAGTGAACCAGGCCGCCTGAACGCCCTCTCTGCTGTCGCCCTGACTCATGCCACAGGGCGACACAACGCTATCGGTAACGCCAACATCCCAGCGTGAGGCTAATTTCCCGCTGTCCTCACGAGCTGCACGGGCGATATGCTAGATCCTTAACCATGCAGAGCTCGTACCATGATCACTCCTTCGCATGAAGGTATCAGCCATCTGGTGGCCGATGCCCTTGCCCCGCCTAGACACATCCTCAGACCGCTAGAAGCTCGTTTACGGGAACAGATGCAGTTAAAACGTTAACTGCGCCTGACTTTCTCTGAACGGCACCGGTCTTCATCCAGGTGACTGGAAGCAGAAACAGGCACGTGCCAAGTCAGGAGCCTGTCTCACACGAGTGAAGACTCACACTTTCGGTCACGTCTATCGACGTTGGGCATCCTTCCTTCCCTGCAGCTCGCACACGACGAAGAATCCCCAGCATCCGTGCCAGCCCTGCGGTGGATTGCCCTCCCCGCGCAGAGAAGAGATAGAGCTAACGTGAACATAACAACGACGCTCTCCCGCTACGACCTCCCTCCTCGCAAACAGAAAACCTCAGACACCGACAGCATCTGCCCTCGTTGCCACTCGAAACAGACCCGGCTGTGTGCCCTTGCCCGCGTTCAGGAGCGCAAGCGCATCGCCCGCGAGCTGCACGACGAACTGGGACAGCAGTTGACTGCCCTGCAACAGGGGCTGGGCGTATTGCGCATCCACCTGGGCCAGGATCGTCCGGACATGCAGGGTCATATCGAGCGTCTGACCAGCATCACCCACAGCGCCATCGATGTGATCCGTGAAATCCACAACGGCCCACCGATCAAGCAACTGCAGCACAACCTGAGCAGTACGCTCGAAGGTCTGATCGAGGAGTTCAGGCAATTGTCGGAGATCGACTGCCGCTTCAACCAGCCCAAGCAGAACGTCGAACTGGAGCCCAGTCGCGCAGCGCACCTCTATCGCATCGTGCAGGAGTCGCTAACCAATATTCTTCGCCACGCCAATGCCAGCCGAGCCGAAGTGAGCCTGGAACGTCGCGAGAATGATTATGTCCTTGAGATATTCGATGACGGCCAGGGCTTCACCCTCAGCGACATCCTGCCCGATTCCACCGGGATTTCAGGCATGCGTGAGCGTGGCAAACAACTCGGCGGCCCCGTGATCATCTTCAGCCACCCCGGCCAGGGCACCATCGTCCAGGCCATATTCCCTGTAAAAATCAATACATAAGGAATGCCTATGATCAATCTGATGATCGTCGACGATCACACGATCATGCGCGAGGGCCTGAAACGGCTATTCGAACTGGACAAGGACATCCACATCGCCGAAGAGGCGGCCAACGGTCTACAGGCGCTGGAGCGTCTGAGAGCGACGCACGTAGACCTCCTCCTTCTCGATATCAGCATGCCGGGCCTGAGTGGCGAAGCGCTCATATCGCGGGTCATCCATCAACACCCGCACCTGCCCATTCTGGTACTCAGCATGCACTGCGACCCGCATGTCGCCATCCGTGTGTTGCGCTCGGGGGCCACCGGCTACCTGACCAAGACGCAATCGCCGGAGACACTGATCGCCGCAGTGAAGAAGGTCAGCACTGGCGCGCGCTACATCGATCCGGATCTGCTCGAACAGATCGCGCTGAACAGCCTCAAGCCCAATCCGCCGAGCGGCCTGGACAGCCTGACCAACCGAGAGTTCCAGATCATGCGACTACTGGCAGATGGCCTGAGCGTCAATCAGATCGCCGAGCAGTTGATGATCAGCAACAAGACCGTCAGCACGCATAAGATAAATCTGATGGAGAAGATGGGCTTTTCCAGCAATGCCGACCTGATCAAATTCGCCAGCAAACTCAGCACATCCGAACCAGGCTGAGGATTTCCCTAGCATCAACTGGGATAAATTCACGCATAAATACAGCATATCCCGATGCCCCCTGCCAAAGGGCCTCATGCATGCTCCGACTGTCGACGGAACGATAACCGGCACCCTGCAGGAACTTCCCCTTCTAGCCTGGCACCTGTTCCGCGATCACCTGACCCCAGCAGTCGCGGAGCCAAGAAGTGCGCGATCAGAACCTCCCCCTGGTTATCCCATCGCTAACGCTGCTGGCCGGCATCGTGGCTGTTGTTCTGGTCGGCATTGGCTGGCTGGGTACCATCCCCGCGTTGCTTGGTCTGCTGCTGGTTGGCGGCTTACTCCTCCTCCAGCAGCTAAGGCACAGCACAGCGCCGCAACCCGTCGCCGCCCAGAGCGCTGACGAGCAACACCCGCAGCGAGATGTAGAGGAGCTATGCGAGCAGACGTTGCCGCTGTGGTCGCAACAGATTCATTCCGCACGCAGCCATACCGAAGAAGCCATCAGCGCCCTGAGCGAGCGCTTCGCCAACCTTTCCGTGCGTATCCAGCAAAGCCTGGGCAACGGCCCCGAGCGTGAGGCCGGCAACCGCCTGGTCGCACTGCTGTCCACCAGCCAGCACGAGCTGGACATGATCATCATGGCATTGCGCGAGGCACTGGCCAGCAAGGAATCCCTGCTCAAGGAAGTGACGGAACTATCGAACTTCACCGACCAGTTGCAGGAGATGGCGCAGGACGTCGCCGATATCGCCAAGCAGACCAATCTGCTGGCGCTCAACGCCGCTATCGAGGCCGCACGTGCAGGCGAAAGCGGTAGAGGCTTTGCCGTGGTCGCCGACGAGGTGCGCAAGCTGTCCACCATGTCCGGCAGCACCGGCCAGCGCATCGGCGAAACCGTGACCATCGTCAACACGGCGATCCACAAGACCCTGGACATCTCCCGCGAATACGCCAAGACCGACGCCATCACCCTGAACAACGCCAGTGACGTGATCAAGGGCGTGATCACCCGCTTCCATCACAGCGCCAGCGGCATCGTCAGCCACAACGAAGCGATGCGCAGTCAGAGCGAAATCGTCGCTCAGGACATCGCCGAAGTGTTGGTAGCGCTGCAATTCCAGGATCGCATCAGCCAGATGCTCGGGCATGTGAGCAGCGACATCGACAAGCTCTTCGACCACATCCACGCCAGCAACGAACAACGCCGGCTCGGCCATCAACCTGCGCCCCTGGACATCCCGCGCTGGCTGGATGAACTGGCCCAGACCTACACCATGCCCGAGCAGCATGACATCCACCGGGGCGAAGCACCCGGCAAGCGTAACGATTCCGAAATCACTTTCTTCTGAGGTTCCCCATGGGCAAGACCGTACTCATCGTCGACGATTCCGCCTCCATCCGGCAGGTCGTCAGCATCACGCTCAAGGGCGCTGGCTACGACGTGATCGAAGGCTGCGACGGCAAGGACGCACTGGGTAAGCTGGACGGGCGCAAGGTGCACCTGATCATCAGCGACGTGAACATGCCGAACATGGACGGCATCACCTTCCTCAAGAACGTCAAGCAACTACCCGCCTACAAGTTCACTCCGGTGATCATGCTCACCACCGAAGCCGGTGAAGCGAAGAAGGAAGAAGGTCGCGCAGCCGGTGCCAAGGCCTGGGTGGTCAAACCTTTCCAGCCAGCGCAGATGCTCACCGCCGTCTCCAAGCTGATCCTGCCTTGAGGCCAACGCCATGACAGAAGCGTCGGGCGAGAACCTGTATCGCATCCTCCCACTGGAAGGCGGGCTGACCATCTACAGCGTCAGCGAACACATGGGGCTGCTGCTGCGGGCCCTGGCGCCTGGCGCTGAAGTCGAACTGGATCTCTCGGCCCTCGACGAACTCGACTGTGCAGGTCTCCAGCTGCTGGTGCTGACCAAGCAGGAAGCCAGCCGTCAGGGCTGCCAGCTGCGTCTTAGCCACCACAGCCCGGCTGTGATCGAGGCGTTCGAACTCAGCGGGCTCGCCTCCTTCTTCGGCGATCCCATTCTGATCAAACCCAGCGACGAGTGACGCAGTATGGATATGGACGAAGTACTCAAGATCTTCATCGCTGAAAGCCGAGAACTGCTCGAACTGATGGAGGAAGCACTGCTCCTACTGGAAAGTGCCCCCGAAGACGCCGACACCATCAATGCGATCTTTCGTGCCGCCCACACGATCAAGGGCTCGGCCGGACTGTTCGGCCTCGACCTCATCGTCGACTTCACCCATATCGCCGAAAGCGTCCTCGACCGCATCCGCAACGGTGAACTGCACTTCGATGAAACCCTCACCGCGCTGTTCCTGCAGGTTGGCGATCACCTCGGCAAACTCATCACCCACCTTGACGAAGGCCATGATCTCGAACAACTGGACGCCGAGAGCCTGGAGCAGAACCGTCTGCTCGGGGAGCGCCTGAGCGCCTACATGGCGCCACCCAGAAATCCCGGCGGACTGCCTGCCAACCATGAACGGATCGAGCGCAGTACCCAGGACGGGCTCAGCGCCGATCACTGGCACCTGTCGCTGCGCTTCGGCCCCGATACCCTGCGCAATGGCATGGATCCGCTGTCCTTGCTGCGCTACCTCAATACCTTTGGCCGCATCGTCAATATCGTTCCGCTGCTCGACCGCGTGCCGCCAGCGGCTGAGATGGATCCCGAAACTTGCTACCTCAGCTTTGAGGTCGCCTTCGCCAGTGACGCCGACAAGGCCACCATCGAGGGCGCCTTCGAGTTCGTCCGCGAAGACAGCCTGATCCGCATCCTGCCTCCGCACAGCAAGTCCAACGAATACCTCGAACTGATCCGTGCCCTTCCTGAAGAAGATATGCGCCTGGGCGAAATCCTCATGCGCTGCGGCACCCTCACGGCCGCAGAGCTTCAGGATGTACTGCACGCCCAGGTTCAAGGACAGCAAGAAGCCGAAACCCGCCCCATCGGCCAGGTGTTGATGGAAGAGAGCCTGGTACAACCACCGGTGATCGCAGCGGCGCTGCAAAAGCAGCAGCAGGTCAAGGAAAGTCGCAACAACGAGAACAACCTGATCCGCGTTGATGCCGGCAAGCTCGACCAACTGATCAACCTGGTCGGCGAACTGATCATCGCTGGCGCCGGCGCACGCATGACAGCCCAACAATGTGGCAATGCCGAAATGCTGGAGTCCACCGAACAACTTTCGCGCCTCGTGGAAGAAGTGCGCGACTCGGCATTGACCCTGCGCATGGTGCAGATCGGCGCCACCTTCAACCGCTTCCAGCGTGTGGTGCGCGACGTTTCACGCGAGATCGGCAAGGACATCACCCTGTCCATCAGCGGTGGCGAAACCGAGCTGGACAAGACCGTGGTCGAGCGCATCACCGACCCGCTGACTCACCTGGTGCGCAACGCCATGGATCATGGCATCGAACCCTTGGCAGTGCGCCAGGCACGAGGCAAGCCCGCGCAAGGCAACGTGCGCCTGAACGCCTACCACGACGCAGGCAGCATCGTGCTGGAAGTGACGGACGACGGTGGTGGTCTTGACCCTCAGCGGATCCTCGCCAAGGCCCGCGAGCGCGGGCTGATCAGCGACGGGCAGGTGCTGACCGAAAAGGAAACGTTCAACCTTATCTTCGAACCAGGCTTCTCCACCGCCGACCAGGTCAGCAATCTCTCGGGGCGCGGCGTCGGTATGGATGTGGTCAAGCGCAACATTTCCGCCCTGCGCGGCAACATCGAGCTGGACAGCCGCCTGGGTGAAGGTACCTGCGTACGCATCCGCCTGCCGCTGACCCTGGCCATCATCGACGGTTTCCTGGTCGGTGTAGGCCCGGCGGGTTACGTGATCCCGCTGGATCTGGTCGAGGAATGCATCGAACTCGAGCCTGGCGCATGCCATGACCGCGGCCACATCTCGCTACGTGGCGAGGTATTGCCATTCATCCGCATGCGCGAGCTGTTCGATGAGGAAGGCCAACCACCAAGGCGCGAAAACGTGGTCGTCGTCAGCTACGCCGGCCAGCGTGCCGGATTGGTCGTCGATCACCTGATGGGCGAATTCCAGACCGTGATCAAGCCGCTGGGCAAGCTGTTTGGCACCTGCCGGGGCATTGGTGGTTTCACCATCCTGGGCAGTGGCGCCGTCGCGCTGATCCTCGACATACCCAGCCTCTTGACCGACCTCGCACACCCGACTGCCCACGCTGCACCCGCTGCACCCGCTGCACCCGCTGCCATCGAAGCCTGAATCCAACGACAGAGCCCTAACACCATGAGTCTTCCCAGCAGCCCAGCCAGCCTCGAGCAACATCCGCTGGTGAGCAGTACATCTGCGCAAGAGCAGAGCCTGCCGCAGCAGTACCTGACGTTCGAGCTCAACGAACGCCGCTACGCGCTGGATGGTCTGTGCGTGCGCGAAATCATCGAGTACCCGCAACTGACACGTGTGCCCATGGCTGCCACCTGCATCCATGGCGTCATCAACCTGCGCGGGGCCGTGGTACCAGTGATCGACCTGAGCCTGCGCTTCGGCCAGGGCGCGAGCCGTATAGACAAACGCACCTGCATCATCATCGTCGAGGTCACGGACGACGAGGACGCCCACGTACTGGGCATCATCGTCGACGCCGTCAGCGAAGTCCTCGAAGTGGCCGCCAGCCAAGTGCGGCCAGCCCCGACCTTCGGCAACCCCGTTCGCGCCGACTTCATCCACGGCATGGTTCGCCAGGGTGACGAATTCATCGTTTTGCTGACCATCGAAAACACCCTGGCGGTTGCCGAAATCGCGGCTTCCGGCAGCACCACGCACGCACGACAAGCGCTTGAGCGCCCGGCTAGGTAATACGGAGAGAGTAACCATGTTCAAGAATATGAGAGTGGCGACCAAGCTTGGCCTGGGCTTTGGCTCGGTCGTGGCCCTGCTGGTGCTGGCGACGGTGCTCGGGGTCATGCGCATGAGCGCGATCAATGCGGCCAACGACTTCATCGTATCTGATCGCTATCCCAAGATCGTTCAGTCCAACACCATCAAGGAGGAGACCCTCAACCAGGCCCGACTGGTGCGAGATCTGATCATTCGTGATGATCCGGCAGCCGATGCAAAGAACATGGAAGGCATCACCGTCAGCCGTGAGCGTCGGGCCAGCGCTTTCGAAGAGCTGCAGAAAACCGTGAATACGCCGCAAGGGCGCGATCTGCTGGCACGCATCAATGCTGCTCGCATGCTGGTAGGCCAGCGCTATGAAGAGCTGTTCACCTTCGTTGACGACTCCGAACGTGCTCTGGCCTATCTCTACGATCAGGTGGTTCCTGCCAACAACGAGTTGCTGGCGTCTGCCCAGGCCATGGTGGACTTCCAGAGTGGTCTGATGGACAAGAGCGCAGAGGAAGCAACGGCGCTCTATGAAGAGTCGCGCATGCAACTGATGATCATCGGTGGCGCTGCCGTGCTGATCTCCATTCTGCTCGCCTGGCTGATTACCCACAGCCTGCTGCGCCAACTCGGTGGTGAGCCGGGCTACGCGGCTGAAGTGGTAACCCGCATCGCCGAGGGCGACCTCCGGGTGGAGGTCGCTACCCGCAACGGCGATACCACCAGCATGCTCGCCGCCATCAAGAGCATGTCGCAGCGCCTGGCCCAGATCATCACCGAAGTGCGTAGTTCTGCCGACTCGCTGACCAGCGCCTCCGAGGAGATTTCCGCCACGGCTCAGAGCATGAGTCAGGCCGCTTCCGAACAGGCGGCCTCGGTCGAGGAAACCAGCGCTTCGATGGAGCAGATGTCGGCGTCCATCGCGCAGAATACCGAGAATGCGCGCATCACCGACGGCATGGCCAGCAAGGCCAGCGGCGAAGCCGGCGAAGGTGGCCAGGCGGTCAAGGAAACCGTACGCGCCATGAAAACCATCGCTGACAAGATCGGTATCGTCGACGACATCGCCTACCAGACCAACCTGCTCGCACTCAACGCCGCCATCGAAGCTGCGCGTGCCGGCGAGCACGGCAAAGGCTTCGCCGTGGTAGCTGCCGAAGTTCGCAAGCTGGCCGAGCGCAGCCAGGTGGCCGCCCAGGAAATCGGCGAGGTGGCCAAGTCCAGCGTACAACTGGCCGAACGCGCCGGCACCCTGCTTGACGAGATCGTGCCGTCCATCGCCAAGACCTCCGATCTGGTGCAGGAAATCTCTGCGGCCTCCGAGGAGCAGAGCTCCGGCGTCGGCCAGATCAGCACGGCGATGAACCAACTCAATGAAATCACCCAGCAGAACGCCTCTTCCTCCGAGGAGCTTGCGGCCACTGCAGAGGAAATGAGCGGCCAGGCAGAGCAACTGCAACAGCTGATGGACTTCTTCAAGCTCAACAGCATGGCCACTGGGCGCAGCCAGCAACGCCACGTTCAACAGCCACGCCCGAGCCACTCATCGCGGGCACAAACCATCGACGATGACGCCGCGATGCCAATGGCAGGCGGTCTTCCGGCCGGTTACGTGCGCTTCCAGGAGTAGCCGATGGCTGCCGCAATCAGCAATGCCGCCGGCCAGTACCTGACGTTTACCCTGGCTCAGGAGCTGTTCGCCGTCGATATCCATGCCGTACGCGAGATCATCGAGTACGGCCGGCTGACCAGCGTACCGATGATGCCGCCGAGCATACTTGGCGTCATCAACCTACGTGGGGCTGTCGTGCCGGTCATCGATCTTGGCCTGCGCTTCGGCGGCAGTGCCACGGCGATCGGCCCACGTACCTGCATCGTCATACTGGAAATCGCCTCGACTGAGGGGCTACGCGTCATCGGCATGGTGGTCGAAGCGGTCAACGAAGTGCTGGAGCTGGGTAGCGGGCAGATCGAGCCCGCCCCAAGCTTCGGTAATCATATCCGCGCAGACTTCATTCGCGGCATGGGCAAGCTGGATGATCGGCTGGTCGTGCTGCTCGATGTTGGTCGGGTGCTATCGGATGATGAAATAGCGCTGCTGGAGCAAGCCAGCGCACACCGCGGGACGATGCAGGACAATCCATGAGCAGCAACACCGCCATCGCCCTGAGTGACCTGGAGTTTGCCAAGTTTCGCCAGCTGATCTACGAGATCGCCGGCATCAGCCTTTCCGATGCAAAGAAACCGCTGGTAGCCGGGCGGCTGAGCAAGCGCCTGCGCGAGTTCGAGCTCGACAGCTACGGCGAATACTTCCGTCGCCTGAGCCAGAGTCCGGCAGAGCTGCAGACGTGCGTCGATCTGCTGACCACCAACGAAACCTACTTCTTTCGCGAACCCAAGCATTTCGACTTCCTGCGTGAGCGCCTTATCCAGCCAGGGCTGATTCCCAGCGGGCGGCCCCTGCGCATCTGGAGTGGTGCCTGCTCCAGCGGTGAGGAGCCGTACAGCATTGCACTGCTGCTGGCTGACGTACTCGGCGACAAACCTTGGGAGATCCTTGCGTCGGATATCAGCCAGCGGGTGCTGGATCGCGCCCGTGCCGGGGTCTATCGTGTGCAGGACAGCGAAGATATCCCGCGCCGGATGCTGGTCAGCCACTGTTTTCGCGGCGTTGGCGCCAACGAGGGCAATCTGCTTATCGACCCGGCACTGCGTCGCCGGGTGCGCTTCGAGCAGATCAACCTGAACAACTCATTGCCGGAAGTCGGTCAATTCGATGTGATCTTCCTGCGTAACGTCATGATCTACTTCGATGGTGAAACCAAGCGTCAGGTCGTGAAGCGCCTGCTGAGTCGCCTGCGCCCAGGTGGTTACTTTCTGATCAGCCATTCGGAAAGCCTCAACGGCATCGATGAGACGCTCAAGGTCGTGAAACCGTCGATCTACCGCAAACCCGATGCCTAGGCCTGCTGCACCACGTGACGTCTACCTGCAACCCGGCGATCTGCACTTCGCAGGCGTCGGCACGCGCATCCGTACCCTGCTCGGCTCTTGCGTCTCGCTGGTGTTCTGGCATCCGCGCCATCGATTGGGCGGCATGTGCCACTACATGCTGCCAACCCGGGGCATGCCTGGCCCAAAGCTCGATGGCCGCTATGGCGATGAAGCCATGCTCCTGCTCCTGGAGGCCATCAGCGCGCGCGGCACCCGGGCCAGTGAGTATCACCTGCGTATTTTCGGAGGCGGCAACATGTTCCCCAACGTCGGCGCGCGAGCCACGCGTCACGTCGGCCAGCAAAACATCGACATGGCACATCAACTGATTGCCAGACACGGCCTGGTGAGCCATGGCGAACACGTCGGTGGCACTGGGCACCGACACCTGATCTTCGATATCTGGAGCGGCCAGTTGGCCCTGAAGCAATCCCCCCTAGTAGCTGACAGTGGATGTCCCACTGGAGTACAACCTGCATGAAACCCATCAAAGTCATGATCGTCGACGACTCTGCCGTCGTCCGCCAGGTATTGGCCTCGGTGCTGGCAGCCGACCCGGCGATCGAGGTTCTGGGCACCGCTGCCGATCCGCTGTTCGCCCTGAGCAAGATGGAGCGTGAGTGGCCGGACGTGATCGTCCTCGACGTGGAAATGCCGCGCATGGACGGCATCACCTTCCTCAAGAAACTCATGGCTGAACGCCCGACACCGGTCGTGATCTGCTCGACACTGACCGAGAAAGGCGCCAGCACCACCATGCAGGCCCTCGCTGCAGGCGCGGTGAGCATCGTCACCAAGCCGCAGGTCAACCTGAGCAAGTTTCTGGTCAATGCCAGCGATGATCTGCTCGGCGCGGTGAAAGCTGCCGCGCGCGCCAACATGCGCCAACTGGCCAAGAGCAAAGCTCCGGTGCAACCCAAACTGGGCGCCGATGCCGTGATCCCGGCAGGCCAGCCGGCCATGGCCCGCACCACCGAGCGTGTGGTGGCCATCGGCACCTCCACCGGCGGCACTCAGGCGCTGGAATATATCCTCACCGCCCTGCCGCGGGTCTGCCCCGGCATCGTCATCGTCCAGCACATGCCGGAGCGCTTCACCGCTGCCTTCGCCGAGCGCCTCAACGGCCTCTGTCAGATCGAGGTGCTGGAGGCGCGCCATGGCGACCGCGTCATGCCCGGTCGAGCCCTGATCGCCCCCGGCGGCCGCCATATGCTGCTCAAACGCAGCGGTGCGCAGTATATGGTCGAGGTGGTCGACGGCCCGCCAGTCAGTCGCCACAAACCCTCGGTGGACGTGCTGTTTCGCTCCACCGCCCGCGCCGCCGGCGCCAATGCCACCGGCATCATCATGACCGGGATGGGCGACGATGGCGCCCGCGGCCTGCGTGAAATGTTCGAGGCCGGCGCCCAGACCTTCGGCCAGGACGAAGCCAGCTGCGTGGTCTATGGCATGCCCAAGGAAGCGAAGAAACTCGGCGCGGTCAGCCGCGAGATTCCGCTGGAGCAGATTCCCGCTGCCATCCTGCGCAGTTAGCCTGATCGCTGGCAGTCGCACCTACGCCTTTACGACTGCCAGCGGAAAACCCTCAAATCATTCGTGTGAGGCGACCACAGGCTCGCCATGAATGATTGCAATCAGTATCGTTTCACCGGAGCGAGACTCGATCCGCAGTTGCCCTCCCATGCGCTCGATGCGCATGCGCATGCTGCTCATACCGACCCCGGTACCGGCGGCCAACACCTCATCCACGTCGAAGCCGCGGCCGTTGTCACGGATCCACAAGCTCAGGCCGTGTTCCGACTCGGCACGCACGCCGACCTCAAGACGCGTGGCGCCGGCGTGCTTGAGCACATTGGTCAGGGCCTCTTCGAGAAAGCGCGTCAGGGCCAGCAGCTGCGGCGCCGTGAACGCCCCCGGCCAGTGCTCCGGCAGACGCCAGTGCGATTCAATGCCCAAGTCGTCGAACAGGTCAATGAAGCGCCGCCGTAACGGCGCCAGCCACTCCTGCGGCGACGGCCAGACTGGCACCGAGGACGAGCCGTCGATGACGTCGCGCAGATCGCTGCGCAGTGTCTTCAGCACCGACAGGAACTGGCCGTCCTTGAGCCCGTCACCATGTTCCATGCGAGTGATCGAGCGCATCAGCGAGCTGCCCAGACCATCATGCAGGTCATGAGTCAGGCGCAGCCGTTCGTTGAGGCGGATGTTGTCGGCTTCCAGCTGATGCTCGCGCTGCAGTGTCTGGGTCAGTTCCGCGCGCGTACTCTCCACCCTGGCCAGCAGATCGTCATTGAAACGCTCGATACGTTTCAGGCTGCTGGCGAAGCGCATGGCCAGGGTCAGGAACATCACCACCGAAATCAACGGCGCGACCAGAAGCGCATAGACGCCTTGACCACCCAGAATGCCAGCAAAGGTCAGCACCTCGAAGACCGTCCCCGAAAAAATGCACACCCCCAGCACGATCAGGTGAATCTCACGCGCGCGACAGGCATGCCACAGCAGTTGCAGGCAGACCACGGGCAAGGGCACCCGGAGGACAACGGCAGAGAGCATCTGCAGCATCGCAATCTGCGCCTTCGGCAGCAACAGAGCGGCCACGCACAGCACCAGGGCCAAACCCCAGAGCACGCGCCCACAGCGTGGAAAACGTATGCCAGCGAACGTCCAGATGAACAGGCAAAACGCCGGGCAATACAACGCCAGCGCCATCAAACTCAGGCGATCCCAGACCTCGCCATTGGCGAACGGCCAGGACGAGGTCAGCAGCAGATTGACGATGCCCAATGACCACAGCAGCGAAGCCAGCGCGAACCAGCCAAAGGCACGCTCCTGGCGCCGGAACAGCCAGAAGGTGAAAAACGGCACGCCCATCACCAGAGAAACCAGCAGGTTGATGTAGACGAGCTCACGTTGCTGTAGCAACTGCGTGCGGTACTCTGCCCAGACCTGCTCGGCTACTCCCAACCGCACCGTACCCAGCCCCGGCGCCGCATGCTCCGAGCCGACCAGGCGAATCCATAGGGTATTGGCTTCTTGCTGACTGGAGGCCGGCAACAACCAGTAGCGCGGAAGGTTCCAGCTACGCGACAGCGGCTCGACCAGGCGTTCGTCACGCCAGAGCAGATCGTCGTTGAGCCACACCTCACCGGCCATCACCATGCGGGAGATATTCAGCGCCAGCGGCTCGCCGGCGCAGTCGGCCTGCCAGTCCAGCCGATACCACACAGGCCCCAGAAAGCCCGGCCAGTGGCGCTGCCACAGATCCGGCAGCGTTACAGCCTGCCAGCCGTCCATCGGGCGCACGCCCGCCTCGCCCCGCTCGGGGGCAGCCATGATGCGGGTGATGTTCACCTGACAGCTCGCCTGCGCCAGGCTCGAAAGCCAAGGCAACAGGGCGAGCAACAGCGTCAGAACAACAAGCCGCGTTGCCGAGCCTCGCTCACCGCGCGGGTACGCGACGAAACGGCCAGCTTGCGGTAAATCCGTTTGATATGGCATTCGACGGTATAGCGGGAAATGGTCAACTGGTCGGCGATTTCCCGGTTGCTCAGACCGCGGGAAACCCATTCGAGAATCTCGCTCTCGCGGGCGCTCAGTGCTTCTGCTTCGCTCAGGTCGCTGGGCTTGTGCGATGGCGCTGCCGGCAACAGGGTGAGGATGCGCCGGGCGATGAACGGGTCGATGGGCGCGCCGCCACGCAGCACGCTGCGAATCGACAGGCTCACCTCCAGATCATCACGCTCCTTGAGCAAATACCCCGTTGCACCAGCCCGTAATGCACCCAGGATCGCCTCCTCGGTGCTCCAGGCCGAAATCACCAAAATCCACAACGCAGGATCCTCCGCGCGCAACTCCTGGATCAGCTCGATGCCATTGCCATCGGGCAGGCCCAGATCCACCAACACCATCGCCACCGGCTGCTGGCTGACATGCGCACGCGCCTCGCCCAGATTCACCGCAAAGCTCACCACCTCATCGGCATAACCAATTTCCCCAAGCACCCGCGCCAACCGCTGACGCATCAGCGGGTCGTCCTCGACCACCAGCACCGGCGCGGGTAGCAGAACATCATCGGGAGCAGGGCTGGCAGTCGACATCAGTGCAGGGGTACTCAGAGCGAGTCAGTGAACAGCGGCGAGTGTGGCACGCCATCGTGGCGCTCGCCTATCACCGAAATCAGGTATAGCCAGGCCTTGCATGCGACGCCGGGAATCGCACCAGTTCTTCCTGCCATGCCCCCGAGCCTGCGTGAGAGGCGCTTTAGCGGCGATCCGTTTTAGCGGCAACGCTTGTGGTGGATCATTCAGATCCTTCCCCACGCTCCGCGTACGAATGCAGCCACGGACGCTCTGCGTCGGATGTTGCACGCCGCCTAGCCCAAACGGGCGCAGCGCGGCCTGGCCTCGCTCCCATGCTGGTGCATGGGCACAATCACAAACAATCGCGGCTAAAGCCCCTCCCACGAGCACGCTACTGACCCTGTGGGAGGCGCCGGGCGGCGATCCGCTTTAGCGGCGAATTTAACGGGCCATACGCGGGCCCTGCATCACCACAACCCGCGCTCGCATCACCAAAAAAATCACCGAAATTACCTAGTTTCAGTGATAGCCAGTCGCCAACACCTCCCGTCCAATATCCCCTTCTTGTAGGCCTGTGGGTCAGCCGCCGCCTGCACGTCATATTTCCGGTTTGCGCCTAGGCGAACCGGCCGGTTTTGATCGTTAAAGGGATTGCACATGAACCGCACCTATGCCCTCGTCTGGAATCACGCCCTGCGCGCCTGGAGCGTCGCCCACGAACACGCCCGCCGTCGCGGCAAGGGCGCAGGTGCGGTACTTGCCGCGGCACTCTCGCTACCGCTCACGGCATTTGCCGCCGACCTGCCCACCGGTGGCCAGGTGGTCGCCGGGCAAGGGCAGATCGGCACGCCCAGCGCCAACCAGATGGTCATCGACCAGGCCAGCAACAAACTGGCCATCGACTGGCAGAGCTTCGATATCGCCGCCGGCAACAAGGTGACCTTCAACCAGCCTGGCAGCGACTCGATTGCGCTCAACCGCGTGCTCGGCGCCGACGGCTCGAAGATCATGGGCCAGCTCGATGCCAATGGCCGGGTGTTCCTGATCAACCCCAACGGCGTGCTGTTCGGTGCCGGTGCGCAGGTGAATGTCAGTGGGCTGGTGGCCTCCACGCTGGATATCAGCAACAGCGATTTCGCGGCGGGCAACTACAGGTTCAAGGGCGATGGCAGTAACGCCAGCGTGATCAACAACGGTCAAATAACCGCAGCCGACGGCGGCAGCATCGCCCTGCTCGGCGGCACGGTGAGCAACAACGGCGTGATCGTCGCAAACCAGGGCAGCGTGGCCATGGCCGCTGGCAATGCGGTGACCCTGGATTTTGCCGGTGATGGCCTGCTCAACGTGCAGGTCGATGAAGCCGTGGTCGATGCCCTGGTGGAAAACCACCAACTGATCAAAGCCGATGGCGGCCAGGTGCTGCTCACCGCCAATGCCGGTGAAGCGCTGCTCAAGACAGTGGTCAACAACACCGGCGTGATCGAAGCTCAAACCCTCGGCGAGAAGGACGGCAAGATCGTTCTGCTCGGCGATTTCGACGGCGGCACCGTGCAAGTGGCCGGCACCCTGGACGCCAGCGCGCCCAAGGGTGGCAACGGCGGCTTTATCGAAACCTCCGGCGCCCATGTAAAAGTGGCTGACAGCGCCAAGGTCACCACCAAGGCGCAGAGTGGCAAGACCGGTACCTGGTTGATCGACCCCAACGACTTTACCGTCGCCGCCAGCGGTGGCGATATGACCGGTGCTGCAGTGTCAGCAGCGGTACAGAGCAACAACTTCGAAATCCAGACCGCCAACCAGGGCACCCCAGGCGGTAATGGCGATATCCACGTCAATGACGTCATCACCTGGAGTAGCGCCAACACCCTGACGCTCAACGCAGAACGCAACATCAATATCAACGCCGCTATCACCGCCAGCGACGCTGGAGGCAAGGTCGCCCTGAAGTACGGCCAGAGCAGTACCGATGGCGGCACGGCGGACTACCACATCAAGGCGCCGATCAACCTGCAAAGCGGTGACAACTTCAGCACCCTGAAAGGCTCGAGCGGCAGCGTGATCACCTACAACGTAGTCAATGATGCCGCTGCACTGCAGGCCATGAAGGACAACCCGATCGGCAACTATGCCCTGGGCAGTGATATTGACCTCAGCAGCATCGCCAACTGGGAGCCTGTGGGTAGTAACGCCAGTCGATTCACCGGCCAGTTGGCCGGCCTGGGCCATACCCTCAGTAACCTCACCATCACCCGCAACAGTACCAACTATGTCGGTTTGTTCGGCTATACCGGCAGCAGCAGTGTGATCCGCGATATTGGCCTGGTCGGGGGCAGCGTGACGGGCCGAATCTTTGCTGGTGGGCTGGCCGGATACAACTCCGGCACCATCAGCAACGCCTATGCCACCGGCAATGTGACAGGCAGCAACAACGTCGGCGGGCTAATCGGAACCAACTACGGCACCATCAGCAACGCCTATGCCACCGGCACGGTGTCGGGCAGCAACATTGTCGGCGGGCTGATCGGATACAACAGCGGCACCATCAGCAACGCCTATGCCACTGGCGCTGTGACAGGCAACGACATGGTCGGCGGGCTGGTCGGACAAAACAACTCCGGCACCATCAGCAACGCCTATGCCACCGGCACTGTCACAGGCAGCAACTTCTACGTCGGCGGGCTGATCGGATACAACAGTTCCGGCAACATCAGCAGCGCCTATGCCACCGGCACTGTCACAGGCAGCAACCTCTACGTCGGCGGGCTGGTTGGAGTAAACGACTACGGCACCATCAGCAACGCCTATGCCACCGGCAATGTGACTAGCACCTCCGACTACGTCGGTGGGCTGCTCGGATTCAACTCCGGCACCATTAGCAACGCCTATGCCACTGGTGCTGTGACAGGCAACGACCTGGTCGGCGGGCTGCTCGGACAAAACTACTCCGGCACCATCAGCAACACCTATGCCACCGGCACTGTGTCGGGCAACTACTATGTCGGCGGGCTGTTCGGACAAAACAGCTCCGGCACCATCAGCAACACCTATGCCGCCGGCACTGTGTCGGGCAACTACTACGTCGGCGGGCTGCTCGGATACAACTACGGCAACATCAGCAACGCCTATGCCACCGGCAATGTCACAGGCAGCAACCTCTACGTCGGCGGGCTGGTTGGATTAAGCGACGGCGGCACCATCAGCAACGCCTATGCTACCGGCAATGTGACTAGCACCTCCGAATACGTCGGCGGTCTGATCGGAATCAACTCCGGCACCATTATCAACGCCTATGCCACCGGCACTGTGTCGGGCTACAACTACGTCGGCGGGCTGGTCGCATACAACGACTCCGTCTATGGCACCATTAGCAACGCCTATGCCACTGGCTCTGTGACAGGCAACGGCGGCGTCGGTGGGCTGGTCGCATACAACGATTCCGGCACCATCAGCAACACCTATGCCACTGGCACTGTGTCGGGCAGCAACAGTGTCGGCGGGCTGGTCGCATACAGCTCCGGCACCATCAGCAAAAGCTTCTACGCCACCACCGATGCAGACGGCAACGCCATTAACAACGGAGGTGGCACGAGTGACGTATTCACCGGCAATAGCAATGGCAGCGCCAAAACCCTGACTGCACTGAGTGATCCAACGACTTACGCAGGCTGGGATTCCAGCATCTGGACACTACCGGGTGTCGACGTCAGCAAACCCGGCTACAGCTTTGCTTTGCCTTTCCTCACGGCGGTGACCCGTAAAGGCGATATCGTTCGCCGCCTTACGCCAGCGAGCCCGTCGAGCACGAGCGCTATTGATCAAATCACCAACAACCCGTCCTACCTCGCCGCACTGACCTACAACAAGCAGACCGTTCCGACTGAGGGCCAGCAGCAGGCTCAGGAATCCAGCGCATTGGCCCCGGACATGCTGGTCACCAACCCACTCGATGAGCGCCTGAACCTGCAGGTCATCAACACCGGCATCCGCCTGCCAGAAGGAATCTGATTCATGCGTTTCGTTTATCCCTTTATCGGCGGGGCTCTGTCCCTGCTGTCGCTGTCGCTGATGGCCGCCACCCTGCCGGATGCCGGCCAGTCGCAGCAGAATATCGACCAGCGCCCACTGCAATTGCCTGGCAAGCAGCGTCTGGAACTGAACCTGCCCGATACCCCTTCAGCCGAGGCAACGACCAGCGGGCCGAGCCTGCAGGTCAAGGGTTTCACTCTGCAGGGCAACAGCGCCGTCGCCAGCGAGGAGCTGCTGGCGCTGCTCGCCGATCTGCAAGGCCGCACGGTGTCGCTTGGCGAGTTGCAGGCCGGCGCCAATCGCATTACCCGGCTGTACCGCGAGCGCGGTTATCCGCTGGCGCGGGCTTATATTCCGGCGCAGGAAATCGACGGCGGTGTGGTGCAGATCGCGGTGATGGAAGGCCGCTATGGCGAGGTCGGGCTGAACAACACTTCGCGGGTCTCCGACGCCGCCCTGGCGCCGATAACCCAGCTCAAGTCGGGCGATGCAGTGCGCTCTGCCCCTCTGGAGCGCAGCCTGCTGCTGCTCGCTGATACGCCCGGGGTGGAGGTGAAATCCACCCTCAAGCCGGGCGCTTCGGTCGGCGCCACCGACCTGCTGGTGGACGTGCAGTCCGGCCCGCTGCTATCCGGCTCGGTGGATGCCGACAACTACGGCAACCGCTTCACCGGCGAGTACCGCCTGGGCGGCACGCTGAACGTCAACAGCCCACTGGGCCTGGGCGATCGCCTGTCGCTGCGCGCCATGGGCTCGGATGAAGACCAACAATACGGGCGCATCGCCTACCAGTTGCCGATTGGCCCCTGGGCCACGCAGGTGGGCGTGGCCTACTCGGACATGGACTACCAACTGGCCAAGGACTTCGAGGATCTCGATGCCCACGGTAATGCGCGCATCACCAGTGCCTACGCGATCCAGCCGCTGGTGCGTAGCCGCGACTTTTCCCTGTACGCCCAGCTGCAGTACGACGACAAGCGCCTGAAGGACGATATCGACCAGTTCGACAGCAAGAGCGACAAGCGCTCGCGGGTGGTCACCACCAGCCTCAACGGCAACAGCCGCGACCAGTTGTTCGGCGGTGGCGTCAACAGCTTCGCCCTGGCCTGGAGCCAGGGCAGCCTGAATATCGACGGCGCGGCCAATCAGCGTGTCGACGACCTGAGCGCCGGCACACGCGGCCAGTTCCACAAGCTCAATCCGAGCCTGGTGCGCCTGCAACGCCTGACTGATCGTTTCAGCCTGTACGGCCAGCTGCAAGGCCAGTGGGCCGACGGCAACCTGGACAGCTCGGAGAAGCTCAGCCTCGGCGGCGCCTATGGCGTACGCGCCTACCCGCAGGGCGAAGCGTCCGGTGATCAGGGCTGGCTGGCCAACCTGGAACTGCGTTACGCACTGACCGAAGCCTGGCAACTCAACACCTTCGTCGACCATGGCGAAGTGCGCCTGAACAAGGACACCTGGAGCGACGGCGAAAACCACCGCAGGCTGTCGGCAGCCGGTGTAGGCGCGCGCTGGGCGGCACATGACTGGCAGGTCAACGCGGTGGCGGCCTGGAAGCTGGGCAACGACGACCCGCAGAGCGATGTCGACCGCAGCCCGCGAGTATGGGTACAGGTGGTGCGGTTTTTCTAAGAGCCTCGGTACCATAATCACCGCGGCTAAAGCGCCTTCCCACACTGCAAAGCAGATCCCCGTAGGAGCGGCTTCAGCCGCGAGCTTTTCTGAAAATCTAGTGAATCCGGGCTGCCTGCGCAGGGGGCGGCTCGAAATCACCTCGGCAGAACTTGCACAGAGATGGCATAAGGCCATATCTTGCCTCGCTACTGCGTGCTCACGAATACCGTCCTGAGCTTCGCCCCCAACGATCATCTCGGTATTTCTGTATGCGCCTGGCCTCCCGCCTGTTGTCCGCATTCTCCATGCTGCCGTTTGCCTGCCTCGCCAATGCCTCTGCAGCAGATCTGCTGTCCTTTCAGGAAATCGCCGACCTGCCGTCACGCAGCAGCCTGACCCTGGGCGACACCCACTACCAACCGCCACAAGACCTGAGCGCGATGCCATTTATCAGCGGTGCTATCGCACTTGACAACTTCGGTGGCCATGACGACAAGGGCCGGCTCGCCACGGGTCTCAACCTGCGTGGCCTGCTCACCCCGAGCGACCTGCTAAGCCTGCGCAGCATGGGTTCAGCCGAGGAAGGCCATTACCACTGGGGCGCTTACCACCTGGAGATCGGCCCCTGGTCCAGCCGGCTGGGCTTCATCTTCTCGGATCTGTCCTACGAACTGGGCGGCGAACTGGAGATACTCGCCGCCAAGGGCAAGACCCGCACGGCCAGTGCCTTCATCCTCCAGCCACTGCTTGCCAGTGAAGCATTGAGCCTCGAGGCCCGGTTGCAGTTCGATGACAAGCGCCTGCAGGACGAGATCGGCGTGCTGCACATGAACAGCGAGAAACGCTCCCGCGTGCTCGACTACGAACTAGGCACCACCGCCCACGAGCCTTGGCTGAACAACGCGACCACTACCCTGGCGCTGAACTGGCGTGAAGGTCACCTGAACATCGAGGGTTCGCCCTATACCCTGGTCGGTAAGGCCGACCCTGGTCATTTCAGCGTGCTGCGCGCCAAGCTGGCCCGCCTGCAACCGCTAAGCGAACGCTTGAGCCTGTATGTGCACGTTCTGGGCCAGTGGAGCCGTGACAATCTCGATGATTCGGAAAAGCTCTATATCGGTGGCGTGTTCGGCACGCGCTCAGCCGAGCAGACCGACGCATTCGGTGACCGCGGCTGGCAGGCCAGCGCCGAGCTGCGTTACGCCCTGAGCGACAGCTGGCAACTGGTGGCCTTCGCCGATCATGGTCAGGCCCGGCTCAATACTCCTAGCCTGATCTATGACACAGTACCGCGTCGCCTCTCCAGCAAGGGCCTTGGTGCGAAATGGGCGACTCACGCCTGGAGCATCAGCGCACTGGCCGGCTGGAAGGTCGGCGATCACCCGGCACAACGCGACAGCGAACGCCAGCCACGCATCTGGGCACAGCTGGCCTACCGCTTCTGAGGGGCGGCAGACCGCCGACCTTTCCCCCAACGACTGCAGCGGCGTAGAATCAGGCGATTCCTCGCCAGGCATCCCCGGCGGGCCTGTGAGCCCTGGCCGCACGAGTGGTGATCCCGTCTCGTCATGCAGCCTTTCCCCGCGCGGCAATCAGCCGCCCTGATCCGCTCACCGCACACACAACCGAATTAGCCGCAGGAAACCGTCATGCCTGATTACCGCTCGAAAACCTCCACCCACGGCCGCAACATGGCCGGCGCCCGCGCCCTGTGGCGCGCCACCGGGATGAAGGACGAAGACTTCAAGAAACCGATCATCGCCATTGCCAACTCCTTCACCCAGTTCGTGCCCGGTCACGTGCACCTGAAGGATCTGGGCCAACTGGTCGCCCGCGAGATCGAGAAGCACGGCGGTGTAGCGAAAGAATTCAACACCATCGCCGTCGACGACGGCATCGCCATGGGCCACGACGGCATGCTCTATTCGCTGCCGAGCCGCGAGATCATCGCCGACTCCGTCGAATACATGGTCAACGCCCACTGCGCCGACGCCATCGTCTGCATCTCCAATTGCGACAAGATCACCCCCGGCATGCTGATGGCCGCCCTGCGCCTGAACATCCCGGTGGTGTTCGTATCCGGTGGCCCGATGGAAGCCGGCAAGACCAAGCTGGCCAGTCATGGTCTGGATCTGGTCGACGCCATGGTCATCGCCGCCGACTCCAGCGCCTCCGATGAGAAGGTCGCCGAGTACGAACGCAGCGCCTGCCCGACCTGCGGCAGTTGCTCCGGGATGTTCACCGCCAACTCGATGAACTGCCTGACCGAAGCCCTGGGCCTGTCCCTGCCGGGCAACGGTTCGACCCTGGCCACCCACAGCGACCGCGAGCAGCTGTTCCTGCGCGCCGGCCGTCTGGCCGTCGAGCTGTGCCAGCGCTACTACGGCGAAGGCGACGAGTCGGTACTGCCGCGCAACATCGCCAACTTCAAGGCGTTCGAGAACGCCATGATGCTCGACATCGCCATGGGCGGTTCGACCAACACCATCCTGCACCTGCTGGCCGCCGCCCAGGAAGCCGAGATCGACTTCGATCTGCGCGACATCGATCGCCTGTCGCGCAAGGTGCCGCAGCTGTGCAAGGTGGCGCCGAACATCCAGAAGTACCACATGGAAGACGTGCACCGCGCCGGCGGCATCTTCTCCATCCTCGGCGAACTGGCCCGTGGCGGCCTGCTGCACACCGACGTACACACCGTGCACACGCCGAACATGGCCGAAGCCATCGCCCAATGGGACATCACCCAGACCCAGGACGAGGCCGTTCACCACTTCTTCAAGGCAGGCCCTGCTGGCATCCCCAGCCAGACCGCGTTCAGCCAGAGCACCCGCTGGCCGAGCCTAGACATCGATCGTGCCGAAGGCTGCATCCGTAGCGTCGAGCACGCCTACTCGCAGGAGGGCGGCCTGGCCGTGCTGTACGGCAACATCGCTCTGGACGGCTGCGTGGTGAAGACCGCCGGCGTGGACGAGTCCATCCATGTGTTCGAAGGCAGCGCCAAGGTCTTCGAGAGCCAGGACAGCGCGGTCAAAGGCATCCTCGCCGACGAAGTGAAGGAAGGTGACATCGTCATCATCCGTTACGAAGGCCCGAAAGGCGGCCCGGGCATGCAGGAAATGCTCTATCCGACCAGCTACCTGAAGTCCAAGGGCCTGGGCAAGGCCTGCGCCCTGCTCACCGACGGTCGCTTCTCCGGCGGCACCAGCGGCCTGTCCATCGGCCACGCCTCGCCGGAAGCCGCTTCGGGCGGCGCCATCGGTCTGGTCAAGGACGGCGACAAGGTACTGATCGACATCCCCAACCGCAGCATCAACCTGCTGGTCAGCGATGAAGAACTGGCCGCCCGCCGCACCGAGCAGGACAAGAAAGGCTGGAAGCCGGCCGCACCGCGCACCCGCAAGGTGACCACGGCACTCAAGGCCTACGCTCTGCTCGCCACCAGCGCCGACAAGGGTGCGGTACGCAACAAGGCGCTGCTGGACGGCTGATTTTCAGCCCAGCAGCATGAAGAAGCCCGGCTCTGTGCCGGGCTTTTTTCTGTCTGCTGGTTTTGCATCTGACGGTGATCGCCCGCAAGCTGGCAACTCGGTCATACACGGGAGAAGCACATGCGCATCGGTCTGATCGCCGACACCCACAACCTGCTGCGCCCCGAGGCGCTGGCCGCGCTGCAGGGTGTCGATCACCTGATCCATGCCGGTGATATCGGCGGGCCGAATATTCTCGAACAGCTCGCACGAATCGCGCCGCTGTCGGTGGTACGCGGCAACAACGATCAGGAGCCATGGGCCGATGACATTCCCGAGCACCTGACCCTGAGCTTCGGCGCCATCACGCTGCATGTGCTGCATGACCTCAAGCAACTGGAGATCGACCCGGCTGCACAGGGCATCGATGTGGTGATCGCCGGCCACTCGCACAAGCCGCTGCACGAGGAACGTAACGGCGTGCTCTACCTCAACCCTGGTAGCGCAGGGCCACGGCGCTTCAAGCTGCCCATCGGCGTGGGCCTCCTGCATATCGAAGCTCGGCAGGTGCGGGCCGAACTGATCACGCTGCAGGTCTGATGCGGGAGCTGGAATTGAATTGGTGGGCTGAAGCGGATCGCCGCCCGGCCCCCCCCTACAGCCATGCCCGATCGAGTAGGGTGGGCTTCAGCCCACCAATCAAGACGCCACGCCAGCAAGACAGATGAAAGAGTCTCATCCACCCTGCTGTGACATGCGACCTTGAAAAACGCTATGGACGAAGCCATCTAGGTAAATACGGCCTTTTCGCGCCGACCCCATTCACGCCTGATGGAGAACCCCATGACCCTCGACGAGCTCAACGCCATTCCCGGCGTGACCGCCAAGCCCGACGTCGCCACCGCCGACTTCGTTTACAACCACACCATGATCCGCGTGAAGGATCTGCAGAAGTCGCTGGATTTCTACACCCGCGTGCTGGGCTTCACCCTGCTGGAGAAGAAGGAATTCCCCGAGGCCGAGTTCAGCCTGTACTTCCTCGCGCTGATCAATGACAAGTCGCAGATCCCGACCGACCCGGCCGCTCGCCACCAATGGCGCAAATCCATCCCCGGCGTGCTGGAGCTGACCTACAACTACGGCACCGAGAAAGACCCGGAGTTTTCCTACCACAGCGGCAACAGCGACCCGCGCGGCTTTGGTCACCTGTGCGTAGCAGTGCCGGACATCAAGGCCGCCTGCCAGCGTTTCGAAGACCTCGGCGTGACCTTCCAGAAGCGCCTCACCGACGGCCGTATGCGCGACATCGCCTTCATCAAGGATCCGGACGGCTACTGGGTGGAGATCATCCAGTTCACCGAGGTCGACTGACCGCCCACGATCTTCACGGCTAAAGCCCCTCCCACGAGCCGAATAACGGCCTGGCATTGCGTGGGAGGCGCTCTATCGCAAAGCCACTGGCATTGCCGACCGGCACGACCTGACACGCAACTCAGGTAGAATCGCCGCTTTTTCCGGTCGACTGCCATGAACAACCCTCAAATCCCCGAAGCACGCAACGAGCTGCTCTACGGCCTGGACGACAAGCCACGCCCGCTGGCCGCATTGCTTGCCGCGCTGCAGCACCTGCTCGCGATCATCGTGCCCATCGTCACTCCCGGCCTGCTGATCTGCCAGGCCATCGGCGTGTCGGCGCGCGATACCAACATCATCGTGTCGATGAGCCTGGTCATCTCCGGCATCGCCACCTACGTGCAGTGCCGCCGCTTCGGCCCGTTCGGCGCCGGCCTGCTGATCGTGCAGGGCACCAGCTTCAACTTCGTCGGCCCGCTGATCGCTGGCGGTGTACTGCTGGTCAATCAGGGCATGCCGGTGGAAACGGTGATGGCGACCATTTTCGGCGTGGTCATCGCCGGCTCGTTCATCGAGATGGGCGTGTCGCGCATCCTGCCGTTCATCAAGCGCCTGATCAGCCCGGTGGTCACCGGTATCGTGGTGCTGATGATCGGCCTGACCCTGATCAAGGTCGGCCTGATCAGCATGGGCGGTGGCTACGCGGCGATGGGCAATGGCACCTTCGCCAACGGCGAGAACCTGCTGCTGTCGGGCGTGGTACTGGGCGCCATCATCGTGCTCAACCGCCTGCCGCTGGTGTGGCTGCGCAGTTGCGCGATCATCATCGCCCTGGCCATCGGCTACGCCCTGGCCGCCTACCTGGGCCGCCTGGATTTCACCGGCATGCGCGAAGCAGCCCTGTTCCAGGTGCCGATGCCGCTGCACTTCGGCCTGGCCTTCTCTTGGAGCCTGTTCATTCCCATGGTGGTGATCTATCTGGTGACGTCTCTGGAAGCCATCGGCGACGTCACCGCCACCAGCAAGCTGTCGCGCCAGCCGGTCGAAGGCCCGCTGTGGATGCAACGGATCAAAGGCGGCGTACTGGTCAACGGCGCCAACTCGCTGCTGGCCGGCCTGTTCAATACCTTCCCCAGCTCGGTGTTCGCGCAGAATAACGGCATCATCCAGCTGACCGGTATCGCCAGCCGTCACGTTGGCATGTGGATCGCCGTAATGCTGGTGGTGCTCGGCCTGTTCCCGGCAGTGGCCGGTGTGCTGCAGGCGGTACCGGAGCCGGTGCTCGGTGGCGCGGCGCTGGTGATGTTCGGCGCAGTCGCTGCTGCTGGCATCAACATCCTCGCCGGCATCCAGCTGGATCGCCGCGCGCTGCTGATCATTTCGGTATCGCTGGCCCTCGGCCTGGGCTTCTCCCAGGTGCCGGAGTTCCTCGCGCACCTGCCGGCCGGGCTGCGCAGCGTGCTGGAATCGGGTGTCGCCACCGGTGGCATCTGCGCACTGCTGATGAACTGGTTCCTGCCGGAAACGCCAAAGCAGTCTGACTGAAACTCAGCTCACGCCGACATAACGATCGGCGCGGTGGTTGATGGCCAACACCAGGTTCAGCACCACCGCGCCGAGCACCGACAGCAACACCTTGTCCGGTGTCACCACGAACGCCGCCGCCAGCACGATGGCCGCATCGATGCCCATCTGCACCGCGCCCGCGCGCAGACCGAAGCGCTCCTGCAGATACAGCGCGAGGATGTTCACTCCGCCGAGGCTGGCGCGGTGACGAAACAGCATCAGCAGCCCCAGGCCCATGGCCGCGCCACCGAACACGGCAGCGTAGACACTGCTGAGATGGGAGAACGCGACCCACTGCGGCGTCAGCTCGGCCAGCAACGACACCAGCAGCACGGCGCAGCCCGTGCGCACGATGAACCCCCAGCCCAGGCGCCAGATACCCAGTAGGTAGAACGGCAGATTGACCAGGCAGAACACCAGGCCAAACGACCAGCCCGCCTGATAGTTGGCGAGAAAGGCGATGCCGACAGTACCGCCCGTGAGCAATCCGGCATGGGTATAGAACGCGATTCCCAGCGCCACCAGCGCAGTGCCGAACAGCATCGCCAGGGCATCCTCCCAAAGAGGATGGCGAATGAAGAGTGCAGCAACGGCATTCGGCCGCTCGTCGGCGGTCGATTGTTCAGTCATGGAAGAACCCGCAGCAAAGTGTACGAAAGCACGGCAAGGCAGAGGCAAGACGCTGGCCGCCGCGCAGCACCCGGAAAAGGCGCTGGCCGAGACGGCCGGAAAGATCGTTAGGATTATGTGTCGCGGCGTTCCCACACCTCGAAGGCGTAGAACGGTGTTTCAGCGGAAGCCGGATGCTCGACGCTGGAAGTCATGCGCCAATCGGCTTCGTTCACTTCGGGGAAGAACGCATCGCCCTCGGGATCGAGGCCGACACGGGTCAGGTACAGACGCTGCGCCAGCTCTAGCCCCTGCGCATAAAGCTGGGCGCCGCCGATCAGCATCAACTCTTCAGCATCTTCTTCACGCGCCCAGACATCGGCCCGCTCGATGGCGGCCTGCAACGTGGTGAACACCTCGGCGCCCTCCAGCGTCAGTCCAACCTGGCGGCTCACCACCAGATTGAGTCGGCCGGGCAACGGGCGCCCCAGCGAATCCCAGGTCTTGCGACCCATGATGATCGGCTTGCCCAGGGTCATCGCCTTGAAATGCTTGAGATCCGCCGGCAGGTGCCAGGGCAGTTGGTTATCGCGGCCGATCACGCGGTTGTGCGCGAGCGCGGCGATCAGGGAAAGGGGTAGAGTCTTGTTCATGGCGGCGAGCATAACAGAGCGCCGGATGCGCGAGCAGCCACCTTTGGCATGGCCGATTCGGAGATGGTCGCAGAATCGTCACACCTGATGAGGCAGGCTTGCCGCTCACGATGAACGAGGAAACGACCTGATGACCGCGACTTTCTTTCGCCCCTGGATGCTGCTCTGCGCTGGCCTGCTGATTGGCGCAGCGCCAGCACAGGCCGACAGCGTACAAGCTGCCATCGACTGGGCCCAGAGCCAACCCGGCGTGCAGCCATATCGCCCGCAAGGCGAGCAGACAGCGCTGATCATCGCCCACCGCGGCGCCAGTGGTTACGTCCCCGAGCACACCCTGGCCGCCTATGCCCTGGCCGTGATGCAGGGGGCCGACTATATCGAGCCGGATCTGGTGATGACGCGCGACGGCCAACTGGTGGCGCGTCACGACAACGAACTGGGGCTGACCACCGACGTCGCGCAGCACCCGGAATTCGCCGCGCGCAAGCGCACCCAGACGGTGGACGGCCGCAGCCTGGAAGGCTGGTTCAGCGAAGACTTCAGCCTCGCCGAACTGAAGACCCTGCGCGCCATTGAGCGCATCCCACAGGTGCGCCCGGCCAACACGCGCTTCGACGGCCAGTTCGAGATTCCTACCCTGCAGGAAATCATCGACCTGGTCAGAAGGCTGGAAGCCAGCCAGCAACGTGTCATCGGCCTGTATCCGGAGACCAAACACCCCACTCACTTCCAGCAGCTCGGCCTGGCGATGGAACGGCCGCTGCTGGCTGTGCTCGAACGCAACGGTTACGACAGCGCCGAGGCCCCGGTGTATATCCAGTCCTTCGAGGTGGAGAACCTCAAGACCCTCAGCGGCCTGACCTCCATCCGCCTGATCCAGCTGCTCTGGATGGAGGGCCAGCCCTTCGATCAACAGGCGCTCGGCAGTGATTTGAGCTACCCACGGATGATCACGCCTGAAGGCCTCAAGAGCATCGCCCGCTATGCCAGCGGCATCGGCCCGGAGAAAGGCATGCTCATCCCGCGTGACGCCACCGGCAAGCTGAGTACACCGACCACTCTGGTGCGCGACGCTCATGCCGCCGGCCTCAAGGTGCATCCCTACACCTTCCGCGCCGAAAACAACTTTCTGCCGGACGACCTGCGCAACGGCAACGACCCGGCTGAGCGCGGCGATATCGACGCGGAGCTGCGCGCCTTTCTCGCCAGCGGCATCGACGGCCTGTTCATCGACCAGCCGGACATCGCCGTACGCCTGCGCGACAAGCGCTGATTCGCACCTGGGCGGATCAGGGGTTATCCTCAACCTCTGATCCGCATGACGAGACGCCGCGTGACTGACGCCTCCTCCCCCACCCTTTTCCAACGCCTCTGGCTCAGCGAGACGATTCGCCTGCGCGAAGAACACGCCGGCCCCCTCGAAGATACCGAGGCCAATCGCCTGGCGCGCGCCGAAGGCGGCGACCTGGCAGAACGCATTCAGCACCGCGCCCTGCTGCTGGCGCGTCGCGATGGCCAGTGGCAAGCCCTGCTGCACTGGCTGCAGGGCGCACGTCTGGCCGGCCTGCTACTGATCGTGCTGGCCCTGCTCAGCGGTGCCGGCCTGGCCTTGGCCGCACTGGGTGATGGGCGCCAGCCGGTCAACGTGTTCTGGGCACTGGGTAGCCTGCTGGGCCTCAACGGCCTGCTGCTGATCGGCTGGTTGCTCGGCCTGCTGCTGACTCGCGACAACCCCGGCGCACTTGGACGCCTGTGGCTCTGGCTCAGCGAGAAACTGGCGCGCGACGCCAGCGCCGCGCAACTGGCCCCGGCCCTGCTGCTGATGCTGCAACGCCAACGCCTGACTCGCTGGGGCCTGGGCCTGATGGTCAACGGCTTGTGGACGCTGGCGATGCTCGCAGCGCTAATCACGCTGTTGTTGCTGCTCGCCACGCGCCGCTACGGCTTCGTCTGGGAAACCACCATCCTCGGCGGCGATACCTTCATCGCGCTGACCCAAACCATCGGCGCCCTGCCGGCCATGTTTGGTTTCAGCCTGCCGGACATCGAACTGATCCGCGCCAGCGGTGATGCCGCCATTGCCAGCGAAGCCGCCCGGCAGAGCTGGGCCGGCTGGCTGGTCGGCGTGCTGCTGGTCTATGGCCTGCTGCCACGCCTGCTGCTGGCGCTGTTTTGTCTGTGGCGCTGGCAGTCCGGCAAACGCGCGCTGCGCCTGGATCTCGACCTGCCTGGTTACGGCTTGTTGCGCCAGCGCCTGCAACCGGACAGCGAACGCCTCGGCATCTGCGACCTGGCACCCGCCGCGCTGCATCAGCCACAAGCGGGCACCAGCGCCCAAGAGGGCAGCGGCGCCCTGCTGCTTGGCCTGGAGCTGGACGACCGCCGCTCATGGCCACCAGCCTCCTTACCCCGAGGCGTGGCTGACGCCGGCGTCATCGACAGCCGTGAACAGCGCCGCCAGTTGCTCGAACAACTGACACGCTTCCCGCCCGAGCGTCTGGCCATCGCCTGCGATCCACGTCGCTCGCCCGATCGCGGCACCCTCGCACTGCTCGGCGAACTGGCGCGCTCGGCCTCGGCCACACGCATCTGGCTGCTGCCGCCAATGCCCGGCGAAATCCTGGACAGCGCACGCCTGGCCGACTGGCACCAGGCGCTGGATCAGCTACAGCTCACGCATCGCGACAGCTCGCCGCTTACCTGGCTGGAGACCGGCCATGACTGAGCCATTGAAACTCGCCCTGGTCGGCCACACCAATGTCGGCAAGACCTCGCTGCTGCGTACCCTGACCCGCGACATCGATTTCGGCGAGGTCTCGCCGCGCGCCAGCACCACCCGCCATGTCGAAGGCGCACGCCTGTCGGTGGATGGCCAGGCGCTGCTGGAGCTGTACGACACCCCGGGCCTGGAAGACGCCATCGCCCTGCTCGACTACCTGGAACGCCTCGACCGCCCCGGCGAGCGCCTGGATGGCCCGGCACGCCTGGCGCGTTTTCTCGAGGGCAGCGAGGCGCGCCAGCGTTACGAGCAGGAAGCCAAGGTACTGCGCCAGTTGCTGGCCTCCGATGCCGGGCTGTACGTGATCGACGTGCGCGAACCGGTGCTGGCCAAATACCGCGACGAACTGGCGGTACTCAACATGTGCGGCCGGCCGCTGCTGCCGGTGCTCAACTTCGTCGCCAGCGGCAGCCATCGTGAAAGCGAGTGGCGCGAGGCCCTGGCCCGCCTCGGCCTGCATGCGCTGGTGGCGTTCGACAGCGTTGCGCCACCCGAAGATGGCGAACGACGCCTGTATGAGAGTCTGGCCCTGCTGCTGGAGAAATCCCGCCCGCAGCTGCAACGGCTGATCGAAGATCACGAAGCGCAACGCCAGACCAGGCGCCAGGCCGGTAACCGGCTGATCGCCGAGCTGCTGATCGACTGCGCGGCCTGCCGTCGTAGCGTCGCCGCCCAGCCCGTGCTGGAGCAAGGCGCCATCACCGAATTGCGTGCTGCCATCCGCCAACGCGAGCAACGCTGCGTCGAAGCCCTACTACGCCTTTATGCCTTTCGCCGCGGCGATGCCATGGCCACCGACCTGCCACTGCTCGACGGCCGCTGGGGCGACGACCTGTTCAACCCGGAGACCCTCAAACAGCTCGGTATCAAGGTCGGCGGCGGCATGGCCGCTGGCGCCGCCACCGGTGTCGGCGTCGACCTGTTGGTCGGCGGCCTCACCCTCGGCGCGGCAGCAGCACTGGGCGCGGTGATCGGCGGCAGCGCACAGACCCTGCGCAACTACGGGGAAAGACTGAAGGGAAAATTGAAGGGCCAGCGCGAGCTGACCGTCGACGATGCCGTGCTGCGTCTGCTTGCCCTGCGCCAACAGCAGTTGCTGGCAGCACTGGACGTACGCGGCCACGCCGCCATGGACGCCATCGCGCTCAATGCCCCGCAGGAAGCGCTGTGGCGCCAGGGCAAGTTGCCGGCGCCACTGAACGTGGCCCGCGCTCACCCGGAGTGGTCATCTCTGAACCCCGGTGCCCGCCTGGAAGACGCCGAGCGCGGCGAACAGGTCGAACGCCTGCGCAGCGAAATCTCCGCCAGCTGAACCTATATAGAAGACTGTGAATTACGCCATAAGAGGCATCTGCAGATGATCAATCCCTCCATCGGCAACCTCTTCGCCGACAGCGAACCACCCGCCACAGGCGAGCGCTTCGAGACGTTGCTCAAGCAGCGCAACCTGGTGGTCGAGCGCATCCTCAGCTCTGGCCGCCAGGAGGCGGTGGACTACGTGCAGGAGCAGGACGAGTGGGTAATGCTGGTGCGTGGCGAGGCACGCCTGAACCTGGCTGGCGAGGTAATCGACCTGATTGCCGGCGACTACCTGTTCATCCCCGCCAGGGTGACCCACCGCGTCGAGTCCACCTCGGAGGGCGCGCTATGGCTGGCCGTTCACCTGCATCCGCAGGTGCTGCCGGTATAACGCGTAGGGTGGGCTTCAGCCCACCAGATAGAGCCCACTCACTTCCATCTCACACCGCCACCGGCGCCTTGATATGCGGGTGCGCTTCGTAGCCTACCAACTCGAAGTCCTCGAATTTGAAGGCGAACAGATCCTTCACTTCCGGGTTGAGCTTCATGGTCGGCAGCGGCAGCGGCTGACGGGTCAATTGCAGGTCGGTCTGCTCGATATGGTTGGCATACAGGTGGCAGTCGCCGCCCGTCCAGATGAACTCGCCCGGCTGCAGGCCGCAGACCTGCGCCACCATCAGGGTCAGCAGCGCGTAGCTGGCGATGTTGAAGGGCACGCCGAGGAAGATATCCGCCGAACGCTGATAGAGCTGGCAGCTCAGCTTGCCGTCCGCCACGTAGAACTGGAACAGTGCGTGGCAGGGCGGCAGCGCCATCTGCTCGACCAGCGCCGGGTTCCAGGCCGAGACGATCAGGCGGCGCGAGTCCGGGTTCTTCTTGATCATCTCGATCAGCTTGCTGATCTGGTCGATCGACTCGCCATTGGGCGCCGGCCAGCTGCGCCACTGGTAGCCATATACCGGACCAAGATTACCGTTCTCGTCGGCCCACTCGTCCCAGATGCTGACGCCATTGTCCTTCAGGTACTTGATGTTGGTATCGCCCTGCAGGAACCACAGCAGTTCGATGATGATCGAACGCAGGTGGCATTTCTTGGTGGTGACGATGGGGAAACCATCGGCCAGGTCGAAGCGCATCTGGTGGCCGAACACGCTGTAGGTGCCGGTACCGGTACGGTCTTCCTTGAAGGTGCCGTGCTCGCGCACATGGCGCATCAGGTCGAGGTACTGTTTCATGGCGCGACTCCCTGGGCGGCCTGGCGCTTGTAGGCATAGGCGATCAGGCTCAGGCCGGCGAGGATCATCGGTATGCAGAGAATCTGGCCCATGGTCACCCAGCCGAAGGCCAGGTAGCCGAGCTGGGCGTCAGGCACGCGGACGAATTCGACGATGAAACGGAAGATGCCGTAGCACACGGCGAACATGCCGGAGACCGCCATGGTCGGGCGCGGCTTGCGCGAGTAGAACCAGAGGATGGTGAACAGCGCCACGCCCTCCAGAGCGAACTGGTACAGCTGCGACGGGTGGCGCGCCAGTTGCTGCGGGTCGGTGGGAAAAACCATCGCCCACGGCACGTCGGTGGCCTTGCCCCACAGCTCGGCATTGATGAAGTTGCCGATGCGCCCGGCACCCAGGCCAATCGGCACCAGCGGCGCGATGAAATCCATCAGCTCGAAGAAGCTCTTGCCGTTGCGCTTGCCGAACCACCAGGTGGCCAGCATCACGCCGATCAGCCCGCCATGGAAGGACATGCCGCCCTCCCAGATACGCAGGATCTTCGCCGGTTCGGCGATGTAAGCTGCAAGATCGTAAAAAAGGACATAACCCAGGCGTCCGCCGAGGATCACCCCCATGGCCACCCAGAACACCAGGTCGGAGAGTTTCTCCTTGTTCCAGGTTGCATCGAAACGGTTCAGCCGCCGCGAAGCCAGCCACCAGGCACCGCCGATACCGACCAGGTACATCAGGCCGTACCAGTGAATTTTCAAAGGCCCGAGAGCGAGGGCCACCGGGTCGATCTGCGGATAAGGCAGCATCCGAAACTCCTTAAACGAGGAAACTCAAACCCACGCTGAACAACAGCAGGGCAAACAGACGCTTGAGCAGGCGCGGCGACAGGCGATGAGCCAGGCGCGCACCGATACGGGCGAAGAACATGCTGGTCAGCGCGATACCCAGCAACCCCGGCAGATAAACGAAACCCAGGCTCCATGCCGGCAACTGCGGGTTGCCCCAGCCCGTCCAGATGAAACTCAGGGCACCGGCGATGGCAATGGGCAAGCCACAGGCAGCCGAGGTGGCTACCGCCTGCTGCATCGGCACGCTACGCCAGACCAGAAACGGCACGGTCAGCGAACCACCACCGATACCGAAGATCGCCGAAGCCCAGCCAATCACACCACCGGCAGCGGTCAGTCCGGGCTTGCCTGGGACATCGCGGCTGGCACGAGGTTTCAGATCCAGCGCTAGTTGGATGGCGATGATCACGGCAAAAGTGCCGATGATCTTCTGCAGCCATTCGCCCTTGATCGCCGCTGCCGTCAGCGCCCCCAGCACGGTGCCGAGCACGATACCCAGCGTCAACCAACGAAACAGCGGCCAGCGCACGGCGCCGCGGCGATGGTGCTCGAGCGTGGAGTTGATCGAGGTGAAGACGATGGTGGCCAAGGACGTGCCTACTGCCAGATGGGTCAGGATCTCGGGCGCGAGGCCGTGCGAGGTGAAGCTCAGCACCAGCACCGGAACGATGATGATCCCGCCACCTACGCCGAACAGGCCGGCCAGCACGCCAGCCGCCGCCCCCAGCAGCAGGTACAGCAGCAGTTCCATCGACACCCCCGAAAACAAAGCGGCATGGTAGCGGAAAAGCCTCACCAGCGGCAGCCGGAGCCGACGGTTGCCCAGGCGGCGCTACCCCGTTAGCCTGCAAGCACACCCTTGCTCGGTAAGCCCCATGTGCCTGATCGTTTTTGCCTGGCGCCCGGAAAACCCGCTAGCCCTGCGCCTGGCGGCCAATCGCGATGAGTTCTACGCCCGCCCCAGCGCAGCACTGGGCGAATGGAGGGAGGCGCCGGGTCTGTTCGCCGGGCGCGATCTGGAGGCCGGAGGCACCTGGCTGGGCATCACGGCCAGTGGCCGTTTCGCCGCCCTGACCAATATCCGCGACCCGCGCCAGCCAAACCGTACCCGCTCGCGTGGTGAGCTGAGCGCAGACTTCCTGCGCAGCGACATGTCGCCGCAAGCCTACCTGCAGCAAGTCATGCGTAGCGCCGAGCAGTACGCCGGTTTCAACCTGCTACTCGGCGATACCACGCAACTCTGGCATTTCAACTCACACGAAGGTGAAGCGAGACGCCTTGAAAGCGGCGTCTACGGCCTGTCCAACGCCAGCCTCGATACGCCCTGGCCGAAGCTGGTACAGGCCAGAAGAGCGTTGCAGACCAGTACCGAAGCCGATGACGAAACCCTGATGGCAATCATGGCCGATAACCGGCAAGCCGCCGATCATCTGCTGCCAGACACCGGCGTCGGCCTGGCAACGGAGCGCCTGCTGTCGAGCATATTCATCACCAGCGCGGCATACGGCACACGCGCCAGCACCGCTCTGGCGTTACGGCAAGACGGCAGTTGGCGAATCAGCGAACGAAGCTTCGGCCCGCATGGCGCCTTGCTGGGCGAGGTCAGTCTGGAACGGTAGGTGCGCCATGCGCACCGGAGACCGGCCCGCTCGTCAAGTGGTGCGCACGGCGCATCCTACCCGTAGCGGTCAGGCCTGAATATTCGAGGCGGGGTTGATCACCCGACCCAGGCCGAGATTGCGCAGCGCCAGGTGCAGGGTGCTGTAAATCAGGTGCGGGTTGTCCATGGTCATCACCTGACTGAGCAGGTCGCTGGCCTTGCTCTGGGTGATCTGGCGCAGCAGCCATTTCACCTTGGGCAGGTTGGTGGCGTTCATCGACAGGGAGTCGAAGCCCATGGCCAGCAGCAGCACGGCGGCCGCCGGATCGCCGGCCATCTCGCCGCAGATGCTCACCGGCTTGCCTTCGGCGTGAGCGTCGTTGACCACCTTCTGCAGTGCCTGCAGTACAGCCGGGTGGAGGAAGTCGTAGAGGTCGGCCACCCGCGGGTTGTTGCGATCCACTGCCAGCAGGTACTGCGTCAGGTCGTTGGAGCCGACCGAGAGGAAGTCGACCTGACGCGCCAGCTCGCGAGTCTGATAGACCGCGGCAGGAATCTCGATCATCACGCCGATTGGCGGCAACGGTACGTCAGTGCCCTCGTCGCGCACTTCGCCCCAGGCGCGGTGAATCAGGTGCAGCGCTTCTTCCAGCTCCTGGATACCGGAAATCATCGGCATCAGGATGCGCAGGTTGTTCAGCCCTTCGCTGGCCTTGAGCATCGCCCGCACCTGCACCAGGAAGATTTCCGGGTGGTCGAGCGTCACGCGGATACCGCGCCAACCGAGGAAGGGGTTCTCTTCCTTGATCGGGAAATAGGAGAGTGCCTTGTCGCCACCAATATCCAGCGTACGCATGGTCACCGGCAGCGGATGGAAGGCCTGCAACTGCTCACGGTAGGTGGCCAGTTGTTCCTTCTCGCTAGGGAAGCGCTCGTTGATCATGAACGGCACTTCGGTACGGTACAGACCGACGCCCTCGGCGCCACGCTGCTGCGCGCGCGCCACATCGGCGAGCAGACCGGTGTTGACCCACAACGGCATGCGCTGGCCATCGAGCGTCTCGCAGGGCAGCTCGCGTAAGGCATCGAGGCCTTCGGTGAGCTGGCGCTCCTCCTCGACCACGTCGGCGTACTGCTTGCTCAGCAGATCGCTGGGGTTGGTGAAGACTTCACCGTGGTAGCCATCGACGATCAGCTTGATGCCGTCGATCTTCGAGTAAGGCAGATCGACTACGCCCATCACCGTGGGAATACCCATGGCCCGAGCGAAGATCGCTACATGGGAGTTGCCTGACCCCGTGACCGAGATCAGGCCTGCGAGCTTGCCTTCAGGCACCTCACCGAGCATCGCGGGCGACAATTCCTCGCTGACCAGGATGGTGTTGTCCGGGTAGACCAGGGAGGTCTTGCGCTCTTCCTGCAGGTAGGCGAGCAGACGCCGGCCGAGGTCACGCACGTCGGAGGCACGTTCGCGCAGGTAGGCATCGTCCATCAACTCGAAGCGCCCGACATGGTCGAGCACCACCTGGCGCAGCGCCCCCTGAGCCCACTGCCCGGTGCGGATGATCTTGCGCACCTCGTTACCCAGGGCGGCATCGTCGAGCATCATCAGATAGACGTCGAACAGCGCCAGTTCTTCCTTGCGCAGCTGCGTGGCGAGCTTTTCGGACAGCTCCTGCATGTCCTCGCGCACCCAGCCCAGCGCCTTGTCGAACAGCGCCAGCTCGGCCTCGATATCGTCGACACCGCGATCCGGCACGACGTTGAGGTCAGCCGGTGGCAGCACCACTACGGCGGTGCCCACGGCAGCGCCGGGCGCACCCGGCACGCCGACGAACTTGGCCTCCTGCACACCCTTGCCCTGACGGCCCAGACCACGGATGGTGCCAGTGGCCTCGGCATGGGCGATAACGCCGGCGAGCTGCGCGCTCATGGTGACGAGGAAGGCTTCTTCACCTTCGTCGAACTGACGGCGCTCCTTCTGCTGCACCACCAGCACGCCCATCACCCGACGGTGGTGGATGATCGGCGCCCCGAGGAAGGAGGCGTAGCGCTCCTCACCGGTCTCGGCGAAGTAGCGATAACGTGGGTGGCTGGCGGCGTCTTCGAGGTTGAGCGGCTCTTCACGGCTACCGACCAGGCCGACCAGGCCTTCACTCGGCGCCATGCTGACCTTGCCGATGGAGCGCTTGTTGAGGCCATCGGTGGCCATCAGCACGAAACGGTTGGTTTCCGGGTCGAGCAGGTAGACCGAGCAGACCTGACTGCCCATGGCCTCCTTCACTCGCTGCACGATGATCGTCAGCGCCGCCTTGAGATCCTTGGCGGCGTTCACTTCCTGGACGATCTTGCGCAGCGTATTGAGCATGCTCGAGTGGGATCCGTAATCAGTCGCGTGCTAACAGACGCGGGGCGAGTTCCTTGAGGGCGCGGCGATAGACCTCGCGCTTGAATGTGACCACCTGTCCCAGCGGGTACCAGTAACTGACCCAACGCCAGCCATCGAACTCAGGTTTTCCGGTGAGATCCATGCGCACCCGGTCTTCGGAGCCGGTCAGGCGCAGCAGGAACCACTTCTGTTTCTGCCCGATGCACAGCGGCTGACTGTGGGTACGCACCAGGCGCTGAGGCAGACGATAACGCAACCAGCCGCGGGTGCAGGCAAGGATTTTAACGTCCTTCTCTTCGAGCCCGACTTCTTCATTGAGCTCGCGGTACAGCGCCTCCTCCGGCGACTCATGATCATTGATCCCGCCTTGAGGAAACTGCCAGGCATCCTGATTGATGCGCCTGGCCCACAGCACCTGACCGACATCATTGGTCAGGATGATGCCGACATTCGGGCGGAAACCATCAGAATCGATCACGGCACACAACCTCGTAGACGCAAGTTCCGGCATTGTTCCACAAAGCCGATGACAGCAGCAATGCGGGTTTCGACGCGGTGGGAAAGCCCGGCCAAAGCCGCTATTCTGGCGCGCCTCCAATCATCAGCAGAACAGGTACAGAACCGTGCGCTTGGCCTTATTCGACCTCGACAACACCCTGCTCGCCGGCGACAGCGATCACAGCTGGGGCGAATTCGTTTGCCAGCGTGGCCTGGTCGACGCAGCCGAATACCTGGCGCGCAACGATGCCTTCTATGCCGACTACTGCGCCGGCAAGCTGGATGTGATCGCCTACCAGAACTTCAGCCAGGCGATTCTCGGGCGCAGCGATATGGCGCAGCTGGATCAATGGCATCGCGAGTTCATGGCCGAAGTGATCGAGCCGATCATCCTGGCCAAGGGTGAGGCGCTGCTCGCCGAACACCGCGCTGCTGGCGACAAGCTGGTGATCATCACCGCCACCAACCGCTTCGTTACCGGCCCCATTGCCAAGCGCCTAGGCGTGGAAACCCTGATCGCCACCGAGTGCGGCATGCGCGATGGCCGCTATACCGGGCTAATCAGCGGAACGCCGTGCTATCAGACGGGCAAGATCACCCGACTGCACGAATGGCTGGCACAAACCGATTACAGCCTGGACGGCGCCTACTTCTACAGCGACTCGCGCAATGACCTGCCGCTGCTCGAAGCCGTGGCCAACCCGGTAGCAGTAGACCCGGACGATGTACTACGTGCCACCGCCATCGAACGCGGCTGGCCGGTCATCTCGCTGCGCTGAGACCGTCACGGCCGTTCGGCATATGTAGGGCGGCCTCGCGAGCGAAGCGAGCAGCCCGCCGATCTGTGGCGTTGCATATACCTAACGGCATACTGCTTCGCGACGACTGCATGGATGCAGGAGGTAGAGCGACGCAGGAAGCCAAAGCCGAGTACGCCCTACGCGCTGACCGTCACGGTGACGTAGGGTGCGCCGCGCGCACCGCGGACTACATCGTCAGTAGCCGGTGTGCACAGCACACCCTACACGTCCGAAGCCGTATTCAGGCCGGCTTGGCGCCCATCAGCGCCATGATGACGATCAGCAGGATCAGAATCAGCCCGGCATAGATCAGGCACAGGCGCTTGAGCGCTACAGGAGCGGGTGTATCCGCCAGGGCGCGCCAGGCAGAAAGACGGCCGGCCAACAGCAGGCCGATCAGCATCATCACCCCATAAAGAATGTTACCCAGCAACAGCCAGGTTTGCCCCAGCGGCCAGCCAGCCGTACCTACCAGCCAGAAGCCGCTCAGCGGCAGGCTCAGCGCCAGCACGGTGAATGCCGGCAGGCTATAGCGCAGCGTCACGCGCAGCTTGCGCGCCAGTACGGCGGCGTCGCCAGCGCGCTGCGCCTTCCACAGCATGAAGGCATGAGCGAGCAGCCCGAGCAGCAGCAGGATGCCCGGTGCGCTGTGGAGAATGCGTACCAGCAGGTAGTGTTCCATCACGGTTTCCTCATTAATTTTATGCGTGCATTGCGACTTGGCCTCGGCAGTTGCCGAGGCCAAGCAAGGCTCAATCAGCCAAGAAACAGGCTGTATGCAGGGTTGTCGCTTTCGTCCCAGTAGGGATAACCGATGGCATCCAGCGCCTCGGCGACCAGGTGACGGTCAGTGTCCGGCACCTGCAGCCCGGCAACCACGCGACCGTCGGCCGCACCGTGGTTGCGATAATGGAACATGCTGATGTTCCAGCGCCCACCGAGCTTCTGCAGGAAATTGAACAGTGCGCCCGGCCGCTCGGGGAACTCGAAGCGGAACACCATCTCGTCGCTGACACCGGCAGCATGACCACCGACCATATGGCGGATGTGCAGCTTGGCCAGCTCGTTGTCGGTCAGGTCGAGTACCGGGAAGCCCTGCGCACGCAGGCTCTCGACCAGCGCTGCACGCGGATCGTTGTCCGGGTGAGTCTGCACGCCGACGAAGATATGCGCCTCGCGACCGGTGTTGTAGCGGTAGTTGAACTCGGTGATCTGGCGCTTGCCGAGGGCCTCGCAGAAGGCCTTGAAGCTGCCCGGCTGCTCAGGGATGGTCACGGCGATGATCGCTTCGCGGCGCTCGCCCAGCTCGGCGCGCTCGGCAACATGGCGCAGACGGTCGAAGTTGACGTTGGCGCCGGAGTCGATGCCCACCAGCACCTGCTCGCTGATGCCCTCGCGCTCGACGTACTTCTTGATCCCGGCCACGGCCAGGGCGCCGGCCGGTTCGGTGATCGAGCGGGTATCGTCGTAGATATCCTTGATCGCCGCGCAGATTTCATCGGTGCTGACGGTGATCACCTCATCGACGTACTGCTTGCAGATGTCGAAGGTGTGCTGGCCGATCTGCGCCACCGCCACGCCATCGGCGAACAGCCCGACGGTCGGCAACACCACGCGTTCGCCAGCGGCCATGGCCGCCTGCAGGCAGTTGGAGTCGTCCGGCTCGACGCCGATCACCTTCACCTCGGGGCGCAGGTATTTGATGTAGGCCGCGATGCCGGCGATCAGGCCGCCGCCGCCAACCGGCACGAACACCGCATCGAGGCGGCCCTGGTGCTGACGGAGGATCTCCATCGCCACCGTGCCCTGCCCAGCGATCACCAGCGGATCGTCGTAGGGATGGATATAGGTGTAGCCCTTCTCCTCGACCAGCTTCAGCGAATGCGCCAGTGCCTCGGGGAAGGCATCACCGTGCAGCACCACCTTGCCACCACGCGAGCGCACGCCCTGCACCTTCAGCTCAGGCGTGGTGCGCGGCATGACGATGGTCGCCTTCACGCCCATGTGCTTGGCAGCCAGCGCCAAGCCCTGGGCATGGTTGCCAGCCGAGGCGGTGACCACGCCACGCGCCAGGTCTTCTGCCGAGAGTTGCGCCAGCTTGTTGTAAGCGCCACGAATCTTGAACGAGTACACCGGCTGCAGATCTTCGCGCTTGAGCAGAATCTGGTTGCCCAGGCGCTCGCTGAGCTGACGGGCGGGTTGCAGCGGGGTTTCCACCGCGACGTCGTAGACGCGCGAGGTGAGGATCTTCTTCACGTACTGTTCGAGCATGGCGATTTCGCAGGTTTTCGGGCTTGGAGGGGACTGCCGAGTCTACCCCAGCGCTGCGCCGGGCGACCATACGAAACGCGGGGTTTTCCCGGACGAATGGCTCGTCCGCGCGTCACTTGCGGCTATAATTCGCGTCTCTTTTCCCTACACCCTGCAGGCGCACACCCGCGATGAACCAGGATCAGTTGAAACAGGCCGTGGCCCAGGCCGCCGTCGACCACATTCTTCCCCGCCTCGACAGCAAGAGCGTCGTCGGCGTCGGTACCGGCTCCACCGCCAACTTCTTCATCGACGCGTTGGCCAAGCACAAGATGGAATTCGACGGCGCCGTGGCCAGTTCCGAAGCGACCGCCGCGCGCCTGAAAGGCCATGGCATTCCGGTGTACGACCTCAACGCCGTCAGCGAACTGGAGTTCTACGTCGACGGCGCCGACGAGAGCGACGAGCACCTGCACCTGATCAAGGGCGGTGGCGCGGCCCTGACCCGCGAGAAGATCGTCGCGGCCGTGGCACGCACCTTCATCTGCATCGCCGACGCCAGCAAACTGGTGCCGGTACTCGGTGAATTCCCGCTGCCGGTGGAAGTCATCCCCATGGCACGCAGCCACGTAGCCCGCGAACTGGTGAAACTGGGCGGCGACCCGGTGTACCGCGAAGGCGTGCTGACCGACAACGGCAACATCATCCTCGATGTGCACAACATGTCGATCACCGACCCGGTGAAGCTGGAAGCGGACATCAACGCCATCGTCGGCGTGGTCACCAACGGCCTGTTCGCCGCCCGCCCGGCCGACCTGCTGCTGCTCGGCACCGCCGAAGGCGTGAAAACGCTCAAGCGCTGAATCTGACCGGCAATTGTGGGAGGGGCTTCAGCGGCGATTATCGCGGCTGAAGCCCCTCCCACAGAGTTCTTTGTTCCACCCACTCTGGTTTGCGCAGTCGGCAGCCCGAATGCAATCCGAGCCTGCTGCGATTCGTCATACGCACCGGAAACGACAGATACCCCTACTCCAACAGGCGGCGCAGCTCCTCGCTCATCGGCATGGGTTGAAACGCGCTGATTCGCGCTCGCCCGGTGTTGCCGATGGGCACCCAGATGCGCGAGAACAACAGCGCCGCCAGGATTCGCGGAATCTGTCCCAGCACCTCGCGTAGATCACCCAGCTGCCAGCCTGCCTGCAGCATCAGCCAATGCGAACGCGCGTGCAGCCACGGGCGACGCTGCGTGAGGATGTGCGCACGTTCAAGCCAGACCAGCGCCGCAGCACTGCGGCGAGCCCGAAGTTCGTGTTGCGCCTGAGCGAAGGCCTCGGCGATGGCCACTTGCAGTTCCATGTTCATATCGCCTTCCTTTATTTGCGCAACAAGCGCAGGCCGTTGAATACCACCATCAGGCTCACGCCCATATCGGCGAACACGGCCATCCACATGGTCGCCTCGCCCGTCAGGGTCATGGCCAGGAAGATCGCCTTGATGCCCAGCGCCAGGACGATGTTCTGCACCAGGATGGCGTGGGTCTGCCGCGACAGACGCACGAAGGTCGGGATCTTGCGCAGGTCGTCATCCATCAGCGCGACATCTGCGGTCTCGATGGCCGTGTCGGTGCCGGCGGCGCCCATGGCAAAGCCGATCTCGGCCTTGGCCAGCGCCGGGGCATCGTTGATGCCATCGCCAACCATGCCCACCACCTTGCCTTGCGCCTGGCGCGCCTCGACCCAGGCCAGCTTGTCCGCAGGCAGCAGGTCGCCGCGCGCCTCGTCAACGCCGACCTGCTCGGCGATGGCTGCCGCGGTATGGGCGTTATCGCCGGTGAGCATGCAGGTGCGCACACCCAGTTCGTGCAGTTCGGCGACTGCCTCGCGGCTGGTCTGGCGCACCGTGTCAGCGACGGCGAAGAGCATCAACGCGCGCTGCTCGTCGCACAGCACCACCACACTCTTGCCCTGACGCTCCAGCGCCTCCAGGCGCTCCTCCAACTGCGCGGAGCAGAGTCCGAGGTCTTCGACCAGGCGATGGTTGCCTATATAGAGCAGCTTGCCATCGACCTTGCCCTTGGTGCCGCGCCCAGGCAGCGCCTCGAAGTCCGCCACATCGTACAATGCCAGGCCCTGCTCCTCGGCATGCAGGGCCAAGGCTCTGGAAACCGGATGGTCGGAGCGCGCGGCCAGGCTTGCAGCCCAGATGGCAGGGGGCGCCTCATCGGTATCCAGCAGATTGAGGCTGTCGGTCTGCACCGGTTTGCCATGGGTCAGAGTGCCGGTCTTGTCCAGCGCCAGCAGCGCCAGATGCCGACCATTCTCCAGATAGACGCCGCCCTTGATCAGGATGCCCTTGCGCGCAGCCGCCGCCAGGCCACTGACGATGGTCACCGGCGTGGAGATCACCAGCGCACAGGGGCACGCCACCACCAGCAACACCAGGGCGCGGTAGACCCAGTCGAGCCAGGCGCCGCCCATCAGCAGCGGCGGCAACACGGCGACCGCCAGGGCGAATGCGAATACCGCCGGGGTATAGATGCGCGAGAACTGATCGACGAAGCGCTGGGTCGGTGCACGCGAACTCTGCGCCTCCTCGACCGCATGGATGATGCGCGCCAGGGTGGTGTCGCGTGCCGCCGCCGTGACGCGGAACTCCAGCGAGCCAGCCTCGTTGATGGTGCCCGCGAACACCGGATCGCCCACACCCTTCTCTACCGGCAGGCTTTCCCCGGTGATCGGCGCCTGGTTGACCGTCGACGAGCCGCCGACCACCTCACCATCGAGGCTGATGCGCTCACCAGGGCGCACACGCACCACCGCACCGAGGTCGATGCTCTGCACGTCCACTTCCTGCCAAACGCCATCAGCCTGCTTCACCGTCGCACGAGGTGGCGCCAGATCCATCAGCCCGCGAATCGCATTGCGCGCCCGATCCAGCGAGCGCGCCTCGATCAATTCGGCCAGCGTGAACAGCACCATCACCATCGCCGCTTCCGGCCACTGGCCAATCAGCACGGCGCCGGTGACGGCGATGCTCATCAGCGCATTGATGTTGAGGTTGCGATTCTTCAGGGCGATCCAGCCCTTCTTGTAGGTGTTCAGCCCGCACATCAGGATGGCGGTCACCGCCAGCAGTGCTACCAGCCAGTCCGGATCAAGAGCGGCGAAGTGCACGACTTCGGAAGCGGTTGCCACCACACCCGCCAACACCAGCGGCCACCAGGGCTTCTGCACGGGAGCGGCGACCGGCTGCTGAGCCGTGTTTTCATCCTCCACCTGCGGCGTGAACCCCAGGGCCTGGATGGCAGGCAGCACCTGGGCCAGCCTCCCCTCGTCGTGACTGACGGTAAGCACGCGCTGCAACAGGTTGAACTGCAGGCCCGCCACGCCCGGCAGACGGCCCAGTGCATCACGGATCAGGCGCTCTTCCGTGGGACAGTCCATCTGCTCGATGCGGATTCGGGTATTGCACGGGCCGCTGAGCGGCTCGTCCACGGAGGGCTGATGAGTATCGTGATCATGCCCGGCGTGATCATGGGCGTGGTCGTGGTGGGCAGATGGCTGTTCGTGCGAGTGGTCGCAGCAACGGCTCATGGCATGTCTCCGTCAGGTATCTGTTGCCGAGTACACACCCTGTAGTCACTATAGGGTCAAGCACTCATGAAGGAGATCCCATGAAAATCGGAGAATTGGCGAAAAAGGCCGGCTGCCAGGTGGAAACCGTGCGTTATTACGAGCGCGAAGGGTTGCTTCCGGCGCCCGCTCGCAGCGAAGGCAACTATCGCTTGTATGGCAGCCTGCATCTGGAGCGCCTGGTGTTCATCCGCAATTGCCGGACGCTGGACATGACCCTGGAAGAGATTCAGCGTCTGCTGGCCCTGCGCGACCTGCCCCAGGAAAGCTGCGCCGGGATCAACAGCCTGGTGGACGAACACATCGAGCACGTCGAGGCACGCATCAACAGCCTGCTGGCGTTACGCGACCAACTCACCGAACTGCGCGACCGCTGCAACGGCCCGCAGGAAGCAGAAGACTGCGGCATCCTGCGCCAGCTCAACGTCAGCGGCGGTGTGCAACCGCTACCGGACGATGGCCATACCCATGTCGGCAAGAGCCACTCGCATTGATGAACTACGCTTGCTGAGCACCGTTCCGGTATCTCACCGGACGCTCAGGGAGAAACGAAAATGCCTGGAAAGTTCGAACTGAAGAAGGCCAAAGACGGCCAGTTCCATTTCAACCTGCTGGCAACCAATGGTCAGGTCATCCTCAGCAGCGAGATGTACAAGGCCAAGGACTCGGCGCTTAACGGCATCGCCTCGGTGAAGAAGAACTCACAACGCGAAGGCGCCTTCGAGACCAAGACCTCGAGCAACGACAAGCACTACTTCCTGCTCATGGCCACCAATGGCCAAGTAGTCGGGCAAAGCCAGATGTACGCCAGTGCCGCCAGTTGCAAGAGCGGCATCGAATCGGTGCAGAAGAATGCGCCGACAGCCGCCCTGGATGACCAGACCAGCTAGTCGTTCTGCTTCCTGAACACGTAGAACAGGTTCGGCTCGCTAATCAGATACAGATTGCCATCGTCATCTGTGGCCACGCCCTCGGCCTGCGGCACGCTGCGCTGCAGGCCATGTTGCCCGCGCAGCAGCGACAGGGTGCTGACCGGCTTGCCCTCGGCGTTCAGTTCGATCACCAGGCGCGATTCGTCCGACAGCGCCAGCATGTGGCCCGTCGCCGCATCGAAATCCAGGCTGGAAAGATCGCGCACGAACAAGCGGGCATCACGCTTCGGGTCGGTATTGACCTGCAGCGCCAGCGGCTTGCTCTCGTCGACATGGGGGAAACCAAGCACCTCGAAGATCCGTACCGGATCGCGCTCCTTGGCCACCAGCAGGCGCTGCTTCCGCGCGTCGTAGGCCAGCCCCTCGAAACCCTTGTTGCCATTGAGGCCGATACCCAGGGATAGCTGCTGGAAGTCGGCGGCGTTGAGCACGCGACTGTCATCGTCGATGCGCACCTTGACCAGGCGCTGCTCGCGCTCATCGGCGATCACGTAGATGCCGGGGGAGATGTATTCGATGGCTTCGGGGTCGCCGAAGCCTTCCAGATCGATGGTGCGTTTGAGCTCACCCTGCAGGCTCAGCTCGATCACCTTGGCCGGCTTGTTGGTGACGCTGAACAGGCTGCGTCGATCCGGATCGTAAGTCAGTGCCGAGACATCACGGATGCCTTCGATCGGCTTGGCGTCGATCACCACGCGGTAGTCGCCCAGCCACAACGAGTGCTCGCGCCACTGCCCACTGTGCTGCCATTCCTCGACGACGAACCAGGCTCGTTCGAACAGGCGATACTGTTGAGCCAGAACGGCGCCGACCAGAAGCAGGAAGAACAACAGATAGAGCCAGGGGTTGAAGGTCAGCAGACGGCGCATGATGGTTTCTCTGACTACCACGTAAAAAACCGCCGCACGGAGAGTGCGGCGGGCGTGCAGATCATTTCGATCAGTTGATCAGCTCAACGCGATCGACATCGATCTCGCGGCTGTTGAAGTCCTTGTCGACTTCACCGGTCAGGCGCACCTTGGCGGTTTCCGAGACTTTCTGGCCCGGCCAGTCTTCGTCGTCGATTTCGACCTGGATGGTGCCGGTGGCGTCCTTGAACTCGTAGAGCTCATCTTGCAGGCGCTTGACGATCTGACCTTCCAGAACAACATGGGTGTCGTCAGCAGCTTCCAGTGCAGCAGCCACGGTGGTGACCTGCGGGGTGGCGCCAGGGCCGGTGTAACCGGTGGCGAAAGCAGCGGTGCTGAGCAGCGGCAGAACCATCAGAGCGAGAGCGGTACGTTTCATGGTGTGAACCTCGTTGTTCGTAAGTGACGGGGCCAGATTAGTGCCGCTAGCTGAAGCCAGACTGAATCGACGCTTAAGCGAAACTGAATCCGTCACGGGCGCTCAACCGGCATCCGGTGCCGGCTTGCTGAAGACATAGAAGAGGTTGGGCTCGGCGACGATATAGATGTTGCCCTCCTCGTCCATGGTCACCCCTTCGGCCTGCTTGATGCCTTGCTCCAGACCATTGAGGCCCGCATTGAGGCTGAGGAAGCTGACCGGCTGGCCGTTGCGATCGATCTCCAGCAGCATGCGCGACTCATCGGAGAGCACCAGGACATGGCCCGTACGCTCATCGACGCTCAACGAAGAAATGTCGCGCAAGCCGAGGTTACCGGATGCCAATGGGTGCAAGCCCCCCACATCACCGTCGCCGCCCGGGAACGGCATGCTGAACAACCCCAACGGACTGCGCTCCTTGCCGAGCAGCAGGCTATGGCTACGTGAATCCCAGCCCAGCCCTTCGAAGCCCTTGTTGCCCGACTCGGCGAAGCCCAGGTCGAATCCGGGGAAATCGGCCGCATTCAATTCAAGATCGTCGTCACCCAGAGTGAACGTGGTGAGCTGGCGGCGTCGCTCGTCGACGATGGCCATACGGCCGTTGTCCATCATCTCCACGCCTTCCGGATCGGCAAAGCCCTTGAGCTCGATGCGCCGCAGGACTTCACCCTCTCGCGACAGCTCCACCAGGAGGGGATTCTTGCCGGTGACGGTGAACAGCGTGCCGGTCTGCGGGTTGTAGGTCAGCCCCGAGGCCTCGTCCTTTTCCAGGCCAGCCAGCACCTTGGCCTGGATCACCGCACGGTAACCCGGCAACCAGACACTGGCCAGGCGTTCGACCAACGGCGTCGAGCGTTCCTGCAGCCATAACTGGGCGCGATCATCCCAGTGCTGGGTCTGCGCCAGTACACCCAGAGCGACGACTGCCAGGCCTGAAAGCCAGTAGCGGGGGCGGCGAATCTTGCGAAAGAGAGCGGACATCGGCTATAGCTCGGCTGCATGATGGCAATCCGACATCCACTGTCGAGAGGAGTTCCGCCGTCCGGAGGGGTGGACGGCGGCCGGCTTCAGCGCTCAGGCGCTGAGCGCGTCTTATAGCACGCGACTGGTGAAGCGACTGTGACCGACCAGCTCCAGCACCAGCTCGTCGCCCTTGTTCAGCACACCGACGCCTACCGGCGTACCCGTGAGGATCACATCCCCCGGCTGCAGGGCAAAGTGACCGGCCATATGCTGGATCATCGGCACGATGGGGTTGAGCATGTCGCGGCTGTTGCCGTCCTGACGGGTTTCCCCGCCAATCACCAGGCGAATGCCGATATCGGCCAGATCCTCGATGGCATCGCCCGGCACGAAGGGCGCCAGCACGCAAGCACCGTCGAAGCTCTTGGCGATTTCCCAGGGGTAGCCTTTCTCCTTGAGCCTGGCCTGCACGTCGCGCAAGGTCAGGTCGAGCGCCGGAGCGAAGCCGCTGATGGCGTCACGCACTTCTTCGGCGTCCGGTTTTTTCGACAACGGCTTGCCGATCAGCACGGCGATTTCCGCCTCGTAATGCACCGAACCGCGATCCTCGGGGATGGCGAAGCCGCCGTCGAGCGGCACCACGCAGGAACCTGGTTTGATGAACAGCAACGGTTCGGTGGGCACCGGATTATTCAGTTCCTTGGCGTGCTCGGCGTAGTTGCGACCGATGCAGACCACCTTGCCGATGGGGAAATGGACGGTGGTACCGTCGACGTACTGGTGCTGATAGCTCATCACCGACTCCTGTGTTGTTCGTATTGTGGACATCTGGGCTTGTGGCCTGACGCCCTACCTTAAACGAGGCGGCGCCATCGTGCACCGCATACAAAAACGCCCATCGGTCGGATGGGCGTTTTTCGTCAGGCGAAGATCTTGCCGGGGTTCATGATCCCATTGGGGTCGAACACCGCCTTGATCGCCTTCATGTAAGCGATTTCCGCCGCCGAACGGCTGTACTGCAGGTAGTCGCGCTTGGTCATGCCGACACCATGTTCGGCGCTGATCGAACCGTTGTACTTCTCGACGATCTCGAACACCCACTTGTTGACCACCGCGCACTTGGCGAAGAAGTCTTCCTTGGCCAGCGCTTCGGGCTTGAGGATGTTCAGGTGCAGGTTGCCGTCACCGATATGGCCGTACCAGAGCACGTCGAAGTCCGGGTAGTTAGCCGAAACGATGTCGTCGATGTCCTTGAGGAAGGCCGGCACCTGGCCGACAGTGACCGAGATGTCGTTCTTGTAAGGCGTCCAGTGGCTGATGGTCTCGGAGATGTACTCGCGCAGCTTCCACAGGTTTTCCAGTTGCTGCTGACTCTGGCTCATCACGCCATCGAGCACCCAGCCCTGCTCGACGCAGTGCTCGAAGGTGGCCAGCGCTTCGTTGGCCACATCCTCGTTCAGCGCCTCGAATTCCAGCAGGGCGTAGAACGGCGTACGGCTTTCGAAGGGCGCCGGCACGTCGCCACGACCGAGGATTTTCTCCAGGCAGCGGTCGGAGAAGAACTCGAAGGCGGTCAGGTCGAGCTTGCCCTGGAAGGCGTGCAGCACCGGCATGATCGAATCGAAATCCGGCGTGCCGAGCACCATCGCAGTGAGGTTCTTCGGTGCACGCTCCAGGCGCATGGTGGCTTCGACGACGAAGCCCAGCGTGCCCTCGGCGCCGATGAACAGCTGACGCAGGTCGTAGCCGGTGGCGTTCTTGATCAGGTCACGGTTCAGTTCCAGCAGCTCGCCGGTGCCGGTGACCACTTTCAGACCGGCGACCCAGTTACGGGTCATACCGTAGCGAATCACCTTGATTCCACCGGCATTGGTGCCGATATTGCCGCCAATCTGGCTGGAACCGGACGAAGCGAAATCCACCGGGTAATAAAGGCCCTTCTCTTCGGCGAACAGTTGCAGCTGCTTGGTGACCACCCCTGGCTGGCAGACAACGGTACGGTCGTATTCGTTGAATTCGACGATGCGGTTCATATAGTCGAACGACACCACCACCTCGCCATTGGCTGCCACCGCTGCGGCAGACAGACCAGTGCGGCCGCCCGACGGTACCAGCGCGATCTTGTGCTGATTGGCCCAACGCACGATGGCCTGCACCTGCTCGGTGGTCTTGGGGAAGACGATGGCGGATGGCGCGGGGGCGTACTGCTTGGTCCAATCCTTGCCGTAGGTTTCCAGGGAGTCGGCATCGGTCAGCACCTTGCCGGGCTCAACCAGGGTCTTCAGCTCTTCGATCTGGGCGGGGGTGGTCATCTACGGAACTCTCAAAGGATTCATGGTCGCCCTGAGAACCATTCAGGTCGCAACCGAGCATTGAAAAAGGCGAACATGCTAGCATACGCACCCCGTGAATCGAGCCATGCAGCGATCTGCGGGCGCCGGCTGAGCTTCTCAGCCCTTCCCTGACATTCTTCTGTGGGACACAGGTACTCCGATGAGCAAGACCTCTCTGGAAAAGAGCAAGATCAAGTTCCTTCTTCTCGAAGGCGTGCACCAGAACGCCGTAGACACGCTGAAGGCCGCCGGTTACACCAACATCGAGTACCTCAAGACCGCTCTGTCCGGCGATGAGCTGAAAGAGAAGATCGCCGACGCTCACTTCATCGGCATTCGCTCGCGCACCCAACTGACTGCAGACGTCTTCGATTGCGCGAAGAAGCTGGTCGCCGTCGGCTGCTTCTGCATCGGCACCAACCAGGTCGACCTGGATGCCGCTCGCGAGCGCGGTATCGCCGTGTTCAACGCACCCTACTCCAACACCCGCTCGGTGGCCGAGCTGGTGCTGGCCGAAGCTATCCTGCTGCTGCGCGGCATCCCGGAGAAGAATGCCTCCTGCCATCGCGGTGGCTGGATCAAGTCGGCGGCCAACTCCTTCGAGATTCGCGGCAAGAAGCTGGGCATCGTCGGCTACGGCTCCATAGGTACCCAACTGTCGGTACTGGCTGAAGCGCTGGGCATGCAGGTGTTCTTCTACGACACCGTAACCAAACTGCCGCTGGGCAACGCCACGCAGATCGGCAACCTGCATGAGCTGCTGGGCCTGGCCGATATTGTTTCCCTGCACGTGCCGGAGCTGCCGTCCACCCAGTGGATGATCGGCGAGAAGGAAATCCGCGCCATGAAGAAAGGCGCCATCCTGATCAACGCAGCCCGTGGCACCGTGGTCGAGCTGGATCACCTGGCCAACGCGATCAAGGACGAACACCTGATCGGCGCCGCCATCGACGTGTTCCCGGTCGAGCCCAAGTCCAACGACGACATCTTCGAAAGCCCGCTGCGCGGCCTGGATCGCGTGATCCTGACCCCGCACATCGGTGGCTCCACCGCCGAAGCCCAGGCCAACATCGGCCTGGAAGTGGCCGAGAAGCTGGTCAAGTACAGCGACAACGGCACCTCGGTATCCTCGGTCAACTTCCCCGAAGTGGCCCTGCCGGCGCACTCGGGCAAACACCGCCTGCTGCACATCCACGAGAACATCCCGGGTGTGATGAGCGAGATCAACAAGGTGTTCGCCGACAACGGCATCAACATCTCCGGTCAGTTCCTGCAGACCAACGACAAGGTCGGCTACGTGGTGATCGACGTCGACGCCGAGTACTCGGATCTGGCGCTGGAGAAGCTGCAGCACGTCAATGGCACCATCCGCAGCCGCGTCCTGTTCTAAGCCTTAGCTGCTGCGCGTCGGCGATACGGCGTTGGGAACGACCTCGGAGATGCTCATTTACTGACGTAAACTCCGCCCTCCTCGGTCGCTCCCGCCTTGTCTCGCTCTAGCTCGCGAGCTCCGGATGTCTGTAGAAATGAAAAAGGGAGACCTTGGTCTCCCTTTTTCATTGTGTAGGGTGTGCCGCCATGCCCCATCTCAATCCCGTTCCAGCAGCGCCAGCTCGGCTGCCGCCTCCTCCAGTTGCATCTCGTTGAACACCTTCACTCCGGCTCGTTTCAGCAAGGCAGCGGTGACACCCTCGCCCGGCACCCGCACACCGCTGAAACTGCCGTCGTAGTTCTCCAGATTGCCACACGACGGGCTGCGCGCCTTGAGCAGGGCGATCTGGATACCGTGCTCACGCACCAGCGCAGCCGCCTGCTCGGCACCGTCGACGAAGGCTGCCGTGACATCTTCACCCTCGATCGTCAGCACTGGCAGCCGACCATCCAACACCGCACCACCCTGGCCACCGCGGATCTCCGCAGGCGGACGCGGAGTTGGCAAACCACCCGCCACTTCCGGGCACAGCGCGACGACGCGACCCTCGTTCAGCCACTGCTGGAGCTGATCGAAAGGCCCATGAGCACCACCGTCATAGCGCACCCGATGACCAAGCAGGCAACGGCTGACCAATATCTTCTGCATAGAGTCTCTCCCTTGCATCGGCGCCAGGGTAACCGCCGGTAACACCGCCGTCAGCCCTTGGCCAGGCATCCAGCAAAACGACCGTACACCAGGTGTTCAGGGCCCTTGCGGCCTATCCTTCGGCGGGAAGCGGCCCTGCCCCATGGCGCGCAGCGCAAGGCACCACCAGACTTGCGCGGCCAACCAGGGAGATCAACGTCCATGCCCCAACCACTTCGCACCCTTGCCATCGCATTGCTGGGCAGCACCGCGCTGCTCGCCTCGTCCGCCCAGGCTGCCATGCAGGCACTGGAAGACGAAAGCCTCAGCCAGATCAGCGGCCAGGCCGGCATCACCATACGCCTCGATCTGATGGCGCGTATCGACGAGATCCGCTGGCAGGACGACGGCGGCAGTCTGTCGCTGCGCAACGTGAAGATCGACAACGGCTGCCTGCAACCCACCGATTGCGACGGCTATGCCCTGGGGCCAGCGCAACTGGGCGCCAGCGTACCGATTCTCGGCCTCGAAGTGCCGACCCTGGAGGTGGACGTGGTCAAGGGCAGCAATGGTCAGAGCCAGCTACAACTGAAACTGCCCAACCTGACCGCGATCAACCAGCAGCTCGGCCCACTGGGCAAGCTGGTGATCCGCGCCCGACTGGCGAGCGATCTGTATATCGGCGATACCAGCATCGGCAACGTCGCCTTGCGTGATATCCGCGACATCAATGGCACCATCAAGGTCTGGGGCCACTGACACGTTGCGCACTACCACGCTGGGCGGGCGCAGCATGCCAGAGCCCGACTGGGCTCAGAGCACCCCAGCACCTCGCCGCCTGAACCAGCCGGTCAACGACAGCCGCTCGCGCGTGGCCGGCAACACTTCGTGAGGCACCTCGTCGGACATGAAAAGCGCCAGGGTGCCGGCCTGCGGTAGCACGTCATGCTCACGCCCATCAGACAGATACAGGCGCAACGCCCCACCCTGCTCGACCTGCCAGTCCTCATTCAGATAGAACACCGCCGAGACCGTGCGCCGATCATCATCGCGAAAACGGTCGAGATGGCGCTGATAGAAGGCCCCTGGCGCATAGCAGGCGAAATGGCATTCATAGTCCTCGAGCCCCAGGTAGAACGCCTGGTTGAGCGCCTGGCGCAAGCCATCCATCAATTGCAGATACTGGTCACAGGCGTCGCTCTGCCCAGGCTCGAGCCATTGAATACGATCACCACGAATCCCTTCCTGCACTTGCTGCGCGCCGCCACGACCGACACTGGCAGCACTCAGCTGGCCGCTCTGCGCACGCTTACGGCACTCGACGGCCAATTCGCGGGTCAGAACTTCTGGAGCGAAAAACGCCCGCTGCGACCAACCCTGGCTGGCGAGGTCGTCGATAAGGCTGGAAAAGCGGTCTTGCTGGTCGGATTCATTCATGGCGGCGATTGTATCAGCGGCGCCTCACGACTCGACAAGCCTCGGCCAGCCGCCGAAAATAGCCGGCCGCAGCACCCTGCGGCCGGCCAGGATAGTTGCCAAGGAGTTTTAGATGCGCTTTGTGTTTGCCCTGTTGCTATTTGGCCTGACCCTGCCGGCCCTGGCAGACGATCACCTGCGCCTGTATCAGGCCGCCGGCTGGCCGCAGCAACGCGAACACTTCAATCAGGCCCTTGATGCCGCCCAGCAGCGCTATCGCAGTACGCTGCCACCCGTGGTGTATCAGGCGCTGGTGGACAACAGCAATCGCCGCTTCGCTGCCGCCGCTATCGACCAGCGCGCCCGGCACAGCCTAAGCCTGGAACTGGCCGACCCGCAACCGGCGCTGGCCTTCTTCGAGTCCGAACTGGGGCGCAAGATCGTCGCCGCTGAAACGCTGGCCACGCGTCGCGACCAGTTGGCCAAGTATGAGAATGGCCTGCCGCGCACCGAGGCCGACGCCACCCGACGCCTGCTGATTCGCCATCTGGCGCAGGCGCTGCCAGCCAAGGAGGCTGGCGCCGAAGTCAGCCTGGCCCTGGCCGGGGTGGCGGCCGACAGCCTCAGCCAGATGATTCCCGGCCTGCTCGGCGGTGGCCAGGCGCAGGGGTTGCTCAATGGCCAGCGTGAACGACTGATGGCGCAGATCGAGCAGGATCTGGACAACACCCTGCTGCATGTCTACCGCGAACTGAGCGATCCGGAGCTGGAGCAGTTCGTCGAGTTCGCTCAGTCGGCAGATGGCAAGGCTTATTACCAGGCCGCCCTGGCCGCTCTTCGTGCCGGCCTGGCGGTGGGCATGAGCAGCGCCGACCTGGAGCCAGCACCTCAGGGAATCTAATGGGTAGGGCGAACCGGAACGCCGACCGCCAGGAGCGCAACGAACAGTCCGCCACTCTCTTGCGGCAGCCAAAACCTATGGCGTACTGCTTCGCGACGACTGCATGGATGCAGGAGGTAGAGCGACGCAGGAGGCCAAAGCCGAGTACGCCCTACTGCGCTGTGCCAATCAGTGGGTAGGGCGGACTCAGGAGCGCAGCGAACAGTCCGCCACTCTCTTGCTGCAGCCAAAACCTATGGCGTACTGCTTCGCGAGTACGCCCTGCTGCGCTAATCAGAACGACGAGTACGCCCTACACCAATCGCTCGCGCAGAAAATCGAAATAGCGCTTACGCAACGCCTCGTTCTCGTTCGCCAGGTGGTGGCGGGCATCTGCCAGCCGCAGGATCTGCGGTTGATGAAACTTGTCCTGCAGCACGTCGAGGTTGTAGCGCCAGTCCACGGTCATGTCCGCCTCACCCTGAATGATCAGCGGGCTTTGTTCGCTACGCCCCGCCGCTTCGATACGCGGCACCCAATGCGTCAGTGCACCAACCCAGGACGTGGGCAAGCTGCGCGGCTGCAACGGATCGAGGTTGTGCACGAACTCAAGGAAGGTCGTGTCGCTGGAGTTGTCGCTGAAACGCCGTGGAATTTCCCGCACGAACGGGCTGAGCAGGCGGTAACTGAGTTTCGACCAGCCCCAGGCACGCGGCCGCACCAACGGGGCCAGAAGAATGCTCTGGCCCAGCTCCGGACGTTTGCCATCGGTGAGCAGGTAATCCAGCGCGATCGCGCCGCCGGTGCTCTGCCCGCAGAGATGCCAGGGCTGTGGCAAACCCAGCTCGGCGGCCTGCGCGAACAAACCGCCCAGCACCTGCTGGTACTCGGCGAAGTCACCAATGCTGGCACGCGCGCCACTGGACAACCCATGCCCAGGCAGGTCACAGGCCAGCACCGCGAAGTTCATGCTCAGCGCCCAGTCGACCACATGCCGATACAGCCCCATGTGATCGTAGTAACCGTGCAGCAACAGCAGCGTGCCACGCGGCTCGGCGGGCGCCCATAGCTGCACGGCGATCTGATAACCGGCAGCATTGAAGCTGCCAAGCCGGTTATCCAACCCGGCAAAACGTGCGCCCAGGTCAAACCCGTAGAAACTGCGATAAGCCTGCAGCGCCGGCAACTCCAGGCGCGCTGCGGCCAAGGGTCGCAGCAAAGGGCGCAATTGATCGGGTTGAAACGGCTCTGACATGGGGCTTTCCATAGGCTGCGGGAGGCTTCGAGAGACGCTTCAGGGGTAGCGCTCTCGATAGCTGCGATATTCAGCTGCCGGGCGCATCGTGGCAAGCTACACGCCCTTTTTCAGCCCAGCGCATTCCATGCCCCGTCTTTCGCGCAAGAATCTGCTCCTCGCCCTGCTTGCCCTGGTCTGGCTGGGCGGCATGCTGCTGGCTTATCGCTGGTTCGAAACGCGTTACCTGCGCACCTTCGACGAACGCGCGGCGGTGTTTTCCGGCGCACAATTGCGTTTGCCGGACGAACTGGCCGGTTCCGGCGCGATTCGTCTGGTGCATTTCTGGGATCCGGCCTGCCCCTGCAACGTCGGCAATCAGCAACACCTGGCCGAACTGATCGAACGTTACGTCCCCCAGGGCGTGCAATTCCACGTGGTGCAGAAACCGGGCAGCCAGGGCCGCCTGCCGGCCGAACTGGCAGCCTTGCGCCCCATCGACGCCATGCCTGGTAGCGCCGACCTGCCCGCCAGCCCGGCCGTGGCGATCTGGGACAAACAGGGCCAGCTGGCTTACTTCGGTCCCTACAGCGAAGGGCTGGTGTGTAACTCCAGCAACAGCTTCATCGAACCCATACTCGAAGCCCTCGCCGCAGACCGCAAGGTCGATGCCAGCAACACCCTGGCAGTAGGCTGCTTCTGTGAATGGGCCAAGCCAAGTAGCGAGTGACAGGCTTCAACTGCGGCCACGCGGTGTGCCGCCCTGCCAGCGACGAAACGCGCGGTAGAACGGCGACAGCTCGGCGAAGCCACAGGCTCTCGCCACCTCGCGCACGCCCAGCCCCTGCTCCAGCAAGCGCAGCGCACGCAAGCGCCGGACTTCGTCATGCAGTGCGCGAAAGCTGCTGCCCTGCTCGCTCAGCGCCCGCTGCAACGCACTACGATGACTGCTCAAGGCCAGCGCACAGGCCTCCAGGCTGCACGTCGTACTGCCCAGGTTGAGCTCCAGCCAGTAGCGCACCCGTGCCAGCAGCTGGTTCTCCACCAGTCCGGCCAACTGCTTCTCAGCTTCTTCGCTCAGCACCTCGAACAATCGCGGACTGGCGCTGCGCGAGGGTCGGGCGAGTGCAGCGCGCGGCAGGATCAGGGCATCGTGGGCTTGCGAGAAGCGCGGCTCGACGCCCAACAGACGGCGGTGCTCGGCGAGCTTGCGCGGTGCGCGATGGCGAAAGTCGACGCCCAGCAACGGCAGCTCGCCACCGGCCGCCGCCAGCATCTTGCTCAGCAGCACGGCCAGACATTCCATTTGCTGGCGCAGCGAGCCAACACCCCGGTAGTTGAGGTCGATGACCAGACGCACTTCGTCGTCCCGCTCCTCCAGTCGCGCCGCGAAGCCACCGGAAAGGATGTGCTGAAAGCGCACGAAGGCCTGCAAGCCCTGACGCAGATCGCGCGCGGCCAGCAGCAGATAACCGATCACGTCCATCGGCCGCGGCTGCATCACCTCCCCCAGATGCAGGCCGATATCGACGTCACCGCTGATGCCCTCCAGCGCCTGCCAGAAGCGCGGCGCGTTGTCATGATCCTCGCGCGACTCCAATAAAGGCGCGGCCAGCGGCACGCCGGCATAGGCGCGCCGATAGGTGTCGGTCGGATCCAGTCCCAGCGCGGCCAGGGCCTCATAGAGCAGGCGGCGCAGGGTCGAGGAATGGGTCAGGGCAACGAAAGCACTGTCAGCCATGGTGGCTCCGGGCAGATATTGACCATAGACTTTCAGCCTTGCGACATATGGTCAATGCCGGCACGTGCACGCCTGAGCAAAATGCTCGGACGCTTGCTTGATAACAATAAGGATCGCTCGATGAAACGCTCTCTGACCGCCCTTGCCCTGGTGGTTGCCGCCGCAGCTGGCGGATTGACCTGGTACCTGCACGACAAGCAGCCGATACGCGATGGCGAACAGATGTTCGGCGCGCTGCAGGCTCCGGTCACGGTCGACTACGACGAACGCGGCGTGCCGCACATTCGCGCCGAGAACGAAGCCGACATGTATCGCGCCCTGGGCTACGTGCATGCCCAGGATCGTCTGCTGCAGATGGAGCTGTTGCGGCGCCTGGCGCGCGGTGAGCTGGCCGAGGTGCTCGGCGAGAAGCTGGTGCCCACCGACCGCCTGTTCCGCACCCTGGAAATCGGCCGCCATGCCGACGCCTATGCCGCCCGCCTGGACGCCAACAGCCCCTCCACGCAAGCACTGCAGCACTACCTCGAGGGCGTCAATCAGTACCAGGCCAGCCGGCCGCGGCCACTGGAGTTCGACCTGCTGGGCATCGAACCGCGTCCCTTCACCGTCGCCGATACACTTAGCGTCGCGGGCTACATGGCCTACAGTTTCGCCGCCGCGTTCCGTACCGAACCGGTGATGACCCATATCCGCGATGAGCTGGGCGCGGATTATCTCAAGCTGTTCGATCTCGACTGGCACCCTCAGGGCGTGCTCGGCTCGCCCTTGGCCAGCGGTGACTGGAAAGATCTCGCCGCTCTCGCCCAACTCACCGACAGCGCCCTGGAAGGCAGCGGCCTGCCGCAGTTCGAAGGCAGCAATGCCTGGGCAATCTCCGGTAGCCGCACCGCCAGCGGCAAACCACTGCTGGCCGGCGATCCACACATTCGCTTCTCGCTGCCCGCGGTCTGGTACGAGGCGCACCTGCAAGCACCTGGCTATGAGCTGTACGGCTATCACCACGCCCTGATTCCCAGCGCCATGCTCGGCCACAACCGTGACTTCGCCTGGAGCCTGACCATGTTCCAGAACGACGATCTCGACCTGATCGCCGAACGGGTCAACCCGGACAATACCGATCAGGTCTGGTATCAGGGGCAGTGGGTCGACCTCCAGCAGCGCACGGAAACCATCCAGGTCAAGGGCGCCGAACCGGTGCAGATCACCCTGCGTCGCTCCCCGCACGGGCCGATCGTCAACGATGCCCTGGGCCAGACCAACGGCAGCACGCCGATCGCCATGTGGTGGGCCTTCCTCGAAACCGACAATCCGTTGCTCGATGCCTTCTACCAGCTGGGCCGCGCTGAGACCCTGGACAAGGCCCGCACTGCAGCCGAGAAAATCGAAGCGCCGGGTCTCAACGTGGTCTGGGCCAATGCCGCTGGTGACATCGGCTGGTGGGCTGCAGCCAAGCTGCCGCTGCGCCCGGCCGGGGTCAACCCGACCTTCATTCTCGACGGCGCCAGCGGTGAGGCGGACAAGCTCGGCTACCATCCCTTCACTGCCAACCCACAGGAAGAGAACCCGCAGCGCGGCTATATCGTCTCGGCCAACTACCAGCCAGTGCCTGCCAGCGGCATCGAGATTCCCGGCTATTACAACCTGCCGGATCGCGGTCAACGCCTGAACCAGCGCCTGAGCGATGCCTCGGTGAAATGGGACACGCACAACAGTCAGGCCCTGCAGCTCGACCCCGGCACCGGCTATGGCCCACGCCTGCTGGCACCGATTCTCGACGAACTGCGTGAGGCAGCAGCGAACGATGAGGAACGCGCCCTGGTGGAGCAACTGGCCAACTGGAACGGCGACCACACACTCGACTCCGTCGCCGCCACGCTATTCAACCAGCTGACCTACCAGCTCGCTCACGAAGCCATGGCCGACGAGTTGGGCGACGTGTTCTTCGACAGCCTGCTGCAGACCCGCGTACTCGACACGGCGTTGCCGCGTCTGACCGCCGACGCCGAGTCACCCTGGTGGAATCGCCAGGGCAGCGAACAGCGCGAAAGCCGCGCGCAGATCGTGGCAGACGCCTGGCGCGCCAGCCTGGAACACCTGCGCAGCGTACTCGGCGATGACGCCAGCACCTGGCACTGGGAGCGAGCGCACACCCTCACCCACAGCCATCCATTGGGCCAGCAGCAGCCGCTGGCCTGGCTGCTCAACGTCGGCCCGCTTGCCGCGCCCGGCGGCCATGAAACGCCGAACAACCTGTCGCACAAGGTCGGCCCGGCACCGTGGCCGGTGATCTACGGGCCATCGACCCGACGTCTGATCGACCTGGCCGATGCCGACAAGGCGCTGGGCGGCATTCCGGTGGGTCAGAGCGGCGTGCTCTTCGATGCCCATTACGGCGACCAGGCGCAGGCCCATGTCACCGGCCAGTACCAACCGCAGCATCTGAGCGAGGCGGATGTAGTGGCGCATAGACAGGGAACGCTCAGGCTCCTTCCTCACTAAAGAACCTGTCTCGGATCTGCTGCGCGTCGGCTAAACAGCGTTGAAAACGGAATCGGAATGCTCATTTACTCAAGTAAACTCCGCTTCCTCAGCCATTTTCGCCACTGTTTATCTCTAGCTCGCAAGATCCGAAGCAGGTTCTAAGCCATCCATGCACAGCGTGGTGCGCCAACGGTGCATCACGCTGCACGCTGGTGCACCACCCCGCCACTCCATGCAGATGTGCCCCCCTCAAGGTGCCCTGCGCCCCGCGAAATCTGGCTTTTCAGCCTTGGTAATAAAATTGGCACACGCCCTGCATAAGGTAAGGCAAGACCCAGTTTCGGGGACCTTGGTACAGGCAGGCCGGGGAATCCCCTTCTTTATTCGACGCGACAGACGCGTCACAGCAGCGCGCCGTAACCCGCTCGATGAGCACGGCGCCACCCGTTTCGGGGACCTTGGTACAGGCAGGCCGGGGAATCCCCTTCTTTATTCAGGACGCAGCGCCAGCCTCACGCGCCAACGTCCATCCTCCGGCGCGCCGCGCCACACCCCGTCCAGCGGGCGGGGTGAGATCAAGACCAGCAGCAGATCCCGTCCGTCGCGCTCGATGCGCCAGTTCACCAACCCCATTGGCAGGCTCAGCTGCCCGTCACGCACTCGTCCATAGGCATCGTCGAAGCGATACACCAGTGCGCCGTCGACATGCTCGGTCAATGCCTGGGGCTCGCGATTGAACCAGAGCTGCAAGCCCTGCTCCCAGGGCTCGGCATCCTCGATACGCAAGCGCGGTGGATCGAACAAACGGCCCAGCATCACCCCGACCAGAAAGGCGATGAGCAGCACCGAGGCGATGAAGCGCCAGCGAAGTCGCGGCCGGGGATCCTCGACCGGCGTAGAATGCTCGTCATCCCTGTGCTCGGAGCCCTGCATGTTCCACGTCATCCTCTTCCAACCGGAAATCCCACCCAATACCGGCAACATTATCAGGCTGTGCGCCAACAGCGGCTGCCAGTTGCACCTGATCGAGCCGCTGGGCTTCGAGCTGGACGACAAGCGCCTGCGCCGCGCCGGGCTGGATTATCACGAGTACGCCACGCTCAAACGCCACCCCAGCCTGGAAGTATGCCTGGAAAGCCTCGACCAGCCACGCCTGTTCGCCTTCACCACCAAGGGCTCGCAACCCTTCCACGAGATCGCCTACCAGCCTGGTGATGCCTTCCTGTTCGGCCCGGAAAGCCGTGGCCTGCCGGAGGAAGTGCGCAACGCCCTGCCGCCGGAGCAGCGCGTACGCCTGCCCATGCGCGCCGGTTGCCGTAGCCTGAACCTGTCCAACACCGTGGCCGTCACCGTCTACGAGGCCTGGCGGCAGAACGGCTTCACCGACGCTGATCAGTAGGGTGCGCTGTGCGTATCGACTGCCCACCCAGCATGATCACGCACAACAAAAAAGCGCCCCACGGGGCGCTTTTTCATTCGATCGACCAACGCTTAGTGAGCGGTGGTTTCGGCCTGGCCAGCCTGCTGCATGCGCTGCAGCTCCTGGGCGTACAGAGCATCGAAGTTCACCGGCGACAGCATCAGTGCCGGGAAGGAACCACGGGTCACCAGGCTGTCCAGTGCCTCACGGGCATACGGGAACAGGATGTTCGGGCAGAAGGCGCCAAGGGTGTGGCTCATCGACGCTGCGTCCAGGCCCTTGATCAGGAAGATGCCAGCCTGCTGAACTTCAGCGATGAAGGCAACTTCTTCGCCGTTCTTGACGGTCACCGACAGGGTCAGCACCACTTCGTGGAAGTCACCTTCCAGGCCGCGCTGGCGGGTGTTGAGATCCAGACCGACGCTCGGCGTCCACTCCTGACGGAAGATTTCCGGGCTCTTCGGCGCTTCGAAGGACAGATCCTTGACGTAGATGCGCTGCAGGGAGAATTGCGGGTTCTGCGAATCGGCAGCGGCGGCACCGCTGTTGGCTTGCTCGGTCATGGCGTTTGCCTTCCTTAACGTTACGGTTTCAAGCGGGGCTCTGCAGCAGTGCGTCGAGCTTGCCGGCGCGCTCCAGGGCGTAGAGGTCGTCACAGCCGCCCACATGGGTGCTGCCGATCCAGATTTGTGGCACCGAGGTGCGGCCTGCCTTGCGGGTCATCTCCGCGCGCATGGCTGGCTGGCCATCGACACGAATTTCCTCGTAATCCACCCCTTTGCTCGCCAGCAATTGCTTGGCACGGATGCAGTAGGGGCACCAGTCGCTGGAATAGATGACCACACCAGCCATGTCACTTCACCAGTGGCAGGTTGTCGCCACGCCAGGTGGCGATACCACCGGACAGCTTCGCGGCGGTATAACCGGCCTTCTTCAGTTCGCGGGCGATGCTGCCGGCGTGCTGGCCCATGGCATCGACCACCACGATGGTCTTGGCCTTGTGCTTTTCCAGCTCGGCGATACGCGCAGCCACCTTGTCGTAGGGGATGTGCAGCGAATCGACGATATGCCCGGCGGAGTAGTCCTTCTGTGCACGCACGTCGAGCACCACGCCCTTATCGCTGTTGACCAGTGCAGTCAGCTCACGGCTGGACAAGCTCTGGCCACCCTTGCGCAGCTCGGTGACGATCAGCAGCACCAGCAGGACGACGAACAATCCACTCAGTACATAGTGGTTAATGACGAATTCAATCAGGTTGGCGAACATCTATAAGGCCCAGGACGGTAAAATGCCGGCCAGTATACACAGGCCCACAGGTCGGCCAAACCCCGTCTGGCAGTGACGTGCCAGGCACTTGCCCCTAAAATGCCGGGCTGTTTCATTGCCCCCTCAGACGCAGAGCGAGCCAGCTTCATGAGCGCCACGCCAAAACCCTTGGTTCTGATCATCCTCGACGGCTTCGGTCACAGCGACACCCCCGAGTACAACGCCATCTATGCCGCCGACACGCCAGTCTACGACCGCCTGCGCGCCAACTACCCGCACGGCCTGATTTCCGGTAGCGGCATGGACGTCGGCCTGCCCGACGGGCAGATGGGCAACTCCGAAGTCGGCCACATGAACCTCGGTGCCGGCCGCGTGGTGTACCAGGATTTCACCCGCGTGACCAAAGCCATCCGCGATGGCGAGTTCTTCGAGAACGCCACGATCAACCAGGCCGTGGACAAGGCAGTCGCTGGTGGCAAGGCCGTACACATCCTCGGCCTGCTCTCCGATGGCGGCGTGCACAGCCACCAGGATCACCTAGTCGCCATGGCCGAACTGGCCGCCAAGCGTGGCGCCGAGAAAATCTACCTGCATGCCTTCCTCGACGGCCGCGACACCCCACCGAAAAGCGCGCAAAGCTCCATCGAACTGCTCGACGCCACCTTCGCCCGCCTCGGCAAGGGCCGCATCGCCAGCCTGATCGGCCGCTACTTCGCCATGGATCGCGACAACCGCTGGGATCGCGTGCAGCAGGCCTACGAGCTGATCGTCGACGGCGCCGGCCAGTTCAACGCAGCCACCGCAGTCGCCGGCCTGGAAGCGGCCTACGCCCGCGGCGAGAGCGACGAATTCGTCAAGGCCACCACCGTCGGCACCCCGGTGCAGGTGGAAGACGGTGACGCCGTGGTATTCATGAACTTCCGCGCCGACCGCGCCCGCGAGCTGACCCGCACCTTCGTCGAGCCTGACTTCAAGGAATTCGAACGCAAGCGCGTGGCGCAACTGGCCGGCTTCGTCATGCTCACCCAGTACTCGGCGAGCATCAAAGCGCCCAGCGCCTTCGCCCCGGAAGCCCTGACCAACGTGCTCGGCGAATACCTGGCGAAGAACGGCAAGACCCAGCTGCGCATCGCCGAAACCGAGAAATACGCCCACGTCACCTTCTTCTTCTCCGGCGGCCGCGAAGAGCCGTTCGAAGGCGAAGAACGCATCCTCATTCCTTCGCCGAACGTCGCCACCTACGACCTGCAGCCGGAAATGAGCGCACCGGAAGTCACCGACAAGATCGTCGATGCCATCGAAAACCAGCGCTATGACGTGATCATCGTCAACTACGCCAACGGTGACATGGTCGGCCACACCGGCGTGTTCGAGGCCGCAGTCAAGGCCGTGGAAACCCTCGACACCTGCGTCGGCCGCATCGTCGCGGCGCTGGACAAGGTCGGTGGCGAAGCGTTGATCACCGCCGACCACGGCAACGTCGAGCAGATGGAAGACGAGTGCACCGGCCAAGCACACACCGCGCACACCTGCGAGCCGGTGCCCTTCATCTACGTTGGCAAGCGCCCGGCGCGCATCCGCGAAGGCGGCGTGCTGGCCGACGTGGCACCGACCCTGCTGATGCTGATGGGCCTGCCACAACCAGCCGAAATGACGGGCAAGACCATCGTCGAGCTGCAATAAGGCGGCAGGCGTAGGGCGTACTCAGGAGCGCAGCGAACAGTACGCCGCAACTGGTGTGCTGCCTCCGGCGAGCACACCCTACGCCCTGTAGTCACTGCCGAATCAGCATCCGGCTACGCGCTATTTTCTCTCTGCTTACAGCTTGTGGCTTGCAGCTTGCCGCTGCTTTTTTAGGCATACTAGGCGCCATCCGCTACCCCCGTTCAGGTACCGCCTCGCCCATGCTTCGCATCCTTGTCCTGCTCCTGCTCAGCAGCCTGATCGCTCCGGCTATCGCCGATCAGCGTGCCGATACCCAGCGCCAGCTGGAGGCCGCGCGCCAGGATGTGATCGAGCTGAAGAAGCTGCTGGAAAAGCTGCAGCAGGAAAAGTCCGGCGTGCAGCAGCAGTTGAAGAAGACCGAAACGGAGATGGGCGACCTGGAAAGCCAGGTCAAGGAACTGCAGCGCGAGCTCAAGGGCAGCGAGCAGGAAATCCAGCGCCTGGATCAGGAGAAAAAAAAACTCCAGGGCGCCCGCACTGAACAGCAGCGACTGATCGCCATCCAGGCGCGCGCAGCCTACCAGAGCGGCCGGCAAGAGTACGTCAAGCTGCTGCTCAACCAGCAGAACCCGGAAAAATTCTCGCGCACCCTCACCTACTACGACTACCTCAGCCAGGCCCGTCTCGACCAGCTTGCCGCATTCAACGAGACCCTGCGCCAACTGGCCAATGTCGAGCAGGAAATCACCAGCCACCAGGCCCAGCTACAGGCGCAGAAGGCCGGCCTGGATGAACGCCACGCCAAGCTCGCCGAGGCACGCAAGGAACGCCAACAGGCGCTGGCCAAACTCAACAATGAATTCGCCAATCGCGATCAACGCCTCAAGGCCCGTCAGCAGGAACAGGCTGAGCTGGGTCGCGTACTGAAGACCATCGAGGAAACCCTGGCGCGCCAGGCACGCGAGGCGGAAGAGGCGCGCAAACGCGAGCTGGCCGCCCGCCAAGCGCGACCAAGCGGTCAGCCCAGCGGCCCTCAGGTTACCTCCGGAGCCACCTACGGCGGGCCTTTCGCCAGCGCGCGAGGCAAGTTGCCGTGGCCAGTCGATGGCCGATTGGTAGCACGCTACGGAACCCCTCGCGGCGGCGACGCTCGTACTAAATGGGACGGTGTACTGATCGGTGCACCGGCCGGCAGTCAGGTACGCGCCGTGCATGGTGGTCGTGTGGTATTCGCCGACTGGTTGCGTGGCGCTGGTCTGTTGGTCATTCTCGACCATGGCAATGGTTACCTGAGCCTGTACGGCCATAACCAGAGCCTGCTCAAGAATGCGGGCGACCTGGTCAAGGCCGGCGAGCCCATTGCCACCGTTGGCAACAGCGGTGGCCAGGAAACATCGGCACTGTACTTCGCCATTCGCCAGAACGGTCGCCCGAGTGATCCGGCACAGTGGTGCCGCGCGCAGGGATAAGCGCTTTATCCATTTAGGAGTTGTCTTCATGTCCCATCGCTTTCGCCCCACCTGCCTGGCTCTGGCCCTCAGCCTGCTGCTCGGCGCCCCCGCCCTGCAGGCTGCAGAGCCTGCACCCGCGCCGGCGGCGAGCAGCAAGGCACCGCTGCCGCTGGATGACCTGCGCACCTTCGCCGAGGTGATGGATCGCATCAAGGCAGCCTATGTCGAGCCCGTGAGCGACAAGACTCTGCTGGAGAACGCCATCAAGGGCATGCTCAGCAACCTCGACCCGCATTCGGCCTATCTGGAGCCGGAAGCCTTCCTCGAACTGCAGGAAAGCACCAGCGGCGAATTTGGCGGCCTGGGCATCGAAGTCGGCATGGAAGACGGTTTCATCAAGGTCGTCTCGCCCATCGACGACACCCCTGCCTCGCAGGCCGGTATCCAGCCGGGCGACCTGATCGTGAAAATCGACGGCCAGCCGACCAAGGGCCTGTCGATGATGGAAGCCGTGGACAAGATGCGCGGCAAGGCCGGCAGCAAGATCGAGCTGACCCTGGTGCGCGACGGCGGTCGTCCCTTCGACCTGACCCTGACCCGCGCAGTGATCAAGGTTCGTAGCGTGAAGAGCCAGATGCTCGAGGACGGCTACGGCTACCTGCGCATCTCGCAGTTCCAGGTCAACACCGGCGAAGAGGTGGGCAAGGCGCTGACCAAGCTGCGCCAGGAGAACGGCAACAAGAAGCTGCGCGGCCTGGTGATGGATCTGCGCAACAACCCGGGCGGCGTGCTGCAGGCTGCCGTGGAAGTGGCCGACCACTTCCTCAAGAGCGGCCTGATTGTCTACACCGAAGGCCGCCTGGCCAACTCCGAGCTGCGCTTCAACGCTGACCCGGCCGATGCCAGCGAAGGTGTGCCGTTGGTGGTGCTGATCAACGGCGGCAGCGCCTCGGCTTCGGAAATCGTCGCTGGCGCCCTGCAAGATCACAAACGCGCCGTGCTGATGGGCACCGACAGCTTCGGCAAGGGCTCGGTACAGACCGTGCTACCGCTGAACAACGATCGCGCCCTGAAGCTGACCACCGCGCTGTACTTCACCCCCAATGGCCGCTCGATCCAGGCCCAGGGCATCATCCCGGACATCGAGGTGGCGCGCGCCAAGGTCACTCGCGAGCAGGACAGCGAAGGCATCAAGGAAGCCGACCTGCAGGGGCATCTGGGCAACGGCAACGGCGGCGCGGATCGCCCGAGTAAAGGAGCACAGGCTGCACGCACCGAGCGTCCACAGGATGACGACTATCAACTGAGCCAGGCGCTGAACCTGCTCAAAGGCTTGAGCGTCACCCGCGGCAACTGAGCCTACTTCGGCGATACGAAAAAGCCCGGACAACTGTCCGGGCTTTTTCTTTGGCGAAGTCCTGTAACGCAGCGCATCTCATCGCCCGTAGGGTGCGCCGTGCGCACCGAAGCCGGCACCAGCGCCACAGCCGATGCGTACAGCACACCCCACGGTTTTACAGGTAGTTCTCGGTGATGTCGTCGATGAAGCCTTCGCTGCGCAACTCGTCCAGGGCCTTCTGCAGACGCTCGACGACCTCGTCCGGGGTGTCCTTGTTCAGCGCCAGATAAAGCTCGGCGTCGTTGAAGCGCAGCACGGTGTTGAGACCGCTGACGTCTTCCTGCTTGGCCAGGTAACGGCCGACCGGGTCGGTGGTCGCCCACAGGTCGATCTGCCCACGCACCAGTTTCTTCACGTTCTCCTGGTCACGCAGGGCGTTGATCGGCTCCAGGCCCTGGCTCTCCAGGTGCTGGCTGACCGCATCGTTCTTGTAGGCACCGACGCGGTACTTGGCCGCGTCCTGCAGGCTCGCCACCTTGATGTCGTTACCCGGTGCTGCAAGCAATACCCAGCCGGTCTTGGCCAGCGGTCCAACCCACTTGAACAGCGGCTTGCGCTCCTCGGTATAGGTGGTGGAGAACAGCCCGTAGTTGGGCTTGTCCAGGGTCAGGCGATAGAGGCGATCCCAGGGGAAGCGCAGGGTCAGGGTGTAGTCGATGCCGGCACGCTTGAACATCTCGCGCACGATGTCGGCACTGATGCCGTCGATGCCGTCATCACGGGCGAAGTTCTTGTCGTCCACCGCCATGTTGAAGGGCGGGAAATTCTCGGTCAGCAGCACCACCTTGTAGTCTGACGGCAGCTCCGCATGGGCGAAACCGGAGGCGAGGAACAGGGCGACGAACAGGCTTTTCTTCAGAGTTTTCAGCATAAGACGTACCGCTCGCATGATTTGTGGTTATGGCTAGCGGCATCCTTGCATGGGCCCGAGCCCGATCATTGGCACTCAGCGGCTTTGCCATCCATGGCGTGTGCCCGGTTCGTGGCCGGACACAGGGTTCTAGAGGTACTTGTTGAGCGTAGCGTCGACGAAGCCTTCGGCCCGCATCTGATCCAGCGCAGCCTGCAGCTTGGCGACGATCTCGTCGGGCATGTCCTTGTTCAGCGCCAGGTACAGTTCGGCGCTGTCGAAACGCAGCACCGTTTTCAATCCCGTGATGCCTTCCTGCTTGGCCAGGTAGCGCCCGGCGGGGTCACCGGTGGCCCAGAGGTCGATCTGGCCAGCCACCAGTTTGCGGGCGTTCTCCTGGTCACGCAGCGAAGTGCCGTGTTCCACACCCTTGTCGGTCAGGTATTCAGAAATGGCATCGCCCTTGTAGGCGCCGATGCGGTACTGCCTGGCTTCGTCTAGGTTAGCCAGATTGATCGGGCTGTCGCCCTTGGCCAGCATCACCCAGTCGTCAGGCCCGATGGGCCCCACCCATTTGAACAACGCTTCGCGCTCGGGCAGACGAGCGGTGACGAATACACCATAGCCCGGTTTTTCCAGCGCCAGCTTGTAGATGCGATCCCACGGGAAACGCAGGGTCAGGTTGTACTTGACCCCGGCGCGCGTGAACATTTCCTTGACGATATCCACGGCGATGCCATCGATATTGTCTTCCTGAGCGAAGTTCTTGCCATTGATCGCCATGTTGTATGGCGGGAAATTTTCGGTCAGCAGAACCACGGTGTAGTTCGGATCCACTTCGGCGCGCGCAGCACCCGTCAGCACCACAAGGGTGCCGCCCAGCGCGAGTAGCAGGCGTTTGAACATGGCATTTCTCTTTTATGAAAAGGCAGACCCCATCAGAATAACCGCCATACCCTCCCCGGCCCAGCGGCTACTGGCAGTCTGCCTCAATAGCGCCCCTCGATGCTCTTCAACGCACCTTCGGCCCGCAGTGCATCCAATGCTTGCTGCAACTTCTGCACCAGCTCGTCAGGCGTTTGCAGATTGAGGGCGAGATACAGGTCAGCCGTGTGCAGATGCTGCACGACCTTGAGGTTCTCGATACCCTCCTGGCGCGCGACGAAGCGGCCAGCCTGACTGGACGTCACCCAGAGGTCGATCTGGCCACGCTCGAGCTTGCGCAGGTTCTCGGTGTCGCGCAGCGCCGTCTGTACCTCCAGGCCCTTGTCCAGCAGGAACTGGGTCTTGGCATCGCCCTTGTAGCCACCGATGCGATAGCGTCCGGCGTCTCGCAGGGTCGCCAGCTGGATCGAATTGTCGCCCTTGGCGAACAGCACCCAGTCGTTCTGCGCAATCGGCCCCACCCACTTGAAAAGCTTCTCGCGCTCTGCGGTTCGCGCCGTGGAGAACAGCCCGTAGCCCGGCTCATCCAGCGTTTGCTGATAGACGCGCTGCCAGGGGAAACGCAGGATCAGTTGGCAGTCGACCTGCGCACGCTCGCACACCGCCCGCAGGATGTCGGCGCTCATCCCGGTGACATTGTCGTCACGCGCGAAGTTGTTGCCGTTGGCCGACATGTTGAACGGCGGCAGGTTTTCCGTGAGCAGCACCAAGGGCTCTGCCCGGGCAAGGCCCAGACCGCAGGAGAGGGCCAGGATGGTCACGAATCGAAGAAGGAACATGAAGACTCCGTGTCGAAAATGCTCGGCAAAAGGTGCCCATCCGCCGAGGGCAGAAGGCTTGGGGTTGGAAAATGGCGGGCAATGCTAGCCGCATCGCTGGCACTTTGCCGTCGACTCGCCCGCAGCTTTGACCGATGGGCTCGGTCAGCAGGTTTTTCGCTGGGAGGGGGGGCCGCCGCGTCGAACCGCGCAGGCGGCTCGACGCGACAAGCGGATCAGCGCACGACGATACCGCGGCTGGCCAGGTAGGCCTTGGCCTCCGGCACGGTGTATTCGCCGAAGTGGAAGATGCTCGCAGCGAGCACCGCATCGGCCTTGCCGTCGATGATGCCGTCGGCCAGGTGCTGCAAGTTGCCGACGCCGCCGGAGGCGATCACCGGGATGCGCACGGTCTCACTGATGGCGCGGGTCACGCCCAAGTCGTAGCCGCTCTTCACGCCGTCCTGATCCATGCTGGTCAGAAGGATCTCGCCAGCACCAAGGTCTTCCATCTTCTTCGCCCAGGCCACGGCATCCAGGCCGGTCGGCTTGCGCCCGCCGTGGGTGAAGATTTCCCAGCGCCCCGGTGCTACGCGCTTGGCGTCGATGGCGACAACGATGCACTGCGAGCCGAAACGTGCAGCCGCCTCGCCGACGAACTCGGGGTTGAACACCGCAGCGGTGTTGATCGACACCTTGTCGGCACCAGCATTGAGCAGGTTACGGATGTCCTGCACGGTACGCACGCCGCCACCGACGGTGAGCGGAATGAATACCTGGCTGGCCATGCGCTCGACGGTGTGCAGCGTGGTGTCGCGCCCATCGACGCTGGCGGTGATGTCGAGGAAGGTGATCTCGTCGGCACCCTGCTCGTCGTAGCGACGGGCGATTTCCACCGGGTCGCCGGCATCGCGGATGTTCTCGAACTTGACGCCCTTGACCACGCGGCCGTTGTCCACGTCGAGGCAGGGGATGATGCGTTTGGCCAGTGCCATACGGAACTCCGTAGGGTGGGTGCAACCCACCGATAAAGATTGCGTCAGTGGCGGCGGGTTTCACCCGCCCTACGGTTTAACCCTTGTAGGAATCGCAGAAGCTCTGCGCTTCGGCTACATCCAGGGTGCCTTCATAGATGGCACGGCCGGTGATGGCGCCGATGATGCCGGGCGAACGCGCCAGCAGCAGCTTCTCGATATCACCCAGGTTGTGGATGCCGCCGGAAGCGATCACCGGGATGCGACTGGCAGCGGCCAGTGCGGCGGTAGCCTCGACGTTGCAGCCCTGCATCATGCCGTCTTTGGCGATGTCGGTGTAGACGATGGCAGACACGCCATCGGCCTCGAAACGCTTGGCCAGGTCGGTGGCCTGCACGCTGGACACTTCGGCCCAGCCGTCAGTGGCAACGAAACCGTCCTTGGCATCCAGGCCGACGATGACCTTGCCGGGGAAGGCCTTGCACGCCTCGGTAACGAACTCGGGCTCTTTCACCGCCTTGGTGCCGATGATCACGTAGCTAACACCAGCGCGCACGTAGTGCTCGATGGTTTCCAGGGTACGGATGCCGCCGCCGATCTGGATCGGCAGGGTCGGGTAGCGCTTGGCGATGGCGGTAACCACTTCGCCATTGACCGGTTGACCTTCGAAGGCGCCGTTCAGATCGACCAGGTGCAGACGACGGCAGCCGCCCTCGACCCATTTGGCAGCCATGCTTACCGGGTCATCGGAGAACACGGTGGAATCTTCCATGCGGCCCTGGCGCAGACGCACGCAGGCGCCGTCCTTCAGATCGATAGCGGGGATAATCAGCATCGGTTGAACCTGCTCAAGTCTTGAAAACGGAAAAAGGGTCAGCTCTTCTCGAGCGCCCAGAGGTCGCTCTCGATGCTTTCGAACCTGTCTTTCAGGTGCGCCTGCACATCGAGAATCGCCTTGTTGTAATAGTGCGGTGCCAGCTCGCGGGTGATCAGATCGAGCACTTCCTGCACCTCGAAGGTGCCCAGTTCCAGCTCGAAGCGCTCATCGAGAAAACGCTGCAGCAGCAATAGCGCGGCCTGCTCCTGGGCAGGCTCCAGCGCCAGGCTCGGCACCTTGGCGCGAGCCATTACCAGCGCCCGTCCCAGGCGGCGAAGTTCTGCAGCAACTGCAGGCCATGGGTATGGCTCTTCTCTGGGTGGAACTGCACGGCAAAGCGCGAACCTTCGGCCAGGGCCGCGGCGAAGTCCTTGCCGTAGTGGCCACGGCCAACCACCTGCTGCGGCTTGCCTGCCTCGATGTAATAGCTGTGCACGAAGTAGAAGCGCGCGTGCTCGGGGATGTCGTGCCACAGCGGGTGCTTAACCGCCTGGCTCACCTCGTTCCAGCCCATGTGCGGCACCTTGAGGCGCTCGCCCTCTTCAACCAGATCCTTGCCGAAGAAGCGCACCTGGCCGGGGAACAGGCCGATGCAATCGACGCCGTCGTTCTCCTCGCTGCGTTCCAGCAGGGCCTGCATGCCGACGCAGATGCCGAGGAACGGGCGGTCGGCGCTGACTTCACGCACCAGCTCGTCGAAGCCCAGACGCTTGATTTCGCCCATGCAGTCGCGGATCGCGCCGACACCGGGAAACACCACGCGATCCGCCTCGCGGATCACCTTGGCGTCGCTGGTCACCAGCACCCGGCCGGCGCCGACGTGTTCGAGCGCCTTGGCCACCGAGTGCAGGTTACCCATGCCGTAATCGATGACGGCTACGGTCTGCATTACAGGGTGCCCTTGGTCGACGGCATCTGCCCGGCCATGCGCGGGTCGAGCTCGACGGCCATGCGCAGCGCGCGGCCGAAGGCCTTGAACACGGTCTCGATCTGGTGGTGGGTGTTCACCCCACGCAGGTTGTCGATGTGCAGGCTGACCTGGGCATGGTTGACGAAGCCCTGGAAGAATTCCTGGAACAGATCGACGTCGAAACCACCGACCACGGCGCGAGTGAACGGCACGTGCATCTGCAGGCCCGGACGGCCAGAGAAGTCGATCACCACGCGCGACAGCGCTTCGTCGAGCGGCACGTAGGAATGACCGTAACGGGTCATGCCCTTCTTGTCGCCGACAGCCTTGGCGAACGCCTGGCCGAGGGTGATACCGACGTCCTCGACGGTGTGGTGGTCGTCGATGTGCAGGTCGCCCTTGCAGTAGATGTCCAGGTCGATCAGGCCATGACGGGCGATCTGGTCGAGCATGTGCTCGAGAAAAGGCACGCCAATATCGAACTTGGCCTTACCGGTGCCATCCAGATTGATCGAGACCTTGATCTGGGTCTCCAGGGTGTTGCGCTCGACGGATGCCGTACGTTCGGCCATCACCAGCTCCACGAAATTGCCAACGGAAAAAGGCCAGCATTATAGGCGTGGCGGGGCGTGAACGGCTACCGGCGACGGTCGGATCGAGTGGCTATCGCCAGCATCAGGCCACTCTATAAAGAGAAAAGCCCGCCGGCACATGCGTGCGAGCGGGCTTTTTCAGCGGATAACAAACAAGAATCTGTTTGCGATCTTGCGAGCTAGAGCCCTACAAGGCGAAAACAGGCGAGGAAGCGGAGTTTACTGATGTAAATGAGCATTACTCGCTTCGCTCGCCCCTCCGGGGCCGCACTAAAGTGCGTTAGCCGCAAGCGGCTTGCCGAGCCTGTTTTCAACGCAGTAGGGCTGACGCGCAGCTGATCGTGGATAGGTTCTTAGAACAGCACCAGCGTCTTCTGCAGCGTGACCCAGACACCCCAGGCCAGCGGGATACCGACGACCAGCCAGGCCGCAGCCACGATAGGCTTGCTCGCCGGATCAGCGGCCCATTCCAGCTCGGCAGCAGCCGGAGCCGACTTCTCGCCATGAGCGCGCTCGGCGGCCAGCTCGGCTTCGGTCATGAAGTACTTCGGCGCCACCGGACGCACCAGGGCGTTGCAGATGAAGCCCAGCACCAGCATGCCAGCGAGGATGTACAGGGTGATGTCGTAAGCCGCGGCCTTCTCCACACCGATGCTCAACTGGTACTCGCGGAGGTAGTTGACCAGCACCGGGCCCAGCACGCCAGCAGCAGCCCAGGCAGTCAGCAGACGGCCATGGATCGCGCCGACCATCTGCGTACCGAACAGGTCAGCCAGGTAGGCCGGCACCGTGGCGAAACCACCACCGTACATCGACAGGATCACGCAGAACGCCAACACGAACAGCGCCAGGCTACCCAGGTGACCCAGCATCGGCACCGAGGCGTAGAGCGCGAAGCCCAGGCCGAAGAACACGAAGTAAGTGCCCTTGCGCCCGATGAAGTCCGAGCAGGAAGCCCAGAAGAAGCGACCACCGATGTTGAACAGGCTCAGCAGACCAGTGAAGCCAGCAGCGATGGCAGCGATTTCCACCAGTTGCGCAGAGCTCAGCTCGTTGAACGACAGATCAACGCCAATCAGCTTGCCAGCGAAGACTTCCTGCAGCAGCGGAGAAGCCATGCCGATGATGCCGATACCGGCCGACACGTTCAGGCACAGCACGGCCCAGACCAGCCAGAATTGCGGAGTTTTCCACGCGGTATTCACATGGACGTGGCCCTTGGTGATCATCGCGTTGTTGGCCTTGGCTGCCGGAGCAGTCCAGCCCGCCGGTTTCCAGCCGGTCGGCGGTACGCGGTAGGACAGCGCGCCACCGATCATGAAGACGAAGTAGATCACCGCCATGACCACGAAGCTCTGCCAGACACCGACGCTGGTTTCACTGGAGAAGTGGCTCATCAGCAGCGCCGCCAGCGGCGCACCGACCATCGCACCGCCACCGAAGCCCATGATCGCCATACCGGTGGCCATGCCACGACGGTCCGGGAACCACTTGATCAGCGTCGACACCGGGGAGATGTAACCCAGGCCCAGGCCGATACCGCCGATTACCCCGGAACCCAGCCACATCAGCCAGATCTGGTGGGTGTAGATACCCAGTGCGGAAATCAGCAGACCACCACACCAGCACAATGCGGAAACCACACCGGCCTTACGCGGGCCTGCGTGTTCCAGCCAGCCGCCCCAGATTGCGGCAGAGCAACCGAGGAAGACGAAGAACAGGGTGTAGATCCAGCCAAGCATGGAGATCTGCCAGTCGCAGTTGCTGGCGAAAATCTGCTCGAAGAAACCGATATCAGGCGCGCAGGCGACGGCGGTGTCGATGCCGATAGCCTTCGACAGCGGCAGCCAGAACACGGAGAAACCGTAGGCCATCCCGATGCAGAGGTGGATAGCGAGAGCGGCAGGCGGAACAAGCCAGCGGTTGAAGCCGGGTCGCGCGATGATGCGTTCCTTGGACAGGAATGCAGGCTTAGCCGCAGCGCCGTCCAATGCAAAGGCGTCAGTCATGGGAATGTCTCTTTTTATGGTTACGTGCAAGCAAAGGCGACCGCGACAACTCGCTGCAGCCAAAGTTTGCAGAGAGTAGCACCAGGACGCGACAAAACGTCGCGCAAGAGCAGTTTTTTTCATGGTTATCGGCAATTTTTTTGAGGTTTGAGCAATAACCGAAAGACACTCTCTATCGAGCGATAGAGCCCATCGATTCAAACGCGGATTTTCCACCGGGAGCGCCCCACGCGACGCCAACTCATGCCGTGCAGCGCCACGCCAGGTCGACATCGCCACAGGCCGAGCGGCGCTGACGGCCATGAAGGCACAATGCCCCGCGCAAGACCGCCAACGGGGAACCGTCAGAACACTTTCTGATCCAACCTCGTGCCGATCACCGCCTCTGCCCGCCCAGTACCTGCGCATGGCAGGCGCTGCATGACGCTATAATCGGCAACCGCTGCTTCCCGCCATTCCAGCCATCGAAACCAAGGACCCGTCCATGAAAGCGTTAGGCAAGATTCTCGGCCTTTTCTTTCTCGGCCTGCTGCTGATCATCGTGGCGTTGCTGTTCGCCCTGACGCATCTGTTCGACCCCAACGACTACAAGGACGAGATTCGTCAGATCGCCCGCGACAAGGCCAACCTCGAACTGCAACTCAATGGCGACATTGGCTGGAGCCTGTTTCCCTGGCTGGGCCTGGAGCTGACCGACGCCACCCTGGCCAGTGCCGACACGCCGGACAAACCCTTCGCCGATCTGCGCCTGCTCGGCCTCTCGGTGCGGGTCATGCCGCTGCTGCGCAAGGAAGTGCAGATGAGCGACATCCGCGTAGACGGCCTCAACCTCAACCTGCAGCGTGATGACAAGGGTCATGGCAACTGGGAAGGCATTGGCCGCCCGGCGCAAGCAAGCACAACCGAACCGACGCCAACCGAGCAGCCTCCTGCCGGCGATACCCCACCTGGCCAGCCAAGCGACAAACCCGCAGGCCAGCCGCTCAAACTGGATATCGATAGCCTGACCCTGAGCAACTCGCGCATCGACTACAGCGACGCGCAGAAGGGCCAGCAATTCACCGTCGAGAACATCGAGCTGAAAACCGGCGCCATCCGCGAAGGCGCCAGCATCCCGGTCAAGCTCAGCGCCTTCTTCGGCACCAACCAGCCAGTGCTGCGCGCGCGCAGCGAGGTGGAAGGCCAGCTGCGTTTCGACCGCGCACTCAAGCGCTACCAGTTCGAAGACCTCAAGCTGACCGGCGAAGCCTCCGGCGAGCCGCTCAAGGGCAAGACCCTGAACTTCTCCGCCCAAGGCCAGTTGCTGGTCGACCAGGCCGCCAACATCGCCGAGTGGAACGGCCTGAAACTGTCGGCCAACCAGTTGCGCGCCCTCGGCGAACTGAAAGCCCGCGAACTGGACAAGGACGCCAAGCTCTCTGGCGGCCTCTCCATCGCCAGCCTCAACCTGCGCGAATTCCTCGAAGGCGTCGGCGTAGAGCTGCCAGCCATGCAGGATGCCAGCAGCCTCAGCCAGTTCGAGCTGGTCAGCCGCCTGAACGGCTCGAGCAAAGGCATGATGTTCGAGGAGCTCAACCTCAAGCTCGATGGCAGCACCTTCACCGGCAGCCTTGGCGTATCCGACATTGCTCGCCAGGCACTGCGGGCCGACCTCAAGGGCGACAAGCTCGACCTTGATCGCTATCTACCGCCCAAGAGCAAGAAAGGCGCAGCGGCCGCGCGCCAGGCCCAGGTCAAGGAAAGCATCGCCAACGCCGGCTCCAGCGGCACCACTGCGCTGCCGAACGCGCCCACCCAGCACGCCTGGAGTGACGAGAAGGTGCTACCGGTAGATCAGTTGCGCAAACTCGACCTGCAATTGGCACTGAGCCTCGCTCAGCTGACCATCGACAAACAGCAGCTGAGCGACTTCAGCCTCAAGGCCAACGGTCGTGGCGGACTGATCACTCTCGAAGAGGCCCGCGGCAAGCTGCAGGGCGGTAGTTTCGTCAGCAACGGGCGCATCGACGTGCGCCAGGCAGAGCCCATGCTCAGCCTCGAACAGCGCCTGAGCCGACTGCCAGTGGAACCGCTGCTGAAGAAGGAAGATCAGCCCTCACCGATCCGCGGCCTGGCCGACCTGGACGCCAAGTTCAATACCCGCGGCAACAGCCAGAAGGCGTGGATCGAAGCGCTCAACGGCAACGCCAGCTTCGTGCTGAACGACGGTGTACTGGTTGACGCCAACCTCGAACAACAACTGTGCCGCGGCATCGCCACCCTCAATCGCAAATCGCTGAGCAATCCGCCCAGTGGCAAGGACACGCCATTTCGCGAGCTCAAGGGCAGCCTGAGCATCCGTGACGGCGTTGCCCACAACCCAGATCTGAAGGCACAAGTACCGGGCCTGGCGGTCAGCGGTAATGGCGACCTCGACCTGCGCGTGCTCGGCCTCGACTACAAGGTCGGCATCACCATCGAAGGCGACAAGCGTGAAATGCCGGATCCGGCCTGCCAGGTCAACGAGCGCTATGTCGGCATCGAGTGGCCGCTGCGCTGCCGTGGCCCACTGGAGCTGGGCGCCAAGGCCTGCCGCCTGGATCAGGACGGTCTGGGCAAGATCGCCGCACGCCTGGCCGGCAACAAGTTGACCGAGAAGCTCGAAGAGAAGCTCGGCGACAAGGTCAGCCCCGATCTGAAAGACGCACTCAAGGGCCTGTTCAACCGATGAGTCCCGAGCAATTCAACAGCGCCGTGCTGGCCTGGTACGACCAGCACGGCCGCAAGGATCTGCCCTGGCAGCAGAACATCACGCCCTACCGCGTGTGGGTCTCGGAGATCATGCTGCAGCAGACCCAGGTCAGCACCGTGCTCGGCTATTTCGATCGGTTCATGGCCGCGTTGCCGACCGTGAAGGATCTGGCCGACGCGCCAGAGGACGAAGTGCTGCACCTGTGGACGGGCCTGGGCTACTACACCCGCGCGCGCAACCTGCAGAAAACGGCGCAGATCGTCATGCGCGAGCATGGCGGCGAATTTCCCCGCAGCGTCGACGCGCTCAGCGAGCTGCCCGGTATCGGTCGCTCCACAGCCGGCGCCATCGCCAGCCTGAGCATGGGTGTGCGGGCGCCGATCCTCGACGGTAACGTAAAACGCGTACTGGCGCGCTATGTGGCGCAAGAGGGCTACCCCGGCGAACCCAAGGTCGCCAAGCAGCTCTGGGACGTCGCCGAACGCTTCACCCCGCACGAACGGGTCGGCCACTACACCCAGGCGATGATGGATCTCGGCGCCACACTCTGCACCCGCAGCAAACCTACTTGCCTGCTGTGCCCGGTGCGCAGCGGTTGCCAGGCGCACCTGCTCGGTCTGGAAATCCGCTATCCGGTGGCGAAACCGCGCAAGGCACTGCCACAGAAGCGCACCTTGATGCCGATCCTGGCCAATGAGGCGGGCGACATCCTGCTCTATCGCCGGCCCGCCAGCGGACTGTGGGGCGGACTGTGGAGCCTGCCGGAGCTGGATGACCTCGAGCAACTCGACGACCTCGCCCAACAGCAACAGCTGTCACTGGGCGAGCGCCGTGAACTGGAAGGACTGACCCACACATTCAGCCACTTCCAACTGGCCATCGAACCCTGGCTGATCAACGTGGCCGAGCGACCAGGTCGCGTGGCCGAGGCCGACTGGCTCTGGTATAACCTCGCCACCCCGCCGCGCCTGGGCCTCGCCGCCCCAGTGAAGAAGCTGCTCAAACGCGCGGCACAAGCCATTACCGCTGGAGAACCAACATGACCCGCACCGTGCTGTGCCGCAAGCACAAACAGGAACTGCCCGGCCTGGATCGCCCGCCCTATCCCGGCCCGAAAGGCGAAGACATCTTCAACAATGTCTCCAAGCAAGCCTGGGACGAGTGGCAGAAGCATCAGACCATGCTGATCAACGAGCGCCGTCTGAACATGATGAACGCCGAAGATCGCAAGTTTCTGCAGGCCGAGATGGACAAGTTCCTCTCCGGCGAGGAATACGCTCAGGCCGAAGGCTACGTACCACCGAGCGAGTAAGGCAGACGTAGGGTGCCGCCATGCGCACCAGGGCAGCTGCAGGGCGGTGCGCACGGCGCACCCGACCCTTCATGAACCTAAGCGCCCGAAATAATTAAATATTTTTCAAACTCGCGCTTGACACTAATCCTCCAAATCCGTCTAATAGCGCCCCGTTGGCCCAGGTAGCTCAGTTGGTAGAGCAGGGGATTGAAAATCCCCGTGTCGGCGGTTCGATTCCGTCCCTGGGCACCATGAATACCGAAACCCCCGATGCCACTGGTGCCGGGGGTTTTCTGTTTCTAGACCTCCTAGCTGCGTCCCTCATGGTCGTACAAAGGAGGCGCACAAAGTGGGTGCCATGCCGCAGCCGTTTCAGTGCCCGAAGACCGGGACTTACTACTACCGCAAGACCATCCCTGAGCCTCTTCGCCCCGTCATGGGTCGCGGACGTGAGTGGAAGGTCTCCCTGGGAACCAAGTCCCTAGCTGACGCCCGCCCATTGTTCGCCGCAGAGTCCGCGCGGTGCGAAGCCGCCCTCGCCTTGGCACGCGCCTCCCTGAAAGGTGAATCCAAGCTACAGCCTTCAGACGGCCCCAAGCTGGCCGACCGCTGGGCCGCTGCCGAGCTGGCTGCATGGGAACGTGATAGCGACCGTATCCGCCAGTTCCTAGATCGCTCAGGCGGCGAAGTCGTGATGCCATTGGAGCGACAGGACACGAGAGAGCCCTGGGGCGGGCCTGACCTTCAGCGCCTCTTAGCTGCGGCCATACAGCAGACCCTGACCGAAGCGGGGCACCCCGTCCCCCCTGAATCATCCCCAGCGTACCTCGTGCTGCGTAACGAGTTCTTCGTGACCTGGCACAGCCTGTGTTGGACGGCCCTACAGCGTCATAACGGCGACTGGCGCTCCGCCCCTTCCCTACCCGCTGCCTCGCTTCCTCTTTCGCAGGAAGCAGCACCGCAGGGCCGTATCGGTAAGGGGCTCCTCCTATCTCAAGTCGCGGCCAAGTGGGCGGAGTCGAAACAGCAGGACAGCGCCGGCCTGGGCGACCTCTCGAAGACCATCGCCGAGTACACGGACTGCATGCAGCGGCTTATCTTCGTTGTCGGTGACATTCCGGCGTCGCAGGTATCCAAGTCCACCATCCACCACTTCCGCGTCACGCTGGGTCAGCTCCCCAAAGGCCGCTGGAAGCCTGGCCTGACATTGGAGGCTTTGCGCGCTCAAGCTGAGCAAGGCGCCGCCACCATGGAGCTGGCGACCATCCGCAAGAAGCTGGCAGCCCTGGCAACGATATTTAAATTCGCCTGTGAGCGCCTGGAGGCCATGGAGGAGGAGCCGGTAGCCGCCTCTGGAGTGCTGCGCGACCTTCGCAACGCAATCAACAAGGCCGCCCTCCACAAGGAAGCTCCTGATAAGGGATACAGCCGAGCGGAGCTGACCACCATATTCTCCAGCCCTTTGTTCAAGTCAGCATGGTCGCCCAAGCGCGCCGACTACGGTCAAGCCCTCTACTGGCTCCCGCTTCTCATGGCTTACACTGGCGCACGCCGTGAGGAGGTCGCACAGCTACTGGTGTCCGATGTAGAACAGGACGCGGAGTCCGGTGTGTGGTGCATCGCCATTCGTCCAGGGGACGGGAAGTCGCTGAAGACCGTCAGTAGCCGCCGCAGGGTGCCGCTGCACGATGACCTCCTTGACCTTGGCTTCCTCGACTACAGGGCCAGCGTCCCCGCCAGCGGTCGTCTGTTCCCGAAGTTGAAACCGCACAAAGACGGTCTCGGTCATGCGATAGGCAAGACCTGGGACAACTACCTGCAGGATGAAGTGAAGCTCCAGAGCGCCGCCAAGCCGGCCCATGGGTTCCGCCATGCCTTCAAGACGCTCTGTCGTGAAGTGGGCATCCCAAAGGAGGTTCATGACTGGCTGACCGGCCACGCAGCGTCGAACGTGGGGGACAGCTACGGCAACGCCCCGATTAGCCGCATGTCAGAGGAGCTGAAGAAGTTCCCGAGCATCGCCCGCCTGGCAGGCCTTCTCCAGTAGCAGACGTATTTGCTTCGGGAGAAGCTTTGCTCCTACGTCAAAGTTTCGGCATGAGACTGCGTTCCTCCAGCTCTTTCTTCCAGTCCTTGCCGTGGTCGTATCCTGCGCGCCACAGAATATCGAATCTGATGATCATTTCCCTGATGTCAGATGCGAGCTTCCATATTTCTTCAGGTGTTATGGGCTCGATGACCTCGGTGTAATACTCAACCTGGAACGCCTGAGGCTTTCTGAAGCCTGTTTTTGCCTGAACCCTACTAACCCCCTGGCTGCTGACGTGAATTTTGTCGTGGATGATCCTGTTTCGCCTGGTACGCAGGTCTGTGTCTGTCTGGTCTAAGCACCACTTGATCGCTGCGAACCACTCGTCTGACAGTTTTTTAAGATAGCAGAGCCCTATTGCAATCCTGACCTTCTCTCTCTGATCGATATTTGACAGTAGCGTATCTGCTAGTGGTTGTTCCTTGACGCCCAAAATGCTTTGGATCAACCGATCCTGGAATGACTCTAAGGTTGCCCATGCAAAACAGACGTTACCTATCGCAGTAGCGCACTCCTGTGTCTTCTCCAAATTTAATTGCAGTTCGCTTTTCGGCTTAGTTGGGTCTGTGCAGATTGGGATCGAAACGAACGACCCTTCTTTTATTGCCTCGTCCATTGGACAGCTCCCTCTGTAATCGGTGAGAAAATATTCATGGTAGCCCGGCAGCTTCAATTTTTTTGATCGAAAGCGCCAGGGGGACGGACACGCGGGCGTCCAGTAGCCCCCTTGGGCGCGTGATAGATGCCTTGAAGAACGATGCAGCCGCAGCCATCCATGGCCTATCGACGTCATCCCTGCCGCAATCGCCCCGCTGACTTACGACTCAGTCGTCCTACAGCGGTCGTAAGTAGAGCCCCGTCAGAAGTCGGGCTCCTCGTCGATGGGGGCAAGCACGTTGTGCAGCATCGGTTCCACCTCCTGGCTTCTGATGTAGCGCTCTAGGTTGCTGCTGGAGCTGTCCAGGAAGCGGGCGTCGGCCAGCTCGCAGGCTTCGTAGTAGGTCTTGGCCTTGGCCAGTATCGCGTCAACATCCCGCAATACCGCACGCATGGACTCAATTCTCTCCAGACCAAAGCTGTTCAGATCCTGGACGATGGCGGGGACGGTACGTGCAATCAACTGACGTTCCTCCATGACGGCCTCCGTGGTGCCCCGACCAAGCTCCCGCTTAAGACTGCCGTAGTCATGCGAGAACAGCCCCATGGCGTTCTGGCTGCAGTAGTCGTCGAGCGCCTGGTTGAAGGCCCGGATACCCCGCTGGCCGTCCTCCTTGGCCTTGCTACGCTCTGTTTCATAGTCAATGTCCTGCTCCCGTGCAGCCCAGCGCCGACGCAGCTCCCGTAGGCGGTCGACTGTCCGTGAGTTGATGTTGAAGGTATCGGCCAGCTCCTTGTTGGTCATGTCCCTGAAGGTGCTGAAGCTGGGGTCGTTAATAGCCCGCCAGGCGTTGTCAATGCGCTGGTCATCCTCCAACTGGCGAAACAACTCTGCGTTCTGTCGGTAGCTGTGCTGCCTGGCGGCTTGCAGCCCTTGGCCCTCCAGGAGCGTGATAGCGACCTCCTGATGCCCCAGGAGCTTGGTGGCCTCCAGGCGGTGGTGGCCGCCGACCAGCCAGAAGCGCTTCCCGGTGTGGGCTGCCTCATGGTCAGACATGGCGACCACCTCCAGGGGCTTCTCCAGGCCGTTGGCGGCAATGCTCTGCTGCAGCCTGGCGATGTGGTCGACCCGCTGCTCAGCTTCACGACGCTGGCGCCGCATGGACGCAGTCGTGTTCCGGTTCTGCAGTGTAGTGTGGGTGTGGATAGCGCTCAGGGGAACAGATCGAAGTCTTTCCGTCATGGTCTACCTCACCGTGCCCGAACAATGGGGCCGAGGGCGAGCCAGCGAGGCTCCTCCCGGTCGCTACGAGCCAAGTCCAGGAGGTCGTCGTCCTCCCAGGACAGGCCCGCAGTCAGGGCCAGCTCCATGGCTTCAGCCAGGCGCGTGTCGCGGCACTTCTTCTTACCCAGCGCACAGGCCAGGGTGGTCAGTCGGTCAAGGTGGTCGGGGCGTAGGTGCAGGTTCAACCGCACCAGCTTGGTGGTATTCATTGGATCGAAGTCCTTGGTGGTAGAGCGAACGCCATCGCCCCGCCTGGAGTGTTCCGGGCAGGGTGTCAGCGGTCGTGGTGGAGGGTGGTGGTGTGACTGCAGCGCTTCGCATTCCCCTGTTACTGGGGGTAAAGCTGGTCGGCTCATGCGTCGCTGTTCACTAAGATTGGCCGTAAATAGCTCCCGGCCTCCGGTAGCGCATTGCGCTGTTTACACGAGGGGTGGCCGTAAATGGCCAGGGCGGGTTCTGCAGGGGCTGGAGCTGGTTGCCCAAGGGAGGGCCGCAAATGGTCTTGATCAGCCTGTAGGGCGGACACTGCCGCCACGGACACTATCGGCTTCAGCCAGTCCGTAGCGCAAATCACCGGAATCCCAGTCGTTTGCCCTGACTGCCCGTGATAGCTCGTAACAGTACATACGCTCAACTTCCAGCTTGCGGCAGAAGTCGACCACGCCCAGGGCCTTACGCTTGGCGACAGCCTGGCCCACGGTGGCCGCTGGGAGGAGCTGCTGGGTGTGCTGTTCCAGGTGAGTCAGCTCTTTCTCCAGGTGGAGGTTCTGAGCGGCCAGGCGGTCGCGCTCGAAGACCAGCCGCTCGACCTTCTTCTGCTGGGCCTGCATGGCGCGCAGGATCAGTTCGTCCTCGGAGATTTCCCCGGTGACTACCTTCTCCTCGCCCAGGACATAGGCGCCGTCCTTGCGGATGGCTGGCAGGACTACCCGCGTGACCCAGTCCTGGAAGGCTTTGGCCTGGGGTTTGTCGGAGCGGATGACGAACTTGTAGAGGCCGGATTCGTTGACCAGCTTGTATCTAATGGTTTGGTTACTAGGTGCCAGTCGGACGACGGCCAGTGACAGTTCGTCCTTAGCAAGGCGTTTGTAGTGGCCTTGGTAAGAGCCGTTACTGGGGGTTGGGCGGAGTCCCAAGGCATCGCAGACGTCTTTCAGGACGAACCACGGCTGGCCATCCTGCTCGATGACGCGCAAGTCCATGAGGCCGAAGCTGAATTTCTGTACCTGGCTCACGGTTGCGCCTCCTGCAGCTCCTCCAGGGCCTCCTCGATGCGGCGGCGATGCTCTTGCATGTCCTCGATGTTTCGGGACAGGACAACCAGGGCGTCGCGCATGGCTTGCTTGGCCTGCTCCAGGCGCTCCTCGATGGTGGTCAGACGCCTGCTGCTGCTTGTTCCTGGAGCTTCTTCGCCCGGATGACGGTGGACGTCCCGGTGCCGGTGGCCTTGGCTGTCTCCCGGAGGCTCATGCCCTTGGCCAGGCACGCCAGGATGCGCTTGTGCTTGTCCTGGTCGATGGCCTTGCCCTGGTAGCGGCGTTCGGCCTTGGCCTTCTCGATACCCTGCTTCTGACGTCGTAGGCGGTCGTCGTAGTCCTTCCTGGCCACGGCTGCGAGCATGTCCAGGAGCATGTCGTTGATAGCTGCCAGTATGCGGGCGGTGAAGGCATCGGCGTCGCTGTTGGGCTTCTCCAGGAACTGGTGAGAGGTCGGCAAGTCCAGGGCGACCACGCGCACGTCCTTCGCCTTGATGATGGAGCGGAGCTGCTTCCAGTCGCCCTCGGTCAGGCGTGATAGCCGGTCGACCTGCTCGACCAGCAGGACGTCACCTGGCTCGGCGTTGTTCAGCAGCTCGAACAGCTTGGGCCGCTGCAGCGATGCCCCGCTTTCGTTCTCGGGGTAGTAGCCGGCGATACGGTGGCCACGCTCCTTGGCGAACTCGGTCAGTTGCTGCTTGGCGCGGCTTGCGTCCTGTTCGGCGGTGCTGGCTCGAAGGTAGGCGTGAACGAGCATGGCGGGGTGTCCCTGTTGTCGTTGAAGTGGTGTCACCATACCTGGTGTCGTATAAGTGGTCAACAGGTTCTAAACGGTGACATTCCGACTGGCCTCCAGGCGTTACCGCTGGGCCATACCCAAACGAGAACACCAATCCAGGGCCCGTCCTGGATGCTGTCGCAGCAAGGTAGACTTGAATTAACCGGCGGCTCTCCGCTCCATAGAAGGCCCTGGCCCGTGGGGGGGGGGGAATGCTGCAAACCGCCTTATATTCAAGCCCGGACGATTTTTTTCTTTCCAAATTGCCGCTACATGGAGAACCCATGCAAACGGGTAGCCCACCATGCCCTAACCCCCTGCTGGTCGAGGTGCTTCAGGAGCAATTGGAGCTGCTACGCATATCTCTGTTCGTGGCTACCCAAGGGCCTGCTGAAATGGCAGGAACCCAGCTTCGTTGCTCTCTGGAGCCCCCGATCATCAACGCATCGCAGCCCATCGCGATGTGTGCGGGGCAGTCGGTAAATACGATCCTGCGGTGCCTTGACTGGCGCGGTATCCCGGTAAGAGACCTATATCCGATTGCAAGAAGCGCAGTAGAGTCGTTCATCAATGCCGCCTTCCTAGTTTCCCAGGACAGCGCAGCGTCTGAACGGGCACTTCGATACGTGAAGTTCAGGCAATGGAAGCAGCACAACCGAACCGTTGGCGAAGGGGTCTTCACTCTCAAGCTATCCTCCAGCGGCTCACCTGCGGATTCCCCACCGACAGAGTTCAAAGAGTTCACAGGAAAGGGTCAAGACATGTGGACGACACTGGCGCTGCCAAGCCGAATCAATCGCGTTGGTCAAGCGGCGGGCAGAAAGGCCGGTAGTCGACTCCTTGCCGCCTACACGCTGATCTACTCCGTCTCCTCCGAAGTCATCCACGGCTCCCCGTTCGGCGTCAGCTACTTCTACTCCACCGGCGCCCCGACTTCGGTTGAAGAATTTCGACAATCAACCGTGGGCCAAATGGAGGACATGCTAGTTGCCGTGGCCCATGCAGCAGCGGGCTACCTGGCCACTTTCTATACCTCCCAAGGCATGAAGACCGCTGCCTCGATCGAACAAGAACTGTTCAACAAGCTCCTGGCTCTTGAAGGAGTAGAGCCCCAATAGCTTCCTCATTCATACAAAAGCATCGTACAATTCGCGCCCTAACGCGCAGCTAGAGCCCTGGTAGTGCGGGGGTTGTGGCTTTTACGGGTGTCTCGGCGGTTCGATTCCGTCCCTGGGCACCATCATTCTAAGAACCCCGAGCGAAGAAATTCCTCGGGGTTTTTGCTTTCACGACGCCGGACAGACACCTGCCTCCGGTCAACGGGGCGCCCGATGGAATTCATCCAGCTCGTCATCGACTTCATCCTCAACATCGATCAGCACCTGACCGAACTCACCGCCGCCTACGGGCCGTGGGTGTACGGCATCCTGTTCCTGATCGTGTTCTGCGAAACAGGCCTGGTGGTCACGCCCTTCCTGCCTGGTGATTCGCTGCTTTTCGTCGCTGGCGCCATCGCCCTGCACGGCACGCTCGACGTACACCTGCTGGTGGTACTGCTGATCATTGCGGCGATTCTCGGTGACGCCCTGAACTACAGCATCGGTCGTTTCTTCGGCCTGCGCCTGTTCAGCAATCCGGAGTCGAAGATCTTCCGCCGTGAGCATCTGGCGCTGACCCGCTCCTTCTATGCCCGCCATGGCGGCAAGACCATCATCCTCGCCCGTTTCGTGCCCATCGTGCGCACCTTCGCGCCCTTCGTCGCCGGCATGAGCCACATGAGCTACCGGCGCTTCGCGGCCTACAACGTGGTCGGCGCCATTCTCTGGGTGACTTCGTTCACCTACGCCGGCTACTGGTTCGGCAACCTGCCGGTGATCAAGAACAACCTGCACTACCTGATCGTCGGCATCATCCTCGTCTCGGTGCTGCCCAGCCTGTTCGCCCTGCTGCGCCAGCGCATGGCCCGACCAAGCACCGAGTAACGAGCTATCAATGATTGGAGGGGCGAGCAGCGGCGACCGCCGCATGTGATCGGCCCGTTTTGCATCTGCGCGACAAGCAACTGCAGCCAGGCGACACCCTGACTGCGAAGCCAGCCATAGGCCAGTAAACGGCTTGGCGGTCACGGAAACGCTATGCTAGCTTGGCCGCCAGCCAGGATGGCCCGCTGCACGCCGGAGCGCATTCGAAGAAGAAGAGGATCCCACCCCATGGCCGAGGCGACGCCCGCGCTGGAAATACGCAACCTGCACAAACGCTACGGCGACCTCGAAGTGCTCAAGGGCATCTCCCTGACGGCCAGAGACGGTGACGTGATCTCCATTCTCGGCTCCTCCGGTTCCGGCAAATCCACCTTCCTGCGCTGCATCAACCTGCTGGAAAACCCGCATCAGGGCCAGATCTTCGTTGCTGGCGAAGAGCTCAAGCTCAAGGCAGCGAAGAACGGCGACCTGATCGCTTCGGACAACAAGCAGATCAATCGCCTGCGCAGCGAGATCGGTTTCGTCTTCCAGAATTTCAATCTCTGGCCGCACATGAGCGTGCTCGACAACATCATCGAAGCACCGCGCCGCGTGCTCGGTCAGAGCAAGGCAGAAGCCATCGAAGTGGCCGAAGCACTGCTGGCCAAGGTCGGTATCGCCGACAAGCGCCACGTCTATCCCAATCAGCTATCCGGCGGCCAGCAGCAGCGCGCGGCCATCGCTCGCACCCTGGCCATGCAGCCGAAGGTGATCCTGTTCGACGAGCCGACTTCGGCGCTCGACCCGGAGATGGTACAAGAAGTGCTTAATGTGATTCGCGCGCTTGCCGATGAGGGTCGCACCATGCTGCTGGTTACCCATGAAATGAGTTTCGCTCGCCAGGTTTCCAGCGAGGTGGTGTTCCTCCACCAGGGCCTGGTCGAGGAACAAGGGCCACCCGCCCAGGTGTTCGACAACCCGCAATCGGCACGCTGTAAACAATTCATGTCCAGCAATCGCTAACACGGAGCAACATGCATGCAGAACTATAAGAAGATCCTGCTGGCCGCGGCCGCTACCCTGGCTTTCGGCACCAGCGCTGTCGCCGCTGACAAACTGAAACTCGGCACCGAAGGCGCCTACCCTCCCTTCAACCTGATCGACTCCAGTGGCAAGGTCACCGGTTTCGACGTGGAAATCGGCCAGGCCCTGTGCGCCAAGATGCAGGCCGAGTGCGAAGTGGTCACCTCCGACTGGGATGGCATCATCCCGGCCCTGAACGCCAAGAAGTTCGACTTCCTGATCGCCTCGATGTCGATCACCGAAGAGCGTCAGGCCGCGGTCGATTTCACCGAGCCCTACTACACCAACAAGCTGCAGTTCATTGCTCCCAAGTCGGCCGACTTCAAGACTGACGCCGGCAGCCTCAAGGGCAAGGTGATCGGTGCACAGCGCGCCACCATCGCCGGCACCTGGCTGGAAGACAACCTGGGCAAAGTGGTCGACATCAAGCTGTATGACACCCAGGAAAACGCCTACCTCGACCTGTCCTCGGGCCGCCTCGATGGCGTACTGGCCGACACCTTCGTCAACTGGGAATGGCTCAAGAGCGACGCCGGCAAGGACTTCGAATTCAAGGGCGACCCGGTATTCGACAACGACAAGATCGGCATCGCCGTACGCAAGGGCGACGCCCTGCGCGAGCGTCTGAACAAGGCTCTGGCCGAGATCATCGCTGACGGCACCTACAAGCAGATCAACGACAAGTACTTCCCGTTCAGCATCTACTGATGACCTGACGGCACTGCGCCGCCGACCTGGCGGCGCAGTCGCCTGAGCCCTCCGATGATTTTCGATCTCCAAGGATTCGGCCCAGCCCTGGCCGCCGGCACCCTGATGACTATTCAACTGGCGCTTTGCGCGCTGGTTTTAGGTCTGGTGCTCGGCCTGCTCGGCGCGCTGGCCAAGACTTCGCCGTACAAGCCGCTGCAGTGGCTCGGCGGCAGCTATTCCACCATCGTACGCGGCGTGCCCGAGCTGCTCTGGGTGCTGCTGATCTACTTCAGTACCGTCAACGTATTGCGCGCACTGGGCGAAAGCCTGGGCGTAGGTAGCCTGGAACTCAGTCCGTTCGCCGCGGGCGTCATCGCCCTCGGCCTGTGCTTTGGTGCCTATGCCACCGAGGTGTTCCGCGGCGCCATTCTGGCCATCCCCAAGGGGCATCGCGAAGCTGGCCAGGCACTCGGCATGTCCAAGGGTCGCATCCTGTGGAAATTGATCCTGCCGCAGATGTGGCGCATCGCCCTGCCCGGTCTGGGCAACCTGTTCATGATTCTGATGAAAGACACCGCCCTGGTATCGGTGGTCGGTCTGACCGAAATCATGCGCCAGGCACAGATCGCGGTCACTGCCACCAAGAATCCGATGACCTTCTTCCTGGTCGCCGCCATCATCTATCTGGGGCTGACCATCATTGCCATGATCGGCTTGCACTTCCTTGAGAAGAAAGCCTCACGCGGCTTCGTCAGGAGCAACCAATGAACTGGGAGCTGATCTACAAGTACCTGCCGAAGATGTTCGAGGGCGCACTACTGACCATCGAACTGCTGGCAGTTGCCGTCATCGCCGGGCTGATCCTGGCACTGCCCATGGGTATCGCCCGAGCCTCGAAACACTGGTACGTACGCGCCCTGCCCTACGGCTACATCTTCTTCTTCCGCGGCACACCGATGCTGGTGCAGCTGTTCCTGATCTATTACGGCCTGGCCCAGTTCGATGCCGTGCGCCAGAGCATCTTCTGGCCCTATCTGCGCGATCCTTATTGGTGCGCTGTGCTCACCATGACCCTGCACACCGCCGCCTATATCGCAGAGATCCTCCGCGGCGCCATCCAGGCTGTGCCGCCAGGTGAGATCGAGGCTGCTCGTGCCCTGGGCATGTCGCGCACCCAGGCCATGCTGCACATCATCCTGCCGCGGGCCGCGCGCATCGGCCTGCCGGCCTACAGCAATGAAGTGATCCTGATGCTCAAGGCCAGCGCCCTGGCCAGCACAGTCACACTGCTGGAGCTGACCGGCATGGCGCGCACGCTCAATGCCCGCACTTACGTGAGCATGGAGTTCTTCTTCACCGCAGCACTGTTCTACCTCGCGATCACCTTTGTCCTGATCAACCTCTTCAAGCTGCTAGAACGCTGGCTGCGCGTCGACGCCTGCCAGGGCCGCTAAGCCAACCGTGCCGTCGCCTGCCGACGGCACGAATCCATCAGATGCGTGTGCGCCATGTCCGAGCCCATCCTCACCTCAGGCGAACTGCTCGCCCGCTTCCAGGCGCTGGACAGCTTCCTCCGCGAACATCAGGCCCTGTGGCGACCGCGTCCCTTTCACCACCTGCAATTACCCTGGGAAGCCCAGTTACCTGAGCTCGCGGCCTGGCTAAGGAGCCGTTCGCTCGAACAGGCCGAAGCCAGCAACGCCAGCCCTTGGGAACTCGATGCCCCGGCACCCTTCCCGACCCTGGCCCACCAGGCACAGGCACTCAGCGCCCTGGGCAAGATGCCAGGCATGGCCAGCGAGGAACGCCCAAGCGTGTTCAGCGTCGATGTGCCCGGACGCAAACTGGCGCAGATACAGGCGTTCGCCAGCCACCTGCGATTCGCCCAACGCCCCCGGCACTGGCTCGACTGGTGCGCAGGCAAAGGTCACCTGGGCCGCTGGCTGACCCACGATGATCAACGCCTGACCTGCCTGGAATACGACCCAGCCCTGATCGAGAGCGGCAGCGCACTGAGTCGACGGCTTGGCTTGAACGCCAAGCATATCCAGCAGGACGTGCTCAGCATTGATTGCAGCGACCAGCTCGAAGCTGAACACACCCCAGTCGCCCTCCACGCTTGCGGCGACCTGCACGTACGCCTGCTGCAGCTCGCCAGCCAGAACGGCTGCATGCAACTGGCAGTCGCCCCCTGCTGCTACAACCGTATTGCCGGCACGCAGTATCAAGCACTGTCAGCCGCGGCGCAGGCATCGCCCCTGCAACTGTCACGCGACGATCTCGCTCTGCCGTTAAGCGAGACCGTCACGGCCGGCGCACGCGTACGCCGACAACGCGACCAGTCGATGGCCTGGCGCCTGGCCTTCGACCTGCTACAACGCCAACTCAAGGGCGGCAACGAGTACCTGCCCACGCCATCGTTACCCAGTAACTGGTTCGGCAAACCCTTCGCCCGCTTCTGCCATGACCTTGCCGCACTTCGCGGTGTGCCCTCACCCAGCGATCAGAACTGGCAGGAGTGGGAAGACCGCGGCTGGCAGCGCCTGGCAGAAGTTCGCAACCTGGAACTTCTGCGCAACCTGTTCCGCCGCCCACTGGAGCTCTGGCTGCTGCTCGACCGCGCACTGTACCTGCAAGAGCAGGGCTATCAGGTGAAATTGGGCACCTTCTGCGACTATCACCTGAGCCCGCGCAATCTGCTCCTGCTGGCCGAGCGCCCCTGAGTTGCACACAGAAGCTGTGGATAACTCTGTTGATCCTTTCTGGGCAAATGCGCCAAAAGCCCTCAGGAAGTACCTTGCAGACATCTGATCACTTTTCGATCAACCGCATAAGATTCAGCAAAAACAATGACTTGCAGAAAAACGTGATAGAGCGCACAGAGCCGGTGCGCATCTGTCGCACGCGCCTTCTCTTTGTGCATAAGCCAGAAGCTACTGATAGCCGAGCTTAGAAAAACCTGGCTCGCACGTGGCTTTACTCAGGCCGACGAATGGATATAATGGCGCCCCCACCTAGCCGGTATAGCTCAGCTGGTAGAGCAACTGACTTGTAATCAGTAGGTCCCGGGTTCGACTCCTGGTGCCGGCACCATATAAAACAAAGGCCCGCAGCGATGCGGGCCTTTTGCTTTTACGCGACACACAGGTCACGACCTTGCACCTCCCCTCGCATTTATCTGGGCTTCGCGTCGCTTTCGTCCCCATACAGGGAAATACAACAAACGTAACGGCCACAATCGCTTGATAGCCTCTCCGATCAAGAGCGAGACAGTTACGGTAAACAGCAAAGCAATAGCGGCGCTTACGTAGTCAGGAACGGACACTGACCGCAGGAGTCCGAAGGTCTTGTTCTGAATTTCCCCATGAAATATCAAGATGATCAGCGTCGACTGCCCAATATAGGTCATCGCTCTTGATAACCAACCCAATCGCGTCATCACCCCTGAAAGCGCCCAGCATACATACACCCCTAGCACCGCTAGCAAAGTGGTCCAGAACCAGTGATCGTAACGCCGTTGCGCCAGATCCATCGTAACTGGATGGAAAAAGAAGACCGCCCCAAACAACAGAACGCTCGCAAGCAAGGTCAGGGGGGTCGACTTGTGTGCCCTCAATACACTGCGCAACAGATAGCCAAAAATGAAGAACGCACTGCTGATAAATACGACATCAGCACTGAAAGGTAGCCCAGGCAGAACAAAAGAGTGCCCGAGCAGATTAACAGGCATCTGCCAGAACCATCCCAACAACCAGATGCCGAACAGCAACTGAATAACGACAACCCCACCAATAACCACAGACGGCAGGCGAAGCGCCATCAAAAAACGTAGTAGTAACCAACTGTAGAGGATGGCCAGCCAGAAGTGCGGCAGGAACCAAAGAGCCTGCCAGGGCAAGGTGTTTACCGATGCATAGAACAGCCCGCCCATGTCAGGCATCAGTGGCTGCTCACGAATTACATTCCGCACAATCACGTACAGCACCATCGTGAAGAAGAATGGTTTCAATAAGGCATCTGCCTTTCCTATTGCGGTATCGGTAAAGGATGCAGATGGTTTGAAAAATACGCCGGAAAGAAAAAAGAACAATGGCAAGATAAATGACGCTAGCAACGGGTAGAGAAAATAAGGCGAACTAGCTACAAACCAGCTGTGGCCAAAAACGATGATCAGGATCCCAACGCCTTTGGCGATATCCATCTGAACCCAACGCTGCTCCACCGTAACGCCCCCTCGTAAGTACCGAATCGATGAGATCCGGATAAATATTGTTTCTATGAGTGACTCAGGTAGCTCGCCAGGGCTTCAGCACACAAGCCAGGGACACCATTGTCAGTGATGCAAACAAGGTGGTCAGCCCTAGCTGGAGCCATGGAGACGATATCTCGAACAACCACACTGCGGACGCACTGAGTAACGCAGCAGCGCAAATCCAATAACGCCCCCATGGCAGACGCTTGAGCACCCCCTGCTGACGCATCAGTGCTAACGCAGTGACCAGAACACCAGCAAGCGAAGCCAGTGGAATACCTGCCAACCCGATGCTCCAAGGCAATGCGAGCAGCAGTGCCGCATTAATGGCACTACCCAGCAGCTCACAGTACAACGGTTGCGCAGTATTCCCTGTCGAGTATGCATATCGAGCGAGCAAAGCATTCCAGCAACCGAAGACCAGTACCAAAGCGAAACAGGCCAATAACAGAGGCAGCGGCCCTTGCCCCAATGCTGCTGGCAGCAGCAATGTCACCAATGCCGGAGCAGACCCCACCAGACCTATACCTGCCGGTAACGCCAGCAAACTTGCAGTCTCCACACCTCTCCGCAGGAGCGGTATACGCTCTGTACTTGCACGACTGCTCATCAAACCAAGCAATACCTGGTTCAAGCTCATCAAGGCTACCAGCGGCAGATTAACCAGCTTACGAGCCAGGTTTACATAAGTTACAGCCCCGTCCCCCAGAAACGACGCCATGAGTCGTTCCACAAGGGCAAGGCCCTGGCTAGCTGCATTGCTTCCCAAAAGAGGCAGCATGCGCCGCCACAACAGACACATCGCGTCGGTAGAAATCGACGCATGCCAGGGCCGCCAACCTTGCCTCCACGGCCAGGGCAGCAGCAGGCTAACCATCAGGAAGCTCCCAAGCACGCATGCTTCTGCGACACCAGACAAACTGCTCTGCTGTCCCATCCATAACAGGTAAGCGACCGGAGGAAGATTGAACAGCACGGAACCAAGCCCTGCCATTACGAAGCGCTCGCTGGCCTGTAGCGGAACACTTAACAGCGCATGCAGTAGCAAACCCGGAATGCACCAGGCCAAAATACGTAATACCTCAGCAGCCTGCATCTGACCGGAAACGGCCAAGCCCATGCCAATGAATTGGACAATCCAGGGGGCTAGCAACAAGATCAGCAGACTGAGAAGCGAGCCAATCAGCGCTAGCTGAGGTATCAACGCCTGGATCCAGGCTAACCGCCCCCTATCATCTTCAGCCAAGTACAAAGGAAGGGCCGCGGCACTGAGTAAGCCGCCAGCCAAAGACATGCGAACAGCTTCTGGCAAGAATAGCGCTACCAGAAAAGCATCGCTTTGAGCACCGGCCCCCCAAGCGCTCACCTGCAGCCATTCCCGAGCAAAACCCAGAGCCAATCCGAGCAAAGTCACCAGTGTCAGCCACGCAGCAGAACCTAGCATGTGCGACGTCAGCCTCGGCCACTAGCGGTAATACCTGTCTTTAAATGCTGTGGGCCTGCTTGCGTCTGCCGAGCAGGAAAAAGACGCCGAGCCTCCAGAAGATTAATCCCCACCAGCAGCCAGAACAGCCCGACCATAACCACCGCAAAGCTGAAGTAATGGTCGAACAAGCCACTGATCAAGGCAGCCAGAACCCCACCCAAACTACCCAGCCAGATTGAATTATCTCGCGTCAGTACAATATGCCCCTGATTCGGCCTGCTCTCACGCCACCAATGCCAGGACACAACAATAAACAACAGCATCCCCCCTACCCCCAACTTGTACATGAAGTTGAGCCACAAATTGGAGATACCAATCAGGTCAGTGCCCTCAATGGGGGGCTCAAGTTTAAATCCCAAGCCGAACGGATAGGCCAATACCGCTTTGGGGAACATTCGGTACTCATCGAACCGTTCCAAAGTACTCGCGTTGTCCGAAGAAAAGATGGTGACCAGACGATCTTGCAAGGGCGGATAACTCATAACCAGAACGACGACAAGCATGGCCCCAAACATCAGCAAACGCCCGGTATAGGGCACTCGTCGCCCAGCCATCCAGAGAAGCACGATTGTCAAACTAAGCATTGCCCCCCGGGAGCTACACAAAAGAAGAGCTGCCGCCCCCAGCAATGCCACACACAGTCCCAGCCAGCGTCGCCAGCCCTCATTGGCCAGCCCAAAGCACAATGCCAAAGGCAATAACAACGCCATGATGCCGCCCGTGGCATTCGGATGCATCCATGGCGACCCCATGCGAGATGACAGAGCATTGAGGCCGAAACCGAGCATGTCCAAATTACCGTAGCTAAAGAAAGTCAGTACCGGCAGCATTCCAGACGCCGAGCGCGTACGCAGAAACACGATGATCGAAAGGAGCAGCATCGCAAGAGTACCGAGCAGCAGACAGACCACCAGCAACTCTCGGTTCTTTCGCTCCTGCAGCAGCTTGGCCGCGAGAAATAGCGTGGACAGATTGAGTAGCCAGCGTAACCAGTTGGACAGCCCACTTGCTGTACCCTGGGTGGAAAGCTGACCAATCACGAACGGCACGATGCTGAAGAGCATCAGTACCATCAACCATCTCTCTGTCGTGCCGGTCACAGGTAAGCGCGATTCAGGCGCAATGAAGGCTTGCCACAGCAGAGCCCCCCAGGTCAGAGCCAGCAACGCTTCGCTCACAGTCGTCCGGATACCGAGATTGACGGTCGCATAGGGCATGAAAGTAGCCAGCAACACGAAAAGCAGAAGCCCCCAGAGAGGAAAGCGCAACACACTAAGGGCAACAACCACTGCAAACACGGCAGCGACCGCCTTGAGCGGCGACAAGAACAACGCCAGCACACCGAATACGATACCCAGGCCGATGGCAAAGAACTTTCCTGGCATTATGAGCTCACTTCCGCGATCAGTTCGATCAGGCGATTACGATAGGGGCCACGGCCAAAACGCTTGGCCCACTCACGCAACAAGCTGGGATCCTCGGCTGGGCCAGATGCTAACCGGTGCATCAGTTGCTGCAACGCAGGCCCATCGACGGGCGAGAAGCGCGGACTGTCGAGCGGTGCTACCTCTCCAAGAGAGGATCCCGTTGCAACAGCCACCGGAACACCTAGACTCAACGCCTCAACCACGGGAAGACCAAAGCCTTCTGCATAGGATGGCTGCCAGAGGCGTTGCGCATTCATGTACACGCTCTGCAGTTGAGCGTCATCCAGACCTGAAAATGCGTGCAAACCAGGCAGTTGCCTCTGCGATTCGGGTAAGTGCTCAAAACTCCCGACCAACACAAGCTCCGGAATCCGAGATGATTCACGTCTTGCCTGCGACCACGCCTCAACGAACCAAGGCACGTTCTTGCGCAGTTCGCGAGTCCCCACCACAAGCCAATAGCGCGAGGGCAGTCTGCCTGCCATGTCTGCCACCTGCTCGCAGTTCTCCTCGACCATATTAGGGAGCACCCGTACCCTTTCAATAGCGCCCGGAAACAACCTAGCAACCTCATCAGCCGTGAACTGCGACGGCGTCCAGATCTGATCGGCAATATGCACGGCATAGGCAATCGAGAGACGGTCGCTAACCTTGTAGATCGCCGCTTTCAGGCGGTTGGCGTGGTAATTTTCCATCGTGATCTGAAAAAGATCGTGCAGAACAAGTACGTAGCGAATCCCTGCGGGCTTTGGCGGCAACGGTAGCCCCATGTTGAAGTTCGCTATGTGCAGATCTATTTTCTTCTGGTGCAATTCACTAGGTAGAAAACATGCTTCGAAGCGCAAACGATGATGGGGTTGGTGCATTGAGGCCGAGGGGCATCCCCATGACGGGCAGCAGACCCGTTCACGAAGTGTCGCCCTCTGGGGAGCGACTGCAAAACGCACTAGCTCCACGTCCGGTAACTCACGCAGAACACTCTCCATCGCCAGAATTTGGCGACTGATCCCTGACATCGGCGCAGATGCCACCATTCGGTAATCCAACCCTATGCGCATGAAATCCCCCTGGAGCGCTCTCGATTCATGTCTGCATAGATCGCTTCAAGCTGACTCGCAGCCACACTCCAGTCATGTTGTTCACGGACATAGCCTCGCCCCGCCTCACCAAGCCTTCTAGCCAGCGCCGGCACCTTCAACACCCTGGCTAGCGCAGCCGCCAGCTGCTCCGCAGTTTCCCCATTCAGATAATGCATGCCAGATTCGATATCCAGCCCTGAAACCCCCTGCGCTGTACTGACTAACGGCAGCCCAGCAGCAAGCGCCTCCAATACTTTCAGTTTCGATCCACCACCATGACGTAAAGGAGCCAAAAATACTGAGGAGGAAGCCTGTAACGCAGGCAGGTCACTGACGAACCCTTGCCATTCAATCCGCTCATCAGGCCAGCGCACGGGCCATTGAGCCGGCAACGCATAACCACAGATGCTAACGACGGCCTTCGGGCACTGCTGCCACAGGCGTGGCATGACCTCTTCCATAGCCCACTCGACGGCATCCACGTTAGGCGAATACTCGTAATTGCCCAGAAACAATACTCTCTGCTGGGCAGAATCCGGCTCCACCGTCGAGAAGTGAGCACAATCAACACCATTGACAACCACTGTTACAGGCCGCTCGGACAGGAGCCGCATCTGGGATGCATCAGCATCGGTCACGGCTACCACACGAGAGGCTTGGCTCAGCACCCTTCTTTCCCAGCGGCGATAGCGCCATTGGTCGAACCAGACAAAGGGTCGTGCCCAAGCAGGAAAACGTGAGTAGGTCGCCGCTCCCAATGAGGATTCGACGTTATGTTCCGTCAAGACGAACGGCTGTCGCCTGTCCTTCAGTAGTTTTTCCAAAGGCTGAAAGCTATAGCTGTGCTCAACTTGCACAATATCCCAGTGCTCTTGCAGCAACGCTTTCAGACGCTCCTCCATAATACGGGAATAGCCGTTAATACTTGCCAGAAGCGGGACAGATGAAAACAGAGCAGCCCAGACACTCGTCAGGCTACGCAGTGGGCGGCGTGGGACAACAATCAAAGACTCAAGTAATGGCTCGATCATTGACCGGTCAGCGTCCGTCAACACCTGCTTACTCTGCACAAGAAGAGTGATGCGATGACCACGAGCAGACAAACTACGCAGCAAGTTGTATTGCCGCGTTTTGCCACCGCTCGTGGTTGGCCATGGAGAGTAGGGTAGAACCCAGAGTAAACGCATCAAGCTCAATCCCAAGTCAGTATCTGCAGACTCGGTTTGGCTTTAACCGTCACCCAGCTACCGTCGCCCAACGATGTTTCAAGTCCAGTCAATGGATCATGCAGTACAGCTCGGGTCACACCAGGTAACTCGATATCACCGCCCTTTTCGGCCCAAAACATCCAGAGGTTTTGCCCCTTGTCGGTTTTCCAGGCAACGCTATACAAACCATCGACCTTGTTCTGAATCTGAGGCGGTTCGGCTGGCGCAAGGCGTGGCCCCGTTATCGCGAGAAAACGCTGTAGGGCAAGGTAAACAGGCTTAGGCTTGCCCTCTAGATCCAGTAGCCCGTAATCACGGTCACGAACCGAAGCCCTGGCATCTAGGTCATTGAGTGTAAAGAGAAATACACGATCGAAGTCCTGTGTACTCATCAGAGCCAGGCGACGCAATATGTAGTCGGCCTGACCATTACGACCAATAATGTCCTGAGCCTCTTTCGGTCCTGCGTAGCTGGACCACCCCCACTCGGTAGCCCAGATGGCAGGTACACCGGAACGTCGCAAGACATTGTTGAGTTCTTGCGTGCGTAACGCAAAATCATTACCGCCACGCATATTCCCTTCCGGCAACTGCGTATAGGGGTGGTAAGCAACGATGGTCTCTAGACGCTGCACCCCAAGCTGTCCCAACTGCTCGAACATACTTTTACCGCCTGGGAGGTCACTGAAGAACGCCAGCCCTGCGCCAACAACCGGTTTTTCCGGAGCAACCGCTCGCAGTGCCAACGTACTAGCCTCGAGAAGCCGTGCATAACCGGCAGCATCTGCCTCCGGACGCCAGAATCCCAACAAATTGGGTTCATTCCAGACCTGCCAGGCATCTACACTGGGGTAGCGCATGGCCAGCAGCGCCATACGATGAGCAAAGACCTCTGGATCGCGAGGTGGGTACTGATCCTGATAAGGTGATTCTGGTGGGGCGGTCGTGATAAATCGCGCCGAGCCAACCAGATAAAAAACTGACTTGAGCTTCTCTTTTTCCAGATCCCGCACCAGCACATCTAGCGCTGCCACGTTGTACTGTCCTTCGGTGAGCTCCAACTGATCCCAGTGCAGATCCAGGCGAACCCACTCAAGACCAAGGTCTTTGAGCCGCTGCATCTGCTGCCTATAACGATCCGGGCTAAACCAGAGGAATTGGGCATTGACACCTAGAAAGTCCTTCCACACGACCTCGCGAGGTGCCTTCATCGTATGCATCTGGGCATCGACACGCATCCCCCAGAGCAGCAGGCTGCCAAGTAGAAGGATCATCAAGACGGCGGCTGTCTTTCTCATGGCGTCAGGCTCCTATTTGCACAGTTCATCAAAGTGCTTATGGAAGCGCCGACCGATACTACTCCAACGGCGCTCGCGCCCTATCGAGCTTGCCCGATCCCCCCAGGTGGACGCCAGATCAGGCTGACGAGCGAACTTCAGCAAGATCTCAGCCAATGCATTGGAGTCACCTTGAGCGAACGTCATGCCATTGCCATTACTCACTTCCTCCGCGAAAGCTCTGGCATCAGATGTAATCGCTCCTCTGCCGCATGCCGAGGCCCATGAAAGAGCCCCACTGGTGCCACGCTGCGCACCTAGGATGCTGAGTTTCTGAGATTCCCTATATGGCAGCACCATCACATGATGAGCCTGAATCACCTGAGCAATTTCATCCCGTGGCAGATTCAGACGCCAGTCAATGTTTGACTCGAGCCGAAAATCAGTAATCAGCGTCCGGAGTTCCTCCAGATAACTTCCGGATGCACCGAAGGCCATCTCCGCAGCAGTCCCGCCGGCCAGCGTCAGGCGCATCCGTGCCTTGAGAGAGCTATCGCTCTGCAAGACTTTTGCAAATGCCTCCAACAGGCTTTCAATACCTTTTCCACGGTAGATAAAGCCAAAGTACAGAAGGCGTATAACCTCCGTAGGTGGCAGTTCGACAGGCGCAACATCCAAGTTGCCATGAGGCACCATAGCCACTCGCCCCGGTTCCAAGCCCATGCGATGTGCCAGGCATTGGGCACCAAGATTCGTCAGGGTGAAGAGTCGATCAAGGCTCCGAGCCAACCGACGCTCATCACGCAACGTTAGTGGGTCTGACAATACGACAGCTGCTTGTTGGATCAATCCTGGGAAGCGCTCCGTCCAGGCCAGCAACCATGGCAAATGTGCCGGCCGCCAGATCAGCCGTTCAGGATCATGAACCGTCGCGGTGAGCTTCAGATTGGGATAGCGCTGGCGCAACAGCTTCAATGCGTGAAACTCTCTCAGGCGGCCGCCCCCAAGCTCTGCATGCGCCAGATCGACTGACGTCCAGTCAAAAGCCGCTACACAAGCCTCCACTGACTGAACATTTGCGTCACACCCCAGCAAAGGGGTAACAACTTCCACCCCATTGATTTCCAGCGCTGCCTTGAAATGCCCCGTGTAGTCGGCAATGCCGTTCTGATCAGGGGGCAGCGGCGCCAGAAGGGCAATGCGCATCAGAACGAGCCCCGCAAACGATCAATTGCCTGCAGGACGCGTCCCGGTACCTCAAAGCGACGACGGTTGATGATGATGCCATCTACCTTGCCAAAAGCTGTCGTCAGTATGGACAGCACATGTTGTATCACCGGAATGGAGCTCTGCCGCGCCTCAACGATCAACACAATCACATCTGCACGACGCAAGGCGACGAATGCTTCACGGCTGGCGAGCAACGCCGATGCATCCAACAGAACGATCTCACCGGGTTGCGCCTGCTCGGCACCACCAACCCGAACATTCAGATCATTCTCCTCAAGCAACTGCCGCAGCTGCTCAAGCACGAAACCGACTCCCTCGCCATGTCGAGCAGATGTCAGACCAAGCGTCAAACCTTCGCTGGCAATGCGCTTCAACGGCATAAAGCCATAGAGGCGGTAGACACTGGCCGCAAATGCATTACTACTTTGTGCACTGGAATTATTCAATTCAGGCAGCGTAGTCCAAAGCGGCAGTCCGAAGCGGGCCTCAACCAGGCCCCCGTCATGGATGCGCTGATCAAGTAGATAGCACAAGTAGACAACCAGAAGGCCAACCAGTACCGAGAACGGCAAAGCCAGCAGCAACATGATCAGCGTTTTCGGGAAGACACGCGCGGGGTTAAGCGTGGCAGCTTCGATAACCGCAATATTGCTGATCTGGCTGTTATCCAGTTCGCGATCAATACGTGATTTTTCCAGGCTGTCGGTATACAGGACGTAATTCTTTTCCGCCGCATCCAGTTCCCGTTGCAAGCGCGCTACTTCGGGCTCGACACGCATCGCCTCGGTACGCTGCTCATCCAACTCGGCAAGCTGCGCTTCCTGAGCAGCCAACTGGGCACGTAAAGCCCTGTTGTTGCTGGTCTCATCAAGCATCACTCGCTGCAGGTGGATAGAGAGGGTATTAGGCGCTCGATCTTCCGAGCTCTGCACCGTATCGCCCTCAGACGCAATCTGCTTCTCCAACGACGCGATTGATTCGTCCAGCGCCTGGATAGGCTCCGCAGTGGCCGTGTAGGTACGCAGCATATCTACACGCTCCAGACGCTTCTGGTTAAGCAAGCGGCGTAAATCCTGCTGAGCAGGGTTCAGCGCGATCTGGCGGACAGTGATCACCTCTTGCGGTAACCCGGCCAATTGCTTGCGCGTGTTTTCCAGCACACTGTCTGAAGAACTGATCAGGCGAATGGTATTGAAGCGCTCACCACGCAGAATGTTGATGCGCTCGGACAGATCCTCCAGACGGTCAGTTATGCTTGCTGCACCGAGCCCCTCCATTTTCTCCAGCAATTGTTCCTTGTAAGACTTGATCTGCAACGCACTGGCTGCACTCTGGGCCTCATAGAAAGTAAACAGGCTCTTGCGGCCCAACGCATCAGTTCGCTGCCGCTGATAGATCTCGATCCAGCTCTCCACAATGGCACGAGCGACATCTGGATCACTCCAGGTAAATCGTATTTCCATAACGCTCGAACCGAGCGCATGATCAACCTCAAAGTTTTTCTCCAGGCTGCGCGCGAGGCGCTCCACATCCGTCTGTTCTTCGATAATGCCTAGGGTTTCAAAAACTGTACGCACACCGTCGATTATCGCCCCGACAAAGCGTTTTACCTCGTACTTTATGCGTTTCCATATCCACTCGGGGGGAGGCTGATTGGCTAATACATCCAGGTAATGTTCGGCCACTTCATGAACAATCGGACGCCCAGTAAGCATGCGTTCTTCATCGACAATAGGGTCACGCTGGCTGATCGGCATGACCATAGCCTGGCGATCACTTATCTCCAAGGGCACAGCCGTATCACGCCCAGGCTTAACCAATAGACGTGCATTGGACTCGTACTTCGCAGGCAGCAGAAATGCCCCAAGTAGAATCACAATCAAAGTGACACATGTCGCCAGCTTGAACTCTCGAAAAAATATAAAAAGCAGTCGCAGCAGATCACGAAAGGAACGAATTTCGATCATGGATTTATCGCTCCTTAGCGATTGATAGTGTAACTGGTGCCAATTCCTATCGATTTTGTAAAAGGAATAAGCTGATTCAGATATACATCCACGCCCTCGATGCGCTCTCCAACCGCAGATTTCGGCACAAAGACGATGTCTCCGCGCTGCAAGGAAATGGTTTTCCGCCCTTGCTCACCCGTAATCAAAAGCTGGCTGTAATCAAGAAAGTAGGCGTGGTAAGCACCCTCCGCGTCCTCGCGGAGTAACGCAACCTTGCGGCTGTCGGCGGTCGACAGAACACCGCCAGCACCAATGATTGCCTGCTGAATGTTGTTGGCAGCCGGAATAGGCACAGCTGACGGATTACGCACTGCGCCACCGACAAAAACAGTGTTGCCCGGCGCGTTATTAATATTCACCGTTACCTTGGGCTGGCGGTAAACCTCCTTGAGGCGACTCGTCAGCTCTTCGGCAACGTCACCAGGCGTACGCCTGGCTACAGGAACATTGCCAATGAACGGATAATAGATGGAGCCGTCATTTAGTACGGTAAAGAGTGTCAGCTCATAAATAGTGCTGACATTAAATGCTGACAGCGTCGGCATTTCTCCTGCATCACGAACGATACGCAAAGTATCACCTACTCGGATCCGCTCCTGGGGAGGCGGGACGAGAGCCAGTTGATCCAGAGCATCCTGCCCTGCCTCAATGGTATCAACGTCTGGCAGCATGACTCTTGCAGGTGTCGTACATGCCCCTAACATTACAACTAGCGACAATAAAAAAGCCTGTCTCATTTCAATCACTTCCTGTAGCAAGTTAGGAGCTAGCGCCAGTAGCCAGAAAACATACTGACGCGACGCTTAATAGATAACGGCAACTGTTCTTCCACCTGACCCAGGCGATAACCAGCCAACTTCATTGCACTGCGCAACACAACCTCTGGTAATCGGTACAACGCTCCCGCGCGACGCAATGCAGCAATTTCCGCCTTCACGTAACGCAATCCTTCACCACCCGCCGCACCGAAAGCCTGGCGAATCCAGTTCTCCCGTCCGTAGAACACGCCGATATCGAAGTAGCGGCGAAACTCTTCAAACATGGTGTAATCGTGCGAATGGTGAACCATCGCATCGGCGGCATAGCGCACGGCATAACCGCTGAGCAGCATGCGGGCCGCAACGTAGGCGTCTTCACTACCGATGACATCATCGGGGAAGCCCCCGACAGCAAGCAGTGCTTCATATTTATAGGCAGAGAACGAGTCTGAACTGAAACAAGTTTTTATCCCCAGCTCAGGCGCATCGTTCATGCACTTGGTACGACTCTGAGCCGGATAGTTGAAGTGACGTGACTGCGCGCCAAGCAAGCCAGCATCCGGATGTGGCAACTGACGGCCATAAGCGACACCGATACCTACCTCGGCATGCAGATCAGTAACGATGTTGGCGAAGGTGTCCGCTCGGGCCGGAATGGCATCCTGAGTCAGATAGATCAAGGTATCCGCGTCAACCAATTCACTGGCCCAACGCCGGGTTCCACCATGATTGAACTGGGTAGGCTCGATTACTTCGACTCGGGCACCTGCTGCACGTAAGCGCACGACCGTATCGTCACGCGAAGCACTGTCGACTACCAGAAACTCGTCCGGCTGCAGTGTCTGCATGGCGATCGCAGGTAACAGACGATCGAGGTGAGCGCCTGCGTTGCGAGTCGGAATAATCAAGGCGACACGCATCAGTTGGTCGCCTCACTTACTGGCGCACGACCATAGATATCGTTGAAGCGAACAATGTCGTCCTCGCCCAGATACTCGCCGCTCTGCACCTCGATCATCACCAGATCGATCACTCCCGGATTGACCAAGCGATGGTGGTGGCCGGCCGGGATAAAGGTCGACTCATTGGTATTCAGTAAAAAGTCACGTTCACCGTTGACTACCCGTGCCGTGCCACTGACGACGATCCAGTGCTCGCTGCGGTGATGGTGCATCTGCAGTGACAGCGACTCGCCAGGGCGCACCATGATGCGCTTGATCTTGAAACGCGGGCCCTCTTCCAGCACGGTGTAGGTACCCCAGGGACGAGTCACGGTACGATGCAGACGATAGGCATCGTGATCGCGCCTCTTCAGCTCCTGAGCGACGAATTTGACGTCCTGCGTGCACTGGGCGTCAGCGATCAGCAAGGCATCTGGAGTGTCGACCACCACAAGATCGCGCACCCCCACGGCACCGACCAGGCGCTTGGGCGAGTCGATGTAGCAACCCTGCACGTTATGCAGAATCACCTCGCCATTGATCTGGTTGCCGTTGGCATCTGCTGGCGTCAATTCGCGCAATGCCTGCCAGGAGCCGATATCGCTCCAGCCCAGATTACAAGGCACCACGGCGACCTTGGCCGAACGTTCCATCAGGGCATAGTCGATAGAGATATCGGGCACTTCGGCGAAGCTTCCGCCATCCAGTTCGCACTGCACGCCCTGCTTGCCCTGCGCCGGGGCACTCAGGGCAAGGCACTTCTCCACACCCTCGACGACCTGCGGCGCATGTTCACGTAGTTCACGCAGCAGTACATCGGCGCGAAAGCAAAACATGCCGGCATTCCACAAATGCTTGCCACCAGCCAGGTAAGCCTCGGCCGTCGCCAAGTCGGGTTTCTCGACGAAGCTGGCGACACGGTAACCGCCCTCCAGCTCCTCGCCTTGCTGGATATAGCCATAGCCTGTCTCTGCATGATCCGGCTGGATACCGAACGTGACCAGCCAGCCAGCATCAGCCAGAGCACGAGCCCGTCCGATGGCGGCGATGAAAGCGGCCTGATCGCGAATCAAGTGATCTGCCGGCAGCACCAGCAACTGGGCGTCTTCACCGTAATGACGCACGACATGCAGCGCCGCAGCCGCAATCGCAGGAGCGGTGTTGCGCCCCATGGGTTCGAGGAGGAAATCCAGCTCCAGACGCTTCTGATTCAGCGCGCGATAGTCATCCAGCGTGCGAAACAACAGCTCCCGATTGATCACCGTCAGCAGTTGGGCGACGTCATCCAGGCCAGCAACACGCTCGAAGGTTTTCTGCAGCAGGCTGCGCCCATCGGCCAGGCGCATGAACGGCTTGGGCATCGCCTCGCGTGAAACCGGCCAGAGCCGCGTGCCGGCGCCGCCAGCGACAATACAGGGAACCAGGGCACTCATCAGTAGGCCTCACGGGTGAAGATGACCGCAGGCAAGGTGCGGAAGAGGATGTAAAAGTCGAACCACACCGACCAGTTTTCGATGTATTGCAGGTCGAACTCGACACGCTTCTCGATCTTCTCCAGCGTGTCGGTTTCACCGCGATAACCATTGATCTGCGCCCAACCGGTAATGCCAGGCTTGACCCGATGACGCGCGGTGTATTCCTTCACCGCATCCTCGAACAGGATGCCGGCCGCCTTGGTCGCCGTGGCATGCGGGCGCGGACCGACCATGGACATGCTGCCGAGAAGCACATTGAACAGCTGTGGCAGCTCATCCAGGCTGGTCTTGCGGATGAAGCGCCCGACACGGGTGATACGGTCGTCATTGCGCGTGGTCTGCCGTTCGGCGTTGGCATCAGCGCGGTCGCAGTACATGGAGCGGAACTTGAACACTTCGATCAGTTTGTTGTTGTAGCCGTAACGCTTCTGGCGAAACAGCACAGGCCCTGGGGAATCGAGCTTGATCGCCAGCGCGACCAAGATCATCACTGGCAGAGCCAAGGCCAGAGCCAGGAGGGCCAGGAGCAGGTCTTCGAGTCGTTTGATCAAAGGAGACCAGCCATCAAGCGGCCTTTCCGAGACATTGAACATCGGTAATCCTGCAACCTCGGTGATGCGATTGCGTGCATGCCTAAAGGCCAGCATGTCCGGCACCAGAAGGACGTTCACAGGGAGCTTACGCAGCTCGCGCACGATATGCTCGATGCGACTTTCGGCAGACCAGGGCAATGCAACCAGAACCTGCGTAACTCGCTCTTCGCGCACCAAACGCTCCAGTGCGCTACTGTCCCCCAGCAACGGTACCCCCATCAGCTTATCGGGCAAGCGACCGATACGGTCGTCGATAAAACCGATCAGCCCAGAGCGAATGTCGCTATGGCGCTGCATGAACTCCGCCAGACGCAAGCCATTCTCAGTCGCACCAAGAATGACCGAACTCTGTAGGAATTGTCCGGCGCGCATCCAGTACCGATAAAGGGCCAGCAACGCCAAGCGCTCGGCGCCGAACGCGAAGAGGCTGCTCAGGAACCAGAAGCTGAGGAAATGCCACTCCATGAAGCTGAACATCGCCAACGCCTGGTGCATGAACAGCAGCAGACAAAACGCTGCCGACCAGGCGAAAAACATCACTCGGAAACGCAGCAAGCCGCTGAATATTTCTTCCGAATAGACGCCCAGCGCCTGAAACATCATCACCGTCAGTACGCCGAAGAACAGCAGGACAGCAGCGTAGCTCTGCGTTAACAAGGGCTCTTCCGAGAGCCAAAGCAATAGCAGAAGCCCTGGTAACGCCGCGGTCAGGCCATGAACCAACCGCATTGCTGCCAGGAAGTACTCGATGAATCCAGGGCGCGCCAGTAAGGAACTACCGACCAACTGCTGACGCATGAAAGATCACCCCCGCCATAATTTCCGTTCGCGCGCATCGATACGCCAGAAAAAAGGCAGTCGAGAAAATGTTTTCCGGAACGTGACAAAATATCGTCGAAAAATCTTATATAGCGACTTAACCACTTTTATAATGGCATTTCAACATCTGATTTAAGGGATAGCATAGTTAAATATTGACGCCATAAAAATCACAAAAAATACCCGCCTTATATGTTTTTTTAATGCTCTCTGCTCCACCTGTAATCAACCAGAATAGCTCGCTCACGCCAATGAACTTGGTGTACAAACGAATGGCTATTCGAGCTAACGCCATATCACCTGCAAGGGAGCGCCCAGAACAACACGACAAGAAATCTCGGATACAAAAACGAGAGTGATGCATCACTTCCAGCTTAGAAAAACGCTGCCCTAACCTTCGTTAAAGGCCTGTTCCATGCGCATCCTGATCACCGGCGGTGCCGGCTTCATTGGCTCAGCTCTGATTCGCCACCTGATCCAAGATACCGAGCATGAAGTGCTCAACCTCGACAAACTGACCTACGCCGGCAACCTGGAATCGCTCAGGCTGGTTGCCGAGAGTCCGCGCTACCGTTTCATCCAGGCCGATATCGCCGATGCAGATCGAGTGACGAAGACGCTGAACGAGTTTCAGCCCGATGCCATCATGCATCTGGCGGCGGAGTCCCATGTCGACCGCTCCATCGATGGCCCAGCCGCGTTTATCCAGACCAATATCGTCGGCACCTACAGCTTGCTGGAAAGCACTCGCACCTACTGGCTTGGCCTGGATTCGCAACGCAAGGCGGCTTTTCGCTTCCATCACATATCCACCGACGAGGTATACGGCGATCTGCATGGCGTCGACGACCTGTTCAGCGAAACCACGCCCTACGCCCCCAGCTCACCCTACTCGGCGAGCAAGGCAGCATCCGATCACCTGGTACGCGCCTGGCAGCGCACCTATGGCCTGCCGGTACTGATCACCAACTGCTCGAACAATTACGGCCCTTACCATTTCCCCGAGAAACTCATCCCACTGATGATTCTCAACGCCCTGACAGGCAAGCCATTACCGGTCTACGGCAATGGTCAGCAGGTACGTGACTGGCTGTATGTCGAAGACCACGCACGCGCACTGCTCAAGGTGGTTAGCGAGGGCAAGGTGGGTGAGACCTACAATATCGGCGGACACAACGAGCAGAAGAACCTCGATGTGGTACGCGCCATCTGTACGCTGCTGGAAGAACTGGCTCCGCAGAAGCCAACCGGCATATCGCGCTATGAAGAGTTGATTACCTACGTAAAGGATCGTCCTGGCCATGACCTGCGTTATGCCATAGACGCCAGCAAGATCGAGCGTGAGCTGGGCTGGATACCGCAGGAAACCTTCGAAACCGGCCTGCGCAAGACAGTGCAGTGGTACCTGGAAAATCTCGACTGGTGCCGCCGTGTGCAAGATGGCAGCTACCAGGGTCAGCGACTCGGCGCACTCTAAGGAGCTTCAATGAAAGGCATCATTCTCGCTGGCGGCTCCGGCACTCGCCTACACCCCATCACCCTCGGCGTTTCCAAGCAATTGCTGCCGATCTATGACAAGCCGATGATCTATTACCCTCTGTCGGTGCTGATGCTCGCCGGCATTCGCGAAATTCTGGTCATATCCACGCCCGTAGACTTACCCAACTTCCAGAAGATGCTGGGTGACGGCAGTCAGTTCGGCATCAGCCTGAGCTATGCAGAACAAGCTTCGCCCGATGGCCTGGCACAGGCCTTCCTGATCGGTGAGTCCTTTATCGGCGACGACCCGGTATGCCTGATCCTGGGTGACAACATCTTCCACGGCCAGCACTTCACCGAGAAACTGCTACGGGCAGCCAGCCATAGCAGCGGCGCCACCGTATTCGGCTACTGGGTCAGCGACCCGGAGCGTTTCGGCGTGGTCGAGTTCGATGCAGCCGGCAACGCGTTGTCCATCGAAGAAAAGCCGAGCAAACCAAAGTCCAGCTTCGCCGTGACCGGCCTGTATTTCTACGACAATGACGTGGTGCAGATCGCCAAGGCGGTAAAACCTTCGTCACGCGGCGAGCTGGAAATCACCGACGTCAACAATGCCTACCTGGCTCGTGGCGATCTGCGCGTGGAACGTTTCGGTCGTGGCTTCGCCTGGCTCGATACCGGCACCCATGACAGCCTGCTAGATGCTTCGCAGTACGTACAAACGGTGGAGAAACGCCAAGGGCTGAAAGTCGCCTGCCTTGAGGAAATTGCTTACCAGCAGGGCTGGATCGACAACGATCACCTACTTGCCCGAGCCAAAGCGCTGGGCAAGACTGGCTACGGTCAGTACCTGTACAAGCTGGCCGAGGAGCGGGCATGAATGTAACGCCGACTGCACTGCCCGAGGTGCTGATTCTCGAGCCTCAAGTATTTGGCGACGAACGCGGCTTCTTCTTCGAGAGTTTCAATGCCCGCCGTTTCGCAGAGGAAACCGGCCTGAACCGCGACTTCGTGCAGGACAACCACTCGCGTTCGGCGCGTGGCGTGCTACGCGGCCTGCATTATCAGTTGCAGCAAACGCAGGGCAAACTGGTGCGGGTCACGGCTGGTGAGGTCTATGACGTGGCCGTCGACATACGCCGTAGCTCGCCCAACTTCGGCAGATGGGTCGGCGTGCATCTGTCGGCGGAAAACAAGCGTCAGCTCTGGATACCGGGAGGCTTCGCCCATGGCTTTCTGGTACTCAGCGACTATGCCGAATTTCTCTACAAGACCACCGACTACTACGCCCCGGCACATGAGCGCTGCATTCGCTGGGACGATACGGAACTGGCTATTGACTGGCCGCTGGACGGCTTGACGCCGCAACTCTCCGCCAAAGATCAGCAAGGCCTGAGCCTCAGCGAGGCAGAGGTTTTCGCATGAGAATTCTCATCAGCGGCCATACCGGCCAGGTCGCCCGTGAACTGCAACTGGCGCTGAGCGAGCATGAGCTGATCAGCCTGGATCGTCACGCATTCGATCTGGCGCAGCCAAGCAGCCTGCGCCGGACGATACTGCGCGAGCAGCCAGATCTACTGATCAACGCGGCCGCTCACACCGCGGTGGATCAAGCCGAGCAGGAGCAGGCGCTAGCCTTCACCATCAATGCCGAAGCGCCTGGTGTAATGGCCGTGGCCTGCGCCGAGCTAGGCATCCCGCTGATCCACTACTCCACCGATTACGTGTTCGACGGCAGCAAGGCCAGCCCCTACAGCGAAGACGACACGCCAAACCCGCTGAGCGTCTACGGCTCGAGCAAGCTAGCCGGTGAACGCGCCATTGCCGACAGTGATTGTGATCACCTGATCCTGCGCACCAGCTGGGTGTACTCCCGCCACGGCCGCAACTTCCTGCTGACCATGCAGCGTCTGCTGCAAGAGCGCGAACAGCTCAACGTGGTCGCCGACCAGATCGGCGCACCGACCTGGGCTGGCAGTATCGCGGGGGCGACCGCAGAACTGATCGACGCCTGGCAACAGGGCAACCGCCAGTGGGGCACCTACCACCTGACCAATCGGGGCGAGACCAGCTGGTTCGGCTTCGCCCAGGCCATTGGTGATCGCCTGCGCGCAAGCGCAAAGCCCTGCGCCAAACTGCAGCCCATTCCAACCAGCGACTACCCCACGCCGGCTCGTCGCCCACTCAACTCGCGCCTGGACTGCAGCAAGCTGGAGCGCAATTGGAATGTGCGCCTACCCGAGTGGCAGAAAGCACTGGATGCCTGCCTTGCCTAGGTTCTGAACAAGACGCGCCTGCGCATCAGTGAGGCTTCGCTGGATACGAGTTCGTAGTGCTTATCCATGGACGCGAACTCGAGCGGGAGCCCAACCCGCGTCGCAACCCGTCCTTCTGGAACCGCCATCGGTGTTCACCGACTTTTCCTATAGAACCTGGTGCGAGCCGTACGCGCCGAAGATCCCGCCATGCGGTCGACACGGCACACCCTCTCCGGCTGAAGGAATGTGCATAATGTTCCGATCATCCCGGTGCAGTTTTCCATGAGTACGACCCCAGCCACCCCGCGACGCCCCCGCTGGCGCAGCCTGCTTTTGCTGGCCATGCTGCTGGCCCCGCTGTTATGGCCCGTACACTTCCTCGCCGAGCGCTACTACCGCGACGTGCTGCTTGAGCAGAACCGTCAAACGCTCGATCTGTATGTCGCCAACCTGCTCGGCACATTGCGCCGCTATGAGGTACTGCCACAGATTCTCGGCGACCTGCCGGGCCTGCGCGCAGCACTGTACGCCCCCGACGACAGCGCCATGGTCGAGCGCGCCAACCAGTTGCTGACCCGCGTGCGCGAGCAGACCGGGGCCGATGTCATCTACCTGATGAATCCCCAGGGACTGACCCTGGCCGCCTCCAACTGGGATAAACCGGATAGTTTCGTCGCCGGTAACTTCGCCTTCCGTCCCTACTTTCGCGAAGCACTGGCTGGCCGCCTGGGCCGCTTCTTTGGCCTGGGCACCACGTCCGGCAAACGGGGCTACTACTTCGCCTATCCGGTTCGCGAGAATGACCAGAACATCGGCGCGCTGGTGGTCAAGGTCGACCTCGATCACACCGAAACACTGTGGGGCAATACACCAGAGCAGTTGCTGGTCACCGATACCAATGGGGTCGTGATCATCACCTCTCGCCCTGACTGGCGTTTCCATGCCAGTCGCCCGCTGGACGCGGCCGAGCGCGCCGCCATTGCGGCCAATCAACCCTACCCGACACAAGCGCCGCCCAAGCTCGACCTCTCTGCCAGCGCCTGGCTGACGCAGAGCCGCGCTCTGGAAGAAACCGGTTGGACGGTGAGCATTCTCGCCCCACGCATCCTCATCGATCGCCCGGTGCGCACCGCCGTCGCCGTCGGTGCCGCCGCCTTGCTGGTCTTGCTTCTGCTCCTGGGCCTGCTGATGCAGCGCCGCCGCCATTACCTCGAACGCATTGCTCTCGACAGCCGTGCCAAGGCCGAACTGGAGCAGCGCGTCACCGAGCGTACCCACGACCTTGAGCTGCTCAACAGTCGCCTCAAGGAGGAAGTGCTGGAGCGCGAACAGGCGCAACAGGAGTTGGTGCGCGCTCAGGACGAACTGGTACAGGCCGGCAAACTATCGGCCCTCGGCACCATGAGCGCCAGCATCAGCCACGAGCTCAATCAGCCCCTGGCGGCCATCCGCAGCTATGCCGAGAACGCCAGCACGCTGCTCGATCACGAACGCAACGATGACGCTCGCGCCAACCTCAAGCTGATCCGCGAACTGACCGAGCGCATGGCCTCGATCATTGCGCACCTGCGCGCCTTCGCTCGCCGCGACCGCCACGCCCCCGAGCGCGTCGCCCTGCAACCGGCACTGGACGATGCCCTCGCCCTGCTAGCCAAGCGCCGCCGCGCCATGGACGTGGAGCTGATCCGCGACCTGCCGGACGCCACGCTCTGGGTTCAGGCCGGCGAAACCCGCCTGCGCCAGGTGCTCGGCAATCTGCTCGGCAATGCCCTCGATGCTCTGGTCGACAAAGCGCCGCCACGGCGTATCTGGATCAGCGTGCAGGCTGAGGCCGAGCACCTTGACCTGCTGCTGCGCGACAATGGCTCGGGCTTTTCTGCAGAGTCCCTGGCGCGTGCACGCGAACCCTTCTTCACCACCAAGACCAGCGCCCAGGGCCTGGGTCTGGGCCTGGCCATCTGCGAGAGCCTGATGCGCGCGCTCGGCGGCGAGCTGCTGCTGGCCAATCATCCGAGCGGTGGCGCACTGATCACCCTACGCCTGCGCCTGGCTAGCCCCGGCGTCAACCTGCAACCCCCAGAGGATCCCTCGCCATGACCAGCGACAGCGCCATCGACAGCCGTATCCAGGTTCTGCTGATCGACGACGATGCCCACCTGCGCCAGGCGCTCAGCCAGACACTCGACCTGGCCGGGCTCAAGGTGCTCAGCCTGGGCGATGCCCAGGGCCTGGCCAAACGCATTCCCGCCAGTTGGCCAGGCGTGGTGGTCAGCGACATCCGCATGCCCGGTATCGATGGCCTGGAACTGCTGAACCAACTGCACGAGCGCGACCCTGAGTTGCCAGTGCTGCTGATCACCGGCCACGGCGATGTGCCCCTGGCCGTGCAGGCGATGCGCGCAGGTGCCTATGATTTCCTGGAGAAACCCTTCGCCAACGACGCCCTGCTGGGCAGCGTACGCCGCGCGCTCGACCGCCGCCGCCTGGTGCTGGATAACCGCAGCCTGCGCCTGGCCCTTACCGACCGCCAGCAGCTGGCTGGGCGCCTGGTCGGCCAATCGCCGGCAATGCAGCGCTTGCGCGAACAGATCGGCGCACTCGCCGGCATCGCCACTGACGTACTGATCCTCGGTGAAACCGGCGCCGGCAAGGAAGTGGTCGCGCGCGCCCTGCATGATCTCTCAACTCGCCGCGACGGCCCCTTCGTCGCCATCAATGCCGGCGCCCTCGCCGAATCGGTGGTCGAGAGCGAGCTGTTCGGTCACGAGGCCGGCGCCTTCACCGGCGCGCAGAAGCGTCGCATCGGCAAGTTCGAGTTCGCCAACGGCGGCACCCTGTTCCTCGACGAGATCGAGAGCATGAGCATGGACGTGCAGGTCAAGCTGCTGCGCCTGCTGCAGGAACGCGTGGTCGAGCGGCTCGGCGGAAATCAGCTCATTCCCCTGGATATCCGCGTCATCGCCGCGACCAAGGAAGATCTGCGCCAGGCCGCCGATGCCGGCCGCTTCCGCGCCGACCTCTACTACCGCCTGAACGTCGCACCGCTGAGCATCCCGCCACTGCGCGAGCGCGGCGAAGATGCCCTGCTGCTGTTCCAGCACTTCAGCGAAAGCGCTGCTACCCGCCATGGGTTATCCGTGCGCGAGCTGCAGCCGGGTCAACGCGCCTTGCTACTGCGCCATCCCTGGCCCGGTAACGTGCGCGAACTGCAGAACGCCGCCGAACGTTTCGCCCTCGGCCTGGAACTGGCACTGGACAGCAACGCGCCCAACCTGCCGCCAGTCAGTGGCGGCCTCAGCGAACAGGTCGAGGCTTTCGAGCGCGCCCTGATCGCGGGTGAATTGAGCCGCCCGCATGGCTCGCTGCGCAGCCTGGCCGAAGCATTGGGCCTGCCACGCAAGACCCTGCACGACAAGCTGCGCAAGCACGGCCTGAATTTCTCCGGCGCTGGCGGAAGCTCGCCAGAGGACTTCGATTGATTGGCGAGAAACCGCCATATCATCGATTTTCAGCGCCGCGTCCTGATTAAGCGCACCTATCGGTAGAGCCCCTTTTCATAGGGGCTCAAGCACTTTTTTCGGGCCTTCAAGCCAGCCTGGCACATCGGTTGCTCTAGCTCCTGCGCAAGCGAACCTTACAAGTACAAGTCCAGGCCGCGCGACAGGCATCCCGACGCTCTCCCGTTGGACGCCTAGACTTGCTCTTGTTCGTTCGTAAGTGGCGCCCTCGGCGCCCTGCCAAAACCACAACAAGAGGAAGCAACCGCATGTTCAAACTGACTGCCAAGGCGCTGGCGTGCGCCCTGTCCCTGAGCATCGCCGGCCTGGCACAGGCCGCCGACCCGATCGTCATCAAGTTCTCCCACGTAGTCGCCGAGCACACGCCGAAAGGTCAGGGTGCCGTGCTATTCAAGAAACTGGTAGACGAGCGCCTGCCTGGCAAAGTGACCGTACAGGTCTACCCGAACTCCTCCCTGTTCGGCGACGGCAAGGAAATGGAAGCCCTGCTGCTGGGTGACGTACAGCTCATCGCGCCTTCGCTGGCCAAGTTCGAGCATTACACCAAGCAAATCCAGATCTTCGACCTGCCCTTCCTGTTCAACGATATCCATGCCGTCGACCGCTTCCAGCAGAGCCCGGAAGGTCAGGCACTGCTCAAATCCATGGAAGACAAGGGCATCACCGGCCTGGGTTACTGGCACAACGGCATGAAGCAACTGTCGGCCAACAAGAAACTGGTCGAGCCGAAAGACGCTCGCGGCCTGAAATTCCGCGTACAGGCTTCCGCCGTACTGGATGAGCAGTTCAAGGCCCTGCGTGCTGCGCCGCGCAAGATGAGCTTCGCTGAGGTTTACCAAGGTCTGCAGACTGGCGTGGTCAACGGTGCGGAAAACCCGTACTCGAACATCTACAGCCAGAAGATGCACGAAGTGCAGAAGTTCATCACCGAGTCCGACCACGGCGTACTGGACTACATGGTGATCACCAACACCAAGTTCTGGAACGGCCTGCCGGCTGACATTCGCACCGAGCTGGAAGCCATCCTCGCCGAGGTTTCCGTCGAAGTGAACAAGCAGGCCGAAAGCCTGAACCAGAACGACAAGAAGCGCATTCTGGAAGCCGGTACCACCGAAATCGTCACCCTGACCCCGGAGCAGCGTAACGAGTGGCGCGATGCCATGCGTCCTGTCTGGAAGAAGTTCGAGGGTGAGATCGGTGCCGACCTGATCAAGGCCGCCGAGCGCGCCAACGAAACCAACTGATAGCTGTGCCCCCGCGCGGGACGCCGCCAGAGCGTCCCGCGCCCTATTCTTGCCCCATTCGTCGCCCGCCCGACTGACGGAGAACTTCCTATGCACGCCGTCGAACGTGTCTGGAACCAGCTAGAGGAAATCCTGGTCGCATTCCTGCTCGCAGGCATGACCCTGGTGACCTTCACCTATGTGTTGGTCAACAACCTCTATGCGGTGTTTTATTCGCTCGCCGATTCATTCCCCTTCGCTGAGGGCGCCCTGTTCGCCATCGGTGACGGCATCCTTTTCATCTCCCAGGAAATGACCTGGAGCATCGCCCTGACCAAAGCCATGTTCGGCTGGCTGATCTTCATCGGCCTGGCCTGGGGCGTGCGTATTGGCGCCCACATTGGCGTCGATATGCTGGTACGCAACTTCTCCAAACCGATGCAGAAGATGGTTGCGCTGTTCGCCGTCGGCATTTGCCTGGCCTACTGCGTACTGATGGCCTACTCCAGCGAGCAGTGGGTCGCCGTGCTCTATCGCATAGGCACCGGTGCGGAAGACCTCGACCGCTTCGGCGTCAGCCAATGGCAGATCGTGATGATCGTCCCCATCGGTTTCACCCTCATGTTCCTGCGTTTCCTTCAGGTTTTCGTGCGCATCCTGCGTAACGAACAACTGGGCCTGGGCGGCCACGGCGAAGCCGAAGACGCCATCAAGCTCGCCGAAGAAACTAAGGCCGAGGAGATCAAACGATGACCATCGCTTTCCTGTTCGTCGCCCTGTTCGCGCTGATGTTCATCGGCATTCCGGTGGCGATTTCCCTGGGTCTGTCCGGGGCCATGACCATCCTGATGTTCAGTAACGACTCCGTGCGTTCGCTGGCCATCAAGCTGTTCGAAACCAGCGAACACTACACCCTGATGGCGATCCCGTTCTTCCTGCTGGCGGGTGCCTTCATGACCACCGGTGGCGTGGCCCACCGCCTGATCGATTTCGCCAACGCCTGCGTCGGTCACATCAAGGGCGGCCTGGCCATCTCCGCGATCCTCGCGTGCATGCTGTTCGCGGCGCTGTGCGGCTCCTCGCCAGCTACCGTGGCAGCCGTAGGCTCCATCGTCATCGCCGGTATGGTGCGCTCCGGCTACAAGCAGGATTTCGCCGCCGGTATCGTCTGTAACGCCGGTACCCTGGGCATCCTGATCCCGCCGTCCATCGTCATGGTGGTGTACGCCACTGCCACCGAAACCTCGGTTGGCAAGCTGTTCATGGCCGGTGTGGTTCCAGGCCTGCTGCTGGGCGTGTTCCTGATGGTGACCATCTACATCATCGCCCACATCAAGGACATGCCTTCGCTGCCGCGTGCGTCGTTCGCTGAAGTGGTGCGCACCGGTCGTCGTGCGATCTGGGGTCTGCTGCTGATCGTGATCATCCTCGGCGGTATCTACTCCGGCATGTTCACCCCGACCGAAGCGGCGGCCATGGCGGCCGTGTATGCGGCATTCGTGGCGATCTTCATCCACAAAGACATGACCTTCCGTCAGTGCCCGAAGGTGATCGTCGAGGCTGGCAAGCTGAGCGTGGTGCTGATGTTCATCATCGCCAACGCCATGCTCTTCGCCCACGTGCTGACCACCGAGCAGATCCCGCAATCGATCACTGCCTGGGTCGTCGATCAGGGCTTTTCGCCCATAGAATTCCTGATCGTGGTGAACATCGTCCTGCTGGTCGCCGGTACCTTCATGGAGCCGTCGGCGATCATCCTGATCCTGGCGCCGATCCTGTTCCCGATCGCCATGCAGTTGGGCATCGACCCGATCCACCTGGGCATCATCATGGTGGTGAACATGGAAATCGGCCTGATCACCCCGCCAACCGGCCTCAACCTGTTCGTCACCTCAGCGGTTACGGGAATGCCACTGACGCGCGTAGTACGCGCCGTGTCGCCGTGGCTGCTGGTGATGCTGGGCTTCCTGATACTGGTCACCTACGTGCCGTTCATCTCGCTGGGCCTGCCCGAGTTCCTGGGCATGTAAGGCAGACAGACTGCTACTTCGGTACCTCTGTGTACCTCCTCCGCCCGGCCATAGCGCCGGGCTTTTTTTCGTCCGGGAAAAGCGCTGTTGCCATTATCCAGACGCATCCGGGGCGGATGATTGCGCAGAGTCGTTCTGCTTGACGTAAAGTCCCCCACTAGGAATTTGTTAGGAACCCGGATGCATGATCAGAAGCAGCCTGAAATCCATCGTCGCCACCTGGCTGACCGGCCTGTTATCCCTGCTCCCTCTGGCGCTCACCCTGGCCCTGCTGGCCTGGATATTCAGCCTGCTCAATCGACTGGTCGGCCCCTCGACGCTGATCGGCCAACTCTTTGCCGCCCTCGGCCAGCCGTTTTCCAGCAACAGCTACCTGGCCTACCTGCTCGGCAGCCTGGTATTGCTGGCCAGCCTCTATCCACTTGGCCTGGCCGTACAACTGGGGCTGCGCCGACCGCTTTCCTGGCTGTTCGACCGCACCCTGCGCCGCACGCCATTGATCGGCAACTTCTATAACCTGGCCGACCGCTTCGTCGGCCTGCTGGACAGGAGCAAGAACCCGGATATCACCACCATGGCACCGGTCTGGTGCTTCTTCGGCGGTGACGGCGTGGCGGTACTCGCCCTACGCCCCAGCTCGGAAACGGTGGAGCTGGAAGGACGCCCCTATTGCGCAGTTCTGGTACCAACCGCGCCCATTCCAATCGGTGGCGGCCTGCTCTACGTACCGCAGGAATGGATACGCCCGGCGGAAATGGGCGTCGATCAACTGACCAGCATCTACGTCTCCATGGGCCTCACCCCGCCAACGCCCAGGCGTGGCGTGGAAAGCGCGCCCATCAAGCGCGCCGATGTCGATCCGCTCTAAGAGCCTGTTCAAAGGCTGCTGCGCGTCGGCCATACAGCGTTGAAATCAAGCTGGAACGCCAGCCCGGTCAGAATGCTCATTTACAGCTCGTAAAGTCGAACGCGACTCCGAGCGTTCTTCGCTCGATTCGCGGGGCCGCCATCGGTATTGCCTGGCTCTAGCTCGCGAGACTTTGAACAGGCTCTAAGTCAGCGGCAAGCTGGTGGTGGACTTGATCTCCGACAACGCGACGATCGAGTTGACCTCCTGGATACCTGGCACCAGCGACAGCTTCTCGAAGAAGAAACGCTCGTAGGCCTCGATATCACGGGTGACGATGCGCAGCATGAAGTCCACCGAGCCCATCAGCACATGGCACTCCAACACCTCCGGGAATTCGCGCATGGCCTCGGCAAACTCGGTGAGATTGGAACGCCCATGGGCATTGAGTTTGACCTGGGCGAACACCTGCGTGTGCAAGCCAACCTTCTTGCGGTCGAGCAAGGTCACCTGACGGCGAATGACGCCCTCCTCCTTGAGGCGCTGGATGCGTCGCCAGCACGGCGACTGCGACAACCCGACCCGTTCGGCGATTTCATTGGTGGACAGCCCTGCATCCTCCTGCAGCAGCGCCAGAATGCGTTGATCGTAGGCATCGAGAACGACGGACATAAAAAATCCCTCAAAGGCATTTAACAAGGCAAGACTATCCACAAACAGTGTAAATACACAGAAAACAAGGCAGAACTTTTGCCTCACGAAGGATGAAACTGGAGCAAATCCTCCGCGAGATGCCAGCATGCCCAACGCCACGCCTCTTCCAGCAGCCCACGCCCGTCGCGATCCCTGGCAGGATCGTCCCGAGCAGAGCGTGGAATATCATCTACGCACCGAGGCCGATGCCGATGTGCTGTGTCGGCTGCTCGGACTGTTCGCTCAACTGCAACTGCTGCCTCAACACTTGCAGGTGGAACGCCAGGACAACGACCTGCAGGTCGTGCTGCAACTGAGCGGCTTGTCGTTGCACCGCGCCGCGCTGCTGGCCGAGAAACTGCGCGGCCTGGTTTGCGTGTGGCAGGTGGACTGGCGCCACCTCGATCACAACCTGGAACAGATAGCCCTGCGCACTGGCTAGCAGATCACGCCGCAGCCTTCGCCCCGGTCATGCTTTTCGGGCATCCTAGTGGCTGATGAGGTTTGCCGGGCGCGCGGCAACACCGCCTGAAGCTATGCTTGACCAGGATGTTCAACCGAGGAACCCGCATGTCCGCTTTTGCTGCCACCGCCCCAGACCGTGTATTGGATCTCGGCGATCTGTTGCGCGAGCTGGTCGCCCAGGGTCGGGTCGAGCAGGATGTGGCCGAGCAGTGCCTGGCGATTCGCCGCAGCTCGCTGAACAACACCCAGCACCCGCTGGAGTTTCTCGCCGCGCAGCAAGTGGACGACCGGAAACGACCAGGCAAGAAGCTCGACCTGGAAACGCTCACCGTCTGGCTAGCCGACTTCTCCGGCCAGCCCTATCTGCGCATCGACCCGTTGAAAATCGACGTGCCGGCCATCACCCCGCTGATGTCCTACGCCTTCGCTCAACGCCACAAGATCCTCGCCGTGGCGGTCGACAGTGAAAGCGTCACCATCGCCAGCAGCCAACCGCTGGTGCACAGCTGGGAAGCAAACCTGGTGCACGTACTCAAGCGCCCGATCAAGCGCGTGGTGGCAAACCCCAGCGATATCCAGCGCTTCACCACCGAGTTCTATCGCCTGGCCCGCTCGGTCAGCGGCGCCAATGCCACGGATCAGAAGATCAGCGGCGTCGGCAACTTCGAGCAATTGCTCAGCCTGGGCGCACAGGATCAGGAGCCGGACGCCAACGACGCGCACATCGTCAACATCGTCGATTGGCTGTTCCAGTACGCCTTCCAGCAACGTGCCAGCGATATCCATATCGAGCCACGCCGCGAGCAGGGCACGGTGCGTTTTCGCATCGACGGCGTGCTGCACACCGTCTACCAGTTCCCTGCGCAGGTAACCATGGCGGTGGTCAGCCGCCTGAAAAACCTCGGCCGCATGAACATTGCCGAGAAACGCAAACCACAGGACGGCCGGGTCAAGACCAAGACGCCTGACGGCAACGAGGTAGAGCTGCGCCTGTCCACTCTGCCCACCGCCTTTGGCGAGAAGATGGTGATGCGTATCTTCGACCCCGAGGTGCTGCTGAAAAGCCCGGATCAGCTCGGTTTCTCACCGGAAGATCTGCGTCGCTGGGCCAGCATGACCAGCCAGCCCAACGGCATCATCCTGGTGACCGGCCCCACCGGTTCAGGCAAGACCACCACGCTCTACACCACGCTCAAACAACTGGCCACGCCGGAAGTGAACGTCTGCACCATCGAAGACCCGATCGAGATGATCGAAGGCGCCTTCAACCAAATGCAGGTGCAGCACAACATCGACCTGAACTTCGCCAGCGGCGTACGTGCGCTGATGCGCCAGGATCCGGACATCATCATGGTCGGCGAGATCCGCGACCTGGAGACGGCCGAAATGGCCATCCAGGCGGCGCTGACCGGCCACCTGGTGCTGTCCACCCTGCACACCAACGACGCGCCCAGCGCCATCACCCGCCTGCTCGAACTGGGCGTGCCGCATTACCTGCTCAAGGCCACTCTCCTCGGCGTCATGGCCCAGCGCCTGGTGCGCACCCTGTGCCCGCACTGCAAGGCACCGGTGCAACTGGACGAAGACACCTGGAACGGCCTGACCCGGCCCTGGAGCTCCCCCCTGCCAACTCAGGCACACCACGCCGTCGGCTGCCTGGAATGCCGCGAAACCGGCTACCGCGGCCGCGCCGGCGTCTACGAGATCATGCTGCTCAACGACACGATCAAACCGCTGATCACCGCCGACACCGATCTCACGGCGCTACGCCGCGCTGCCTTCAAGGACGGCATGCGCAGCCTGCGCCTGTCCGGTGCACAGAAGGTCGCCGCCGGGTTGACCACCATCGAGGAAGTGCTGCGCGTCACTCCCCAGAGCGAGCAGCGCTGAGCGTCGCGCAACTGCGATAGCGATCCTCGGCCAGTTGCGGATGCCAGGCGAACAGGTACTGGCCATCCTCGAGCTGATCCACCACCAGCCGGATCACCTCCTGCTGCACGGCCGGACAGCCGAGGCTGCGCCCCATACGCCCGTACTTCTGCACCCAATCCGGCGCCACATAGTCAGCGCCATGGATCACCAGTGCCCGGGCACGTGCCTGGTCATTGAGCCCTGCTTCCAGCCCATCCAGGCGCAGTGAGTGGCCATGTCGGCCACGATAACTCTCGGCACCACGAAACAGCCCGAGACTCGACTGATGGCTGCCTGGCAGGTTGGAGAAGCGCTCGGCGAAGAGCTCGCCGGACTCCCGGCCATGCGCGACGAACTCGCGCTGCAGCAAACTCCGCTGGCTCAGATCGAACACCCACATCCGCCTCTCCAGCGAAGGCCGCGAATAGTCGATGACTGCCAGGCGATTGGCCTTGTTCGGCGTATCGTGTTCGGCGCAATGCAACGCCTGCAACGCAGCTTGCAACACCCGGCCATCCAGTTGCGGCGCTGTGCGCTGCAATGCCTCCTGTAGCTCACTGGCCAAGGCGCGCTGCCCAACCAACGCCAGAGCAACGAACAGCAGCGGTAGCAGCAAGCGTTCGAACATGATCAAGCCCTCACCAATTGCATGGCATTTGCCCACCTTGCGAAGGGGTCGGCGGCAGATCGCTAGCGGCTGTGCTTAGATTCATTGATCTGGCAATGGAGTCTATGCAATGCACACAGGCGGACGGGTGAGCCATACCCCTGGAACAGGTCTCAGCACTTTCTCATGATCACCTATCTTCAACACCTGTCGTTCTGGGACTGGGTAGCTCTCGCCACCTTGCTGCTGATTCTCGAAGTGTTCGGCGCTGGCGGCTACCTGCTCTGGATCGGTCTGGTAGCAGTTGTCGTCGGCGCGCTGACCTACCTCTTCCCGGAACTGCCCTGGGCCTGGCAATTCCTGCTGTTCGGTACGCTGGCGCTGCTCTCGGCGCTGCTCTGGTGGCGACATCAGCATCGCACCAGCAGGGCCAGAAACTGACCTGCCTGGCAACCGGCCATCGCCTGCAAGGAACCACAAGCGGCATCTGTCACTCCTAGGTTAGGAACCACCCCACAGGAGTTTCATCATGCGTGTAACGAGCCGCGCCGCACTGGCTTTCAGTGCCTGCCTGATCGCCCAGACCGCAGCAGCCGATGGCATGCTGCGCGACATTCTCTCCTCCGGCGCCACCACCGCCTCAACCTATCTGACCTTCAAGGATCGCAAGCTGGTCGCCGCGGCCGAAGAGGACGCGAGCAGCTTCGTCGCCAGCGCTGGCGAAATTCGCGGCCCACACCTGGAGGCCGCACTGCAAAAACTGCGCAGCGACAATCCGCAGTTACAGGACGCCGATGACATGGCACTGGCCAGTGCCATCCTGGCGGCTTCGGCAAGCACCAGCGAGATCGCAACGATCGCTGAGTGACACACATAAAAAATGCCCGCATCCAATGGATGCGGGCATTTTTGCTCAGGGAGTCGCAAGAACCTAACGCTCTCGCGCAGACCTGATTACAGCAGCGGAATGGTGTAGCTGACGATCAAGCGGTTCTGATCGGCATCGGTGGCGGCGTTGCCACGCAGCACACCATTGCGCCAGCCCAGACCCAGGCCCTTCAGGGCGCCTTCTTGGAACACGTAATCCAGCGCGATGTCACGCTCCCACTCTTTGTTCTGCTCGCCATTGGCACGCTGAATGTTGGTGCCCTTCAGGTAAGCAACCGACGCTTTCAGGCCCGGTACGCCGAGGCTGGCGAAGTCATAGCTGTACTGACCGAAAGTCGTACGCTCACCGGCACGAGTGAAGTTGTGGTTCAGGCGGTCGGTCAGCAGGTAGACGCTGGCGCCAGCAGAACCTTCGACACCACCCTGGTTCAGTTGAACGAAGTTGCTGTCCTCGGAAACACGCTGATAACCCAGCATCAGGGCATGGCCGCGCAGGCTGTAAGTGAACGCGGCGCTCCAGGTGTTGTTGTCGACCTCACCGGTGCCGTCACCAAAGGTGGTGTTGGCGGTGTAGCCTGCGGCGCGACCGGCAGCACTGCCGTTCTTGCCATCGGAAGTGGTACGGAAGTAGCGCAGATCGGTCTTCAGGCTGCCCTCACCCAGAGCCAGGTTGTGGCCCAGTCCAGCGAAGTGCTGCTTGTAGAAGTCTTCCAGATTGGCGTAGTAGTACTGTGCGGTCAGATCCTTGTTGATCTTCCAGTCACCACCACCGAAGTAGAACTTGTTGGAGTCAGCCTGGCCAACGCTGCGGCCATCGATCGACAGACTGGTGCTGTTGCTCGAGGCACGGCCAACGGCGTGCTCGATCTGGCCAGCAGTCAGAGTCAGGTTGTCGATTTCGTTGGAAGTGATCATGCCGCCTTCGAACATCTGCGGCAGCAGGCGCCCGTCGTTAGACGTCAGGATCGGCAGTTTCGGCATCAGAGTGCCGATGCGAGCTTCGGTCTTGGAGAAACGAACCTTGCCGGTCAGACCGCCTTTGCTGAAATCGTCAACTGCGCTGCCATCGCTTTCCAGCGGGAACAGAGCGCCCGGGGTACGATCACGGCCGTCCTTGTTGTTACGACCACCGCCGTCCAGGCGCACGCCCAGCATGCCAACAGCGTCAACACCGAAACCCACAGTACCCTCGGTAAAACCGGAGGTGTAGTTGAAAATGAAGCCCTGACCCCATTCACGAGCAGCACCGTTGTTGTCGGTCGTGTTCTTAACGTCGTTGTCGAAGTAGAAATTGCGCAGGGTGAGGTTGGCCTTGCTGTCACCGATGAAATCGGCGAAGGCGACTTGGCTCAGGCCCAGGGTGCTGGCGGCTACGGCCAGTGCCAGGGAGGTCTTTCTCATTATGTTTCTCTCCAGTGTGTTTAAGGTGACGCATCGACTCCTAGCACTGACTTCGGCACGAAGAGGCAGGCTCGGAGACGAATGGGGTGAACGCCCAGGCGCACGACCTCACGGCAGAAGGTTGCCGCGCCAGAGGCGAACGAAAATCAGAAAAGAGATAACAACGGGAAGCCCGGACAGAGGGGCAAGAGGAGACGGGCAGGTTGGGTCATAGTCGGCACTCGCATCGTTGTTATTGTGCGCCAGCATCCATTGGCCAGCTTTGAATAGCGAGTGCTAGAGCAGTTTGCGTGCCAGAACGGACGCAGCAATGGGCAAGAGCCGCTGCCGCGGGAAGTTACACTTTCCAGTCAGCGCAGTGACACCCTGATGACAGCCATTCGATAGGCAATTTGTTGCCTATCGAATGCATTAAAACGGCGGAAACCCGCCAATCAACCGACCACGATCTGATTCTTGCCCTGCCGCTTGGCCGCATACATGGCAGCGTCGGCGCGCGCATAGAGCGCGTCGAGAGTGGCGTCGGTCGCAAGCAAGCTGGTCAGGCCCTGGCTGACGGTAATGCCGAAATTCGTACCCTCGTGCTGAAACACCAGCCGCTGTACCTCGCGCTGTAGCCGCTCGGCCACCTGCAGCGCGACGTCCGGCTCACAGCCTGGGAACAACGCAGCGAATTCCTCGCCACCGATACGACCGAAGAGATCACCCCGGCGCAAGGTGGTGGCACCGCAGTGGGCCAGGCGCTGCAGCACCTGGTCACCAATCTGATGACCGTACTGATCGTTGATCTTCTTGAAGTCGTCCAGGTCGAGCAGCAGGAAGGCCATCGGGCTGCCGAATTGGCGAGCATGTTCGAACTCGCGCCGGGCGCATTCGAAGAAATGCCGGCGATTGCTGCTCTCAGTCAGCACATCGGTGGTGGCCAGACGATGCAGCTCACCTTCCAAGCGCTTCTTCTCGGTGATGTCTTCAGCGATGCCGACGATCACGTTGCCCTTGTCCACACCAGGCAACGGGCTGACGAAGCACTTGTCGCTAAGCCAGCGCAGTTGGCCATCGGCCCGGATAATACGGTACTCCCGCGACTCCACCGCACCAGTCTCCAGCACCTTGGCCAGGCTCTGGGCGGCGTACTCGACATCGTCCGGATAAATGCTGTTGCGCCACTCGCCATAGTCGGCCAGGAGCAGTGCAGCAGAGCGTCCGAAAATACGTTCGTAGGCAGGACTGACGTAGATCATGCGCTGCTCGCGCCAGTCGAACGCCCAAAGCACGGCGTTGACGCTGCCGAGCAGGCTACTGAACAACTGCTCACGCTCACCCAGGCGCTCCACCTCGGCTCGGCTGTGCAGCAGGGCCAAGGTCAGTTCTTCCAACTCGGAGACAGCGTTGCCTTGATCATCCATCACAACAGCCATCCAATCCCTCGCAATCAATATCTATTGAGCATAGTGCGAGCAATTGGACAAATAGAAAGGCCCGCCAGTTCGGCGGGCCTTCGGTTATCGCGTGAGGCGATCAGGCGGTAGCGTTGGCAGGACGTAGCGAGTAAGTCTTCAGTTGCTCGGCGAACTCGCGCAGCGACTGGATACCGCTGGCCTCGGCCTCATGCACCCACTGCTTCATAGCTTCGAGCATGTCATGCCCATTGCTGCTGGTCTTGACCCAGATCTGCTGCAGCGCCAGGCGCTTCTCGTAGATCACTTTCAGGGCCTGACTCTGCGCCAGCATGTCGGCAATACGCGCGTGATGCTGCTCTTCCAACAGGCTCGGTTCACGCGACAGCAAACGCTTGGCGCGATGGAAAAGGTGACGAACGGACGCGTCGGCCTTGGCCACTTCCTGTTTGACCAGCGGTGCGATGACCAGCTTGCGGTACTGCGCCATGATCTGGAAACGGTTGTTGAGGATGGCCATGGCGGTGTCCATGTCCAGATGCCCCTTGCCTTCGACGCGGTGGGCGATAGGCGCAACACGCTGCACCTTGGCCAGCCCGAGGAAGCTGAACAGCTTGATCCAGGCCCAGCCCATGTCGAACTCCCACTTCTTCACCGACAGCTTGGCCGAGTTCGGATAGGTGTGGTGGTTGTTGTGCAGTTCTTCACCGCCAATCAGGATGCCCCAAGGCACCAGGTTGGTAGCGGCATCGCGGCATTCGAAGTTGCGGTAGCCGACGGCATGACCCAGGCCGTTGATCACGCCCGCGGCCCACACCGGAATCCACATCATCTGGATCGCCCAGACGGTGATGCCGGCCACACCGAACAGCAACAGGTCGATCACCGCCATAAGCGTCACACCACCGATGGGGAAACGGCTGTAGACATTGCGCTCGACCCAGTCGTCCGGGCAGTTCTTGCCATAGATACGCAGGGTTTCCTGGTTCTTGGCCTCTTCCTGATAGAGTTCGGCACCTTTGCGCAGCACAGTGCCCAGGCCCTTGATCACAGGGCTGTGTGGATCGTCGACAGTCTCGCACTTGGCGTGATGTTTACGGTGAATCGCGGTCCATTCGCGTGTGTTCTGGCCTGTGCTCAACCACAGCCAGAAACGGAAGAAATGCTTGAGCACGGGGTGCAGTTCCAGTGCACGGTGCGCGGAGTAGCGGTGCAAATAGACGGTGACACTTACAATGGTCACGTGCGTCATCAGCAAAGTCGCAGCCACCAGCTGCCAGACCGAAAGGTCGAGTAAACCGTTGTACCACATGGACGCTGTTGCCTCTTGAAAGGGAAACGCGGCTTGTCCTACAAGGACGAACCTTGAATCATTATCCCTGACCCATAGCAGAAAACCAGTTGGTCTTTTAGATAAGAATGTTTCAGCCTTGTCCCATCTATACTGCCCAGCAATCACAGGGAGCGTAATTGCCCGCCCATGCGTATCGACACCGCCGCCCTGCGTCTGACCCTGGGCTACCTGCTGCTTGCCGGGCTGTGGATTCTGCTCAGCGACCATCTGCTGACGGCGCTCGGCCTGTCCGTGGCGCATCAGGAGCGCCTGCAATCGCTCAAGGGGTTGTTCTTCGTCACCCTCACCGCCGCCCTGCTGTATCTGGTGCTGCGTCGGCATGCCCAGCAGTACCGCCGTGCCCGGCTGCAACTGGCCGGCAACGAGGAGCGCTTGCGCCTGGCGCTGGACGCTACTCACGACGGTCTGTGGGACTGGGACGTATCGCAGCGTCGGGTGTTTTTCTCCGAAGGCTATGCCGCGCTGCTCGGCCTCACGCCTCAGGCGCTGGGCAATACCCGTGAAGACTGGGCCGAACGCCTGCATCCGGAGGATCGTGAGCGTGCCTTGCAGGCACTCGGCGCCGATGCGAACGCCGATCACTACGAGAACATCTACCGCCTGCGCCACGCCGATGGCAGTTACCGCTGGATTCACTCACGCGGCCGCCTGCTGCGCGACGAGATGAACCAGCCACAGCGATTCCTCGGCATCGCCAGCGACATCACCCAGCAACGCGCCAACGATGACAGCCTGCGCCAGGCGGCGGCGGTGTTCGATGCGACCCAGGAAGGCGTGCTGGTCACCGATCCGCAGCAGCGCATCGTCCACGTCAACCCGGCGTTCAGCCGTATCACCGGCTACAGTGCCGAAGAGATCCTTGGCCAACACCCCAACCTGCTCAAGTCAGGCCGTCACGATACCGCCTTCTACCAAAGCCTGTGGCACGCCCTGCAGAACCGCGGCGCCTGGAGCGGCGAAGTGTGGAACCGGCGCAAGAGCGGGGAGATCTATCCGCAGTGGCAGTGCATCCGCGCCATCCACGACGAGCAGGGGCGCGTCAGCCATTACGTCGCGGTATTTTCCGACATCACGGCCCTCAAGCGTTCGCAACGCGAGCTGGACTACCTGGCTCACCACGACCCGCTGAGCAACCTGCCCAACCGCCTGCTGTTCACCGAACGGATCGCGCATGCCCTGGAGCGCAGCCCAGGCGAACAACTGCGTGGCGCAGTGCTGTTGATCGACCTCGACCACTTCAAGCACATCAACGAAAGCCTGGGCCACAACGTCGGCGACCTGTTGCTCAAGGAGGTGGGCGAGCGCCTGCAGCAGGATGTGCCCAACGGCAGCACCCTGGCGCGCCTCGGTGGTGACGAATTCGGCCTGCTCTGCGAGAACTGCGCCGAAGCTCCACAAGCGGCCGAACTGGCGCAGCGCCTGCTGCGCTGCCTGGAGTCGCCCTTTCGTCTGGATGGGCACGAGCTGTACATCGGTGCCAGCATCGGCATCAGCCTGTTTCCCGAGGATGCCGACAGCGTCGAGCAGGTACTGCGCAATGCCGACTCGGCTCTATTCAAGGCCAAGAGCAGCGGCCGCGAGGGGTACGCCTTTTACGTCCAGGAACTGACCGACTACGCCAGACAACGCGTGGAGCTGGCCAGCAGCCTGCGCCACGCCCTCGACAACCACGAGCTGCGCGTTTTCTACCAGCCATTGCACGACCTGCAAGATGGCAGCCAGGTGGGAATGGAGGCCTTGGTGCGCTGGCAGCATCCGCAGCGCGGCCTGGTGCCTCCGGCCGAGTTCATCCCCATCGCCGAAGACAACGGCATGATCGGCGCCATCGACAGTTGGGTGCTGGAGCAGGCATGCCGCCAGATGGTGCGCTGGAATGCCCAGGGCAGCTCGCTGCGATTCGTCGCGGTGAATATTTCCAGCCGCCTGTTCAGCCGCGGTGAACTCGACCTGAAAGTCGCCCAGGTGCTGGCCGATACAGGCCTGAAGCCCTCCCAGCTGGAGCTGGAGGTCACCGAAAGCGCGGTGATGGAGGATCCTGCCGCCGCCCAGTTGCTGCTGACCCGCCTGCGCGCCCTGGGCGTACGCCTGGCCATCGACGACTTCGGCACCGGCTACAGCTCGCTGGCCCGCTTGAAACGCCTGCCGGTGGACAAGTTGAAACTCGATCAGAGCTTCGTCCGTGGCCTGCCCAATGATCCCGAAGACGCCGCCATCGCCCGTGCCGTGATCGCCCTGGGCCACAGCCTGGATCTGAAGATACTCGCCGAAGGCATCGAACAGATCGAGCAGGCCGATTTCCTCCGCGACCTCGGTTGTGACTACGGCCAGGGCTACCACTTCGGCCGCCCACAGCCCGTATCAGGGGCTGCATCTGCCAGCGGCAGCGTGGGCAAATCACCGGATAGCCAGGACAATACGAGGGGCTGAACATGCGCGCGCCAACCCCGCTACGCGAACTGGTCGGCGCCTGCTCCGCCCTGCCATCCGGTATTACCCACCGTGAGGCGTTGACCTGCGCCGAGGCTCAAGAGCCGCAGCGCCAGCACCGTATCGCCGAAATGGTCGGAGTGCGGCCGCATTGAACAGCGTGCCACGGCCGATCCCAATCCGCTGGATCGTGATCGGCGGCAGTCTGTGTCTGGCGATCTTCTTCGCCCTGCTCGGATGCCAGGCGTTGCATGAGCGCGAAGCGCTCTGGCAGTTGCAGATGAACAAGCAGGCGGAGGCCCAGCGCCTGGCCTTGCAGAGCTTCCAGCATGGCCTGCGTGAACGTGCTCAACTGCTCGCAGAAGCCATCGCCGCCGATGCCTGGGTTGCGGAGCTGGTGCGCCAGGCCCAAGCTCTGCCGACAGGCGACCAGAGCGCTCTGGCCAGCATCCGCAATCAGCTCTATACGCGTCTGGCGCCGCGCTGGCGCAATCTGCAGACACATCGCCCCTTTCGCCTTTACGTGCACCTGGCAGGCGATGCACAGGTATTGCTGCGCGTTCATCAGCCCCAGCATTTCGCCGATACACCAAGCACCGTGAGCCCCCTGGTCATGGAAACCCTGCGCAGCAACCGCAGCCAAGCAGGGTTGACCCAGAATCACGACAGCATCGACATGCACGCCATCGCCCCCTTGCAGGTCGACGACCAATCCGGCCTGCGCTCGGTCGGCGCCATCGGCGTGACGATGAACATGCTCGATGACCTGCCACAGCTCGACCAGGATCTCGGCAGTGGTATCGCCGTGCTGGCGAGTACAGCGCAGGACGCCAAAGATACCGCCACTGAGGATCACGGCTGGCGCCTGATCAGCCAGTCCCGCCCTCAGGCGCAACGCTGGCTGAACGCAGGCGAACTGCCCGAGCCCGAGCAAGGCGGCACCCAGCGCCTGCTGGAAGATGACGGCCGCCATTACCTGTTGAGCCAGTTGGTACTGGCGAGTGCCGACTCGCGCCCGACGGCCACGGCACTGACCTGGCGGGACATCAGCGAGCTGTATGCCGTGCATGTGCACGACAAGCGCTGGCTGGTGGGCAAATGGCTGCTGGCCTGGTGCGGCGCCGAAACCCTGCTGCTGATTCTGCTACGCGCCACCCGACGCAGCACCCAACGGCTGATGCAACGCCAGCAGAGCGCCTTGCATGCGCTCAATGAAATCGCAGCCTTGCCGAACCTGAGCAGTCGCGAGCAATTGCGCGAAGCATTGCGCATGGGCGCGGATTATTTCGAGTTACCGCTCGGCGTGATCGGCCTGATCGATGACGACAACTACCGCGTACTGGTACAGGTCTCGCCCAACGGTGAACTGCAGGACGGTCAACTGTTCAACCTGGGCGAGACCTATTGCAGCCTGGCCTTCGTGCAGGACGATGTCCTCAGCATCGAGCGAATGACCACCTCGCCCTATCGCGAACACCCCTGCTACCAGCGCTTCGCCCTGGAAAGCTATATCGGCATCGCCATCTGGGTCGGCGGCCGGCGTGTCGGCACCCTGGCTTTTTGCGACCAGCAGATGCGCGAGCGCCCATTCGATGAAAACGAGCGCGAATTCCTCCGCCTGTTCGCTCGCTGGGTTAGCGCGATCCTCGAGCGCGACCAGCAGGAACAGGCGCGCCAGACGCTGCTCGAACGCCTGGCCAGCATCATCGAAGGTACCGACGTCGGCACCTGGGAATGGAACGTGCAAAGTGGCGCGACGGTATTCAACGAGCGCTGGGCGCAGATGCTCGGTTACCGTCTCGACGAGTTGCAGCCGACCACCGTGGAGACCTGGAAACGCCTCTGCCACCCCGATGATCGCCTGCCCAGCGAACAGCTGCTGCGTCGGCATTTCGCCGGTGAAGTGGCGTCCTACGACAGCCAGATCCGCATGCGCCACCGCGACGGTCGCTGGCTGTGGATACAGGTGCGCGGGCGTCTTTCCAGCCGTGACGAGCTGGGCCGTCCGTTGCTGATGTATGGCACCCATACCGATATCAGCGAGGCACGTAGGCGCGAGGACGCCGTGATCGACGCGCGCGCCTTCCTGCAGACGCTGCTGGATTCGGCCATCGGTGTATCGATCGTCGCCACTGACCCGGAGGGCCTGATCACCCTGTTCAACTCCGGCGCCGAACGCCTGCTGGGCTATCGCAGCGAGGAAGTCGTGGGCCTGCGCACGCCAGTCTGTTTCCACCTGCCAAGCGAGATCGCAGCGCGCGCCAGTGAACTCACTCGCCTCGCCGGCCGGCCGGTCGAAGGTGTCGAGGTGTTCAACCACAATATCCGTGGCGGCGAACCGGAAACCCGCCAGTGGACTTACCTGCACAAGGACGGCAGCCAACGCCTGGTCAACCTCACCACCAACGCCATCTTCGATGCCAACGGCCAGATCACCGGCTTTCTCGGCATCGCTAGCGACATCAGCGCCCTGCAGCAGGCCACACGTGCCCTGCAGCAGAGCGAGAGCCGCTTCCGCGGCCTGGTCGCCAACCTGCCTGGCGTGGTCTATCGCTGCTCCAACGACAGCAGTTGGAGCATGCGTTACATCAGCGACGAAATTCTCAGCCTCACCGGTTACCCACCCACGGACTTCATCGACAACCGCGTGCGCAGCTTCTCCAGCATCGTGCACCCGGACGACCTGCCCATCACCTACCGGGCCAACGACAGCATCGCCCGACATGAGGTGCTCGAGCTGACCTACCGATTACGCCATGCCGACGGTCACAGTGTCTGGGTGCGCGAGAAAGGCCGCGGCGAGTACGACTCGCAGGGCCGCCTGGTATGGATCGACGGCTTCATCTGGGACATCAGCGAACGCAAGGTGATGGAGGACGAACTGCGCCTGAGCCAGCACATGTTCAGCAGCGCCTTCGCCACCGCCCCACAGGGCATGGCCCTGGTGGCCATCGACGGGCGCTGGCTGGAGGTCAACGACGAGTTGTGCCGCATGCTCGACTACAGCCGCGAAGAACTGCTGGCCCTGGACTTCCAGCGCATCACCCACCCCGACGACCTCGACGCAGACCTGCGCAATGTCGACGACCTGCTGGCTGGGCGGATCAGTGCCTACCAGATGGAAAAGCGCTATCTCGACAAACACGGCCAGGTGCTCTGGGTTCTGCTCAGCACAGCCGTGGTACGCGATGGCGAAGGCCGGCCCGTGCATCTGGTCGCGCAGATCCAGGACTTCAGCGACCGGGTCGCCGCCGAACGGGCGATACGCGAGCACGAACACTACCTGAGCACCCTGCTCGACAACGTCATCGACGCCATCGTCACCCTCGACGAAACCGGCCAGATCGAAACCTTCAACCACGCCGCCGAGCGCATCTTCGGCTATCGCCAGGCCGATATCGCCGGCCAGAACATCACCCGTTTGATACCGCCATCCGCCGATCACGGCTCGCCACGCACCTGGGCCCTGGGCCAGCCGCGCGAGCTGGAGGGCCTGCGCCACAACGGTGAACGCTTCGCCCTGGAGCTGGCGGTATCGCAAATCAGCCACCAGGGCCAGGCGCGCTTCATCGCGGTGATCCGCGACATCGCCGAGCGCAAGCGTATCGAGCAGATGAAGAACGAGTTCGTCTCCACCGTCAGTCACGAACTGCGCACGCCACTGACCGCCATCGCCGGCTCGCTCGGCCTGATCAACGGTGGCGCGCTCGGCGAAGTCCCGCAGGCCATGCGCCAGATGCTGAGCATCGCCCAGGCCAACAGCCAGCGCCTGAGCGAGCTGATCAACGACCTGCTGGACATGGAAAAGCTGGTGGCCGGCAAGATGCGCTTCGACCTGCAGACGCTGCCGCTAAAACCGCTGCTGGAACAGGCCGTGCTGCATAACCAGCCCTACGCCGATCAACACCAGGTGCGCCTGAATCTGCAGGTGGAGGACGATGCGCCCGTACGCGTCGATGCCCAGCGCCTGGCCCAGGTGCTGGCCAACCTGCTGTCCAACGCCGCCAAGTTCGCCCCGGCCGGGACTACGGTCGAAGTGCACCTGGGCAATGCAGGGCAATACCTGCGTACCAGCGTCAGCGACCAGGGGCCGGGGATTCCGGCGGCGTTTCACTCGCGCATCTTCGCCAAGTTCTCCCAGGCCGACTCCGGCGACACCCGGCACAAGGGCGGCACCGGCCTGGGCCTGGCGATCTGCAAGGAAATCATCGAACGCATGGGTGGACGTATCGGCTTCAATTCGGTGCCGGGCCAGGGCGCGACCTTCTGGTTCGAGCTGCCGCGCGACAGCGAGCCCGGCTCATGAAAATCGTAACGGCGCTGGCCGGAACCGCCACACCTGAACCACACTGCAAGCAGCAGACCCCCGTCGGGGAAACGGTTCATGACTGAACTCAAACGCATCCTTCACGTCGAGGACGACCCATCGATCCAGGCCGTGGCCAAGGTCGCGCTGGAAGCCGTCGGTGGTTTTCAGGTGCTCAGTTGTGGCAGTGGCCAGGAAGCCCTCGACCAGGTGCAGGGCTTCGCCCCCGACTTCATCCTGCTGGACGTGATGATGCCCGGCATGGATGGCCCCAGGACACTGGAGCTGCTGCGCCAGCTGGTCGACCTCGAACGGACGCCAGTGGCCTTCATGACCGCCAAGGTGCAGCCCAGCGAAGTCGCTCACTACCGCAGCCTGGGCGCACGCGATGTGATCATCAAGCCCTTCGACCCCATGCAGCTCGCCAGCCAGGTGCGACAGATCTGGAGCGAGCGTCATGGATAAGGTTCCTCACGCCCTGCAACAGCATCTGCAACAGCTTGGCCTGCAATTCAGCGAACGCCTGCGCCAGGAGCTGCCGCAGCTAGCGCAGCAAGCCAAACAATTGCTGGAAGTGGATGAAAGCGAACGCGAGCGCCTGCTGCAGAACCTGCGGGATCAGTTGCACAGGCTGGCGGGCAGCGCCGGCACCTTCGGTTTCGCCCAGCTCGGCCAGCAAGCCCGCGAGCTGGAACAACAGGCCGAGCGCTGCCTGGAGCGCCTGCTGCGCCAGCACCAGAACCTCAACGAATTCATCAGCGCCCTGCAGGAGCTGGGCGAACAACCGGCAATCGCCAGCGCCCCGCAGGAGCCCAGCGATCGCAAACCCAAGCAGCCGCGCAACGAGGATGGCAGCCGCCATATCTACATCCTCGAAGGCGAAGCCGCGGTCGGCGAGAACATGCGCCAGACCCTGAACAACTTCGGCTACCACGCCGAGCACTTCAACTCCATCGCCGGGCTCGACGCGGCCCTGCAGCAGCGCCTGCCGGATGCTCTGATCATCGACGCCAAGCTACCCGATGAAGCCAGCTGCGGCCTGGAATACGCCAACCAGCTGCGCGCGCGTCTGGAGGAGCCTCTGCCGCTACTGGTGCTGACCGACCAGCAGGACGACTTCGCCACCCAGTTGCAAGCCGTGCGCGCCGGTGCCATGGGCCTGTTCAGCAAGCCGGTGGACATTCCGCAACTGGAAAGCCGCCTGGAACGCTGCTTCACCCAGCAGAGCGGCGAACCCTACCGGGTGCTGATCGCCGACGACGACCAGGATCTGGCCAGCCGCTACAGCCTGGTGCTGCGTGACGCCGGCATGCTGGTGGAGGTGTTGCACGATCCGGCGCAGATCTTCAATCACCTGCGCGACTTCAACCCCGAGGTGATCCTGCTCGACGTCAACATGCCGGACTGCACCGGCCCCGAACTGGCGCAGATCATCCGTTGCAACGACGACTGGCTGCGCATCCCGATCATCTACCTGTCGGCCGAAACCGATTTCGGCAAGCAGATGAACGCCCTGATCAAGGCTGGTGACGACTTCGTCAGCAAGCCGATCTCCGACAACGCACTGGTCGCCACCGTATTCTCCCGCGCTCAGCGTGCGCGCCTGCTCTCCGATGCCCTGGCGCGTGACAGCCTCACCGGCCTGCTCAAGCACGGCGACATCAAGGAGCAGGTGGCCATCGAGCTGGAGCGCGCCCTGCGCAGTGGTGACCGCGCCAGCGTGGTGATGCTCGACATCGACCACTTCAAGCGGGTCAACGACGAACACGGCCACGCCGCAGGGGACAACGTCATCCGCGCGTTGGCCAACCTGCTGCGCCAGCGCCTGCGCCGTGTCGACAGCCTGGGTCGTTATGGTGGGGAGGAGTTTCTCGCCGTGCTACCGGATTGCACGCCGCAGCAGGCCAAACTGATCGTCGACGAGATTCGCCAACGCTTCGCCGAACTGCACTTCATCGCCGATGGCGGGGAGTTTTCCTGCACCCTCAGCGCGGGCATCGCCGGCACCGACTTACACAGCGATGCCGATCAGTTGCGCGAACGCGCCGACAGGGCGCTATACGCCGCCAAGCACAGCGGGCGCAATCAGGTGCAGGTAGCGGAGTGAAGCTGTAGGGCGTACTCGCGAAGCAGTACGCCGCTGGGATTCCAATGGAGCGTCGTGGTGCCGACGGCGGACTGTTCGCTTCGCTCCTGAGTCCGCCCTACGCCTCGGCGCGCTGCATCAGGCGGCGCTGACGCCATTCCATGAAGGTCTTGAGGAACAACGTGAGCAGCGCCATGCAGGCCAGCAGACCTGCTGCGGTGAAGGCTGCCGCGGGCTTGTAGTCGTTGTTGAGCTGATCAACCAGCAGCGGCAAGGTCAGGGTCTGGTTGATGATGGTGCCGGACACCACCGACACCGCGCCGAACTCACCGACCGCACGGGCGTTGGTCACCACCACGCCATACAGCAGCGCCCACTTGATCTTCGGCAAGCTGATGCGCCGGAAGATCTGCCAGCCGCTGGCGCCCAGGCACATGGCGGCGGTTTCCTCGTCCTGGCCCTGGGCCTGCATCACTGGAATCAGGATACGCGCCACGTAAGGCGCGGTGACGAACACCGTAACCATGACGATGCCCGGCCAGGCGAACATCAGTTGCATGCCGTTATCGTAGAACCAGCGCCCGACGAAGCTCTCCAGGCCGTAGACCACCAGGTAACAGAGACCAGCGACCACCGGCGACACCGCATAGGGAATGTCGATCAGGGTGGTCAGCAGCTTGCGCCCACGAAAATCGTAGTGGGTCACGCACCAGGCCAGGCAGATGCCGAAGCACAGGTTCAGCGGCACGGTAATCGCCGCTACCAGCAGGGTCAGGCCAATGGCGTGGAGCATGAAGTCTTCGCCCAGGTTGCTCCACAACAGGCCCAGGCCACCGGCCAGCGCCTTGGTGAAAATCAAGGCCAGCGGCACCAGCAACATCAGCGTCACTACCAGCAGACCGAGGATTACCAGCGCCCACTGGCGCCAATCTTGGGGCTTTTTCATCGACCTTGCCGTTGCCATGCGAACAGACGTCCCTGCACCACCTGCAGCAGGAACAGAAGAGTCAGCGACGCGAGCAGAATCACCGAAGCGATGGCTGCGGCCGCCGGGTAATTGAATTCCTGCAGACGGACGAAAATCATCAGCGAGCTGACTTCCGTCTGGTAGGGAATGTTGCCGGCGATCATGATCACCGCGCCGAACTCGCCGAGGCTGCGCACGAAGGCCTGCGAGCCACCGGTGACCAGCGCTGGGGTCAGGGTCGGCAGGATCACCTTGCGGAATATCTGCAAACGGCTGGCGCCGAGGGTACGTGCCGCTTCTTCGTATTCCGAGCCGAGATCCTGCAGCACCGGCTGCACGGTACGCACCACGAAGGGAATGCTGGTGAACACCATCGCCACCACGATACCGGCGTAGGCGTAGGCCACCTTGAAGCCCAGCCACTGGCCGATCCAGCCGTTGGGTACCAGCAGCGCGGCGAGTGTCAGGCCGGCCACCGAAGTCGGCAGGGCAAAGGGCAGATCGACCAGCGCATCGACGATGCGTCGGCCGGGGAAATCGTAACGGGTGATGATCCAGGCCAGCAGCAGGCCGATCACCAGCACCGCCAGGGTCGAGTAGAACGCCGCGGAGATGGTCACCTTGTAAGTCTGCACCACACGCGGATCGCTGATCGCGAACCAGTACTGCGCCCAAGTCATGTCGCTGACGTACAGCAGCAGCGCCGACAACGGCAGCAAGATCACCAGCGAGAGGTACAGCACACTGACGCCGAAGCTCAGGCCAAAGCCTGGCAGCAGCGGAGTCTGCAGGAAGAACAGCGTGGGTTTGCTCACGAAAAAAACTCGGCTCTACAAATGCAGTTGGCCGCCCATTAGGCGGCCAACAGACCAGAATTTCAGCTCACCGGGAGGCTATCAACGACCGGTGGCCAGAAGCTGGTCAAGAATACCACCGTTGTCGAAATGCTTGGCGGTGATGTCATCCCAGCTGCCGAGGATCTCGTTCGGGTTGATCAGGCGTACCGGAGCGAACTGCGCCTTGGTCGCCTCGACCACTTCCGGGTTGTGCACACGGTAGTTGTAGCGGGTCAGCAGCTGCTGGATGTCCTTGCTGTACTGGAAGTCGAGGAAGGCCTTGGCCTGCTCACGGGTGCCGCGCTCGTCGGCAACCTTGTCGACGATGGCGACCGGGAATTCGGCCAGCACGCTGACCTCCGGTACCACGACTTCCAGGTTGAGGGACTTGAACTCGTCGCCGCCGGCGATGTTGATCACTTCCGATTCGAAGGTCAGCAGCACGTCGCCCTGGCCGTTCTGGGCGAAGGCCACGGTGGCGCCACGGCCGCCAGTGGGGAAGTTCTCGACGTTCTTCAGCAGCTTGCCGACGAAGGCTTTCACCTTCTCCTGGTCGCCGTTGAATTTCTCGTTGGCGAACAGCCAGGCGCCCAGGTAGCTGTAGCGGGCGTTGCCGGAAGTTTTCGGGTTGGGGAATACCAGTTTCACGTCATCGCGAATCAGGTCGTCCCAGCTCTTGATGTTCTTCGGGTTGCCTTCGCGCACCAGGAAGGCGGTGGTGCTGTAGTACGGCGAGGCGTTGTTGGGGAACTGCTTGGCCCAGTCTTCACGCAGAAGGCCGCGCTTGGCCAGGATGTCCACGTCGGAAACCTGGTTGAAGGTGACCACGTCGACCTTCTTGCCCTGGATGATGTCCTGCGCCTGGCGCGAGCTGCCGGCGAAGGACTGGATGATCTTCACTTCCTTGCCGCTCTGCTGCTTCCAGTGCTCGACGAACAGCGGATTGATCTCGCCGAACAGTTCGCGGGCGATGTCGTAGGAGGCGTTGTGGAATGGCGTGTCGGCAGCTGCATGGCTCAGCGAGCCGGTAAGCAGGGTGGCGCTGGCCACACTGGCCAGGAGGATCTTCTTCAGCATGAGCGGCTTCCTTATCGTTGGCAGAGCCTGCAAGCAGGCGTTTTGATGGCGCGATTGTGGCGCAACGGCATATATCCGAAAAATACTATTTTCTTATCTGCTTATAACCAGACAAAAATCAACCACGCCATCAGACGAACCCGTCGCACAAGTGCGGCCAGGGAAAGACGGGGAAGCATACGGGAAGGTGCCGGAAGAGGCGAACAAGGAGGGATACGGGGACGTGACAGGGACGCCTCGCCCCGGCCACCCCGAGGAGCGGCCAGGGTGGCGCAAGAGCGATCAGAGCTTGGCGATGGACACTTCGGTGGATTTCACGAAGGCGATCACTTCACTGCCCACCTGCAATTCCAGTTCACGCACGGAACGGGTGGTGATCACCGAGGTGACGATACCGGCAGCGGTCTGTACGTCGATTTCCGACAGTACGTCGCCGATGACGATTTCCTTGATATTGCCTTTGAACTGGTTACGCACGTTGATGGCTTTGATGGTCATGGTGTTTCTCCTCAGGTCGTTTTACAGGTAGCCCGGATGCGATCCGGGGAATTCTCGAGCTGCTCCCGGATTGCCTCCGGGCTACGGCGTCAAAGCGCCCAACGCAATTGCGTGGGCAGGGGTGATACGGGTTCCGGTGGCGTCGGCAATTCCGGCTGCGCCAGCACGCGATCGAGCACGCGCGCTTCCAGTGCCGCCAGCAGCGGCGAGCCATGCGGTCGCGGGCGCACCAGTTGCACATCGAGGTCGAGGCCGATCTGACCGTCCTCGATCAGGATCACCCGATCCGCCACGGCGACCGCTTCGGCAACGTCGTGAGTGACCAGCAGCACGGTGAAGCCATGCTGCTGCCACAGGCGCTCGATCAGTTGCTGCATCTCGATACGGGTCAAGGCATCCAGCGCACCCAGCGGCTCGTCGAGCAGCAGCAGGCGCGGCCGATGGATCAAGGCACGGGCCAGCGCCACGCGCTGCTTCTGCCCGCCGGACAGTGCTGCCGGCCACTCATTGGCGCGATCCGCCAGACCGACCGCCGCCAGCGCCTCTTCCGCCTGCTTGCGCCAGTTGCCGGAAAGCCCCAGACCGACGTTGTCGATCACCCGCTTCCAGGGCAGCAGACGCGAGTCCTGGAACATCAGGCGAATGTCTTCACGCACCGCGTTGAGCGAGCCATTGCCGGCCAGCAACTGGCCAACGCTGGGCTGATCCAGACCGGCCAGCAGGCGCAGCAAGGTGCTCTTGCCACAGCCGCTACGGCCAACCACGGCGACGAACTGGCCAGCCGGGATATGCAGGTCGATGCCCTTGAGCACCTGACGCTCGCCGAAGGATTTCTCGATTTTCTCGATCGCCAGGGGAATGCCCTGACGGATGTTATGCAGCGCTGTCATTGCCCACCTGCCTTGGCCTGATAGGCCGGATGCCAGCGCAGCCAGACGCGCTCGAGACCACGGGCGGCGACGTCGGCCAGCTTGCCGAGCACCGCGTAAAGCAGGATCGCCAGCACCACCACATCGGTCTGCAGGAATTCACGGGCGTTCATCGCCAGGTAGCCGATGCCGCTGCTGGCGGAAATGGTCTCCGCCACGATCAACGTCAGCCACATGAAGCCGAGGGCGAAACGCACGCCAACCAGGATCGACGGCAACGCACCGGGCAGGATCACCTGACGGAACAGCGAGAAGCCGGACAGGCCATAGCTGCGCGCCATCTCCACCAGCGCCGGGTCGACGTTACGGATGCCGTGGTAGGTGTTGAGGTAGATCGGGAACAGCGTGCCGAGCGCGACCAGGAACACCTTGGCTGCCTCGTCGATGCCGAACCAGAGGATCACCAGCGGGATCAGCGCCAGGTGCGGCACGTTGCGGATCATCTGCACCGAGCTGTCGAGAAAGCGCTCGCCCCATTTCGACAGGCCGGTGATAAAGCCCAACAGCAGGCCGATACCACCGCCGATGGCGAAGCCGATCCCGGCGCGCTGGCCACTGATCGCCAGGTGCTGCCAGATTTCGCCGGAGGCCAGCAGCGCCCAGCCAGCCTCCAGCACGGCGCTGGGCGCCGGCAGGATACGGCTGGACAGCCAGCCACTGGCCACCGCCAGTTGCCAGGCGGCCAGCAGCCCCAGCGGCAAGGCCCAGGGCGCGGCGCGCAGGGCCAGTTTGTGAAGGGTCGTGTTGCTCATGGTTGCCTCGAAGAATTCTGTGTCTCTGTCCCCGGATTGCATCCGGGCTACATCTGCCCTCTCCCCCAGCCCCTCTCCCGCAAGCGGGAGAGGGGAGCCGAGCCGTACCACAGGGCAACCCAGCGGCGCCGATCAGCCCCCTCTCCCATTCATGGGAGAGGGCTGGGGAGAGGGCGCTTTTCAGTCCGTAGCCCGGATGCAAGCCGGGAAACCCTATGCCTGCGCTACCCTCAACTCGCCGAAGCCGCCTTCGGCAGGATGTCGCTGGAGATCATTTCGCCGAACGGGCTGACATAACCGCGACTTTCCGGACGCTGCGGCTGGGCCACATCCAGGTGCGGGAACAGCAGTTCGGCGACCCGGTACGACTCCTCCAGATGCGGGTAGCCGGAGAAGATGAAGGTATCGATGCCGAGGTCGGCGTATTCCTTGACCCGCGCTGCCACGGTCGGGCCATCGCCGACCAGCGCGGTGCCAGCGCCGCCGCGCACCAGGCCGACACCGGCCCAGAGGTTCGGCGACACTTCCAGGTTGTCGGTCTTGCCGCCGTGCAGGGCGGCCATGCGCTGTTGGCCGACGGAGTCGAAGCGCGCCAGCGACGCCTGGGCGCGGTCGATGGTGTCCTGATCCAGGTGGCTGATCAGACGATCCGCCGCGGCCCAGGCTTCCTCATTGGTCTCGCGCACGATCACGTGCAGGCGAATGCCGAAGCGCACTTCGCGCCCCTGCGCAGCAGCCTTCTCACGCACCTGAGCGATCTTCTCGGCAACAGCGGCCGGCGGCTCGCCCCAGGTCAGGTACAGCTCGACCTGCTCGGCGGCCAGATCCTGCGCCGCGTCGGATGAACCACCGAAATACAGCGGCGGACGCGGCTGCTGGATCGGCGGGTAGAGCAACTTGGCACCCTTCACCTGGATGTGCTTGCCGTCGTAGTCGACAGTTTCGCCTTCCAGCACGCGGCGCCAGATACGGGTGAATTCGACGGAAGCCTCATAACGCTCGGCATGCGACAGGTGCAAGCCATCGCCGGCCAGTTCGTCCGGGTCGCCACCGGTCACCAGGTTGAACAGCGCACGGCCGTTCGACAGGCGATCCAGGGTCGCCGCCTGGCGCGCAGCCACGGTCGGTGAAATGATCCCAGGGCGCAGGGCGACGAGGAACTTCAGGTTCTGCGTGAGCGGGATCAGCGAGGCTGCCACCAGCCAGGAGTCCTCGCAGGAACGCCCGGTGGGGATCAGCACACCGCCGAAACCAAGGCGATCAGCCGCCTGAGCGACCTGGGCCAGGTAGCCGTGGTCGACGGCGCGCGCGCCTTCGGAGGTGCCCAGGTACTTGCCATCACCATGGGTAGGCAGGAACCAGAAGATGTTGAGGCTCATGGAGTTGTCTCCTTTTACGAAATCGTCATAGTCCGGATCAATCCGGGAAATTCGGCCCTGTCCCAATCCTCGGCCCGACGGGGCGAGGGAGCTGGCCGGCGGCGCCGAAACGTCCGCCTACCTTGATCGGCTCCCCTCTCCCGTTCACGGGAGAGGGGCTGGGGGAGAGGGCTACGGTCTTACTGGGCCTGGGCCGCCGTTGCGGGCGGAACCGCATCCGGTCGAGACCAGATCACATCCTTGATGGTCAGTTTCTTGGGGATCAGCTTCAGCTCGGTGAAGGTATCGGCGATCTTCTGCTGTGCCTCGACCACATCCGGGGTGATGAACTGCGCGCCATAGCCCTGGCGCTCCACGGCCTGGCGGGTGATTTCCGGGGACAGGCCGATCAGCGGCGCGACCTGGCTGGTGGCTTCGTCGAGGTTGCCCTTGACCCACTCGCCAACACCGCGGATTTCCTCGACCAGCGCACCGATCACCTGCGGGTGCTGCTCGGCATAGGTACGGGTCGCCAGATAGAACTGGTGGTTGTCGACCAGGCCACTGCCATCACGCAGGGTACGGGCCTGCAATTGTTTCTCGGCGGCGGACTGGAACGGATCCCAGATCACCCAGGCATCGACGCTGCCACGCTCGAATGCGGCGCGGGCATCGGCCGGCGGCAGGTAGACCGGGGTGATGTCGCCGTACTTGAGGCCGGCGTCTTCCAGTGCACGCACCAGCAGGTAATGCACGTTGGAGCCCTTGTTCAGAGCGACCTTCTTGCCCTTGAGCTCGGCTACCGATTTGATCGGCGAGTCCTTCGCAACGAGGATCGCCTCGCCGGTTGGAGCCGGTGGTTCATGGGCGACGTAGAGCAGGTCGGCGCCAGCCGCCTGAGCGAATACCGGCGGGGTTTCCCCGGTGACGCCAAAGTCCACGGAGCCGACGTTGAGACCTTCGAGCAGTTGCGGGCCACCCGGGAACTCCGTCCACTTGACCTCAACGCCCTGCTCGGCCAGGCGTTTTTCCAGGGTGCCCTTGGCCTTGAGCAGCACCAGGGTGCCGTATTTCTGATAGCCGATACGCAGTGTCTCGGCCTGTGCATGAGTGATGGCGCCGAAGGAGATGGCCGCGGCAAACAGGGCGACCAGGCTTCGACGCAAAGTAATGGTGCGCATGGCGCTCTCCCTTTGCGGTGATGTCTTGGTTGGCTACCTGCTTGCCCGTTGGCGGGCGAGTAAGGCGGGGCATTACGGGTGGATCAGATGCTCCAGCGGGCGTTCACCAGCCGGTCGTTCAATAGGTTCGGATCGATCGGCCTCGGCCGTCGCGCCAGGGCTGCGCCCAGTTGTTCCAGTGCCTCGTCGAGGCGTTCGCGCAACTCGTCGTCGATCTGCGCGGGCCTGTCCCCTTCCGGGTAGGCGATCTGTTTGTCCACGGCGAACACGCCAGAGAGCATTTCCTGCGCCTTCAGCGCGGCCAGCACCGGCTTGAGCGCGTAGTCCACCGCCAGCAGATGCGCCGGGCTGCCGCCACTGGCCAGGGGCAGTACCACCTTGTGCGCCAGAGCGCGCTCGGGCAACAGATCCAGCAGCACCTTCAACGCCCCCGTGAACGACGCCTTGTACACCGGCGTACCGACCACCAGACCATCAGCGCTGGCCACCACGGCCTGCAGCTGCTGGACAGCCGGGCTGTCGAAGCGAGCATGCAACAGATCCTCAGCTGGAAAATCCCGTACCCGCAGCAGACTCACTTCCACGTGCTGCGCCTCGAGGCGTTGACGCACGTAGTCCAGCAACACTTCGGTGCGCGAGCGCGCCGCAGGGCTGCCGGACAGCAACACGACATGCATGTTCGATCCTTACTTGTTGGGTTGCGGCGTCAGACGTAGATAGGGCTTCACTGCGCGATAGCCTTTCGGGAAGCGCTGGGCGATTTCGGCTTCGTCCTTCAGCGACGGCACGATCACCACCTCTTCACCGTCCTGCCAGTTGGCCGGCGTGGCCACCTTGTAGTTGTCGGTCAGTTGCAGCGAGTCGACGACGCGCAGGATCTCGTTGAAATTGCGCCCGGTACTGGCCGGATAGGTGATGGTCAGGCGCACCTTCTTGTTCGGGTCGATGACGAACAGCGAACGCACGGTCAGGGTGTCGTTGGCGTTCGGGTGGATCAGGTCGTAGAGGTCGGACACCTTGCGGTCGGCATCAGCGATGATCGGGAAATTGACTCCCGTGTTCTGCGTCTCGTTGATGTCGTCGATCCACTTCAGGTGCGAATCCACCGGGTCGACGGACAAAGCGATGGCCTTGACGCCGCGCTTGGCGAATTCGTCCTTGAGCTTGGCGGTAAAGCCCAGCTCGGTGGTGCACACCGGGGTGAAGTCAGCCGGGTGGGAGAAGAGGATGCCCCAGCTGTCGCCCAGCCATTCGTGGAAACGAATGCGGCCTTCGCTGGAGTCCTGCTCGAAGTCGGGGGCGATGTCGCCCAGGCGGATGGTCATGATCGTGCTCCTTGGCAGTAGCTTGCGTGGTGCTCACTATGCTCAGGAACAAAGAGAAACAAAAAGAATAAATAATGATTTATTTATAACTAAAAAATCATTCAGGAACGATCCGTCATGACCACCCCGAGCCTGCACAAGGTTCCCAGCGAACAGGCACCCATGGCGCTGCTGCTGGAAGCCGACCCCAGCCCCGTCACCATCGCCCACTACCTGCAGGAGGGCCATTGCGTGGTCGCACGCCTGGACTACGCGATCGTCGGCGTCTACGTGATCAAGGCCCTGCACGCCAGCACCTGGGAACTGATGAACATCGCCGTGGCGCCCGAACACCAGGGTCAGGGCATCGGCGCCCTGCTACTGCATCACGCCATCGACCAGGCCCGACAGCTCGGGGCCAAGCGCCTGGAGCTGGGCACCGGCAGCTTCGGCCACCAACTGACGTTCTACCAGCGCGCCGGCTTTCGCGTGGTGGCGGTGGAACCGGACTACTTCCTTACCCACTACCCCGAACCGCTGTTCGAGAATGGCCTGCAACATCGGGATCGTTTGCGCCTGGCGTTGAAGCTATAGCGCCAAGTGCACCGTCAGGCCGACCAGCGCACAGGCCACCAGCGTCTCGATCACACCGCGCTTGAAGCCCAGCAACGCCACACCTGCACCGAGGGTGATCAACGCCGACACCCAATCGAACGCCCCGGCGAAGCCCTGCGGCCAGAGCACGTGATAACCGAAGAACAGCGCCAGGTTGAGGATCACCCCGACCACGGCGGCGGTGATGCCGGTCAGCGGCGCGGTGAACTTCAACTGCCCGTGGGTCGACTCCACCAGCGGCCCGCCGGCGAGGATGAACAGAAATGACGGCAGGAAGGTGAACCAGGTAACCAGAACCGCTGCCAGCGCGCCACTGGCGAAGGCCGAATCGCCACCGAACACCGGCTGGCCGTAAGCGCCGACGAACGCGACGAAAGCCACCACCATGATCAACGGCCCCGGTGTGGTCTCGCCGAGTGCCAGGCCATCGATCATCTGCCGGGGCGTCAGCCAGCCGTAGTGCTCGATGGCGCCCTGGTACACGTAAGGCAGCACCGCGTAGGCACCGCCGAAGGTGAGCAACGCCGCCTTGGTGAAGAACCAGCTCATCTGCGTCAACGTACCCTGCCAGCCGAACGCCAGGGTCAGCAGGCCCATGGGTAGCAGCCAGAGCACAGCGCCAACCAGCAGGATCAACGCCAGGCGGCTGGAACGGAAATAGGTATGTGCCAGACGCGTCTCGTCATCGATCAGCGCCGGCGCATGCGCCCCGCTCGCCTCGCCATGTCCGGCGCCGACCGCGAAGTGCTGCGGCGCCAGTCGCCCGCCGATGTACCCCACCAGCGCGGCGCCCAGCACGATCAGCGGGAACGGCAGTTGCAGCGCGAAAATGGCCACGAATGCCGCCGCCGCGATGACCCACAACCAGGCGTTCTTCAACACTCGCCCGCCGATACGCCAGGCCGCCTGCACCACGATGGCCGTCACCGCCGGCTTGATGCCATAGAAGATCCCCGCCACCAGCGGCACATCGCCGAACACCAGATAAACCCAGGACAGCGCGATCAGGATCAGCAGCGACGGCAGCACGAACAGCGCCCCGGCGATCACCCCGCCCCAGGTGCGGTGCATCAGCCAGCCGATATAGGTGGCCAACTGCTGCGCCTCCGGCCCGGGCAGCAACATGCAGTAGTTCAGCGCATGCAGAAAGCGCCGCTCGGACAACCAGCGGCGCTTCTCCACCAACTCCTGATGCATGATCGAAATCTGCCCGGCCGGCCCACCGAAGCTGATCAACCCCAGCTTCAACCAGAACCAGAAAGCCTGCAGCAAACTGACCGGGGCGGGACGCTCGGGGGACTCGGACATCGAAGGGCTCCAGCAACTGAAATCGACCGGCCACTATAGCTGCGAGACGTGACAGCCGCGCGACACCGAACGAAAAATCACCAGCTCCACGCAGCCCTTACCCCACCTGGGCTGGAAGAGTTTTCCCGCATCTTATCCACAACACTTTCCCCAGATTCTGTGCACGACACCCGTCAGCACGCCCTCGCCCTGCTCCACGGTTGAAAACCCGATCCAAGTTATTGATTAAAAGTGATATTCCGCCTGGCGATAACGCCAGTGCAACGTCATTGGACAAAAATTGAACGGCCTGCCGAGGCCTGCTTGAATGCTAGGCGTGAGGCGCTTTTGCAAAGGTTATCCACAGCGCTGTTAACAGAATTTGTGGGTGGGTTCGGGAAGGTCTGGATCGCCATTTCTCCAACGGCAAACGACCCACATGGCATTTTGCCCATGAAGCATGGACAGCCTGACGGTGGATGGACTAGGTTCTGGCTTGAAACTGTTGGCGCGGCGAGGTAGCCCCAAGACCTGCAACCCAAGCTACCTATGTTCATAGCTTTCAACAGTATTTGAAGTGGCCCCAAGCAAGCCTATTTTGAGCTACTCATGAAGACCATATTGATACTGAGCGGATTTTTGCTCGTGACTGGCTGTATACCGTTTCCAACCTATAAGACTCTTCAGCCAGAAAGCTCGATAACCGTCGTCGATCCGGCAGGAGTTCCTATCGACTTTGCAAGTGTCCAGCTGATCAGTAGCTCATATCCCTACGGGTATGAAAAATTCAGAGTCATCACGAAAACCAGTCCCAGTGGCAAAGCAAATTTTACCAAGATCAAACAATGGCGAATTGAAGCACCTTTGATGATGCACGGCGCAGAGTATTTTTTCTGGAACTGGTGCATCAGCAAAGAAGGTTATAAAACCTTTCAGACACGCTACACAAGCAGCACCGAATTTGATAACACCTCTTTTGTAACCTTATACCCAGGAAGCTCTAAAGTCTGCCCTGAAGAACACGAATCGTGGCAACCTCAGGAATGACAGGCTATTTAATCAAGACAAATGCGGTAAAAACACAAGACATACAGGAGCTCTATGTCAATTCAACAGGAAGTCGAACGCATCTTAAGAGTCAACCATGCAGGAGAGCGAGGCGCCATCAGTATCTATACCTTACAGATCGCTATTTCAAAGCATCTGTGGCCAAGCTGCGTTCCCGCATTGAAAGAAATGCTGACTCATGAGCAATCTCACTATCTAATATTTGATTCTGCATTGAGAACACGCGGAGCTCGTAGCTGTTACGCATTGTCACTCTGGAGTCTCGGCGGTGCAACGTTAGGCGCTATAACGGGGTTACTTGGCCCAAAAGCAATCTGGTCATGCACTGCTGCTGTCGAGAGCACGGTCTACAAACATCTTCAAGAACAAATCACATTCCTTGAACAACATGACAAGGACGCCTTGCTTGCAGTTCAGGCTATTGAGGCAGATGAGAAGTCCCACCTTCATCACGCTTTGAACAGTGGAGGCGCTCCAGCAAGAGAAAATAAAATCATTTGGGTTATCGTCTCGTTATGTACGTCCCTCGCCATTTGGCTATCATACCGAATATAGACTCAGCAAAAACAAGTTAGCGAGCTCACCTCACTCACTAACACCTTTACATTCAACTTAAATTAGCCACACCTATGTCATTCGAAGCAAAGCTAATCATTTTCTGGGTACTTTTATTTACTATCACATGGCTAGTTCATAGACATCCCAATACCAGCTTATCAACGCTAGCAAGCTCTTGGCATGGCCCCATTCCGAGGGAAAACGAACTCTTAAGCTCTTTTCTACTAAGGCAATCAACTCATGCGTTCAGTTGGGCGCTCCAGACAGCCTTTATCATCACAGGACTTTTCTTGCTGGAACTCTGGTTCCCTGAGCTAAATCAATCCAACCTTTACATAGCCAGTATTTTCTCAACATTTCTTCTAGGTGGAACCTTCTTACTGGCCACACTGGTTTATTTTTTCCAAGCCATCAAACAGCGCTGGATTGGCCCAAATCCATTAGTGCTTGAGTCAGAGAATGAAGATCCTGTTGAAAAATAAACTCACCTCATCAACTCAGCCTACTTGAAATAGACGCAATACATTTCGAAACGGGGGAAAGGTTTATTTACTATTCTTGCAAATTACAGTGCATAAAAAATTCGGTACGCATGGCGCACCCTACGATAAAAACGCCGATACATCAGGCGCGCGAGTAGCCCCTTCAGGAAGGTGAGCGGAATCGTCGTGGAAGAGGTTGAGCGGCATGGATGCCAAAGCCGAGAGCTGCAATGGCAAGGGCCGCCTAGGCAGGAATGGTTCTTCGTCTGTGGGCCGCATCCGGTCGTGCCTCTGGAACGATGATGGAGCGAACGAACCCCGGCGAAGCAGGGTGGGCGCGCGTAGGTCGTACTCGCGAAGCAGTACGCCGATGATGTGCTGGACGCAGGTTACGGCCTGGCGGGCTGCTCGCTTCGCGAGCGAGGCCGCCCTATGTCAGCAAGTGGGCTGGGGGGAGCACCTTCAGCCGAATGAAACTTTCGGTTTCATACCCGCCATAACCTCTGAAGCCTCGCCCTGACAAAGCCCCCGGATTTCATCCGGGCTACAAAAGCCTGCGCGTGCGGCGCGGGCAAAAAAATCGGGCCTGACGGCCCGAAAAAGTACTCCACCTTGAAGAGTTCGTTTACAGCACGTGCGACTGATAGAGCTCGGTCAGTGCTTCACCGCGCAAGTAGGCCAACTCCGCCGAGCGGCGGTCGCGGGGGCGGGCCAGGGGCACGGCCAGCTCGCGTTGCAGGCGGCTTGGCGTGCCGCCGAGGATCAGCACGCGGTCGCTTAGATAGAAGGCTTCGTCGAGGTCATGGGTGACCAGCAGCACGGCGATCTCGTAGCGGGCGGCCAGCTCCACCACCAGATCCTGCAGTTTCATGCGGGTGAAGGCGTCAACCGCGCTGAATGGCTCATCCAGCAACAGCACCTGCGGTTTGCCGTACAGCGCGCGGGCGATGGCCACACGCTGGGCCTGGCCGCCGGAGAGGTGCTTGGGTAGCGCCTCGCCACGCCCGTGCAAGCCGACGTCGCGGAGCAATTGTTCCACCCACTGGTCGTCGGCCACCCAGCCATCGGCGAAGCCGACGTTCTGCGCCACGCTAAGCCAGGGCATCAACCGGGGTTCCTGGAACACCACACCGATGCCGCTGCCACGCCCGAAGTTGAGCAGCGGGTTGAGTTCCAGCCCGCCCTGGTATTCCTGATCCAGCCCGGCTGCGATGCGCAGCAGGGTGCTCTTGCCGCAGCCGGAGGGGCCGAGCAGGCTGACCACTTCGCCAGCGGCCAGGCTCAGGCTGACGTCTTCGAGCACACGCACGTCAGCGAAGGCCTTGTGGATATTCTGCAGTTTCAGCAGCGCACTCATGCTCCGTCCTCCCCGCCCTGATAACTGTCGCGCCAGCGCAGGGCGCGGGTTTCCCAGGCCTTGAGCAGGCTGTCGCTGAGTTTGCCGAGCAGCGCCAGCAGCAGGATGGCGGCGATCACCAGATCCGGCCGCGAGGTTTCCCGGCCATCGCTGAGCAGGTAGCCAAGGCCACGGGTGGCGGCGATCAGTTCGGCGGCGACGAGGAACATCCAGCTCAGGCTGAGCGCGCCGCGCAGGCCGGTGAACAGGCTCGGCAGCGCAGCTGGCAGCAGAATGCGGCGCACCAGCGCCAGCGGCGACAGGCCGTAGAGCCGGCCCACTTCCACCAGTTTGCGGTCGATGTTGCGGATGCCGGCGAGCAGCGCCAGGTACACCGGGAAGAAGGCGCCGAGGGCGATCAGCACGATCTTCGGCGTTTCGTCGATACCCAGCCAGAGCAGCAGCAACGGCACCCAGGCCAGGCTGGGAATCGCCCGCAGCGCCTGGAAGGTCGGTTCCAGATAGGCTTCGGCGCGGCGGCTGAGGCCCACCCAGGTGCCGATGACGATGGCCAGCGCGGCGCCTATGGCAAAGCCGGCGCCGACGCGCAGCAAGCTGGCGTTCAGATGCCGCCACAGTTCGCCGCTCTGCGCCAGCAGGTACAGCGTTTGCGCCACCTGGCTCGGCGCAGGCATCTGGTGCGCGGGCAATACGCCGCTGCGCACCAGGGTTTCCAGCAGAGCCAGAATCAGCAGGGGCACCACCCAACCACGCAGGTCGGTCAGTGCCGGCCGCCAGCCTGGAAGCCGTTCAGCCCAGCGACCGATGACGAGATTGAGCGCGCCCATCGGTCAGTTCCCCACCTTGGCCACGTTGCTGCCGATCACCTGAGCGGCCAGTTGCGGCTGGATCAGTTGGTCGACCACCTGGGCCACGTCGGTGCCCGGACGCACCAGTTGCTCGTCGAGCAGGATGGGCGCGGCGGCTTTCAGCGCCTTGATGTGTTCGGCGCCCGGCTGCGGGTTGCTGAAGTCGGTGCGCGACAGTTGCAGCTTGGCCACTTCCAGCGGCAGCTTGGCTTCATCGGCGAGCAACTGAGCCAGGGCATCAGGGTTGGCGATGGCCCACTGGCGCGCCTGCTCGTAGGCGGCGATCACCTGCTGGATCAGCTCGGGCTGCTCCTTGGCGAACTTCTCGGTGACGCTGAGCACGCTGTAGCTGTTGAAGTCGCGGTTGCGGTACAGCAGGCGCGAGCCGGCTTGCAACTCGCTGGCCGCCATCAGCGGGTCGAGCCCGGCCCAGGCCTGCACGTCACCGCGCTCCAGGGCGACGCGGCCGTCGGGGTGTTGCAGATGGACGATTTCCACGTCGTTCTTGTCCAGCCCCGCCTTCTGCAGGCTTTGCAGGAGGAACAGGAAGGGGTCGGTGCCCTTGGTGGCGGCGACCTTCTTGCCCTTGAGGTCGGCCAGCGACTGGATGGGCGAGTCCTTGGGCACCACCAGCGCTGTCCATTCCGGGCGGCTGGCGACGTAGACGGTATTGATCGGTGCGCCGTTGGCGCGGCTGAGCACGGCAGCCAGGCCGGCGGTGGAGGCGAAATCGGTGCTACCGCCGTTGAGGTATTCCAGCGAGCGGTTGCTGCCCTGGCTGAATACCCATTTGACGGCGATGCCTTGCGGCGCGAGGGCTTTTTCCAGCAAGCCCTGCTGCTTGAGCACCAGGCTGGTGGGGGCGTAGTAGGCGTAGTCCAGGCGGACTTCTTTCGGTGGTGCGGCATGTACGGCGGCTGGCAACCAGGCGGCGAACAGCGCCGCCAGGCCAACGCGCAAGGCATTCTTCTTCATGGTCATCTCCTCGTGGAAGAACAGCCTTCCGGCCCGTTGGCGGGCCGGTCAGGAGATGGCGAAACGGCGTTACAGCAGAGTCAGGGTGTAGCTCAGAATCAGGCGGTTCTCGTCAGTGTCGGTGGTGAAGTTGCCGCGCTGGGTCGCGTTGCGCCAGGACACGCCCAGACCTTTCAACGGGCCATCCTGCAGGGTGTAGTCGAGGCGGAAATCGCGTTCCCATTCCTTCAGATCACCGTTGGCAGAATCGATATTGTCGCCCTTGAGGTAAGCGACGCTGGCCTTCAGGCCCGGTACGCCGAGCTTGGCGAAGTCATAGCCATACTCGGCCAGCCAGGTACGCTCGCCGGCGTTCTGGAACTTGCCGATCTGGCGGTCGGTGATCAGGTAGGACGAGCTGCCGCCGCCCTGGTTGAGGAACGGGAAGGCGCTGTCGCCTTCGACCTGCTGGTAGCCCAGGCTGGCGAAGTGGCTGCCCAGGGTGTAGGTGAACAGGGCGCTCCAGGTCTGGTTGTCGACCTCACCGGTGCTGCTGTCGCCGGCACGCCAGTAACCGGCGCTGCGGTAGCCATCGGCACGGCCGGAGGCGCTGCCGTTCTTGCCGTCGGAGTTGCTGTCGAAGTAACGCAGGTCGGTCTTCAGTGAGCCCGGGCCGATGGCCCAGTTGTGCACCAGGCCGAGGAAGTGCTGTTTGTAGAAGTCTTCCAGGTTGCCGTAGTAGTACTGCAGCGTCAGATCCTTGGTCAGCTTGTAGTCACCACCGGCGAAGTAGAACTTGTTGGTGTCGGCGTCACCGGTAGCGCCGGCGATACGCAGAGAGATGTCGTCGGTGGAGCTGCGGGTCTTGGTGCTTTCCAGTTGGCCGGCGGTCAGGGTCAGGCCGTCGATCTCGTTGGAAGTGATCTGCCCACCTTCGAAGGTCTGTGGCAGCAGGCGGCCGTCGTTGAAGGTGACCACTGGCAGCTTCGGCAGCAGGGTGCCGATGCGCGCCTCGGTCTTGGACAGGCGCACCTTCGCGGTCACGCCGGCCTTGCTGTAGTCGTCAACGGCACTGCCGTCGCTATCGAGCGGGAACAGCTGGCCAGGGGTGCGATCTTGCCCGGCCTTTGCTGGCGTTACGTTACGACCACCAGCATCCAGCTTCACACCCAGCAGGCCGATGGCGTCGAGGCCGAAACCGACGGTGCCTTCGGTGAAACCGGAGCTGTAATTGAAGATGAAGCCCTGACCCCACTCCCGCGCCTCACCATTGTTGTTGCCGGTGTTCTTGGTGTTCAGGTCGTAATAGAAATTGCGCAGGCCGATGCTGGCCTTGCTGTCTTCAATGAAACCAGCGGCGGTCGCTTCGGTGGCCAGAGCGGCCAGGGCGACGGCCAGCGCCAGATTGGACTTGTTCATGCTCGATGCTCCAGGTGCTGTATGTGCTGTTTTAGGTTTGGCACTGCACAGGGGCTCGGCAGGACAGCGGACATGGCGCTGGTCTCGGCGGATTGGCATAAGAGCCCCTGATTCGGGCCCGATGCGGTGGTCCGCTGTCGGCTGGTGGCTAATCTACGAAATACGCACTAATCCCTAAAAAGAATTATTTTTCACTTTGTAGTAACCAAAAAGAATATAAGTCCGATCCCGGTGCAACTCGGTTCGTAGGAGCGGATTCATCCGCGAATCCTGCGAGCCACTCCTGACGGCTTGCTCGGCCAGCCCGAACACGGCCCCCCTGCGGCGTCGTAGGGCGTACCGGGACACCGGCCACTCGGAAGCAGTACACCGTCAGATATGCGCAGTACCACAGAGCGGCGGGCTGCTCGCTGCGCTCGCGAGACCGCCCTACGCGCGGTCGATGCCTAAGCTAATTCCTAAAAATTATTTGTTGGCTATTTTTTAGATCGTCTAGCTTCTCTCCACCGGATCACCGGACTTCTTTCCCCCAACACTGAAGTACGCGTGATCCGCCGCACCCCATGGCCGGCACGTGTTCGTATAGAGAGCCGCCATGTCCAAGACCCATTCCAAGCGCAGCACACTGATCGCCGCCTCTCTTGCCATCGGCCTGCTCGTCGCTCCGTTCACCGAGGCTGCCGAGCAACTGCGCATCGGCTACCAGAAGTCCTCCACGCTGATCAGCCTGCTGAAGAGCCAGGGCACCCTGGAAAAAGCCCTGGCCAATCAGGACATCACCGTCAGCTGGCACGAATTCCCCAACGGCCAGCCGCTGCTGGAGGCACTCAACGTCGGCAACATCGACCTGTCCGCCGATGTCGCCGACACCGTGCCGGTGTTCGCCCAGGCCGCCGGCGCCGACCTCGCCTATTTCGCCCAGGAAGCGCCCTCCCCCAGCGCCCAGGCGATCATCGTGCGCGAGGATTCGCCGATCAAAGCCCTGGCCGACCTCAAGGGCAAGAAAGTTGCCGTGACCAAGGCAGCCGGCGTGCACTACCTGCTGATCGCCGCGCTGAACAAGGCTGGCCTGAAGTTCAGCGACATCGAACCCGCCTACCTGACCCCGGCCGACGGCCGCGCCGCCTTCGAAAACCGCAAGGTAGACGCCTGGGTCACCTGGGAGCCCTTCCTCAGCGGCGCCCAACAACAGTTGCCAACCCGCATCCTTGCCGACGGCAAGGGCCTGGCCGACTACCAGCGTTACTACCTGACCAGCGCCACCTTCGCCAAAAGCCACCCGCAAGTGCTGCAGACCGTGTTCGCCGAGCTGGTGAAGACCGGCGACTGGCTGCGCGCCAACCCGCGCCAGGCCGCTGAAATCCTCGGCCCGCTGTGGGGCAATCTCGACCCGGCCATCGTCGAGAAGGCCAACGCCAAACGCAGCTATCAGGTGCGCCTGGTACAGCCGGACAGCCTCGCCGAGCAGCAGAAGATCGCCGATGCCTTCTACGGCGCCAGCCTGCTGCCAACCTCGGTGGATGCACGCGAAGTGAGTATCTGGAGCCCGCAATGAGCCTTGAGGCCCGCCTGCATCCCAGCCTGCGCGACGAACCGCTGTTCGCCGCGCACCTGTTCCCCGTGGACTTCGGCAGCCGCACGGCCAAGGTCGAGCGCCTGGCCAGGCGCCTGGCGGCCAGCGCGGTGGAACGGGACAGGACAGGCGGCAGCCCGCAGGCCGAGCGCGAACTGCTGCGCGACAGCGGCCTGCTGACCCTGGCCGTGCCGCAGCAGTACGGTGGCCAGGGCGTGGCCTGGCCGGAGATCTACCGCATCACCCGTTACCTGGCGGCGGTGGACAGCTCGCTGGCCCACCTTTTCGCCTTTCAGCACCTGCAAGTGGCCACCCTCCTGCTGTTCGGCAACCCCGATCAGCAGCGCCACTGGTTGACGCGCACGGTGCAGGAGCGCTGGTTCTGGGGCAACGCCACCAACGGTCGCGACAACGGCCTGACGCTCGCCCCGCGCGAGGAACATTACGAGCTCAATGGCAGCAAGTCGTTCTGCTCCGGTGCGCTTGGCGCAGACGCGCTGGTGATCGGCGTGCAGCGCAGCAAGAAGCCGGAAGACCGTGTATTCATCGTCCTGCCCAGCCAACGCGAAGGGCTGGCGGTGAACAGCGACTGGGATGGTTTCGGCCAACGCCAGACCGACAGCGGCACGGTGCAGTTCGAGCAGGTATTCGTCGACGCCAGCGAGCTGCTCGGCCCGGTCGGCCCCAGCCCACGCACCACCCTGCGCGCCTGCCTGTCGCAACTGATCCTCACCCAGCTCTACCTGGGTAACGCCCAGGGCGCGCTGGACGCAGCGCTGCGTTACACCCGCGAACAGAGCCGCGCCTGGCCAGCATCGGGCGTGGCCAATGCCAGCGACGATCCATTCATCCAGCAGCGCTACGGCGAGCTGTGGCTGCGCTACCGCAGCGCCCTGCCCCTGGCCGAACACGCCGCCCAGCGCCTGCAAACAGCCTGGGAAAAACCGGCACTGACCGCCGCCGAACGCGCCGAAGTGGCGCTGGCCATCAGCGAGGCCAAGGTGGTGGCGGTGCGCGCCGCCCTCGATATCACCAGCCAGATCTTCGAAACCATGGGCGCCCGCGCCACCAGTTCGCGCTACGGCTTCGACCGTTTCTGGCGCAACGTGCGCGTGCACAGCCTGCACGATCCCATCGACTACAAGGTGCGCGACCTCGGGCACTGGCTGCTCAGCAGCCAGGGCCCGCAACCGTCGCTCTACAGCTGACAAGGAGGTTAACGCCACAGGAACCATGCAAGGACATCACGACGTTCCACAGCGATGAAGGCGGCTCCGCCGCACAACTGCCAACTCTCAAGAGGTCGCAACCATGACGATCAAGACCCTTCTCGGTGCCAGCCTGCTGGCCGCCGCCACTCTGCTGCAAACGGTCACGGCGCATGCCGCCAGCGAATACCTGGTCAGCACCGACTGGCTGGAAAAGAACCTGAAAGACCCCAAGGTACGCATCATCGAAGTCAGTGTGGTGCCCGGCGTCTATGAACGCGGGCATATCCCCGGTGCGGTGAATTTCGCCTGGCACAGCGATCTGGTCGACCCGGTACGCCGTGACATCGCCAGCCAGGAGGCCTTCCAGCAACTGCTGCGCAAGGCCGGGGTGAATGACGACAGCACCACCATTCTCTACGGCGACAACAACAACTGGTTCGCCGCCTGGGGCGCCTGGGTGTTCGACGTGTACGGCGTCGATAACGTCAAGCTGCTCGATGGTGGTCGCGCCAAATGGGAGGCCGAAGGCCGCACCCTGGACAGCCGCGCCAGCACGCCGAAAGCCGGTAACGTAACGGTGCAGGCCGCCAACAAGGATCTGCGCGCCTTCCTCCCGGACGTACTCGCCGCCGCCGAGAAACGCAGCGACGTGCAGTTGGTGGATATCCGTTCGCCGGATGAATACAACGGCAAGGTCTTCGCCCCGCAGGGCGTGCAGGAGCTGGCCGTACGTGCCGGCCACGTGCCCGGCGCGGTGAACGTGCCCTGGGGCCAGGCGGTAGCCGCCGACGGCACCTTCAAATCGGCTGAGGAGCTGAAGAAGGTCTACGGCGCAGTAGGTATCGATGGCAGCAAGCCGATCATCACCTACTGCCGCATCGGCGAGCGCTCCAGCCACACCTGGTTCGCCCTGAAGAAAATCCTCGGCTACGACGTGCGCAACTACGACGGCTCCTGGACCGAGTACGGCAATGCCGTAGGCGTGCCGGTGGTGAACGTGGCGGGCACCGTCTGGGGCGGCAAGTAAACCCTCTAAGACTGCCGCCTTGCACGGATGGCTTTTGTAGGGTGTCGCGGGGTTGCCTAGGCCGCGCGCACCAATGACGGCAGCGCTGGCACTGCGGTGCGCACGGCGCACCCTACCTTGAGGCTGTTCTGTAGGAGCGGATTTATCCGCGAATTTCGCGGCTGAAGCCGCTCCTACCGAGCAAGCGTCAGTCACGCAAGACACGGCGCTGGCCTGACGCCCAGGGCCGCTTTCGTCATCACGGTCGGAAAGGACAACCCATGACCGCCAGTATTTCTTCCAATCGCGCAGCGCTGCCTATCACTTTGGCCGGCCTTCTTGCCCTCGCCCTGCTCACCTTCATCTGGCAACTTTCCGATGGCAGCAACCAGGGCCGCGCCCTCAGCTATTCGCTGGCCAGCGGCGCCTTGTTCGGCCTGTTGTTACAACGCTCACGCTTCTGCTTCTTCTGCGTCACCCGCGACTTCGTCGAACGCCGCATACCGGATGGCCTGCTCGGTCTGCTCGCCGCTCTGGCGGTAGGCACCATTGGTTATCACACGGTGTTCGGCGCCTTCCTGCCCGATCCCAGCGGTGGGCGCCTGCCACCGGATGCTCATATCGGCCCGCTGAGCTGGGTGTTGGCGCTGGCCGCCACGGTGTTCGGCCTCGGCATGGCGATCTCCGGCTCGTGCATCAGCGCGCACCTGTATCGCCTCGGCGAAGGCCACTTCGCCTCACTGGCAACGCTGGCCGGTGCACTGCTCGGTTTCGCTCTCGGTTTTCTCAGCTGGAACCCGCTGTACCTGGCCGCCCTGCAGGAAGCCCCCGTGCTCTGGCTGCCGGGCAAGCTCGGTTACGGCGGCTCGCTGCTCTTGCAACTGATCCTGCTTGGCGCGCTTGCCGCCTGGCTGCTGCGTTATCGCCAGGCGGGCACGTCAGTCGAACCCCAGGGACTGTGGTCGCTGCTGTTTGGCGCGCGTTGGCCGACCTGGGTCGGCGGCGTGCTGATCGGCGGGTTGGCGGTGCTGGCCTATTTCCGCATCGCACCGCTGGGGGTGACGGCCGAGCTGGGTAGCCTGGCGCGCACCAGCGCCGATAGCCTGGGCTGGCTACCCGAACGCCTGGAAGGACTCGACGGTTTTTCCGGGTGTGCCACGGTGGTCAAGGAAACCCTGCTGTCGAACAACGGATTGTTCGTGATTGGCCTGGTGATCGCGGCCTGGGCCAGCGCCCTGGCCGCAGGCGATTTCCGCCCCAGCGGCGGTGCGCCACGTGACTGGCTACGCGGCCTGCTCGGCGGCGTGCTACTGGGCTGGGGCAGCCTGCTGGCCCTGGGCTGCACCGTGGGTACGTTGTTGTCCGGGGTGATGGCCGGCGCGGCGTCGGGCTGGTTGTTCGGCCTGTTCTGCCTGGTCGGCACCGTGCTTGGTTTGAAGCTGCGGCCGCTGTTGCGGTTGGGGTAGTCAGGATCATCACCCGGCGCGGTGCGCACGGCGCACCCTACGGAACAAGGCAGGTTCCGTAGGAGCGGCTTCAGCCGCGAAACCTGACACCCGCGTTAGTGACCAAACCACTCCTGCCCCGGTGCCTACTCTCGCTAGCCCACCTTGCTCGGCGAAGCATCCTCGAAGCGGTCGACCTTGCGCAGGCTCTTGAAGCCGAGCATCCAGCCGCCGGTCACTAGCAGCGTACAGGCGCAACCCAGCAACGCCGCCGGCACCACGCCGAACCAGGCGGCGCTGGTGCCGGCGCGGAATTCGCCCAGCTCGTTGGAGGAACCGATGAACAGCATGTTCACTGCGTTGACCCGGCCACGCATGGCGTCCGGCGTGGAGAATTGCACCAAGGATGAGCGGATGTACATGCTCACCATATCCGCGCCGCCCGCCACCATCAGTGCAGCGAACGACAGCCAGAACAGGCTGGACAAGGCGAACACCAGGTTGGCCACACCAAACAGCGCCACCGCGCCGAACATCACCAGGCCGACATGGCGGTTGAACGGTTTCATGCTCAGGTACAGGCCAACGGACACCTCGCCGATAGCCATGGCGCTGCGCAACAGGCCGAGGCCCGTCGGCCCGACTTCCAGCACTTCCTGGGCGTAGATCGGCAGCAGCGCCACTACGCCGCCGAGCAGCACGGCGAACAGATCCAGTGAGATGGTGCCCAGGATGATCGGACGCGAACGAATGAAGCTGATCCCGGCGGTAAAACGTGCCCAAGCGGTGGACTCCAGCGCCTGCATTTTCTCGGCGTAGTGCACCGGCACCAGCGGCAACAGCGCGGCACCAGCGAGAAAGCCAACCAGGCAGGCCGAGTAGGTCAGCCCACCACCACCGATGGCATACAGGCCGCCACCGATCACCGGCCCGGAAATGGTCGCACCACGCATGATCATGCTGTTGGCGGCAATCGCCGCAGCCAGGCGCTCGCGCGGCACGATCTGCGGTAGCAGGCTCGACAGCGCCGGTCCGGTGAAGGCCCGTGCACTGCCGTAAAGAACCAGCACGCCGTAGTACCAGGTCACTGGTGCCTCGCTCTGCGACAGCCACAGCAAGGCCCCGGCACAGACAGCCTCCACCAGCCAGCTGAGCATCAGGATCAGCTTGCGGTCGAAGCGGTCGATCAAGTCGCCGGCCGGCATCAGCAGCACCAGCATCGGGATGAACTGGGCCAGGCCGACATAGGCCAGCGACAGCGGATCGCGGGTGATGTCGTAGACCTGCCAGGCGACGACGATGGCCTGGATCTGCATGGCGAACACCGCCATCAGGCGTGCAGCAAGGAACGGCAGGAAACCGGGAAGACGGTAGACGGAGACAGGGGCAGCGGACACGGCAGAAACCTCGAGGCATGACCGGCCAGTGCCGGTCGAGGTGAGCCGGCCAATCTACGACATAGCGCTGCTGCGGGGCAAACGCCCGAACAGCCTGTTGCGCAGATCGAACCCCAGGACGTGTGGAGAAATCGTAGAAGCGAAGCGTGGGAGGCACTTCATCAGCGACCAGGGCGACTCGGGGTCGCCGCTGAAGTCCCTCCCACGATCATCACCAGGCTAGACGAATGCCTGGTCGCCGAAACCACGGGGCAGACGCTGGCGGCCTGGCAAGGCGGTCAGGCGCGCCTCCCAGGAGGTACGCCAGTCGTTGACGGCGCGCGCGGCCTTCTCGCGGCGGGCGGCACGTCGAGCGGCATTGCGGGCGTTGCGGCGGGCTTCGGTGAAGACCTCGGTCTTGCGGCAATTGCGGCATTTGACCTTGGCCAACTCGGTGGTGGCAGGCAGCTTTTCACCATGAGAGCCACAGGCGAGGTGGCCAGAGACTTTGTAGTGCGTAACCATCGCGTTATCTCCTTGATTGTGGGCGCCCGACTACAGCCAGCCGGTCTACGCCCCTCAGGAAATGGGACTGTGCAAGCGGTACGCGGGTTCATTGGCTGCCGACCAAATGGCATGTCGCCCCTGGCCGTGCACATCACCAAGCGGTTTTAATGCGCTCTTTTACCGGAACCCCACCATGCCCCTGAGCCCCGACGAACTCGCGCAGATCAGCGCCCTCACCCTGGCCCACTACCAGAGCAGCGCCGAGGACTTTCGCGAGGGCACACGCGACCATGACGTGAGCCAGAACATCGCCGCGCTGCTGCGTCATATCGAAGGCGAGAAGCCCTGGCGCATCCTCGATTTCGGCTGCGGGCCGGGACGTGACCTGCGCACGTTCAGCGGGCTTGGTCACGAAGCCGTCGGCCTGGATGGCTGCGCCGAGTTCGTCGCCATGGCGCGCGCCGACAGCGGCTGCGAGGTGTGGCAACAGAGCTTTCTCGAACTGGATCTGCCGGCCGGGCATTTCGACGGCATTTTCGCCAACGCCAGCCTGTTCCATGTGCCGGATCAGGAGCTACCGCGCGTACTCGGCGAGCTGCATGCAGCGCTCAAGGCTGGCGGCGTGCTGTTCAGCTCCAACCCGCGCGGCGACAACCAGGAGGGCTGGAGCGGCCCGCGCTATGGCAGCTACCACGACCTCGAACGCTGGCGCGCGCGGCTCACAGCGGCCGGCTTCGTCGAACTGGAACACTACTACCGCCCCGCCGGCCTACCACGTGACCAGCAGCCCTGGCTGGCCAGCGTGTGGCGGCGTGTGGGTTAACGCGCCTTCAACGACGGCAACAGCGCGGTGAGGATGCCCAGCAGCGGCAGGAAGGAGCAGATCAGGAACACCTCCTCGATGCCGTGAATGTCCGCGAGGTAACCGAGCAGCGCCCCGCCGATGCCGCCGAAGCCGAACATCAGGCCGAAGAACAGTCCGGCGATCATGCCGACGTTGCCCGGCATCAGCTCCTGAGCGAAGACCACGATGGCGGAGAATGCCGAGGCGAGGATGAAGCCGATCACCATGCTCAGCACGCCTGTCCAGAACAGGTCGACCTGCGGCAGCAGCAGGGAGAACGGCGCCACGCCGAGGATGGAGAACCAGATCACCTGCTTGCGCCCGATGCGGTCGCCGATCGGCCCGCCGAAGAAGGTGCCGGCCGCCACCGCGCCGAGGAACAGGAACAGATAGAGCTGCGAGCTGGCCACCGACAGGTCGAACTTCTCGATCAGGAAGAAGGTGAAGTAGCTGGTGAAGCTGGCCATGTAGAAGTACTTGGAGAACACCAGCAGCGCCAGGATCAGCAGGGCGAACTTCACCCGCCCGGCCGACAGGCCATGGGTGGCCACACCGCCCTGCTTGAGCTTGAACAGCGTCAGGTGGTGGCGATACCAGCGGCTCAGGCCGTACAGCACGACGATGGCGAAGGCGGCGAACAGGCCGAACCAGGCGACGTTGCCCTGGCCGTAGGGAATGATGATCGCCGCCGCCAGCAGCGGGCCGAAGGCGGTGCCGGCATTACCGCCGACCTGGAAGGTGGACTGCGCCAGACCGTAGCGCCCGCCCGAGGCCAGGCGAGCGATGCGCGACGCCTCGGGGTGGAAGGTCGAGGAGCCGATGCCCACCAGCGCCGAGGCAAGGAGGATCGCCGGGAAGCTGCCGACGAAGGCCAACATGAGAATGCCGACCAGAGTGCACAACGAGCCAGCCGGCAGCAGCCAGGGCTTGGGGTGGCGGTCGGTGTGATAGCCCACCCAGGGCTGCAGCAGCGAGGCGGTGAGCTGGAAGGTCAGGGTGATCAGGCCGATCTGGGCGAAGCTCAGGCCGTAGTTGAGCTTGAGCATCGGGTAGATGGCGGGCAACACCGCCTGGATCAGGTCATTGATCAGGTGCGCCAGGGCGCAGGCGCCGATCACGCGCATCACCAGAGGGCTGGCCTGGCTGACGGGCGAGGCACCGGCCAGGGAGGTAGCGGCAGGACTGCTGGACATGCTTGAAGCTTCCGAACGAGGTGAAGAACGGCGCTATGCTAGGCTCCGCCCAATCGCCTGTCTCACGAAGATAGGGAAACAACCCTCGCAAAAAAGGCATCCCCATGCGCTTACCTGACAAACTGTTGGCCGAGATCGATGCATCGCCCTGGCTGGTCAGCAGCAGCGCCACCGATTACCCGGTCAACGCCGTCATCGAGCCGCACTCGCACCGCAACAAGCACCAGCTGATCTACGCCATTTCCGGGGTGATGGTGGTGACTTCAGCGATGAACCAGTGGACGGTGCCGCCGAGCCGCGGCATCTGGATGCCGAGCGGCCAGGTGCATGCGATCCGCTGCGTCGGCAGCGTGAAGATGCGCAGCATGTTCGTGCGCCCCGACAGCCTGCCGGACATGCCCGCCGAGTGCCGTGCCGTGGCCATTTCGCCGCTATTGAGCGAGCTGATTCGCGCCGCCGTGGACATCACCCAGCCCTACGCCGAGGACTCGCGCGAGGCGCGGGTGATGCGTTTGATCATCGATGAGCTGCGCATCCTGCCGACCCTGCCGCTGCACCTGCCGCAGCCAGCCGACCCGCGCCTGCTGCCGATCTGCACGACGCTGCAGGACGATCCCGGCGACGCCTCCACCCTGGCCGACTGGAGTACCCGCCTGTGCCTGGACGAGAAGACCATCCAGCGCCTGTTTCAGAAAGGCACCGGCATGACCTTCGGCCAGTGGCGCCAGCAGGCGCGCCTGTTGCTGGCCCTGGAGCGCATCGCCCTGGGCGAGAAGATCATCGACATCGCCGGGGAACTGGGCTACGACAGCCCCAGCGCCTTCACCACCATGTTCAAGAAGCAGTTCGGCCTGACACCTAGCCAGTTTTTCAAGTGATATGTGGTGGGAGTGCTGGTGCGAGGCTATCGCGGCTGAAGCCGCTCCTACACTGCAAGCGTCAACACCGGAGCGCAGCCGTTCAACCACGCACTGTAGGAGCCGCTTCAGCGGCGATCCTTTGTCGATGGCTACAGGAGGTAACGCAACGCGGAATGCCCGAGCCGAAAGCCCCTCCCACACTGCATGCATCAACACCAGAGCGCAGACTGTCAGGCAATACACCGTGGGAGGCGCTTTAGCGGCGAGCGGTTCTCTCGCGGCTGAAGCCGCTCCTACGTCACGTGCCCAGGTTGTCGCCGGATGACCGCTCGGGCGAGAGGTAGCTGACCAGTAGCCGCGCATGGGATGACAGCGCCTCCCAGCTGCGCACGCACAGACGCAATTCGCGGGTGGCCCAGACGTCTTCGAGCATCACCACCGCTACCGGCAGTTCCTGGGCGAAGCGGGTCGCGGCGACCTCGGGCAGCATGGATACGCCAACGCTCTGTGCCACCAGTTGGGCGATGGCGTCGAAGCTCGGCGCACGCACCCGCACCTTGAGCGGCAAGGCATTGCGCACCGCCATGTATTCGATGAAACGCTGCATCGCGCGTTCGGCCGGCAGGCAGACGAAGGGGTAGTTGAGCGCATCACGCAGCGAGGCCGCACGCTGGCCGATCAGCGCATGCCCGTGCGGTACCAGCATCACCAGGCGGTCGTTGCGAAACGGCAGCGACAGGAGTTCATCGGTGGGCAGGTTGCCGTCGTACACCCCGATATCGATGGCGCCCTCCCGCACTGCCCTCAGCACCGCCTTGCTGCCCTGCTCGGCCAGTTGCAGATCCACTTCCGGGTAGTCGGCCAGAAAAGGCCCGAGCGCCGCCGGCAGGAAGGTGCTGTTGGCCACGGTGGACGCGCCCAGGCGCAGGGTGATGCGCCGCTCGCCCTTGAGTTCCTCGACGGTCTGGGTGAGCAAACGGGCCTCTCTCAGCACGCCCTGGCAGGCTTCCAGTACCAGGCGCCCGGCCGGCGTCGGAGTCATGCCGTCGCTGCTGCGCACGAACAGCGTCAACCCGCAGCGCTCCTCGAACAGGCGCAGACGGGTGCTAGCCGCCGACACCGCGACGGGAAAGGTCGCCGCCGCCTTGCTCAGGCTGCCGGTGGCGGCAATCGCCACGATCAGGCGCAGGTCGGGCAGGTCGAAATGCATAGAGCCTTCTCCAAATCAGAACGCTATCTTCGTGAAATTGCGATTCTTGCCAATTTGTTTTCCATCCAGAATAACAGCTCACTCCCCTGTCGTAGCCTTGCTCATGAATGCCATGACCGCCTCGTACCGCCACAGCCTGGACAACGGCGTGCTGTTCGCCGTGCTCTCGGCCACCGGTTTCAGCCTGAAAGCCATCTTCGTCAAACTCAGCTATGCCGCCGCACCGGTGGACGCCATCACCGTGCTGAGCCTGCGCATGGGCCTGGCGCTGCCGCTGTTCGCCTGGCTGCTGTGGCTGAGCCGGAGCACCGGGCAAACGCGCTTGTCGGCGAAGGACTGGGCGCACGTTCTGCTGCTGGGAATGCTCGGTTACTACCTGTCGAGCCTGTTCGACTTCTACGGCCTGCAGTACATCAGCGCCGGGCTGGAGCGGCTGATCCTGTTCACCTACCCAACGCTGGTGCTGCTGTTGCAGATGCTGGCGATGGGTGAGCGACCCGGCCCGCGCACCTTCCTCGCCCTTGGTCTGTGTTACCTGGGCCTGAGCATCGCCCTGGTGCATGACATCCGCGTGGAAGGCGACAGCGAGCAGATCCTGCTGGGCGCCGCCTGGGTGTTCGCCAGCGCGGTGACCTATGCCCTGTACTACCTGGGTACCGGCGTGGTGATCCGCCGGGTCGGCTCGATGCGCCTGGCGGGGCTGGCTGGCGGTTCCTCGGCGATCATGGTGCTGGTCCACTACGCCATCAGCGGTGACCCGACGCAACTGGCGAGCCTGCCGGGCGAAGTGTGGCTGTACGGCGCGCTGATGGCGCTGCTGTCGACGGTGCTGCCGATCTACTGGCTGGCCCTGGCCGTGCAGCGCATGGGCGCCAGCCATGCCGCCATGTTCGGCAACCTCGGCCCGGTGCTGACGCTGTTCGCCGCCTGGGTGCTGCTCGGCGAGGCCATCACCCTGTACCAGATCGCCGGCCTGGCGCTGGTGCTGCTGGGCGTCTCGCGCCTGTCTTCAGGCAAGCGCAAGACAGCCTGAGCTGGGCTCAGCCCTGACGGATCAGATCGGCCGCCTTCTCGCCGATCATGATGCACGGCGCGTTGGTGTTGCCGCTGATCAGCGTCGGCATGATCGAAGCGTCGGCCACGCGCAGGTTGGCCACGCCGCGCACCTTCAGCTCGGGCGTGACCACTGCCGCGTCGTCGCTGCCCATCTTGCAGGTGCCCACCGGGTGGAACACGGTGGCAGCCTTCTCGCGCAGGTGCGCCAGCAGTTCCTCGTCGCTCTGTACCTGCGGGCCGGGCAGCATCTCCGCGCCACGGATATCGGCGAACTGCGGCTGGGCGAGGATGCGCCGCGCCAGCTTGACCCCTTCCACCAGCACGCGGGCGTCCTGCTCGTCGCTGAAGAAGTTGAAGTCGATGCTCAGGCTGCGGCCTTCGCCCAGGCGCACTTCGCCGATGCTCTTCGGCCGCAGCACGCAGGTGTGGATGGCGTAGCCGTGGCCCCACTCGAACAGGCGACCGCGATGGCTGCGGTAGCCGGGCACGAAGTGCATCTGCACGTCGGGCAGATCGCCAGCCAGCGGCGTGCGGGCGAAGCCGCCGGCCTCGACGTAGTTGGTGGTCAGCCAGCCCATCTTCTGCGCCAGGTACTTGAACGGCGAGGCGATGATCTTCGGCAGCGCGCCGACGGAAAAACCCAGCGACAGCGGGCTCTTCGAGCGCACGGTGAGGGTGCCGTCGATGTGATCCTGCAGGTTCTTGCCGACGCCGGGCAGGTCGACCTTGCAGGCCACGCCGGCCGCCTCCAGCTCGGTCTTCGGACCGATGCCGGATTTCAGCAGGATATGCGGCGAACCCAGCGCGCCGGCGCAGAGGATGGTTTCACGGGTGCACTGCAGGGTGCGCCACTGGCCGTTCTGGCGCAGCTCCAGGCCAGTGACGCGCTCGCCATCGAGCAGCAGGCGCTCCACTTCGCAGCCGGTGAGCACGACGAGGTTGTCGCGTTTACGCACCGGGGCGACGAAGGCGCGGTAGCTGGAAAGGCGCCGGGCGTTCTTCTGGGTGAGGTTGTAGAGGCCGACGCCTTCCAGGCTGCCGCCGTTGAAGTCGTCGTTGCGCTTGAGGCCGATCTGCTCGGCGGCGCGGATGTAGCGCTCGGACAGCGGGTTGGGATCGCGTGGTTTGTCCACCAGCAATTCGCCCTGGGTGCCGTGGTAGTGCAGCGACTGGCCCAGGCAGTTGCCTTCGGATTTCTTGAAGTACGGCAGCACGTCATTCCAGCCCCAGCCAGGGCAGCCGGCGGCCTCCCAGCGGTCGTAGTCGCTGGCATCGCCACGGATGTAGATCATGCTGTTCATCGAGCTGGAACCGCCGAGGGCCTTGCCGCGCGGGGTATGCAGACGGCGCCCGGCGAGGTGCTTCTGCGGCGCGGAGAAGTAGTTCCAGCTGAATACCTTGCTCTTGTACAGGGTAATGGTGCCGGCCGGTATCTGTACACGCGGGCTGGCATCGCTGCCGCCGGCCTCGATCAGGCACACGCGCACGGCGGGGTCGGCGCTCAGGCGGTTGGCCAGCACGCAGCCGGCCGAACCGGCACCGACGATCAGGTAATCGTATGAGTCTTCTGTCATGGAAACCTCCGAAGGGGGCACTGAGTCCCCGCTGGCGCGAGGAAAACGGAGCTCTGCGTCCTCCCTGCAACGCTGTTCAGTAGGGCGGGTGGAACCCGCGAGGGGCGGCCAGGAGAGCAACGCGGGTTACACCCGCCCTACGCAATGGCCGCCACAGGATGCGATCCAGGTCGGCAGCCTCAATGCACCTCTTCCAGGTCGTCGTGCAGCAGGCCGAGGATGTGCCGTTTCATGCGGATGAACTCGGGCTCCATGACCACGTCGAGGTTGCGCGGGCGTTCGATGGGCACGTCGAGGATTTCCTTGATGCGCCCCGGGCGCGCGCCCATCACGTAGATGCGGTCGGCGAGCAGGATGGCTTCGTCGATGTCGTGGGTGACGAACACCACGGTCTTCTTGCTGTTGCCCCACACCTGCAGCAGCAGTTGCTGCATCTGCAGACGGGTCTGGCTGTCGAGGGCACCGAAGGGTTCGTCCATCAGCAGAATCTGCGGGTCGTTGGCCAGCGCACGGGCGATGGCCACACGCTGCATCATGCCGCCGGAAAGCTGCTTGGGGTAATGCTCGGCGAACTTCGCCAGGCCCACCTCATTCAGGTAGAACTCGACGATGGTGCGAATCTCGCTGGCCTCCAGCTTGCGTCGCTTGAGGCCGAACTCGATGTTCTGGCGCACGGTGAGCCAGGGGAACAGGGTGTAGCCCTGGAACACCATGCCGCGGTCGGCGCCAGGACCTTCGACCTTCTGCCCGCCGACGTAGATCTCGCCTTCGGTGGGTTCGTTGAGGCCGGCGGTGAGGTAGAGCAGGCTCGACTTGCCGCAGCCGGAAGGGCCGACGATCACCGCGAACTGCTGATCCGGCACTTCGAAGGAAACGCGGTCGAGCGCAGTGAAGGTTTCGCCCTTGGGCGACTGGTAGCGCAGGCTGACGTTGTCCACCTTGAGCCGCGCGGCGACCTCGGCGTACTCGCTGAGCGCCGGCATGATGTAGGGTTTCTTGGCTACTGCGCCCATGCGGCAATCCTCAGTCGAAGCAGACGGAACAGTTGATCGGTGATCAGCCCGAGCAGGCCGATGATGGCAATGGCGAGGAAGATCACATCCACCTGGAAGCCGCGCATGGCCTTCAGGCTGATGTAGCCAAGGCCGCTGCTGGCAGCGACCAGTTCAGCCACCACCAGATACGTCCAGGCCCAGCCCATGGTCACCCGCAGGGTGTCGAGGATGCCCGGCAAGGAGGCCGGACCGAGTACGTGCAGCACCACGTCGCGGCGGCTGGCGCCGAGGGTGTAGCTGGCGTTGAGCAGGTCACGCGAGACGCCCTTGGAGACGTCGGCGACCATCACCAGTTGCTGGAAGAACACGCCGAAGATGATCACCGCCACGCGCTGTTCCAGGCCGATGCCGATCCACAGGATGAACAGCGGCACGAAGCTGGTCACCGGCAGGTAGCGGATGAAGTTCACCAGCGGTTCGAGAAAGGCCTGGACGATACGAAAGCTGCCCATCAGCAGGCCCAGCGGCACCGACACCAGCGACGACACGACGAAGCCGATCAGCACCACTTCCAGGCTGGCCAGCACATGCTTGCTCAGGGTGCCGTCGCCGGCCAGACGCACGCCGGCGGCGATCACATCGCCCGGCGTCGGCAGGAACATCGACGGCACCACGCCGCCATAGGACAGCAGGGCCCACAGGCCCAGCACCAGCAGCCAGCACAGGCTGCTGGCGCCCAGCACCAGGCCGCCGGGCAAGTCGACTTTGGGGGTCAGGCAGCGCTGCACCCAGGATTTTTGCGTGGCCATGAACCACCTCGTGTTGCGAATTCTGAAAAAACCGGCAGGCCGTATGGGTTGTCGCGCCCCTTGTAGGAGCGGATTCATCCGCGAAATTCGCGGCTAAAGCCGCTCCTACAGATCAGAGGTGGCTCAAGGCGTGACGAAAGAGGTATCCACCAGATCCTCGTAGCTCACCGCGTAGGGCTTGCCCTGCAGGGTGCTCCAGGTCTCGTTGGCCAGCTTGATGATCTCGGCGATGTCGCCGGCCTTGCCGGGGGTGCCGAGCAGCTTCTCGCTCATGGCCTGGTCATAGAACTTCACGCCCTTGGCGGCCTCGGCCAGATCCTTGGGATTGGACAGGTAGCCACCGACGCCCTTGGCCATGATTTCGTAGGCCTTCTCCGGGTTCTGCTTGGTGTACTCGACCGCCTTGTACAGGCCGGCGACCAGCGCCTTGACGTCTTCTGGCTGCTTCTCGATGACGCCACAATCCAGCGCCACCACGTCGACGATCACGCCGGGTGTGGCGCTGCTGTCGACCAGCACCTTGCCGCTGCCCTTCTGCTTGACCATGGTCAGATTCGGCTCCCAGGTCACCGCCGCCGGCACGTGGCCGGCGATGAAGGCCGAGGCGGCGTCGTCGGCAGTCATGTTCTGCACTTCGATGTCGGCCATGCTCATGCCGGCCTTCTTCAGCAGGTAGCTGAGCCAGAACTGCGACACCGAACCTTCGTTGACCGCCACGGACTTACCCTTGAGGCCCTGCATGTCGGCGATGTCGTTCTGCACCACGATGCCGTCGCCACCGTGGGATTCATCCAGCGCCGCCACGGCCTTGAAGCAGAAGTCCTTGGAGCGGTACTTGAGAATTTCGTCGATGGTCGAGGCCGAGCCGGAGAGCTTGCCCGAGGCCTGCGCGGCCATGTACATCGAGGCTTCCTCGATGGTGGTCAGTTGCAGGTCGAGGCCGGCTTCCTTGAAGTAGCCGAGGTCACGGGCCAGGTACAGGGTGCCGTAGCCGACCCAGGTGGTGTGGCCGATGGACAAGGTGCCGGCCTGGGCGGTGGCGGCCATGCCGGCAGCCAGGGCGGTGCAGGCGAAGGAACGGACGATACGGTGGTGCAAGGACGATTTCATGAAGCACTCCCACAGCCTGTTGGCTCGTTATTGGTTTGCGTGGGGCAGGGATTGGCCAGTGGCCGAATTACACTTTTACGGGCTGACCTCGTTGGATCGGCGCCTGGTTCTTCGCCGCCCTCTGCGGGGCGGTTTCGGGGGCTTTTCGTAGGAGCGGCTTTAGCCGCGATTAAGGTATTTCGCGGCTAAAGCCGCTCCTACGGGTGATCGATGCCCTGTTACAGCAGATTCAGCTCACGCCCGGTGCGATCCACCGCGCGCTTGGTCTTCTCCACCAGTTCGTCCAGCTCGGCATGCGTAGCCACCAGCGCCGGCGCCATGATCATCCGGCCGAGGGTGGAGCGAATGATCAGGCCCTCGTCGAAGCCGACGGTGCGGCAGTGCCAGGCGATATCGTTCTCGTGGGCGAAGCGCTTGCGCGTGGCCTTGTCCTCGGCGAACTGCAAGGCGGCGACCAGGCCGGTGCCCTGGATATCGCCGATCAGCGGGTGACTTTCGAAGGTCTCGCGCAGCAATTTCTGCAGGTACGGCCCGGTATCAGCCTTGACCGTTTCGACGATCTTCTCGTCGCGCAGCGCGGTGAGGTTGGCGATGGCCACGGCGGCGGCCACCGGGTGGCCGGCGTAGGTCAGGCCGTGGGCGAACACGCCGCCCTCCTGCACCAGGGCGTCGGCGATGCGACCGCTGAGCACCAGGCCGCCCATGGGGATATAGCCGCTGGTCAGGCCCTTGGCGATGGTCAGGGTGTCGGGCTGGAAGCCGAAGTGCTGGTGGGCGAACCACTCGCCGGTACGGCCGAAGCCGCCGATCACTTCATCGGCGCACAGCAGCACGTCGTACTGGCGGCAGATGCGTTGCACTTCGGCCCAGTAGCTGGCCGGTGGGAAGATCATGCCGCCGGCGCCCTGGAAGGGTTCGGCAACGAAGGCGGCGACGTTCTCGGCGCCCAGTTCGAGGATCTTCGCTTCCAGCTCGCGGGCGGCCTTGAGGCCGAAGGCTTCTTCGGAAAGGTCGCCGCCCTCGGCGAACCAATAGGGCTCACCAATGTGGGCGAAGCCCGGCAGCATGCCACCCATCTCATGCATGAACCCCATGCCGCCGAGCGCGGTGCTGCCCAGGGTGGAGCCGTGGTAGCCGTTCCAGCGGCCGATCATCACGGTCTTGCTCGGCTTGCCCACCACCTGCCAGTAACGGCGCACGGTGCGGATCAGCACCTCGTTGGCCTCGGAGCCGGAGTTGGTGTAGATGGCGTGGCTGTAGTGCTTGGGCAACAGGCTGAAGAGCAGCTCGGACAGCTCCACCACGCGCGGGTGTGTGGTGTGGAAGAACAGGTTGTAGTACGGCAGCTCCTCCAACTGGCGGCTGGCGGCGGCGTTGAGGTCGGCGCGGCCATAGCCCAGCGCGGTGCACCACAGGCCGGACATGCCATCCAGATAACGCTTGCCGTCCGTGTCCCAGAGGTTCAGGCCCTGGCCCTTGGCGATCACCAGCGCGCCCTTCTCGTTGAGCGCCTTCTGGTCGAGGAAGGCATGGATATGGTGCGCCGCATCCAGTGCCTGGTATTCCTGGGTGGTGTGTTTCCGGGCAGTCATCGCAAGGTCTCCGCCAGTGGCGTGTAGGGTGCGCCGTGCGCACCGTTAATAATTTGATCAACTCCGCCTGGTGCGCACAGCGCCCCCAACGAACCGGGGCATCATCCGCTGCGCGCGGCGCCCCTACGGACGCAGCTGGAACCAGGTGGTCTTCAGTTGCGTGTACTTGTCGAACGAATGCAGCGACAGGTCGCGGCCAAAGCCGGATTGCTTGCCGCCACCGAACGGCGTGCTGACGTCCAGCGCATCGACGGTGTTGACCGACACGGTGCCGGCCTTGAGGCGACGGGCAACACGGTGGGCGCGATTGAGGTCGTCGCTCCACAGCGAGGCGGCCAAGCCGTAGACGCTGTCGTTGGCCAGGGCCACGGCCTCGGCCTCGCTGTCGAACGGCAGCACCGCCAGCACCGGACCGAAGACTTCCTCGCGGGCCAGGCGACTGTTCGGCGCCACACCGGTGAAGATGGTCGGTGCAATAAAGTTGCCCGAGCCGCCCACGGTCAGTTGCTGACCACCGCAGACCAGGCGTGCGCCGTCGGCCTGGGCATCCTTGATGAAATCCATGATGCGTGCGGTCTGCCGCGCTTCGACGATGGCGCCGGCACGACTGGCCGGGTCGAGTGGATCGCCAGGCAGCCAGTCGCGCGCCTTGGCCTGCAAGCGCTCGACGAATTCATCGTGGATCGAACGCTGCACCAGCAGGCGCGAGTTGGCCGAGCACACCTCGCCCTGGTTGAAGAAGATGCCGAAGGCGGCCTTCTCGGCGGCCAGGTCGAGATCCTGGCAATCGGCGAACACCAGGTTGGCGCTCTTGCCGCCGCACTCCAGCCACACCTGCTTGAGGTTGGACTGCGCCGAATAACCCATGAAGTATTTGCCCACCTCGGTGGAGCCGGTGAAGGCCAGGCAGTCGACGTCCATATGCAGGCCAAGGGCCTTGCCGGCGCTCTCGCCGAGGCCCGGCACCACGTTCAGCACGCCCTCTGGCAGCCCGGCCTCCAGCGCCAGCTCGGCCAGGCGCAGGGCGGAGAACGGTGACTGCTCGGCGGGCTTGAGCACCACCGAGTTGCCGGCGGCCAGGGCCGGCGCCAGCTTCCAGGCGGCCATGTCCAGCGGGAAATTCCACGGCACCACGGCAGCGACCACGCCCAGCGCTTCGCGGGTGATGGTGGCGAGCACGTTGCGTGCACTGGGCGCAACTTCGTCGTAGAGCTTGTCGAGGCTCTCGGCGTACCAGCGGAATACGCCAGCAGCGCCGGGCACGTCGATGTTCCAGGCATCCATCACCGGCTTGCCCATGTTCAGCGAATCGAGCAGTGCCAGCTCATCACGATTGGCCAGGATCAGCTCGGCCAGGCGCAGCAGCACCTGCTTGCGCTCGGTGGGGGTACGTTGCGACCAGACGCCGGCTTCGAAGGCCTGGCGGGCGCTGCTCACGGCCAGTTCGACCTCGGCCTCGCCACAGGCAGCAACCTGTGCCAGCACCTGGCCGGTGGCCGGGTTGATGGTCGCGAAGGTGGCGCCGGACTGCGCCGCCACACGGCGACCACCGATGATGGCCTGTTCGATGAAGGCTTGCTGCCGGGCGCGTTGCTGCCAGTCGCTGAGTTCGTACACCACTGTCCCCTTCTGCCGTTTGGCGATTGCGGAACCGATGGTGGCGCAAGCCCGAAAATAGGAAAAATATTAAAAATGTCGCCGGGACATACGAAAAAGATGGTCACACCCGCACCAAGACAGTGCAGCCCGCCAACTCCTTGTGCAAATACCCGACGACGCGCCGCCAAGCCGCGCCACGCCTGACGCGAAGCACACCCAACAGCCCCACACCACGCACCATTTCAGCCCGCACTGCGAGCTGTAGGGTGGGCTTCAGCCCACCACAACACGCACACACTCGCGAACCGCACCGAGTACGACTCTTGCAAGGCATTCCCCGCCCAGGGCCAGAAAAAATATGGCCACTGGCAAACAAGATGCTCGCCTACCGGCCCCTGATCTGCGGGTATGGTGAGTGCCAGAAGAAGATCGTCCGAGGTTCCTTGCGTGGCTGCCTACACCCTGCGTCAACTCAAGTATTTCGTCACCACCGTCGAGTGCGGCAGCGTCGCCGAGGCGTCACGCAAGCTGTACATCGCCCAGCCGTCCATCTCCACGGCAATCAAGGGTCTGGAAGAGAGCTTCGGCGTGCAGCTGTTCATCCGCCACCACGCCCAGGGCGTCTCGCTCACCCCCAGTGGTGCGCGCTTCTACCGCAAGGCGCAGGAGCTGCTGCGCATGGCGCACGAGTTCGAACAGAACGCCCTGGCCGACAACGACGTGGTGGCTGGGCAAATCGACATCGGCTGCTTCGAGACGGTCGCCCCGCTCTACCTGCCACGCCTGATCGCCGGCTTTCGCCAGCGCTACCCGGGCGTGGAAATCCGTCTGCACGACGGCGAGCAGCACGAGCTGGTGCAGGGCCTGACCGCCGGCCGCTTCGACCTGGCGATCTTCTACGAACATGACCTGGACGGCACCATCGAGACCGAGCCACTGATGCCGCCGCAACGGCCCTATGCGCTGCTGCCCGAAGGCCACCGCTTCGCCGCGCAGGCACAGGTGTCGCTGCGCGACCTGGTGCTCGACCCGATGATCCTGCTCGACGTGCTGCCGAGCCGGAACTACTTCGTGAGCATCTTCGAGGAACTGGGCCTGTCGCCGAACATCGTGTTCAGCTCGCCCTCCATCGAGATGGTGCGCGGTATGGTCGGCCAGGGCTTCGGCTTCTCGGTGCTGGTCACCCGCCCGCACTGCAACACCACCTACGACGGCAAGCAGGTGGTGTGCGTGAACATCACCGAGGACGTCACCGGCTCCGGCCTGGTCGCCGCCTGGCTCAAGCGCGCGCAACTGACCAAGCCGGCGCAGTTGTTCGTCGATTACTGCAAGGCGGAACTGGGCGAGAAGCGGCTGGCGGAATCCGCCTGAACCAGTGCGTCAGACCTGGAACTGCATGACGGCGTTGCGCATGCCCTGCGCCACCCGCTCCAGTTCCTCCGCCGAATGCGCCAGTTCGTTCACCGCCTGGGCGTTGTGCTGAGCCATCTGCGCGATCTGCTCGACACGCTGCGCCACCTCACTGCTGGCGTTGCTCTGCTCGCCGATGGTGTGGGAAATCTCCTCCACCACCTGGGCGGCGCGTTGCGCGCCATCGCGTATTTCATTGATCGAATCGCCGGCCTGGTGCGCCAGGGCCACACCATCGTTCACCCGCGTCACGCCGGCCTGCATGCTGTCCACCGCCAGGTGGGTGTTGCTGCGGATGCGCCCGATCATGTCGGTGATTTCCTGGGTCGAGTGCGCGGTGCGGGCCGCCAGGTTGCGCACCTCGTCGGCGACCACGGCGAAACCACGCCCGGCCTCCCCCGCGCGTGCAGCCTCGATCGCGGCATTGAGGGCGAGCAGATTGGTCTGTTCGGCGATGCTCTTGATGACCTGGATGATCGAATGGATTTCCTCGGATGAACGCCCCAACTCGGTGATCGTCTCGGACGACGAGGTGACCGCTTCGGCGATACGGTTCATGCCGTCGACCACGCCAAGTATGACCTGGCCGCCGCTGTCGGCCAGTTGCCCGGAATGGGCGGAAATGCCTTTGGCGTCATGAGCGTGCGTGGACACCTGGGCGATGTTCTGGATCATCTGCTCCATGGCCGCGGCCATGCTCGTGGCGCTGTCCGCCTGCTGGGTGGAGTCCTGCAGAATGCGCTGGGCCGTGCCGGTCAGCGTGCGCGCGGTGTGCTGCAACTGCTCGCTGTGCTGGTTGATGCTGCTGATCATGCGGCCGAGATTGCCCTGCATCTCGGCCAGCGCCTGCAGCAAGTGGCCGGCCTCGTCCTGTCGATCCACGTCGATGCGACCGCGCAGGTTGCCGCTGGCGATGGCGCGGGCGGCGTCGACGGAACGTTGCAGCGGCCCCAGCACGCTGCGCATCAGGCTCCAGGTGATCAGGCCGAGCAGCAGGCTGACCAGCACGATGCCGGTGATCAGGTAGATCGAGGCCTGGCTTACGGCAGTCTGACCACTCTGGTGAGCAGCACTCACCTGCTCTTCAATCAGGCTGCTGAGCGCCTCGTTCTTGGCTTCCAGCTCGCTGAAACGCTGCATGAACGCAGGCATTCCCGCCTTGGCGGCCTGCGCGTCACGCAGGGCCGCTTCGGTGATCTGCTCGGCTTCGGCGATGTAGGCAGTGAGCGCCGGTTGCGACTGGGCAATGGCCTGCTGGATGTCGGCAGGTAGCGGCAACTGGGCGTTGGCCGTCAGAGCACGCTTGAACCAGTCGGCATGCTCGCGCAGATCCTTGCGTACCTGCTCGGCTGCCGCTGCGTCGCCCGCCTCGACGCTGAAGGCGGCCAGTACGTCGGCGCGCAACGCGTCGTGCATCATGTCGCCTTCCAGGTGGTTGCGCAGCGCCGTGACGCTCAGCTCGTTCTGCGCCAACGCGCCATTGAGCTGGGTCTGGCCCCAGAAACCCACCGCACCCAGGCCCGCAGCGACGGCCACACTCAGTACGCCGCTGGCGATCATCTTCTGACGAATGTTCATGCGCTGCTATCTGGCTGTGAGGGAGGGAGTTGTAAGTCTAGTTCAGCTGCCAATCCTGCAAGGGCGGCAAAGGCCCGTCCGAGACAGTCCTGCTCGCTACTCGAATACGGGCCGGAAGAAGCTGCGCTCGTAGCTGAGGATGCAGCGCGTCTCTTCGGCATATTTGAACGCCGCCTGGCACTCGGCATCGGCGAACGAGTCCTGACGGTAGCGCTCGTAGTCGGCCAGGCTGGGGAAGCTGAACAGTGCCAGGGCCACGTCGTTGGCGCCCTCGGATGGCAGGAAGTAACCGTGATGCGTGCCGCCGAAGCGCGCTACCAGCGGAATCCACAGCTTGGCGTAGTGCTCGAATTCCTTGAGTTTGTAGGGATCGACGATATAGCGCAGGTAGCAGGTGACCATGGGTGTCCTTTCTTGCGAGTGGTTTCGATGAAGCAGGGATATAAACACGGCGAAAAATCCACACGCCATTCTTTTCCAGCATCACGCCAGCAACCGGTGGTGCGCACAGCGCACCCTACCCGGTGACCAGCTTCACGTAGCCCGGATGAAATCCGGGGGCAGGCGATACCGAGTCCCCGACTTGCATCGGGTCTACGAATCTTCGATCACGCGGTGCGCATGGCGCACCCTACCTGACCACCAGTTCGCGCAAGCGCTCGCCATCGATGGCGCGGCACAGGCCTTCGGGCTTCTGCATCGGCGAGTCCTCGGCCGCCAGCATGGCATTGAGCACTGCCTCGTCGGTGGCCTGCACGGCGGCCAGGTAGAGCGCGTCGAAACACTCGTCGTTGAGGTAGTCGAGGTTCAGCCGCGTTGGCGACACCTGCGGCAAGGGCCGTGGGTTGGCCACGCTGAAGGCCAGGAAGATGTCGCCGGAGTTGTTGCCACCCGGCGTACCGGCCAGGGCGATGCCGAGGCCGGCGCGCTGCGCCAGGCGCTTGAGCTGGTGCGGCAGCAGCGGCGCATCGGTGGCGAGGATGACGATGATCGAGCCACGCTCACGCTCCAGGCCAGCCGGCAGTTCATCTTCCAGGCGCTCGCCGACCGGCACGCCACAGACCTTGAGCCAGGCACGCTGGCCATGGTTGGCCTGCACCAGGGCGCCAAGGGTGTAGCTCTGCCCATCGACCTCGACAATCCGCGACGCCGTACCGGTGCCGCCCTTGAAGCCGTAGCAGATCATGCCGTTGCCGCCGCCGACGTTGCCCTCGGCAATGGCCCCACCCTTTGCGGCATCCAGTGCAGCCAGTGCATCGGCTTCGCTGACATGCTGGCCGTTGATGTCGTTGATCACTCCGTCATAAGTCTCGGCCACCACCGGCATGGCCCACAGGTGCTCGCGCTGCCAGGCGTCGGCGTACTGCTGGATCGTCCAGCGCGCGGCGGCGTGGTGGACGATGCCGACGCTGTGCGAGTTGGTAATGCACAGCGGGCCGACGAAGTAGCCGCCGTGTTCGATCCAGTGCGTGCCGGTCATCTCGCCATTGCCGTTGAGCGCATGGAAGCCCGCCCACACCGGCTGCGGTTCGCTGTCGCGGCCGCGCGGCAGGATGGCTGTGACGCCGGTCTGGATGCGCCGGCCGTTGTCGGCCACGCCATCGAGGGTGCGGTAGCCGACCAGCACGCCGGGCACGTCGGTGATGGCGTTGTAGGGGCCGGGAGTGCCGGGCAGCGGCAGGCCGAGTTCGCGGGCGCGAGGTTTAGCCATGGGAGTCATCCTGGGAAGTGGCGGGCTTGCGGTTGCGCAGGTACAGGCCGAGGGCGGCGATCAGCAGCGAGGCAATCAGCAGCAGGGTGGCGATGGCGTTGATCTCCGGCTTGATGCCGCGGCGGATCATGCCGTAGATGAAAACCGGCAGCGTGGTGGAGTCCACACCAGCGATGAAGTAGGTGATCACCAGATCGTCCATCGAGATGATGAACGCCAGCAGCGCGCCACCGACCACGCCGGGCAGGATCTGCGGCAGGGTCACGCGGCGGAAGGTCGTCCACGGCGAGGCGCCGAGATCGGCCGAAGCCTCTTCCAGGCGCGTGTCCATGCCGGCCAGGCGTGCGCTGACGATCAGGAACACGTAGCTGATCAGGAAGGTGCAGTGACCGATGATGATCGAGCCCTTGCCCAGCGGCATGCCGACACCGACGAAGAAGATCAGCAGGGCGATGCCGAGCACGATATCGGGCATCAGCATTGGCATGAACAGCAGCACTCGGTAGAACTTCTGCAGACGGAAACGATAGCGCGCCAGTGCCAGCGCGGTGAGCGTGCCGATCACCGTAGAGATCGCCGTGGTGGTCAACGCCACCACCAGGCTGGTGCGCAGCGCGGCCAGCAACTGGTCGGTGGACTCGACGTACAGGGCGTTCTCGCTGAGGCTGGTGGACAGGCCGAACAGCGAGCGATACCAGTCCAGGCTGAAACCGTCCCAGATCATCATGTTGATCGGGTTGCTGTTGAACGAGTAAGCGACGATCAGGCCGATCGGCAGGTACAGGAAGACGAAGAAGGCCAGGCTGTAGCCGCCCAGCAGACGGCGCCCAAGGTTGGCGAGCAGGGCGTTCATCGGCTGGCCTCCTGTGCGCTGTTGCGCCCTTGCGCCAGCACGTAGAGCACCAGGCACACCAGCACCGCGGCCATCAGCAGCATCGCCAGGGCGGCGCCGAACGGCCAGTTGCGAGCGGCGAGGAACTGCTGCTCGACCAGGCTGCCGATCATCAACACGCGCGCACCGCCGAGCAGTGACGGCACGATGAAGTTACCCAGGCTGGGGATGAACACGATGATCGAGCCGGCGGCGATGCCCGGCAGGGTGAGCGGGAAGATCACCTTCCAGAAGCTCTGCCAGCGGCTCGCGCCGAGGTCGGCCGAGGCTTCCAGCAGGCGCTTGTCGAGCTTCTCGACGCTGGCATAGACGGGCATGAACATGAACGGGATGAAGATGTAGGTCATGCCGATCAGCACCGCGGTCTCGGTGTAGATCAGCTCCACCGGGTTGTGGATGCCCAGCGCCAGCAGCGTGGTGTTGATCACCCCGCTGGGGCGCAGGATCAGCAGCCAGGCGTAGAGGCGCACGATCAGGCTGGTGAAGAACGGCAGGGTGATCAGGAACAGGCAGAAGTTGCGCATCCGCTCCGGCTGCCGCGCCACCCAGAAGGCCGCCGGGTAACACAGCGCCAGGGTCGCCAGCACGGTCAGCCCGGCCAGCTTGAACGAGCGCAGGATGATTTCCAGGTAGACCGGATCGAACTCCTCATTGGTGCCATCGGCCCAGCCCAGCACGCGGCCGAAGTTGTCCGGGTAGAAGCTCCACTCGACGCCGCCGTAGAGCCCCGGCTCGAGCAGGCTGTACACCGCCATGATGGCCAGCGGGGCCAGGAAGAATACGCCGATGATCAGCGTCACCGGGGTCAGCAGGCCGACCAGGCGCAGGCGCTCGCGCATTCGCATCAGGCACCTCCGGGGATCAGGTGCGCGGCCTCCAGGCCGTACCAGAGCTGCACGCTGTCGCCGCTGCGCAAGCGCTGCAGGCCTTGTTGCGCGGCGTCACGCAGCACCGCCTTGACCAGGCGGCCGTGGCTGGTGCGCAGCAGCAATTCGAAGTCCTTGCCGATGAACAGCAACTGCTCCAGGCGCCCTTCCAGCGCGGCGAAGCCTTCGCCGGGGCACTGCAGGTGGAACTGCTCGGGGCGCAGCATGAGCTGGGCGTACTGGCCAACGCGCAGGCCGGGGTGGCGCGCCTGCAACAGATCGCCCTGGCTGTCGAGCAGGTAGGCGATGCCGTCGTTGACCGAACCGACGTGCACGTCGAGCAGGTTGCTCTCGCCGATAAAACCGGCGACGAAGGCGTTGGCCGGGCGGTGGTAGATTTCTGCCGGGGCGCCGATCTGCTGGATATGGCCGCCATTGAGCACGACGATGCGGTCGCTCATGGTCAGCGCTTCTTCCTGGTCGTGGGTGACGAAGACGAAGGCGATGCCCAGTTCGTGCTGCAGGTTCTTCAGCTCGCGCTGCATGGCCTGGCGCAACTGGCGGTCGAGAGCCGACAGCGGTTCGTCGAGCAGCAGCAGCGCCGGGCGGTCGACGATGGCGCGGGCCAGCGCCACGCGCTGCTGCTGGCCACCGGAGAGCTGGCCGGGCTTGCGCCGCTCCATGCCGGCCAGGCCAACCATTTCCAGTGCTTCGCCAACACGCTGGCGCTTCTCTGCCTTGCCGACGCCACGCACGTCCAGCGCGTAGCCGACGTTGTCACCGATGCTCATGTGCGGGAACAGCGCGTAGCTCTGGAACACCGTGTGCACCGGCCGGCGGTGCGGCGGCACGTGGTTCATCGGCTGGCCCTGGATCAGCAGCTCGCCGCCATCGAGTTGCTCGAAGCCGCTGATGGTGCGCAGCAACGTGGTCTTGCCGCAGCCGGACGGCCCCAGCAGGGTGACGAATTCATTGCTGCCGACAGCCAGGTCGAGGCCGTCGAGGGCACGCACCAGGTGCCCTTCCGGCGCACGGTAGTGCTTCACCGCGCCACGGATCTCGACCACCGGCGCAGTTTTGGTGAAAGCGGTCATGGAGGACTCCACTGAATATTGGAGCGGTCGCGGCTGGAGCCCTGCCCACAGATTGCATGACTTGTGGGAGGGGCTTCAGCCGCGACCTAACTACACAGGCTGACTCAGTTGGCGGTACGCACCCGCGTCCACACCCGGTCGTACTGCTTCAGGCCCTTGCCCAGATCCTGGAAGATCTGCAGCTTGGCCATGACATCGGCCGGCGGGTTGACCTGCGGGTTGTCACGCAGCTCGGCCGGCAGCAGTTTCAGCGCTTCCTTGTTCGGCGTGCCGTTCATCTGCTGCGCGGTGTTCAGCGCGGCGATCTCCGGCTGCAGGAAGAAGCTCATGAAGCGCTTGGCGTTGGCCTTGTTCGGCGCGCTCTTGAGGACGCACATGTCCTCCTGGTACATGGTCGCGCCTTCCTTGGGGATGACGTAGGCGAGGTTCTGCGGGTCTTGCTTCACGTACATCATGGCGCCAACGAAATAGTGCGCGGCGGCGGCGTCGCCGGACTGCACCATCGGCACACTGTCGTAAGTGAATGCAGAGATCAGCGGCTTGCGTTCGATCAGCCAGTCGGCGGCCTGCTTGAGCTCGGCCGGGTCGGTGCTGTTGACCGACTTGCCGTCCTTGATCAGGCCGACGCCGAGGGTTTCGCGCATGTCGTCGAGCATGATCACCTTCTTGCCGGCCTTGGCCTCGGCGAAGAAATCGTCCCAGCTCTCGATCGGCTTGGAGACCTTGTTCTTGTTGTAGAAGATGCCCACGCTACCCCAGGCGTAGGGCATGCAGTACTCGCCCTTGGGGTCGGATTTCGAACGCAGGAAGGCGGGGTCGATGTTGGCGAAGGCGGCATCCTGGTTGATGTCGGTCTTCTCCAGCAGGCCGAGGGCGGCCATGGTGTCGTGCATGTGCACCGAAGGGAAGACGATGTCGTAGCCTTTGGCGCCGGCCTGCAGCTTGGCCAGCATCTCTTCGTTGCTGCCGTAGGTGTCGAGCGACACCTTGATGCCGGTCTCGGCGGTGAAACGGGTCAGCACCTCGGGGTTGATGTAGTCGCCCCAGTTGTACAGGCGCAGTTCTTCGGCGGCCTGGGCGGCGCCGGTGACGAGGCCGCTGCCAAGCGCGACGCACAGGGCGAGATGACGCAGTATGGGCATGTTCCTGTTCTCCACTGTTGTGGCCGCGCAGGGCGCGACATTTGCTTGTTGCGGCAGGAAGCGCGAGCGTCGACTGCGGAGCGGAAAGACTCTGGTGGCTTTCTTCACCCGGGTAACGGCCAATCGACATCTCTTTGCGTTACGGTTGCAGAGTAGAATATATTTCTTCCAAAGATCAATACTCTGACATTTAAATGTCAGAACGATTTGGCATGGCAGGGGAATCGGACATGCTCGATGGCAAGATGCAACACCTGGAAGGCAAGCTGACGCCGGCCGAGCGCACCCTGTGGGTCTACATCCAGGCCAACCTGGAAACCCTCGCTTTCGAGAACGGTGCCAGCCTGGCAGCCAAGAGCGGGGTCAGCCCCAACACGGTCAGCCGCTTTCTGCGCCGGCTCGGCTACAAGGGCCTGAAGAGCCTGAAAGACGAGCTGCGCGACGAAGTGCGCGTGCAGTCGTTGCTCAACCCGGCGCTGATCGAGCGGGTAGAACAACCGGAAGACCTGGTGGCCCACCTCAACGAGGAAGTCGAAGCCCTGCGCGCCTTCGCCGAACTACTCGGCAGCCAGCACTGGCGCGACATCGTGGCGCGTGTGGGGGATGCCGAGCGTGTGTTCGTCTGTGGCTTCCAGACCATTCGCGGGCTGGCCGAGGACTTCGCCAACCGCCTGGCGCTGGTGCGCTCGGGCGTGGAGTTTCTCGACCTCTACAGCGGCGTACTCGGCCAGTGGCTGGACAGCCACAACCAGCGCTGTTGCGTGATCCTCATCGACATCGCACCCTACGCCGATGCCGGCATCGCCTTCGCCAACAACTGCCTGAAGCAGAACACCGACCTGGTGGTGTTCACCGACGAATACGGCATCGCCAAACATATCGACACGCCATACATCGTCACCATGAAGACCAAGACCGGCTTGATCCTCGAATCCACCGGCGGCCTGACCAGCGCTCTGAACGTGCTGCTGCACTGCGTGGCCAGCGACCACAAGGATCAGCTCAAGGAGCGCCTCGGCGCCTACCGGGCGCGGGTCGAGAGCCTCAAGCTGTACCGCAGCTAGGGCCTGGCGGCGCCAGCGATAAGACGAATGCCAAGGCCCACCATGATCGCCCCCGCCAGCCGGTCGACCCACCCCTTGCAGCGCAGGTAGGCCCGGCGTGAGGCGCTGGCCGAGAGCAGCGTGGCAACGATGGCGTACCAGCCGAACTCGACCAGGAATACGCTCAGCAGCAAGCCCAGCGCCAATGTCCAGGACACGGCTCCCGGGAGAAAGGACGCGAACACGCTGGCATAGACGATGGCGGTCTTCGGGTTGCTGACCTGAGTGCTCAACCCCAGCAGGAAGGATTGCCGCAGCGGGCGGCGCGGCGCTTCGTCCGTGACCGCGAGCGCCAGGGGCTCGCGCGCACCACGAAATATGCGGTAGCCCAGGTAGGCCAGGTAGAGGCCGCCGAGCACCTTGAGCAGCAGGTAAGCCAGCGGCACGGCCTGGAACAACGCCTGCAGTCCGAGCAGCGCCGCCGTGGCGAACAGCAGCCCGCCCAGGCCCATGCCCAGTGCAGCCGCCAACGCATTGAGGCGCGAGATCGCCACCGCCTCTCTGGCGACCATCACGAAGCTCGGCCCGGGGCTGGCAGCGCCCAGTCCCAGTGCCACCACGATACCCACGAGCGCGATCATTTCCTGCATGGTTCACCTTCCGGTATTGAGTGAGGCAAGACTTTGCTACGACAAGGAAGCGTACCTGCCTCACGCTGGGAACATATCAAACGCTACCGAACCTGAGTTGTTCGCAACGGCCTCGTGACAGCATCAGCGCCAGGCCCGCGACCCAGAACACCGAAATACCATAGTTGATGCGCTGGTAAAGGCCGAACGAATACCCGGTCTCGACGGCCTGGGCCATCAGCACCACAGTGGCCACGGCCAGCAGGGTACAGGCGATGGAAAACAGGCCGAAGCCGCGTGAGCCCAGCAGGCGCTTGCTCAGGAAACCCCAGAGCAGGCTGGCCAGAGTCAGCGAGAGAAACATCACCAGCCCGGCCAGATTGTGCATCTGCTGCGAGAAGGACGGCTGCTCCGGCGCGCACCCCTGATCGCAGGCGAAGTAACCGGTGGCGAAACTGGCCAGGCCGTGGATGAGGATCAGCCCGGCACTGAACAGCGCCAGCCGCGAGCCACGCACCTGGCGCATCACCCCCACGGCAAACAGAACGAAGAACACGCCCAGGGGCAGATTGTTAACCCAGGCAGAGAAGCCCTGAGTGGGCGAGCCCTGTGCACCCAGTTGGCTCATCGCCTGATCGAGGTGGCTGTAGCCGGGATAGGCCAGCGCTGTCAGCAACACGCCAAAGAGCAGCCAGAACGGTATGAATACACCCAAGCCAAGCAGCACCCGATCGATGTTCTTCATTCGTCCCTGTTCCTTGTTGGCAGTGGGCATAGCGCCCTGAAGCAGACCGTGTGAAAACGTAGCGAGCGAAGGTCAGACAAGGCAAAAAACGGCGAAAAAGCGCAGTTTACGAGCTGTAAATGAGCATTTTGAGCCGTTTTTTTAACGCAGCATGGCCGAGCGCAGTAGTTTTCACACAGTCTGGAAGACGCGGATTATGCCTCACCGGCCCAGGTCAGGGTTCTACTCGCATCCAGCCGGCCAGACGCGCCAGCATGGCGTCACAGCGGGCCAGTTGATCGAGACTGACGAACTCGTCCGGCTTGTGCCCCTGCTCCATGCTGCCGGGGCCGCAGACCACGGTGGCCACGCCGGCCTCGTCGAACAGACCGCCTTCGGTGCCGAAGGCGACGGTGGTGAAGTCCTCGCGCTCGGCGATCAGCGCCAGCAACCGCGCCGCCTCGCTGGCAGCGTCGGTAAGCAGGCCGGGATAGCTGGACAGCTCGCTGAAGCGAATGTCGCTGGCCGCGCTCACCGCACGCATGCGCGGCAGCAGCTCACGCTCGGCGTAGTCGCGCAGCTCGGCGGCGACCTGCTGCGGATCGTCGGCCGGCAGCGCGCGCATCTCGAAGTCGAAGCGGCATTCGGCGGGCACGATATTCAAGGCACGGCCGCCCTGGATCAGGCCGGTCTGCACCGTGGAGTAGGGCGGATCGAAGCGGCCGTCATGGTGCTCGGGCGCGGCCAGGCGTTCACCGATCTCACCGAGGCGGCCGATCAGCTTCGCCGCGTACTCGATGGCATTCACCCCCTGCGGCGCATAGGCCGAATGGCAGGCAGCGCCATGTACTTCACAGCGCATCGCCAGCTTGCCCTTGTGGCCAAGCACCGGACGCATCTCGCTGGGCTCGCCGATCAGGCAGATGGCCGGGCGCTCGGGGCTGGCGCGCAGGCGCTCGACCAGGCTGCGCACGCCGAGGCAGCCGACCTCCTCGTCGTAGGAAATGGCGATGTGCAGCGGTAGGCGCAGCGGTCGCTCCATAAATGCCGGCACGGCCGCCAGCACGCAGGCGATGAAGCCCTTCATGTCCGCCGTACCACGCCCGTACAGGCGGCCGTCGCGCTCGCTCAGGGCGAAGGCTGGCAGCGTCCAGGCCTGGCCGTCGACCGGCACCACGTCACTGTGCCCGGAGAGCATCACCCCGCCCGCCCCGGCCGGGCCGATACGCGCATAGAGGTTGGCCTTGCTGCGTTCGGCGTTGAACAGCAGCTCGCTGTCGATGCCAAGCCCGGCCAGATAGGCACGCACGTAATCGATCAGCGCCAGGTTGGATTCGCGGCTGGTGGTGTCGAAGGCGATCAGGTCGGCGAGCAGGTCGCGGCTGGTGGGCATGGGCGGTTACCGGTGAAAGGTTGATCGATGACCCTGTGGGAGGCGCTTCAGCGGCGACGACGGGTACGCGCCAAGTCGCGGCTAAAGCCCCTCCCACAGGTCGTCCCCCCTACTCGTCGCCCGGCACGCCGTAACTCGGCGCGGCGGTGGGATCGAGGGCGCGGGTGATGTAATCGTGCAGTTGCGGCTCGTAGGCGCGCCAGAGTTTATCCAGCTCGCCGATGGGATCGTGCTCGGCCCAGTCGACACGCAGGTCGACCACCGGCCAGATAAGATCGCCGACCACCGACAGCGCCGCCGAATGCACCGGCCCGGCCTCGCCACCGGCCGCCATTGCCGCGTGCATGGCCGCCAGCAGACGATCCGGCAGGCCGCCGTCAGCCTGCTCGAAGGCCTCGACCATTGCGTCGATCACCGCCGTGGAAGCCAGCAGGTTGCCGGCCGCCACGCATTGCTCGCCGGCGCGCGCATGGTGCACGCCGAGGGCTTCGCTGCCGGAAAAGTGCGCGCTGGCGCCGTGGCTGTCGATCACCGTCACCTGGCGGTACTGGCCGTAGCCATTGCGCGCCAGCGCCTGCTCCAGCGCGCTGGCCGGCGCCTCGCCGGCCTCCAGGCGGTCGAGAATCTGCGGGCCAAGCGCCGGCAGGGTGATGTTCTGCGTCGACACCGCACCGACCCCGGCACGCAGCCAGGGGCAGCGGGCGCCGACGGCGATGCTGGAGGAGCTGATGGCGATGCCGAGGTGCCCGGTTTCCGGGCAGCGGCCGACGATGGAGAAGGTCATGCCTGGCCCCCGGCGCTCGGCCAGTCATCGGGAATCACGGCGATCACGTCGATCTCCATCAGCCATTGCGGCTGGCCGAGCGCCGAGACCACCAGCCCGGTGGAGATCGGGAACACGCCCTTGAGCCATTTGCCGACCTCCTTGTACACCGGCTCGCGATAGCGCGGGTCGATGATGTAGGTGGTGGTCTTGACGATGTGCGAGAGGTCGCTGCCGGCTTCTTCCAGCAGTTGCTTGAGGTTCTTCATCGCCTGCTCGGTCTGCGCCTGCGGGTCACCGAGGCCGACCAGGTTGCCGTCGAAGTCGGTGCCGACCTGGCCGCGCACGTACACGGTGTTGCCGGCGCGCACGGCCTGGCACAGGTCGTTGTCCAGGGACTGGTTGGGGTAGGTGTCCTTGGTGTTGAACATGCGGATGCGGGTATGAGTAGGCATCAGCGGACTCCGGTGAGGCTGACTTTGCCAGCGCTGGATTCGAGGGTCGCGGCTTCGCGCTGGGCGGCGTCGCGGTAGGCGGTGTACTTGCGCTGGGTGGCGATGTGGTCGGCGATGTGGCGGGCGTCGTGCCACACGCCCCAGATGAAGGTGGAGCCACGGCGCGACAGCCAGGGCAGGCCGACGAAATACACCCCCGGCTCGCTGGAGACGCCGCGCTGGTGTTTGGGCTTGCCGTTGGCGTCGAAGGCATCGACCTGCAGCCAGCTGAAGTCCGTGGCGTAGCCGGTGGCCCAGATGATCGAGGTGACGCCAGCGGCGGCCAGGTCGAGGCTTTGCAGCGGCTCGCGGACGCACGCCGGCTCAGGGAAGCGGCGGCGCGCCTCGGGCTCTTCAGGCAGATCGAGGCCGTTGCGTTCGACATAGGCATCGGCGGCATCGAGCAGCGACAGGTAGTTCTCGTCACCGCGCGCCAGGTTCTCCGCCAGGTCATCGGCGAACCGCGCCACGCCAGCCTCGAAGGCTCGGGTCAGGCCGACCAGGGTGATGCCCTGCGCGGCCAGCTCACGAAAATCGATGGTGCGCCCGCCATGAGCACCGCTGACGGCGATGGTCACGTGCTCCTTGCCCGGCTGCACGGTTTCCAGATCCCACAGGCCGAGCACGCCGAGCCACCAGACGAAATCGCGCCCACGGTAGCTGCGCGGCGGCCGGTCGTGGGCGCCGACCGAGAGATACACCTGGCGCCCGGCGCGGTTCAGCTCGTCAGCGATCTGCACGCCGGAGGAACCGGCGCCGACCACCAGCACCGCGCCCTCGGGCAATTGCTGCGGGTTGCGGTAATTCGCCGAGTGGATCTGCAGCAGGCTTTCGTCCTGCGGAGCGATGGCCGGGATCACCGGGCGCTGGAACGGGCCGGTGGCGGCGACCACGCGGTTGGCGTGGAGGGTGCCCTCGGAGGTTTCCACGATGAAGCCGGCGCGGCCAGGCGCGCGTACCACCTGCTTGACCTCGACGCCGGTGCGGATCGGCGCGTCGATCATCTGCGCGTAAGCCTCGAAGTAGTCGGCCACCTGATCCTTGTGGGCGAAGTCATCCGGGCCAAGATCGGGAAATTCCAGACCGGGGAAGCGGTCGTGCCAGACCGGCCCGTTGGTCACCAGCGAATCCCAGCGCACCGTGCGCCAGGCCTCGGCGATGCGGCTCTTCTCCAGCACCAGATGCGGCACGCCGAGCTTGCCCAGGTGCTCGCTCATGGCAACGCCGGCCTGGCCTGCGCCGACCACCAGGGTGTCGATCTCCAGTGTTGCGGGAACCCGGCCGGCGGGTGATGGGAAGGCGGATTGCTTCAGGTCGGTCATGGTTGCCTGCTCTGATTCTGCTCGTGACTGAATCCGCCGTGGCGGCTCGTTGCGGGCATTCTGTTCAGAGCGGGGGATTCGCGAAATTATGTTTTTTGTAGTTGCTGGCAATGGAAAAACTGCCCGCAGGCACTGACGGTGCAGGCACCCGCCGCCGCGCACGAAGATCGTGCACGGAAACAGGCCTCGATAGCGCTATATACAAAAAAACATAACGAGGTAGGATTGCCGCATTCAGACCTGACGCCAGGGTCGAGCCAACATCCGATAACGACAAGGAATCCCCATGCTCAAGCCGCTCAAGCGTAGCCTGTTCGCCCTCGGTCTGATCTTCACCAGCGGCGCCATGGCCGACGAGGTCAAGGTCGCGGTCGCCGCCAACTTCACCGCACCGATGCAGGCCATCGCCCCGGCGTTCGAGAAAGCCACCGGGCACAGGCTGGTGGCCTCCTTCGGCGCCACCGGGCAGTTCTATGCGCAAATCAAGAACGGCGCGCCGTTCGATGTGTTCTTCAGCGCCGACGACACCACACCGACCAAGCTGGAGAAAGAAGGCGACAGCGTGCCCGGCTCGCGCTTCACCTACGCCATCGGCAGCCTAGTGTTGTGGTCGGCCGATGCAGGCTACCTCGACGGCACGGACGCGGCTTTGAAAGCCGGACAATTCAAGCACCTGTCCATCGCCAACCCGAAGGCCGCGCCCTATGGCCTGGCCGCGACCCAGGTGCTGGACAAGCTGGGGCTGAGCGAGGCGGTCAAGGGCAAGCTGGTGGAAGGCCAGAACATCACCCAGGCACACCAGTTCGTCTCCACCGGCAATGCCGAACTGGGCTTCGTCGCACTGTCGCAGGTGTACCAGGATGGCAAGCTCAGCAGCGGCTCGGCCTGGATCGTGCCGGAGGCGATGTACGACCCGATCAGGCAGGATGCGCTGATCCTCAAACCGGGTGCGAACAACCCGGCCGCCACCGCGCTGGTCGAGTACCTGAAAGGCCCGGAAGCAGCCAAGGTGATCGAGTCGTTCGGCTATAAACTGCCGTAGCCATCAGCCTGAAAATGTCCCGGATTGCATCCGGGCTACGCGTGCCACCGGAACCCGCCCATGCCGCTGTCCAAGAACGACCTCGATGCCATCCTGCTGACCCTGGAATTGGCCTCGCTGACCACCGTGCTGCTGCTGATCATCGGTACACCTATTGCCTTGTGGCTGGCGCGCACCGACTCCTGGCTCAAACGCCCGGTCGGCGCAGTGGTGGCGCTACCGCTGGTGCTGCCGCCGACGGTGATCGGTTTCTACCTGCTGGTCAGCATGGGCCCGAACGGTTTCTTCGGCCAGCTGACGCAGAGCCTCGGGCTCGGCACCTTCACCTTTACCTTCACCGGCCTGGTGATCGGTTCGATCTTCTATTCCCTGCCCTTCGTCGTACAGCCGCTGCAGAACGCCTTCGAGGCCATCGGCCGCGGCCCGCTGGAGGCTGCCGCCACCTTGCGCGCCAACCCCTGGGATGCCTTCTTCAGCGTGGTGCTGCCGCTGGCGCGACCCGGCTTCGTCACCGCGGCGATCCTCGCCTTCGCCCATACCATTGGCGAGTTCGGCGTGGTACTGATGATTGGCGGCAATATCCCCGGCAAGACCCAGGTAGTGTCGGTGCAGATCTACAACCACGTCGAGGCCATGGAGTATGCCCAGGCACACTGGCTGGCCGGTGGCATGGTGCTGTTCTCCTTCCTCGTGCTGCTCGCGCTGTACAGCGGCCGTAGCGGCAAGGTGAGGGCCTGGTGATGTTCGGATTCGGTAAACCTTCGATCCCTGCAGTGGTGGATGACGGCCGTATTCGCGCGCGCTTTCTGGTGCAGCATGCGGGCTTTCGCCTGGATGTCGACCTCGACCTGCCCGGACGCGGCGTCAGCGCGTTGTTCGGTCATTCCGGTTCGGGCAAGACCAGCTGCCTGCGCTGCTTCGCCGGGCTGGATCGCCCGCAGCAGGGCTATCTGCAAGTGGCTGGCGAACTCTGGCAGGACAGCACGCAAGGCTTCTTCCTGCCGGCGCACCAGCGCGCCATCGGCTACGTATTCCAGGACGCCAACCTGTTCCCGCACCTGAGCGTGCGCGGCAACCTGCAGTACGGGCAGAAACGCATCTCGGCGGCGCAGCGCAAGGTGGCGCTGGATCAGGCGCTGGAGCTACTGGGCATCGGCCACCTGCTCGAACGCATGCCCTCAGCGCTGTCCGGCGGCGAACGCCAGCGTGTCGGCATCGCCCGCGCGCTGGTCACCAGCCCACGCCTGCTGCTGATGGACGAGCCACTGGCCTCGCTCGACCTCAAGCGCAAGCAGGAAGTACTGCCCTACCTGCAACGCCTGCACGAGGAACTGGATATCCCCGTGCTCTACGTCAGCCACGCGCCGGACGAAGTGGCGCGGCTGGCCGATCACCTGGTGCTGCTCGACGAAGGTCAGGTGCGCGCCAGCGGCCCGCTCAAGGAAACCCTGCTGCGCGCCGACCTGCCCTTCGCCAGCGAAGACGATGCCGAGGCGGTGATCGACGGCCAGGTCTGCGGCCACGACGCCACCTACGGCCTGCTGGAGCTTCAGCTGCCAGGCAGCGACGCACGCCTGCGTCTGCCGCATACGGCGGTACCGGACGGACAGGCAGTGCGGGTGAAGATCAAGGCGCGCGACGTCAGTCTGGGGCTCAATCGCGCCGAAGGCAGCAGCCTGCTCAACCTGCTACCGGCAAGGGTGGAAAGCTGGCAAGTGCTCGATGCGCAAGTGCTGCTGACCCTGTGCATCGGTGATCAGCGTTTGCTGGCACGGATCACCCGCTACTCGTTCGACCAGTTGGGCATTCATGCCGGCCAGGCGATCTGGGCGCAGATCAAGTCGGTATCGCTGCTGGCTCCGTAATGCCTAACTGCGTACCTCCGGAACCCTTGGTGCGCATGGCGCACCCTACGCAAGAGCCGGCACACCCCGTAGGGTGCGCAGCGCGGTGTTCCGTTCGCGAAGCAGTGCGCCGCGCCCCTGGCCTGCGACGCCAAACTGGCGGACTGTTCGCCTAGGCTCCTGAGTCCGCCCTACGGCGCTCGTAACACCGATGAAGTCCGGACACTCACGAAACCCTTAGGGTGCGCCGCGCGCACCGGAGCGTACATCTGTTCGAGCGAGGGATAGCCGGTGCGCGCAGCGCACCCTACAGATGACTCGTAGCCCGGATGAAACCCGGGGCTCAAGTGACTCAGGTTACGCGACGCCTGGCAATTCCAGATGCTCGGGCTCGATCTCACTTTCGCCTGCCAGCAGCAGGGCGAAGTGGATGACGTTCTCCAGCTCGCGGGTATTTCCTGGCCAGCGGTGTGCTTCCAGCACGGCCTGCGCTGCCGCGCTGATCGACGGGATGGCCAGACCCAGGCGCAAGGCATGAATGCCCAGAAAGTATTCGGCCAGCGGCAGGATATCGCCGACCCGCTGACGCAATGCCGGGAACAGCAACTGGCCGTCGCACAGGTAGGCGTACAAACGCTCATCGAAGGTGCCGGCGGCTACCGCCCGGGACAGGTCGATACTGCTCGCCGCCACCAGGCGCACGTCCACGGGCAGCGCCTGGCTGGCGCCAACGCGATAGACCTCGCGGGTTTCCAGTGCACTGAGCAGCTTGCTCTGCAGTGGCCGCGAGAGGTCGGCGATCTCGTCCAGATAGAGCGTGCCGCCATTGGCCGAACCGAACCAGCCGGCACGACTGCTACCGGATCCGACATGGGCGCCGGCCGCGTGGCCGAACAATTCCGCCTCGCCCCACTGCGGACTGATCGCCGCGCAACTAACCGCCACGAACAACCCACCGCGCTCGCTGTGACGATGGATATAACGCGCCAGCAACTCCTTGCCCGTACCGGTCTCACCGAGGATCAGCAACGGCAGGCCATTGCCCGCCAGCACCTCGGCACGCTCGCGCAACTGGCGCGAACGCTCGTCGACGAAGACCAGCGCCTTGGCCCGGATGCTCAGCGGACTCTTGTCCGAGTCGGCAAAAGTCAGCGGCGCTGGAAAGTGTTGTGAAAAGTCCATGACGTCCAGCTCCATAGCCGCTGCTCTTCAACACGCAGCCTGCTCACGAATAAAACATTGCCTGGAGCAATTTTTAAGTTGCCCCACAACGGCCCGAAGGGTGGCCGCCATGGATGGCGGCCATAAAAAAGAGCGGGTGGCTGCCTGGCCCGATCCCGCCCTGGAAATAGTCGGCGCTGTAAAAGCCGGATCAGGCGCGCAACCGCGCCTGCTGTTCTATCCGCCCTTGCAGGCGATAGAGGTAACCGAAGCCCTGCTCCCAATAACGGTGCCCGGACTTGACGTTGATATGCCCGGCACCGGTCAGAATCGCCGCTTCGCTGCCCCAGGCACGTGCCAGCTCCATGGCACGCAGGGCACTGGCGGCGGAATCGTTATCGGAACCCACCAGCAGGCTGGGGAACGGCAACAGATCACGTGGGATCGGCGCGAAATTCTGCAGCGGCTCAGGGCAACCCGGGCGCTCGACATCGGCCGGTGCAACCAGCAGAGCACCGCGTACACAGCGCAGCAAATCGACTGGCGCCTGCGCGGCCCAGTGCGCCACGGTGACGCAACCAAGGCTGTGAGCGATGAGAATCGCAGGGCGCGGGTCAGCCGCCACCGCACGGTTCAGCTCGGCAACCCAGTCACCTCGCTCGGGGTTGAGCCAGTCGGCCTGCTCGACCCGCGCGCTATTGGGCAGGCTGCGCTGCCAATGACTTTGCCAGTGCTCCTCGGGCGAGCCCTGCCAGCCCGGCAGAATCAGATAACGGATTGCTTCGCTGCCCATGACGGCACCTCCATGAATCGAATGACGACAGTCTAGGCAGCAGGAATGAATTCGAAAAAGAATAAGAACTTATTTGCTTATTCCACATATCAGTGGCAGCAGACCCACCCATATATTCCAAAAAACCATATAAATGTTCTTAAACAGTATTTTTAAGAATATTTCGGTCTCTCTACTATCCGCTCCACGCCAGCGTCGGTAATCCATCCCGCCGCCGTGGCGACCTATTCATAAGGAGCCTGGAAATGACTGCGACGCTGAGAAACCTCGAAGGTCAGGATGAAGCCAGCATCCTGCGCGAGATCCAGACCGCCCTGAATGGCCTGAAATTTGGCTCGGTGGAAATCACCGTGCACAACGGCCAGGTCGTACAGATCGAGCGCAAGGAAAAGATTCGCCTGCAACAACCGAGCACCAAGAACAGCTGACACATGATGCAGCCCGACTGGACAACCAGAGGGCTCGAAAAAGTTCGCCTCACCTGACACCCAATACGCCAACACAAGAATTTAGCCAGTTAGGAGCTGCACCATGTCCATTCGTCGTTTCGCCCTGGCCGCGCTGGCCAGCACCCTGATCGCCGGCCCGGCCGCCGCACAGACCCTGCTCAATGTGTCCTACGACCCGACCCGCGAGCTGTACGTCGAGTACAACGCTGCCTTCAACAAGTTCTGGCAGTCCAAGGGCAACCCTGCCATCAGCATCCAGCAGTCCCACGGTGGCTCGGGCAAGCAAGCCCGCGCAGTGATCGACGGCTTGCGCGCTGATGTGGTGACCCTGGCCCTGTCCGGCGACATCGACGCGATCAACCTCAACCAGCAGCTGATCGATCCGAACTGGCAGTCGCGCCTGGCCGACAACAGCACCCCTTACACCTCGACCATCGTGTTCCTGGTGCGCAAAGGCAACCCGAAAGGCATCAAGGACTGGGATGACCTGGTCAAAGATGGCGTGGAAGTCATCACCCCGAACCCGAAAACCTCCGGCGGCGCTCGCTGGAACTTCCTCGCGGCCTGGGCCTATGCCCGCGAGAAGTTCGGCAGCGAAGAGAAAGCCCTGGAGTTCGTGACCGAGCTGTACCGTCACGCTCCGGTACTCGATACCGGCGCACGCGGCTCGACCATCAGCTTCGTTCAGCGTGGCCTGGGTGACGTGCTGCTGGCCTGGGAAAACGAGGCCTACCTGTCGCTGGCCGAAGAAGGCGGCGATCAGCTAGAGATCGTCACCCCGTCGCTGTCGATCCTCGCCGAGCCACCGGTCGCCGTGGTCGATGCCAACGTCGATCGCAAAGGCACCCGCGCCGTAGCCGAAGCCTATCTGGAGCACCTGTACAGCGAAGAAGGCCAGCGTATCGCCGCCAAGCACTTCTACCGCCCACGTAACGCCACCGTTGCAGCCGAGTTCAAGGATCAGTTCCAGGATCTGAAGCTGGTCACCATCGACAAGGATTTCGGCGGCTGGAAAGAAGCCCAGCCGAAGTACTTCGGCGACGGCGCAGTGTTCGATCAGATCTTCACCAAGATCAACCAGTGATACCGGTTTGATCGCTCGGGCTCTCCATCCTCCGGGATGGAGAGCCTTGTTTAGAGCCTGCTAAAAGGCTTGCGAGCTAGAGCCAGACAAGGCGGAACTGGGTGAAGGCGCGGGTAAATGAGCAGCCTGAATCCAGTTCCAACGCAGCATGGCCGACGCGCAGCAGACTTTTAACAGGCTCTTATCGCGGACCTGAGCCAAAGGACACCTTATGTCTCGTCGAACTTCCTCGGTCATACCCGGCTTCGGGCTGACTCTGGGCTACACCCTCACTTACCTGGCGTTGATCGTGCTGATCCCGTTGGGTGCGATGTTCCTCTTCTCTTTCCAGTTGACCAGTGAACAATGGTGGGCACTGCTCAATAACCGCCAGTTGCAGTTCTCGCTGAAACTCTCGTTCGGCACCGCCCTTGCAGCGGCCGTACTCAACGGCATTCTCGGCACCATCATCGCCTGGGTACTGGTACGCTACACCTTTCCCGGCCGGCGCATCATCGACGCCATGGTCGACATGCCGTTCGCCCTGCCTACCGCCGTCGCAGGTATCGCGCTGACCGCGCTGTACGCACCCAACGGCCTGATCGGTTCGCTGTTCCCGTTCAAGATCGCCTATACCCCGCTGGGCATCACCCTGGCGCTGGTGTTCGTCACCCTGCCGTTCGTGGTGCGCACGTTGCAACCGGTGCTGGCCGATATCCCCAAGGAAGTCGAGGAAGCTGCCGCCTGCCTGGGCGCCAAGCCGCTGCAGGTATTCCGCCACGTGCTGCTGCCGAGCCTGCTGCCAGCCTGGCTGACCGGCTTCGCCCTGGCCTTCGCCCGTGGTGTCGGCGAGTACGGCTCGGTGGTGTTCATCGCCGGCAACATCCCGCTGAAGACCGAGATCCTGCCGCTGCTGATCGTCTCCAAGCTGGATCAGTACGACTACCCGGGCGCCACCGCCATCGGCGTGATCATGCTCGTGGTCTCGTTCATCCTGCTGCTGCTGATCAACATCCTGCAGCGCCGCATCCAGCCGCAACTCTGAGGAGCCTGTCATGAGCCTTGCAACCCTCGGCAAGAACGCGGCTGCGCGTCCGGCCAGTCGCTCCCCCGGCGCCATCGCCCTGATCGTCGTCGCCTGGGCGGTGTTCGCGGTGATCCTGCTGCTGCCGCTGTACATGGTGCTCAGCCAGGGCCTTAGCCGTGGCCTGGAGTTCTTCTGGCAGGCGATCAGCGAGCCGGACGCCATCTCCGCACTCAAGCTGACCCTGCTCGCCACCGCCATCTCGGTGCCACTGAACCTGGTCTTCGGCGTTGCCGCCGCCTGGGCAGTGACCAAGTTCGAGTTCCGCGGCAAGAGCATTCTGATCACCCTGATCGACATGCCGTTCTCGGTGTCGCCAGTGGTCGCGGGTCTGATCTACGTGCTGCTGTTCGGCTCGCAGAGCTATCTCGCGCCTTATCTCGACAGCCACAACCTGCAGATCGTCTACGCCGTACCAGGCATCGTCCTGGCGACCATCTTCGTCACCTTCCCCTTCGTCGCTCGCGAGCTGATCCCACTGATGGAGGAACAGGGCACCACCGAGGAAGAGGCTGCACGTCTGCTCGGCGCCAATGGCTGGCAGATGTTCTGGCATGTCACGCTGCCTAACGTAAAATGGGCGCTGATTTACGGCGTGGTGCTGTGCACCGCGCGAGCGATGGGCGAATTCGGCGCAGTATCGGTGGTTTCCGGGCATATCCGCGGTTACACCAACACGCTGCCGCTGCACATCGAGATTCTCTATAACGAGTACAACATCGTCGCTGCCTTCAGCGTGGCGATCCTGCTGCTCGTCATGGCCCTGGTCGTGTTGCTGCTTCGCCAATGGAGCGAGGCGCGTCTGAGCCGCCAGTTGCAAGCCAACCGAGATGACTGACAGCCGTTGCGCCGCAGCAATGCGGCCCGGCCCACAGAACTAGCAGAGGCATTAGCCATGAGTATCGAAGTAAAAGGCGTCAACAAGCAGTTCGGCCAGTTCAAGGCGCTGAACGAGATCAACCTGAGCATCCAGAGTGGCGAACTGGTCGCCCTGCTCGGCCCGTCCGGCTGCGGCAAGACCACCCTGCTGCGCATCATCGCCGGCCTGGAAACCCCGGACAGCGGCACCATCGGTTTCCACGGCGAAGACGTTTCCGACCACGACGTGCGTGATCGCAACGTCGGCTTCGTGTTCCAGCACTACGCGCTGTTCCGCCACATGACGGTGTTCGACAACGTCGCCTTCGGCCTGCGCATGAAACCCAAGCGCGAGCGCCCGAGCGAAGATGTGATCAAGCAGAAGGTGCACGAGCTGCTCAACCTGGTGCAGCTCGACTGGCTCGGCGACCGCTACCCGGAGCAGCTCTCCGGTGGCCAGCGCCAACGTATCGCCCTGGCTCGCGCCCTGGCGGTGGAGCCGAAAGTATTGCTGCTCGACGAGCCCTTCGGCGCCCTCGACGCCAAGGTGCGCAAGGAGCTGCGCCGCTGGCTGGCACGCCTGCACGATGAAGTGCACCTGACCAGCGTGTTCGTGACCCACGACCAGGAAGAAGCCATGGAAGTGGCCGACCGCATCGTGGTGATGAACAAGGGCGTGATCGAGCAGATCGGCACCCCGGCCGAAGTCTACGAGAACCCGGCCAGCGACTTCGTCTACCACTTCCTCGGTGACGCCAACCGCCTGTACGTGGGTAACGATCACCACGTGTTGTTCCGTCCGCACGAGGTCGATCTGTCCAGCGAGCCGAGCCCGGAGCACAAGGCTGGCGAGGTGCGTGATATCCGCCTGCTCGGCGCGATCACCCGTATCACCCTGAAGGTCGAAGGCCAGGACGAGCTGATCGAGGCCGAAGTGGCCAAGGATCACCTGAGCCTGAACAACCTGGGCCGTGGCACCACCCTGTACTTCAAGCCCAAGGGTGGCAAGCCGGTCGCCAACCCGGCCAGCTGATCACCCGGTTGCCCGGAGCTGTCACCCAGCTCCGGGCCGACCTGGCGTTTCCCCTCATACCGCAAGCGCACGCGACTGGCGCAAACCGAACCACTGCAGTTCGGCGAGCAGCGCCACCACCACCGCCTGACCAATGATGAAGACGTAGCCGAACAGGTTCGGCTCGATCCAGCCAAGCAGCAGCGACAGCCCACTCTCGATCACCCACAGCGTATTCAGACTGATCACCGCCCACACCGCCTGACGGTGCAATTGCGACTGCCGTGACAGCCAGAACAGCAGGCCGCCCAGTGGCAGCAGGATCAGTGCGCTGGCCATCAGCAGCAGGCGCGGCAGTTCAAGGAAGCCGGCCAGCCAATTGGCGCCCAGTACCAGCAGCAGGCCGGTGGAGATGCCCAACAGACCGTCGGCCAGCAGGGCGTTACGCAGCAGCGGGGAAGGTTGCACGTGGCTCATGAGGTTTCTCCAGAAAGGCACCGGGATTGGTGCGTGTTTCTAGAATCCGTGCCACGCCAAAGCACGTCGATTACCTGCCAGGTAATGGCCGCGATGACCTCACTGCACTATCGTGCAAGCCATGAATACCAACTCCCAGACCGCCGGCGCCCTGTTGCGCCAATGGCGCCAGCGGCGCCGCCTGAGCCAGCTCGACCTCGCCTGCGAGGCCGAGATTTCCACACGCCACCTGAGTTTCGTCGAGACCGGCCGCTCCCATCCCAGCCGGGAGATGCTGCTGCACCTGGCCGAGCAACTGGAAATCCCCCTGCGCGAACGCAATCGCCTGCTCGGCGCCGCCGGCTACGCGCCGTTGTACAGCCAGCACGAACTGACGGATCAGGCGTTGAGCACCGCACGCCAGGCCATCGAGCAGTTGCTCAAGGCTCACGAACCCTACCCGGCGCTGGCCATCGACCGGCAGTGGAACCTGCTGGCGGCCAATGCCTCGGTCGGCCCCTTTCTCGCCGGCGTACCGGACTTTCTCCTCGGCCCACCGCTCAACGTGCTGCGCCTGTCACTGCATCCGGAGGGCCTGGCGCCACGCATCATCAACCTGGGGCAATGGCGCGCGCACCTGCTGATGCGCCTGCAGCGCGATGCGGAAATCAGCGGCGACGCCGGCCTGCATGAATTGCTGGAGGAACTGCGCGGCTACCCGGCGCCGGACGCGCCGAGCGAACCGGTCAGCGAAGCCGTGCTGATGCCGGTGCTGCTGCAGACCGAAAGCGGCGTACTGAGCCTGATCAGCACCACCACCGTATTCGGCACGCCCAATGACGTGACGCTCGCCGAACTGGCGTTGGAAACCTTCTTCCCGGCCGACACCTTCAGCACCGACTACCTGCGCGCCCTGGCGAAAACAGCAGAGCAGTCGTAGAGCCGTTCAACCGCCCTATCCCGCCAACGAGGCGGGATGACGCGTCCAGCAGATGAATGCCAGGTGGCGCAGGATGCGCTGAACGGCGGCGATTTCCGACGAAATCACTCTTTCGGGTCATGCCCCAGACTCAACGACGCAGTAGTCTTGGCCCTGCGTCATCGTTGCGCCTATTCCCTGACTGCTCACAACAATAACAAGGAGCACCCCGGATGCGCTGTAAAGCACTGTTGCGTCATGCTTTTCTCTGGATGCTAGGGCTCTTCGTCGGGCTTTCACCGCTGGCCTATGCCGAGGCCGTCAGCCCCCAGGAACAAATCCAGATTCACGCCAGCCGAGCCACCAGCAGCCTCATGCTGTTACGTGGCGAGGGTTTTCAGAAAGCCCATCAACAACGCCTGGAAGCGGATCTGACCGCTCTGGCCGGCGCCATGCAGAGCCTGCCACAAGGTAGCGCCGAGCTCACCAGCGCTCACCAGGCACTCGTTACCCAACTGCGTAACGGTGTTTCCTATGGCCCCGGCGACGACAACGTACCCTGGCGCTTCCCGGAAGACCTCAGCCGCGCCCTGCGCGACTTTCTCAGCGCCGCACGGGCACTGCCGGCAGGCGAACAACCGAGTGAACTGGCCGCCAAGATCGAATACCTGAGCGTGCAGTACCTCAGCCGCTCCTACCTGGGCACCTTCGAGATCGCCCGCGAACAACCCGACACCTACCTCGGCCAGGACGAGCGCCTGCTGCTGCCGGCCATCGACAACGAGCTCAATGCACTGGATGAAAAGGCCGATCCGCAGGTGACGCGGCTGCAGACCCGCTGGAGCTACCTGCGCACGGCGCTGGCGGACATGAACAGCCAGAGCAATACCCTGGCGAGCGTCTCCGGCCGCCCGTTCGCCCCCATCACCGTGGATCGCCACGCACGCTCGCTGACCACGCAGTGGATGGCGATGTTCTAGTCGTCGCGGCTAAAACGAGAAAGCAGCGGCACACCATAGGGTGCGCCGCGCGCATCGGTGACACACGCCAGGGTTTCGGTGTGCATGGCGCACCCTACCGCCTGGCTGGCCAGCATCAAGCCAGCGCTTTCTTCTCGCGAATGCAGGTCGGGCCGGCGATTTCCACCACGGCATGCTCGACCTCCTTGCGCAGGCCAAGCAGGAAAGCCAGTTCGGCGACCACGAACAGCGGGCCGACGATCAGCCCCATGACGTCGTCGACAAATGCCGGCTTGCGGCCCTCGTAGTAGTGACCGACGAACTGGATGATCCAGCCCACCACGAACAGGCCGATACCTGCCGTCAGCCAGAGCGCAGTGGAGGCGACCGCCAGCACGGTGCCAGCCCACAGGCACAGACCCAGCAACGCGGTCATCAGCAGACCGAAACGGGTGTCCAGGCGCAGGTAGAACACCGCCGCCGCCAGAGCCGTCAGCGTAGCCGGCGCCAGCCACAGACCAGCGACCTCGAAACCCGGCCGCGACAGCAGCACGGCAACGGCCAGCACGATCATCGGGATGCCGATGAAATGACTGGCGATATTGCGCCGGTCGCGATGGTAGGCGGCATACTGCGCCAGGTGATCGACGAGGGTTTTCATTGTTATCGTCCTCATGTGCGGAAATAGGCCAGGCCATCATCACCCCGAGCCCGGCCGCCGCTCTGTCAGCTAGCCGACAATGGCAGGGATCGCCATGCAGCCTTCATCACCGCCAGGAGCTGTAATGCCCGATTCCTCCCCTTTTCTCATTGCACTGCGCCAGGGCCACTGGTTCGCCGGGCTGCCGAACGAACTGCAACAGGCCCTGCTGGACATGGCCCAGGTACAGCAATTCGATGCTGGTCAGCGTCTGTTCCGCCGCGGCGATAAACCCAGTGGACTGTATGCGGTGATCGAAGGGGCAGTGCGCGTTGGCGCGGTCAGCGAAACCGGCAAGGAAGCGTTGCTGATCCTGGTCGAGCCGCCCTACTGGTTTGGCGAAATCTCGCTGTTCGACGGTTTGCCGCGTACCCACGACGCCTTCGCCGAGAGCGCCAGCACCCTGCTGCTGCTGCCGCAGGCCGAGCTGCTCGCCCTGCTCGAACGTCAGCCGCAGCACTGGCGCGACTTTGCCCTGCTGATGAGCCAGAAACTGCGCATGGCCTTCATCGCCCTTGAGGAGATGAGCCTGCTACCAGCCGCTCCACGCCTGGCCCGGCGCCTGCTGCTGATCGCCGAGAACTACGGCGAAGGCGAGCCGCGCCAGGTGCTGCACCTGGCCCAGGAACAACTCGCGTTGATGCTCTCGCTGTCACGCCAGACCACCAACCAGATCCTCAAGGAGCTGGAAGCCCAGGGCATCGTGCGCCTGACCTACGGCGAGATCGAGATCCTCGACCGGGCACGCCTGCGCAAGGCAGCGGAGAGCTGAGCACTGTTTTCGACGCATCGAGCTGTGCGCGATACTGCTGCCACTTTTCAGGCCAACCTCCGGTAGCCCTTCCATGAACTTGAACCGCGTGATCCTGTTCAGCCCTCGACCGCGAGCGCTTGCAGACTTCTACTGCAGCGCCTTCGGCCTGCAAATCCTGGCAACCGAGGGCACCTTCGTGGATGTCGGGCTCCCTGGCTCGCCCAGCACCCGTATAGGCTTTCACAAGGGCACGCGCACACCTGGCGCATCGATCAAACTCTGCTTCCATACACCCGAGGTTGCCGCCGAGCGGGAACGCCTGATCGGCCTTGGCGTCCAGATGGGCAAGTTGCACGGCAGCGCCGAGTCGCTGTGCTTCTGCGACGGCACGGACGCGGAAGGCAATCTGTTGCAGATCACCAATCGCGCCTGAACCACATATTCGCAGGGTATCGAGCAGGCCTTCACGCCAGGTTGAAGCCACTCAGGAACAGCTGGCGTCCTGCCACTGTCCAAGGCCTGTCCCGTTTCCTTCAGGTAGTACCGCTGCGATGTCCGATAGCCCTCGCTCCCCGTTGCCCGACGTACTCGCCGGCCCGCTGCTGCGGCGCCTGGAGCCCGGCCGCCTGGTGCTGTGGTTGGTGGCCAGTCGCGAACTGAACCTGCAGCTGTGGCTGCAAGCCGAGGGCGAAGCGCAACGCCGCCTGAGCCTCGATGAACACTGCCAGCGCCTGCCGCTGGGGCGCCATGCTGTGCTGCACCTGATCGACCTGCCGCTGGAGCAGACCCTGCCGCAGGACGTGCGCATCGCCTATGACCTGCAGATCGTCGAGGACAACGTCGCACGCAACCTGGCCGACTGGGCACCGCACCTGCTCTACGACGGCGCCGAACACGCCGACTTCGTCCTGCGCTCACGGGTCGACCAGTTGCTCCATGGCTCCTGCCGCAAACCGCATCATGCGGCGGCCGACGGCCTGCTCTGCGCCGACCGCCTGCTGGCCGAACAGGCCGATCCCGCACAGCGCCCGGCCCTGCTGCTGATGAGCGGCGACCAGGTCTACGTCGACGACGTTGCCGGGCCGATGCTCTGCGCCATCCACCAGTTGATCGCCCGCCTCGGTCTGTTCGACGAGTGGCTCGAAGGCGCCGTGGTCGAGGACAGCCAGGCGCTCTACGCCAACCCGGTCGGCTACTACCAGCGCGCCGATCTGCTGCCGGCGCTCAAAAGTAACCAGACCCTGCGCGACAAGTTCTTCGGCGGCGTGGAGAAACCCATCTTCACCAGCAGCAGCGCCGACAACCACCTGGTGACCTTCGCCGAAATGATCGCCATGTACCTGCTGGTCTGGTCGCCGGTACCCTGGACGTTGATCGAGGAAAGCCAGCCGCCGCTGAACGAAGAACAGCAGCAACGCTACGCCGACGAGCGCCAGCGCATCGACGCTTTCCGCCAGAACCTCGGCCAGGTTGCCCGCGTACTCGCGCACTTGCCGACGCTGATGATCTTCGACGACCACGACGTCACCGATGACTGGAACCTCTCCGCACGCTGGGAAGAGACCGCCTACGGCCACCCCTTCTCCAAGCGCATCATCGGCAACGCCCTGCTCGCCTACCTGTTGTGTCAGGGCTGGGGCAACCATCCGGATGCATTCGAGGAGCCGCTACAAGCCTGCTCCAAGCTGTTAAAGGAACGACAGGACAACCACCTGCATGCCAAGGCACAGGACGAACTGCTCGACACCCTGCTGCACTTCGAGCACTGGCACTACGTGCTGCCCACCACGCCGGCCTTGTTGGTGCTCGATACCCGCACGCGGCGCTGGCGCAGCGAGGGGCACCTGTCCAAGCCCTCGGGGCTGATGGATTGGGAGGCGTTGTGCGAATTCCAGCAGGCGCTCCTCGATCACCCCAGTTGCATCATCGTCTCGCCAGCGCCGATGTTCGGCGTGAAGCTGATCGAAGGTATCCAGAAACTCTTCACCCTCGCCGGCCACCCACTAATGGTCGACGCGGAGAACTGGATGGCCCATCGCGGCGCGGCGAGCGTGATGCTGAACATCTTCCGCCACTCACGTACGCCGAGGGACTTCGTCATCCTTTCCGGCGACGTCCACTACTCCTTCGTCTACCGCGTGAGCATCCGCCACCGTCGCGCCAGCCCGACCATCTGGCAGATCACCAGCAGCGGCATCAAGAACGAATTCCCGGCCGAGCTGCTGGACTGGTTCGACCGCCTCAACCGCTGGCTCTATGCGCCCTGGTCGCCACTCAACTGGCTGACCAAACGCCGGCGCATGCGCGTCGCGCCGCTGATTCCCGACCGTAGCCGCTCCGGCGAACGCCTGTGGAACGGCGCCGGGCTCGGCCAGGTGTTCTTCGACGATCAGGGCCGGCCCAAGCGCATCCTGCAGCTCAATGCCGATGGCTCTGGGCCTGTGACCTTCGTCGCCGAGCGCGAATCCGGCCCGGCGACGGCACCACTACTCAGGCATCCGGATCGAAGTGCAACTCCGGCGGACGGCGACGGAAGCCTCCGGTGAGCCAAGCCAGGTACAGGCCACCGATCACCAGCCAGGCGCAGCCGAGCATGATCGCCAGACGATCCAGGCTGACCATCAGCCACAGCGTCGCCAGCAAGCCTATCAGCGGGCACAGCAGGTAGCGCAGCACCTGCAACGCCCCGCGCGCCTGTGGCTGGCGAGTGAAGTGCACGATCACCGCCAGGTTGACCAGGCTGAAGGCTAAAAAGGCGCCGAAGTTGATGAAGGAGGTCGAGGTGGTGACGTCCAGCTTCAGCGCCAGCAAGGCCACCACTGCGCACACCACGATAGCGCCCACCGGTGTACCGAAACGCGGGCTCAGGGTGCCGAGCAGGGCACGCGGCAGCACGCCGTCACGGCCCATGGCAAACATCAGACGTGAGGCACTGGCCTGGGCCGACAGGCCCGAGGTGAACTGGCCAACGATCAGGCCGATGAGGAAGAACGACACGAACACATCGCCGCCGATGTTGCGGGCGATCTCGTAGGCCGCCGCATCGCTGCTTTCGAACACGGTGGACGGGTGCGCCAGCTGCACGAAGTAGGCAGTGACCACGAAGATCAGGCCGCCGATCAGGGTGATCAGCAGGATCGCTCGCGGGATGGTGCGCTGCGGCTCATGGGTTTCTTCGGTCAGGGTGCTGACCGCATCGAAGCCGAGGAAGGAGTAGCAGGCCACTGCCGCACCAGCCATGATCAGCGACAGGTTCATGCCCTCACCGATGAAGGGCTCAAGCGACCACAGCGGTTTGCTGGCATCGCCCAATACGTAGTGCACGCAGAGTGCCACGAAGGCCAGCAGCACGAGGAACTGCACCAGCATCAGCACGCCGTTGATGCCCTTGGCCAGGCGCAGACCGATCACGTTGATCACACTGGTGACCAGGATGAAGGTCAGCACCCACAGCGCCTGCGGCACCTCGGGGAAGGCCGAGTGCAGATAGGCCGCGCCGATCAGCCAGATGGCCATGGGCAGGAACAGGTAGTCGAGCAGCACCGACCAGCCGGCGATAAAGCCCAGGTGATCGTTGATGCTACGGCGCACGTAGCTGTAGGCAGAGCCGGCCACCGGGAACAACGCGGCCATACGTGCGTAACTGAGGGCGGTGAAGAGCATCGCCAGCGAGGCGGCGACATAGGTCGCGGGCACCGCACCACGGCTGATCTCGGCGAGGATGCCGAAGGTGCCAAGAACGATGATGGGTGTCATGTAGGCGATGCCGAAGAGCACCACCGCCCCCAGTGAGAGGGATCGTTGCAGACGAGCCATTACTTGCTACTCCCGTTTTTTAAATTGTTATGGCAGAGCCGAAGTCGGCAAAAAACGCGCGGCAGGGCCGCAGCGGGCGCATCGATGGCGCCCGTCTATAAGAACCTGTTCACGATCTGCTGCGCGTCGGCCTTACTGCGTTAAAAACAGGCTCGGACTGCTCATTTACAGCTCGTAAACTCCGCGTCCTCGCCTGTTTTTGCCTTGTATGGCTCTAGCTCGCGAGATCGTGAACAGGTTCTGAGAAAAGTCAGGGGATCAGCAGCTCACGCAAACCACTGTCGTGCTCGACACGCTGGCCGGGCATCGGCATGCGTCGCTCATCCAGGTAGCGGTAATCGCGACGCGCCTCGGCCAGGCGCTGGAAGTCCAGCACGATGGTCTGCCGGCATGGCTCACGTCCGGCCTCCAGCAGTAGATTGCCGGAGGGGTCGACCACCGCGCTGCCGCCGGCGAACACCAGGCCGTCGTCGCCCTCGCCGACGCGATTGGTCATCACCGCATAGGCCTGGTTCTCCATGGCCCGCGCCATGATCGCGGTGCGATGGGTCGGTCCGTAGGGATCCATGTTGCCGTTGGTGACGATCAGCAGCTCGGCACCCAGCTCGCCCAGGGCGCGGGCGCTTTCCGGGAATTCGATGTCGAAGCACACCAGCAGGCCGACGCGCACGTCATCGAGCAGCGCCGTGGCGTAACGGTCGCCCGGCTCGAACACACCACGATCCGATGCCCACAGGTGGGTCTTGCGGTACTTGAGCACGAGCTCGTCGCCGTCGAGCAGCACCGTGGTGTTGTAGAAGCGGCCGTTGTCGTTCTCGGCGATACCGATGGCCACGGCCAGGTTGCGTTTGCGGGCGGCGCGGCGGATCGCCTGCAGGCTCGGGCCATCCAGCGGCTCGGCCAGGGCGGCGATGTTCTCGGCGGTGGGGAAGCCGGTCAGGTAGGTTTCCGGGAATACCACCAGGCGGGTATCGGCGGCGCAACCGGCGATGGCCTGCAGCGCGGCGGCGAGGTTGTGGGCGGTATCGCCATCGCGGCCAGCGAGCTGGACGAGTTCGACTTGCATGACAGGGCTCCGATTCTTGTTGTTGCACGGCGCGCGGCGGCTACCCAGAATGCCGACAGCCATCCGCCAGGGTTCGAGTATGGAGACAGGGTCGCCCGGGCGAAATCACGCACGTGGGGTAACCCCCGGGGGGTAGAGGCATGACCATGACCTTGCACGACATCGCCTTTCACCGCAGCGTAGGCGAACTCATCGACGCCCTGCCCAGCTCGCACTTCTGGCGCGCCCTGGTGCGCACGCTGGGGCAGTACGTGGCGCACGACAGCTGGGTGGCGCTGATCTTCAGCGAGGGGCGACCGCAGGTGCTGGCCGAATGCGCCGGCGACGACGGCGAGCCCGACCTGCTGTTCCAGGACTACCTGCGCGGCCTGTACCTGCTCGACCCCTTCTACATCGCCAGCCGCGAAGGTCGCCGCGACGGTCTAGTGCGCCTGGCCGACGTGGCCCCGGAATGCTTCGAGCAGACCGACTACTTCCGTCGTTACTTCAGCCTCAACGTGGTGGCCGACGAGGTACAGATCAACCTGCCGTTGCCCGGCGAGCGCACCCTGTGCCTGTCGCTGGGCTCGCGCCAGGCCTTCCGCCCGGAACAGATCGCCCTGCTCAGCCTGGTGCAGCCCTGGGTCACCGCGCTGATGCGCCAACGCCTGGCCTTCGAACCGGAGCCCGGCGAACCCAGCGCACCGCCGCCCTGGCAGGAGCGCCTGGAACAGATGGCCCGGCAACTGGAAACGGCACTGACCGGGCGCGAACTGGAAGTGGTGCGGCTGATGCTCAGTGGCCACTCCAGCAAGGAAGTGGCGCGCAAGCTGGCCATCTCGGCGGAGACCGTGAAGGTGCACCGCAAGCACGTCTACAGCAAGCTGGGGATCAAGTCGCAGTCGGAGCTGTTTGCCTTGTTCCTGCAGGCGCAGCGCGGCGGATGAGCTGGACAGACGAAACCGGAGCCTGCATGCAGGCTCCGGTTGCGTTTCAGCCGAGGATCACTTGCCGGCGGTCAGCGCGCTGTAGCTGGTAATCAGGTTGCGGTAGTCCGGGATGTGATCCGAGCAGATCTTGGCCAGGCCTTCGACGTCGTTGCGCCAGTCGCGGTGCAGCTCGCAGGCCACGGCGAACCAGTTCATCAGCTGTGCGCCGGCCTGGGTCATGCGGCTCCAGGCGGAGTCACGGGTGATCTGGTTGAAGGTGCCCGAGGCATCGGTCACCACGAACACGTCGAAGCCTTCCTCGATGGCCGACAGGGCCGGGAACGCCACGCACACCTCGGTGACCACACCGGCGATGATCAGTTGCTTCTTGCCGGTGGCCTTGATCGCCTTGACGAAGTCTTCGTTATCCCAGGCGTTGATCTGGCCAGGGCGGGCGATGTACGGCGCGTCAGGGAACATCTCTTTCAGTTCGGGAACCAGCGGGCCGTTGGGGCCGGTTTCGAAGCTGGTGGTGAGGATGGTCGGCAGGTTGAAGAACTTGGCGAGGTCAGCCAGGGCCAGCACGTTGTTCTTGAACTTGTCCGGCTCGATGTCACGAACCAGGGACAGCAGACCGGCCTGGTGGTCGACCAGCAGTACGACGGCGTTGTCTTTGTCCAGGCGGTTGTAGGTGGCGTTGGTCATGGTGAAGTCCTCGAATTGTTCTCAATGGTGACCGGCGATGCGGTGCGTTGGGTTTCGTTCAGCAGTGCGTCACTGCATGGAAGAAAGATTAAATTCGAGACCTTCAAGCGACTAGACTGCGAAAATTGCCTCTAGCGTTCTATTTGGAGAACGATCAATGGAAGACCTCAACAGCCTCTACTACTTCACCCAGGTGGTGGAGCATGGCGGTTTCGCTGCGGCGGGGCGCGCGCTGGACATGCCCAAGTCCAAGCTCAGCCGGCGCATCGCCGAGCTCGAGGAGCGCCTCGGCGTGCGCCTGCTGCACCGCACCAGCCGGCACCTGTCACTCACCGAGATCGGTCAGGAGTATTACCAGCGCTGCCTTGCCATGCGCGTGGAGGCCGAAGGCGCGGCGGAAGTGATCGAGCGCAACCGTGCCGAGCCGCGCGGCCTGGTGCGCCTGGCCTGCCCGACGACGCTGCTCAATTCCTGGGTCGGGCCGATGCTGACCCGCTACATGCTCAAGTACCCGCTGGTGGAGCTGTATATCGAAAGCACCAACCGCCGCGTGGATCTGCTCCACGAAGGCTTCGACGTGGCCCTGCGGGTGCGTTTCCCGCCGCTGGAAAACACCGACATGGTGATGAAGGTGCTCGCCGCCAGTACCCAGTGCCTGGTCGGCCACCCGGATCTGCTGGCCGCGCTACCGCAGGATTTTCACCCCGAGGAACTGGGCCGCCTGCCGAGCCTGCACTGGGGCGGCGCGCAACGCGAATACCAGTGGGAGCTGCTCGGCCCGGACGATGGCAAGCAGGTGATCACGCACCGGCCACGGATGATCACCGATGACCTGCGCGCCCTGCGCGACGGTGCGCTGGCGGGTGTCGGCATCGTCCACCTGCCGCGCGTGGCGGTGCGCGACGACCTGGCCGCCGGCAGCCTGGTGGAGATGCTGCCAGGCTGGGCACCCAAGTGCGGCATCGTCCACGCCATCTTCCCCTCGCGGCGCGGCCTGCTGCCGTCGGTACGCACCCTGATCGACTTCCTCGCCGAGGAGTTCAGCCAGAGCGATATGGCCTGATGCGCGACTCTCAGCGCAACCTCTCCAGCATCTGGTAGTACCACATGCCCGCCGCCAGCATCGGGTTGCCGAGCTGGTCGCCGAGCGGCACCTTGATGTGTTTGCAGGCGGCGAAGGTGTCGTACTGCTCCAGGTCGCCAGTGATGGCCTTGGCCATGATCTCGCCCATGATGTGCGTGGTCGCCACCCCGTGGCCGGAGTAGCCCTGGCAGTACCAGACGTTGGACGAGAGCTTGCCCAACTGCGGGATGCGGTTCATCACGATGCCCATGGCGCAGCTCCACTGGAAGTCGATCTGCACGCCCTTGAGCTGCGGGAAGGTGCGCTCGATGCACGGGCGCAGCTCGCCGGCGATGTCGCGTGAGTCGCGCCCGGAGTAGTTGGCGCCACCGCCGAACAGCAGGCGGCCATCGCCGGTGAGGCGGTAGTAGTCGAGCACGAAACGGCAGTCGTACACCGCCAGATCATAGGGGTTGATCGCCTCGATCAGCTCGGCGCCCAGCGGCGCGGTGGTGACGATGCCGCCCATGGCCGGGAAGATCATGCCCTTGAGCTTGCGCCGCTCCAGCTTGTGGTAGACATCGCCGGCCAGCAGCACCTGCTTGGCCTCAATACGCCCGCCCGTGGTGACCACCGCCGGACGCGGACCGTGAACGATATCCAGCACCTCGGAGTGTTCGAAGATCAGCGCGCCCAGGCTCTCGGCAGCCTTGGCCTCGCCGAGGCACAGGTTGAGCGGGTGCAGGTGCATGTTGCGGGTGTTCTTCAGCGCACCGCAGTACAGGTCACTGCCCAGTTGTGCACGCACACCAGCAGCGTCGAGCAGGGTGACCTCGTCACCCATGCCACGGCGCAGCGCTTCGTCGTAGGTCGCCTTGAGCTCGTCCATATGGCTGGCTTTCATCGCCGTGTGCAGGTGGCCGTGTTTGAGGTCGCAGTCGATGCCGTACTTGGCCACGCGGTTCTTGATGATTTCGTGGCCGCGCCAGCGCAGGTGCCAGATGAAGTCATCCACTTCATCGCCCAGCGTGTTGCGCATCTGCTTGCGCATGGCCTCGTCGCCGGAGAGGCTGCCGGTGACCTGGCCGCCGTTGCGCCCGCTGGCACCCCAACCGACCTTGTTGGTTTCCACCACGGCGACCTTGAGGCCGCGCTCGGCCAGCTCCACGGCCGTGGCGATGCCGGTGAAACCGCCGCCGATGATGGCCACGTCGACGGTCACGCTGCCTTGCAGCGTCGGGTAATCGCTCTCGAAGTTGAGCGAGGCCGAGTAGTACGACGGCGCGCGCTCAGCGGCGGGTTTGACGGGTTGATTGATCGCGTTCATTGCAAAATCCTTGTAGCGGCGGCACCGCCGTAGGGTGCGCCGTGCGCACCAGTAAATCCGGAGAATTCGCGGCTGAAGCCGCTCCTACATGGGGTGCACGCTTCGTAGGAGCGGCTTTAGCCGCGAGCTTTTCAATTCATGCCCTCAGGCGTTGCTCAGGTACCAGCGCCAATCCTGCTCGCCGACTTCGCCCATGAACTGGCGATACTCAGCGCGCTTGACCGCGAGAAAGACCTTGAGGAAGTCGGCGCCAAAGGCATCACGCGCCCAGTCGGAGCGCTCCAGCGCATGGATCGCCGCCGACCACTCGGTGGGCAGGCGCTCCTTGGCCTGGGCGTAACCATTGCCCTCGATCGGCGCACCGGGATCGAGGTGATCACGAATGCCACGGTGAATCCCGGCAAGAATCGCCGCCGCGGCGAGATAGGGGTTGGCATCGGCGCCACAGATACGATGCTCGACATGCCGGGTATTGGCGGGCCCACCCGGTACGCGCAGGCTGACGGTACGGTTATCCACGCCCCAGGTCGGCGCCAGCGGCGCGTAACTGTTGGCCTGGAAGCGCCGGTAGGAGTTGGCGTTGGGGCAGAACAGCAGCAGCGAGTCGAGCAGGCTGGCGAGCATGCCGCCTACGGCCTCGCGCAGCAGCGGCGTGCCGGCCGGATCCTCGCTGGCGAAGAGGTTGTTGCCCTGTGCATCGGCCAGGCTGACGTGCATGTGCATGCCAGTGCCAGCCAGGTGATCGAACGGCTTGGCCATGAAGCAGGCCTGCATGCCGTGGCGGTGCGCCACACCTTTGACCAGGCGCTTGTAGCGCACCGCCTGATCCATCGCCGCCAGCACCGGGCCGTGCTCCAGGGTGATTTCCACCTGGCCGGGGGCGTATTCGGAAATCGCCGTGCGCGCGGGAATGCCCTGCGCCTTGCAGGCGGCATAGAGATCGCGCAGGAACGGCTCGATCTGCTCCAGTTCACGCAGACCGTAGACCTGGGTCTGCCGTGGGCGGCCGCCATCAGCGTCCAGCGCCGGCTGCGGGCGACCCTCGGCATCACGCTTCTGGTCGAGCAGGTAAAACTCCAGCTCGCAGGCCATCACCGGGTAATAACCCTCGGCCTCAAGTTGCTCGATCACCCGGATCAGCAACTGGCGCGGATCGGCCGGCGTGGCCGGCAGGCCTTCGGTCGGGTGCATCGACACCTGCACGGCAGCGGTGGGCATCTGCCGCCATGGCAGGCGTACCAGGCTGCCGGGCAGCGGGTAGGCGCGGCAATCGATGTCGCCCACCTCCCAGACCAGACCGGAGTCCTCGACATCCTCGCCCTGAATGGACAGGCCGAGCATAGTGCTCGGCAGCGGCCGGCCGCTCTGGTACAGCGCCAGCAGCTCTTCGCGGTGCAGCAGCTTGCCGCGCGGCACGCCATTGGCGTCGAGGATGAACAGCTCGATCAGCTCGATATCGGGATTATTCGTCAGGAAGTCCTGAGCTTCCTGCACGGGGGCGAAAGTCGTCATGTTGCGCTCGCTTGCGCCAGTTGGGCGCTCGGTGTCCGCACGGCCCGTTCGATTCTTGAACAGGTTGCACAGGCAGACAAGGTGATAGCAGCGGCTGCGGGCATGGCGCAGCCATCGGTATTCAGCGGGCGGGGACGGCGTCCGGCGGGCGAGCGTGGCGGCAATGCCACAGCGCCCAGAAGGCGAGGATGATCGTCAGCAGCGGGTTTAACCGCTCCAACAAGCGCCTCCGCGCAGGAGCGCGGTACAGCGGAACATGGACTTGGCAGGCCAGGGAGATCATGGTTTGGCAGCGTCGCACAGGGCTTGACGTGCGTTAAATCGGGTTTTTCATACGCTTGGTTATACGCAGACTAAACAATCCACCCTCACGCTTAGCCATGGCTCAGGCCAGGCCGTAGGGTGCGCCATGCGCACCAGCTTTCAAGCGGCGCTCAGCAGAACGCAAACAACTCAAGGCTCCGGCCGGTAGCCCAGGCGCAAACCACCCCAGTGCTTGCCCTGCACCATGATCGGTACCGACAGGTCATGCATCAGCTCGCCGGTATCGCGCATGTAGGTCTGCAGCAGCAGCGCCTGCTTGTGGCTGCCACAACGGATGCCGGTGCGGTCATTGAACAGGCGCTTGCCGCGGCTGCGGGTGGCATCGACGGCCGGGTCACCACTGGGCGGGTGGTTGAACGCGGCGTTGTGAGTCGGCACATAGCCTTCCGGCGTGGTGGAAATGGCGAACACCAGCCCTTCATGGCGTTTGAGCAGCGGCTCCTGCAAGGCCGGCAGCACCTGGTCGGCATACTGATCGAAGCGCGTGCGGTACTTCTGCGGCTGGGTGCCGGCAATCGGCTGGTAACGGCGATCGAACAGGTCATCGAGGCTGATGCGTCCGCTCTGCAGATCCTGCTCGAATTGCGCGGCGATGGCGGCGGCGCCTTCGCGGGCCAGGTCATAGGCGCGCTGGTGGTAGTCGTCCAGGCCCACTTCGGCGAGCTGCTCACTGACCGTCTCGGCCTGGCCCACCAGGTGCTCGGCCGCATCGGCCAGTTGCCGCGTCTGCCCCTCGCTGCCCTGCACGTCGTCCTGCAGTTGCAGGGCGGCGGCCGAGAGGCTGGCCAGGCGCTGGTGGTTGTCCGCCGTGCCGGCGCTGATCTGCGCCACCTGCTGTTCGACTTCCTCGGCCTGGTCGGCGATGCCATGCAAACGACTGCCGGCCGTTTCGATCTGCTGCGCAGCCTGCTCCAGCTCGACGCTCTGTCGCTGGATATGGGCGACCACCGCGGCGCTCTGCTGGCGGATGTCGGCGACCATCTGGCTGACTTCCCCGGTAGCACTGGCAGTACGCGCGGCGAGGTTGCGCACCTCGTCGGCGACCACGGCAAAGCCTCGGCCCATCTCCCCGGCACGGGCGGCTTCGATGGCCGCGTTGAGCGCCAGCAGGTTGGTCTGGCTGGCAATGGACTGGATGACCTGGGTGACCTGCTCGATCTGCTCGGTACGGCTGCCCAGGCCATCGATCAGCTCGCGGCTGGCCAGGGTCTGCGCACTGAGTTGCTGCATGCGTTCGATGGCCTGGGTGAGCTCAGCCTGGCCGTTGGCGCTGGCCTCGCGCACATGTTGCGCAGCGGCCAGAGTGTGCTCGGCGCGCGCGGCACTGTCCTGCTCGGTATGGGTGATGGCCTCGGCGGCCTGGCTGACCTGCTGCACGGCCGCCAGTTGCGATTGCAGGCGCTCGGCCAGGTGCTTGACCGCATGGGCGACCTTGGCCGCGGACAGCGCGTTGTGGCAGGTATGCCGCGACAGTCCGCGACTGAGTTCGACGAAGTCGCCGCTCGCTTTCTGCTGGGACGCCTGCACCGGCTCGTCACGGCGCTGCCAGGGCCCCAGCCAGGGCCATAACGCCAGCAACAGATAGGACGGCACGCTCACGTAGAGCGGCAACTGCATCTGCTGGTAGACGAGCATCAGCCCGGCAAGGCCAACGGCATGCAATACGAAAGCGATCGGCGAACGGATAAAGGCAGCTTGCATGACCGACCTCAGAGTTCTTGTTCTGGTGCGCGGCGAGGCGCTGTAGGCGGACGGGGTCACGGCGGGTTCTCTCCTTGAATATCCCACGCAACCTGGGCAGCAGGCTACGTGTTCGACAGGCCCGACGAAAAATAAGCGTATGCAGACCGGGCACGATGACCGGGATTCGAGCAGCTCGGAAGCACCAGCACCATAAAACTTTGGTAGCACACTGCCATGAATTTAGACGGGTCTACCCCACCACGCGATGGCGTTTGACGAAGCGCCTGTCCAGCCAGTCCTTGCAACGGCCGTAGAGTTGCCCGCCGGCACTCCAGTCATGCCAGCCGAGCAACGCCCCGCCATCACCGGTGGCCAACAGCGCCAGGCTCTGCCACTGCGCCCGGTAATGTTGCAGCGGCCGATTGTGCAACGCGGCATGGAGATTGGCGGCGAGCACCGGGGCCTGCCGCACGGCGAAGCGACCACTACGGCGCATGCCATCGAGGCTGGCGCAATCGCCGACGGCGAAGATCTGCGCATGCGACTCGCATTGCAGAGTCGGGCGAATGGCGACGAAACCGGCTGCGTCCTTGGCCAGTTGGCTGGCCGTCAGCCAGAGCCAGGGGCGCGCGCCACTGGCCAGCAGCAACCGCCGGCCACGCCAGACCGGCTCATCGCCGCTGAGCAACCAGTCGTCCTCGATGCGCCCGATCGGGCAGTGCTCGCGCACCTGCACGCCACGCTGGCGCAAGTGACCAAGCGCACGCAGGCGCAGCCCAGGTGCCAGGCCATCGAGCAGCGAACCACCGCAGAACAGCGCCAGCGCCGGTACCTTGTCAGCCAGCGCCAGGGCCAGCTCCACGCCACCGGCGCCACCGCCGAGAATCGCCATACGTCGCGGCTCGGCCTGCCATTGCTGCCAGCCTGCGAGCAGCGCCTCGATCGGCCGCGCCGCGAGCACCTGCATGGCATTGCCCTGCTGCGGTGGAATCGCCATGCCGGCGCCGACATTGAGCGACAGCCACTCGCCTTGCAAGCCACGCCCATCGCTGAGCTGCACGCAGCGCGTGTCGGCATCGAGCGAAGCGATCTGCCCTTCGATGAGTTCCACCTTCGCCGCCCGGCACAGCGCCTGCAGCTCCACCCGGCAGTCGGCAGCACTGAACCGGCCACTGATCAGCCCCGGCAGCATGCCCGCATACCAGGCCTCCGGGCCGGGGCTGAGCAGGCCGATACGGCCCGGCGGGCGTTCCACCAGCGCCCAGCGGCGCAATACACCAAGGTGGGCATGGCCGGCTCCGGCCAGCAGCAGGTCGTACTGGATCATGCGTTTTTCAGTCCATCGCGGTACTGGCTCGGCGTCTGGCCGGTCCAACGTTTGAAGGCTCGGCCAAAGCTGCTGCTGTCGCTGAAGCCGAGCAGATAGGCAATTTCACTGATCGAACAGCGCGGGTCGCGCATGTGCCGTAGTGCCAAGGCGTGGCGCGTATCGCCGAGCAGCGCCTCATAGCTGGTGCCCTCCTCGGCCAGATGACGCTGCAGGCTGCGCAGACTCAGGTGCAAGGTCTGGGCAATACGCTCGGCGGAGGGCTCGCCGTCGGGCAACTGCGCCTCCAGGCAGCGGCGCACCCGCTCGCTGCAACTGGCCGCCTGCAACTGTTCCAGGCTGCGTTTGAGCACGGTCTCGTTGTGCTCGGCCAGCTCGGGGTTGCCATCATCCAGGCGCTGCTCGAACGCCGCGCGGGGAAAGCGCAGCAGGCTCTCGTCGGCGGCAAATTCCAGTGGCGCGCGAAACACTGCTTGCCAGGGCTCGGGATCAGCCGGCAAAGGCCGTTGCAGGCGCACCAGCAGCGGTGAGAAATCACGATTCAGACGATTGCGGCAGCTACGCACGTAGATCGCGGCGAAGGCATCCAGCGCCTCGGGGGCCGGTGGCGGGCTGCCTGGCGGCACACGAAAACGGAACTCGTAGACGTCATCGAGCTGGCGCAGCTCCAGTTCCAGCACATCGCTGACCACCCGGTGATAACGCACGATGCGCTCGAACATCTCGCGCAGGCTGCTGCTGGCGATCAGCGCATAGCCCAGGGCATGGAAAGTGGTCGGGCTGACGAACTGCGAGGTCTTCAACCCCAGCGCCGGATCGCCGCTGGCGGCCACCGCCAATTGCCACAGACGGGTGGTCACCGACAGCGGGCAACGCGCGTTGGGGTCGTCGAGCAGCGCCGGATCGAGGCCCGCTTCACGACATAGCGCAGCACTGTCCAGGCCGAGCGCATCGAGCTGTTTGCGCAGCGCGCGCGTCCAGCTGGCCAGGGTGGAAGGTTCGGCAGTCATGCAGATTGGCGTATCCGGTAGGCAGGTTGGCGTGCAGGGTCGGGCAATCAGACGTTCGTCACGGCACAGTGAAGTCACAGCCCGAGAACAAGAGGATGTCGGCATGTCCCCCTCCCCCGCAAGCCTTAATGACCAGCAACGCGCCGCTTATATCCGCGAACAGGTGATGGCGCACGGCAACGCCCTGCGCCAGCGCTATCCGATCCTGCAGCATCAGGACGCGCTCGGCGCCGGCATCCTGGCCTTGGCCCTATGCGGCATGATCGGCTCGGCAGCGTTGTATATCGGCGGCCATATGCCCTGGTGGGCGTGCCTGCTGCTCAATGCCTTCTTCGCCTCGCTGACCCACGAGCTGGAGCACGACCTGATCCACTCGATGTATTTCCGCAAGCGAGCCCTGCCGCACAACCTGATGATGGCGCTGGTGTGGCTGGCGCGGCCGAGCACCATCAACCCCTGGGTGCGCCGTCACCTGCACCTCAACCACCACAAGGTTTCCGGCAGCGAAGCCGACATGGAAGAGCGCGCCATCACCAATGGCGAGCCCTGGGGCTTCGCCCGCCTGCTGATGGTCGGCGACAACATGATGAGCTCCTTCATCCGCTGGTTGCGGGCGAAGAATCCGGCGCATCGACGGATGATCCTCAGCCGCACGCTGAAGGTCTATGCACCACTGGGGCTGCTCAACTGGGCGACCTGGTACCTGTTTCTCGGCTTTCACCTGCTGGACTGGGCCAGCGCGGCCCTGGGTGCCCCCATCAACTGGTCGGCCGGTACGCTGGCGACCATGCAGGTGGTGAACATCGCCGTGGTGGTGCTGGTCGGCCCCAACGTGCTGCGCACCTTCTGCCTGCACTTCGTCAGCTCCAACATGCATTATTACGGCGATGTCGAGCCGGGCAACGTGATCCAGCAGACCCAGGTGCTCAATCCCTGGTGGCTGTGGCCATTGCAGGCTTTCTGCTTCAACTTCGGCAGCAGCCATGCGATCCACCACTTCGTGGTCAAGGAGCCCTTCTACATTCGCCAGCTGACCGTGCCCTTCGCCCATCGGGTGATGCGCGAAATGGGCGTGCGCTTCAACGACTTCGGTACCTTCACTCGTGCCAACCGCTGGACACGCCGCCAGCAGGCGCAATCAGACGAACGCACCCAGACCGCCTGAGCGACGCTCCACTGCCGTGGCGCATCAAGCGTCGCGGCAACGGCAGCAGAACGCCTGCGACCGGTCATTCGTCGCACCATCCTGGCGGATGAGACCCGCAGCGCAATCATCGCGCCAGTAGTCGGCTAGAATTCACTAGCGCCCGACCGCTCCCGCGTCACCGGACTTCGGCGCCCTCGCAGTAGCCATGAGGCCGCCCTGGATGGTTCAACCGCTTCGCTCACTGATCGCTCTACTCTGCCTGGTCTTTGCCCTGACGGCACGGGCCAGTGATGCGCTGCCGTTGCTGCAGCTCAGCGCCGCCGATCTGGCCAGCCCGGTGAGCATCGAGCACAGCCTGCTGCTGGAAGATCCAAGCACCCAGTTGACCGCCAGCGAAGTGCTGCAACGCATCGCCAGCGAAGGCCACGCCATTCAAGGCACCGCACGTATCGGCTATTCACGTAGCGCCTGGTGGCTGGTGCTACGCCTCCAGACACCGCCTGCCGAGCGCCTGCAGTTGATCATCGGCCAGACTTTTCTCGACGATCTGGAAGTCTGGCTGTTCGACGGCGACACGCCGCTCGGCCCTCTTTACAGCGGCGCGCAACGCCCCTTCAGCGAGCGCGGCGAACCTTATCCACAGTTCCTGCTCAACCTGCCGCGCCTGGGCGAGGGGCCTTACAGCCTGCTGCTGCGTGTGCAAAGCGACTCGGCGATCAACCTGCCCCTGCAACTGGTCGGCGCGCAGCAGGGCCAGCAACTGATCGCCCACAGCTGGCTGCAGAGCGGCCTGCTGATCGGCGTGCTGCTGGCCCTGGCGCTGTTCTATCTGGTCAAGTACAGCACCCTGCGCGAACCGCAGCTGGCCTACTTCAGCCTTACCGCGCTGTGCGTGGCGCTGTACAACGCCAGCCTGTACAGCCTGGCCGGGCTGCTCTGGCCAGAGTGGCCGGCGCTGCCCAAGCTGCTGGTCAACCTGCCAACGGCCGGGATGATGATCTTCAGTTCGCTGTTCATCGCCAGCGCCCTCAACCTGCATCTGGGGCGCCTGCGCTGGCTACGCGACGCGCTGTTCGCCGCCACCCTGCTGGTCAGCGTGGGCGGCTTGCTGGTCGAACATCCCGCCGCCTACCAGATACTGAATCTGCTGACCCTGGCGACCGGCCTCTACCAGTTGCTGTTGATGGCACTGGGCGTCTACCAGCGTCGGCCCTACGCCCCTGGTTATCTGCTGTGCTGGAGCGCCGCCCTGGTGCTGATGCTCTTGGTGCCGCTGAGCCGTGCCGGGGTAATTCCGCTGCCGTCGGGGTTCTATGCACTGTACGCCTACCTGCCGGCGTTGAGCATGCTGCTGTTCGGCGCCCTGCTCGACAAACAGCTGGAGCGCGTGCGGCGCGTGCTGCTGAGCAGCCAGGAACAGGCCATCGACAATCTGGAGCAGTACCAGGCGCTGTTTCGCCACAGCGGTGAAGGCATCTTCCGCTGCCGGCGTGATGGCAGCCTGCTGGAAGCCAACCCGAGCCTGGAGCGCCTGCTCGGTGGCGATGCGCCCGTGGCCGATCTCCACGGCCTGCCATTGCAGCGCCTGCTCGGCGAGCAGCAATGGAGCACCCTCCTGCATCAACTCGACGCCGAGAACGGCGCCGTCAGCTGCGAGTGCCAGCTGTACGACCTGCAACAACGTGCGCACTGGATCTATCTGTCGCTGCACACACGACCGCTGCAGGACTGCATCGAAGGCATCGTGGTCGACCTCAGCGAACGCCGGGCGCTGGAAGAACGTCTGCAGCATCTGGCTGCCCATGATGCGCTGACCGGCCTGCTCAACCGTCGCGAACTGGAAAGGCTGCTGTCTGAGACCCTGAATGGCACGAGCAAGCAGCGCTTCAGCCATCTGCTGCATCTGGGCCTGGATCGCTTCAAACAGGTCAACGACCTGTGCGGCCATTCCGCAGGGGATCAACTGCTGCGCCAGCTGGCGAGCCAGCTCAGCCACCAGTTGCCACGCCATGCCGAGCTGGCGCGTGTCGGCGGCGACGAATTCGCCATCCTGCTGCGTGAAGTCGACGACGAGGCCGCACTGAACCAGGCCGAGCAATTTCGCCGTGCAGTCGAACAATTCGTCTTCACCTGGCAAGGCCGGCCGTTCCGCCTGCACGCCAGTATCGGCCTGCTCGCCCTCAGCTCCGGCGTGCGCGACTGGGAAACCGCGCTGAACTGGGCCAACAGCGCCAGCCAGCTGGCCAAGCACCAGGGCCGCAACCGCGTGCAGCAGTTCAATCCGGCCGACGGCGCACTGCTCGAACATCAGCGCCAGCTGCAGTGGATCACCCGCCTGCGCGAAGCCACCGAACGCGGCCATTTCGAGCTGTTCTTCCAGCCGGTGCAGGCCCTGCAAAGTGACCCAAGCGGCCTGCACTACGAAGTCCTACTGCGCTACCGTGACCCACAGAGCGGCGACTGGATCAGCCCGGCGCAATTCCTCGACGCCGCAGCGCGCTACGATTTCCTCGGTGCCATCGACCGCTGGGTGATCCAGAACCTGTGCGCCTGGCTGGCCGCCAACCCCCGCCATCTGGCGCAACTGGCCCAGGTCAACGTCAACCTCAGCGCCAAGTCATTGCTCGACTGCAGCTTCCATCGCCTGCTGCAGGACGAACTGCAGCGCCATGGTCTGCCGCCCAGCAAACTGTGCATCGAGGTCACGGAAATGGTCGCCCTCGGCGAGCTGGGCGTCTCTGCAAAATGGATCGAAGAGTTGCGCAGCAAGGGGCTGAAGGTCGCACTGGATGATTTTGGCAGCGGCTTCGCCTCTTACGCTTACCTGCGTCATCTGCCGCTGGACATCCTGAAGATCGACGGCAGCTTCATCAGCGGCATCGAAAACGACCCGATCAACCAGGCCATGGTCGGCTCGATGCGACAGATCGCCGGGCAGCTCGGCCTGCTGACCGTCGCCGAGTTCGTCGAAACCCAGGCCAGCCTGGACTGCCTGCGCCGCCTCGGTATCGACTACGCCCAGGGTTACTTCGTCGGCCGTCCGCAACCCCTGCGGCAGCTGGCCGACGACGCACGCCGCCACGACACTCAGGAAGCCTGATAGAGCTCTACCGGCACGCGCTCCAGCAAACCTGGGTCGAGCCTTAACATTCGGACGCAGCGCGCCTCGACGAGGCTGGCCGCCGACTCGTTGTTCGGCAGTGCCAGCAGCAGGCCACTGAGGTTGAGCACCAACGCTTCGCGTGAGAACACGCCGCTGCCCAATCCGTAGAACGCCGCGATCAACTCACGCAGACCGAAGGGCAGGCGCCAGCGAATACGCAGCGCCGAACCGAAACTCGCCGAGCGGCGCAGCATGGCATCGTCGATCTGCTCGTTACTGAGTTCACCCCCGGCCTCCTGCCAGTCCTGCAGGCTGCGCAGCAGCGCCAGCTCCCCCAGGTTGTGCAGCAGGCCGGCGGTGTAGCAGAGCTCGGCGTCCAGCTTCAGCTCGACGGCCAGCCAGCGCGCCAGTTCGGCGCTGCGCCGTGCCCGCTGCCAGGTGTGCGCGGCCAACTCCGCCAGTCGCGGGTCGCGCAGTTGGGCATTACGCTGCAATGCCAGGCCCAGCACCAGGTTGAGCGTGCGTGCCACACCCAGGCGCGGCAATGCCTGAGCCAGTGTCTGGCAAGGCATGCCCTGATGCTGCGCGGCACTACTGGCAGCGGCGATCAGCAGCGCGGTGATCTGCGGGTCACTGCCGAATACCGCCTCCAGCTCGCCCAGATCCTGCTCGCCTGTCTGCAAACCCTGGCTGACGGCGTTGCGCACATCGCTGAGCAACGGCGCGCCCTGCCCCTCCTCGCGCACCGTATCGAGAAAGTCGCGTAGCTCGCTGAGCAGCAGGGCCGGACGCGCCTGCACCGTCTCGTCAGCCGACGGCAACAGGCCACGCAAACGCTGGCGCAGACTTTCGGCATTGAAGGGCTTGGCCAGGTAGGCACTGGGCGCCAGCGGCCGGGCCGCACGCACGCTGCGGGCATCGAGGCGCCCACTGATCAGGACGAAAGGCAGCGCCGGCGTTCGCGGGTGACGACGCAACTGGCGCAACAACTCGACGCCGTCGAGCCCCGGCAACTCACCATCGGCGATCACCAGATCAGGCAGGCGCCGCTTGCAGCGTGCCAGTGCCGCCTGGCCATCGCTGACCCGCAGTACGCGGGCGTCGCCGCGTATATCCAGCACCAGTTGCTGAAGCAGATTGGCCGTCCAGGGATCGGCTTCGGCGATCAGGACTTCCACGGAGTGAGCTGAAGCGGTCATGCGTGCCTCTGGGCGAACGACGAAAAATGGTGCCCGAACCCGCATGCGCCCGCATTCAATGCAAACCTGAGGGATGAGTCAGTTCCATGGCAACGCCGCAGTCTAAACCGAGGCTTTGCACCACGTCAGCTTATGCGGAAAAACTGCGCAAGAAGTTGCTCGGCGTCAGTTGACCAGAGAGCGGCTCCTGCCGCTGCTCAGCGGCGGGTTATCCAGGATACCAGGCACAAAAAAGCCCGCCGGTGAGGGCGGGCTTCTTCGACAGGCAGCCGATCAATTACTTGATCTTGGCTTCCTTGTACATCACGTGCTTACGTACGACCGGATCGAATTTCTTGATTTCGATCTTGTCGGGGGTGGTGCGCTTGTTCTTGTCGGTGGTGTAGAAGTGGCCGGTACCGGCGCTGGACACCAAACGGATCAGTTCACGCATGACTCTCTCCTTAAACCTTTTCGCCGCGAGCGCGCAGCTCAGCCAGCACTACGTCGATGCCACGCTTGTCGATAACGCGCATGCCTTTGGCAGATACGCGCAGACGCACGAAGCGCTTCTCGGACTCGACCCAGAAGCGATGGTGCTGCAGGTTCGGCAGGAAACGACGACGGGTTTTGTTGTTTGCGTGGGAAATATTGTTCCCGGTTACCGGACCCTTACCGGTAACTTGACAGACTCTCGACATGCCTCAGCCCTCTAAAACCACATGCCCAACCCGGCATGGGTTGGCCGCTTAAACTCAATGTCATTGGCGCTCGGCGCCGCGTTTCTCGAGGGTCTTACCGGGCGCACTACAAAGCACAAGAACCGGGCCCCTAGAAAAGAGCGCTGCTTTATACCAGAAAGCCCTGGGTGCAACAAGGGAAAGCGCAGGATAAAACACACGGGCGAAACCGCAGACTCGCCTGAGCCCAAGGCTTGAGGCCGCCCACGAGAATCGACCGCTCGTCGCCTGCCCCCCCGTATTCAGCGCCAACCAAATCGACTAGGGTTAGAGGCTTGCCGCCGGCGTACCGGCCCCCGGATATAAGGAGCTCTTCATGCGCCTGCTACTCGCCACTCTCTTGTGCACCCCGATTCTGGCCCAGGCTGCCACCCTCAGTGTCTGCACCGAAGCCAGCCCCGAGGGCTTCGACGTGGTGCAGTACAACTCGCTGACCACCACCAATGCCTCGGCCGACATGCTGATGAATCGCCTGGTGGAGTTCGATGCCGAACAGGGCAAGCTGTTGCCAAGCCTGGCGAGCAGTTGGTCGGTCTCCGAAGATGGCCTGGTCTACGACTTCCAGCTGCGTGACGACGTGCCGTTCCACCAGAGCGCCGACTTCAAGCCCAGCCGCAAGCTGGCCGCCGAGGACGTGCTGTTCAGCTTCCAACGCATGCTCGACCCGCAACACCCCTGGCACCAGGTCGCCGCCAGCGGTTACCCCCATGCCCAGTCGATGCAGTGGCCGAGCCTGATCGCCAAGATCGAAGCACCGGATGCACACAGCGTGCGCATCACCCTGACCCGCCGCGACGCCACCTTCCTCGCCACCCTGAGCATGGGCTTCGCCTCCATCTATCCAGCCGAGTACGCCGCCCAGTTGCTCGCCGCAGGCACGCCGCAGAAGCTCAACAGTGCGCCAGTGGGCAGCGGCCCGTTCGTCTTCGAGCGTTATCAGAAGGACGCCGCGGTGCGCTACCGCGCCAACCCGGACTACTTCGCTGGCAAACCAGGCGTGGATCGGGTGATCTTCGCCATTACCCCGGACAGCAACGTACGCCTGCAGCGCCTGCGCCGCGGCGAATGCCAGATCGCCCTGTCGCCTAAACCGCAGGATGTGCAAGCCATCGCTGGCGACACCAAGCTCAAGAGCGCGCAGACCGCCGCCTTCATGACGGCCTTCGTCGGCATCAACAGCCAGCATGCGCCGCTCGACAAACCGCAGGTACGCCAGGCGATCAACCTGGCCTTCGACAAGGCCAGCTACGTCAAGGCCGTGTTCGAGGGCAGCGCCGAGCCGGCGCAAGGCCCCTACCCGGCCAATACCTGGAGCTACGCCAAGGATCTGCCGGGCTATGCCCATGACCCTGCAAAAGCCCGCACCCTGCTTGCCGAAGCAGGCCTGGCCGACGGTTTCAAGACCACCCTCTGGACACGGCCGTCCGGCAGCCTGCTCAACCCCAACCCCAACCTTGGCGCACAACTGCTGCAAGCCGACCTGGCGAAGATCGGCGTCGATGCGGAAATCCGCGTGATCGAGTGGGGCGAGCTGATCCGTCGCGCCAAGGCCGGCGAGCACGACCTGCTGTTCATGGGCTGGGCTGGCGACAATGGCGACCCGGACAACTTCCTCACGCCGCAATTCTCTTGCGCGTCGGTGGAGTCCGGCCTCAACTTCGCCCGTTACTGCGATGAAACGCTGGACAAACTGATCGCCGACGGCAAGGCCAGCAGCGACCAGAACGAGCGCAGCCGCCTGTATCAACAGGCGCAGAAGATCATTCAGGAACAGGCATTGTGGCTACCGCTGGCCCACCCCACCGCCTTCGCGCTGCTCAGCGAGAAGGTGCAGGGCTACAAGGTCAGCCCGTTCGGTCGGCAGGACTTCTCCCGGGTGACATTCTGAGCATCGCCGCGCGGCTGCTGCCCGAGTATCAGTTCAGCGAGCGCCATCAGTTGGACATCGGCGCAACGCCGGGCGCCATTCTCGAAGCCGTCGTTACGCTGGACGCCGAGGATGACCCGCTGATCCGTCGCTGCCTGCAACTGCGTGAGGCACCGGCCCGCCTGGCGCTCAAGCTGGGGCTGCGTAACGACCTGCAGAACACGCCCAGATTCGGCATGCACTCATTCAGCCTGTTGGCACGCGATGCCGACCAGGCGGCCTACGGTTTGATCGGCCGCTTCTGGCGCAGCGACTTCGGCCTGCTGCCCTGCACTGATGGCGAGGCGTTCCGCACATTTCGCGAACCAGGCGTGGCCAGACTGCTGCTGAGCTTTCGCTGCGAGCCGGCAAGCAGCGGCCATACGCGCCTGATCACGGAGACCCGCGTGCATTGTCCGGATCGCGCCAGCCGCCTGGCGTTCACACCCTACTGGTTGGCAATCCGCCCGGCCAGCGGATTGATCCGTCGGCGCATGCTGAATGGCATCAGGGCCAGGGTCGAATGACTCCGCCCTACATCCAGCCCAGCTCGGCCATGGACAGCGGCTCACCATCACCGACGATGAAGTGATCGAGCACGCGCACCTCCACCAACGCCAGCGCATCCTTGAGCCGCTGGGTCAGCACGCGGTCGGCCTGGCTGGGCTCCGACACGCCCGATGGGTGGTTGTGGGTAAGGATGACGGCAGCGGCATTGTTGGCCAGCGAACGCTTGACCACCTGCCGCGGATAAACGCTGGCACTGTCGATGCTGCCGCGAAACAGCACCTCGAAGGCCAGCACGCGATGCTTGGCATCCATAAACAGGCAACCGAATACCTCGTGCGGCTCGTGACGCAGCTGCGCCTTGAGGTAGTCACGCACCGCCTGCGGGCTTTCCAGCGCCGAATCACGGCGCAGGCGCTCGGCCAGATGCCGTCGCGACATCTCCAGCACCGCCTGCAATTGCGCATATTTGGCTGGCCCCAGGCCCAGGTGCTGGCTGAAGCCAGCCAGATCCGCCTCCAGTAGGGTTCGCAGGCTGCCGAATTCACTCAACAGATGCCGCGCCAGATCCACTGCGCTCTTGCCGGTAACCCCGGTACGCAGGAAGATCGCTAGCAACTCGGCATCGGTCAGCGACGCCGCACCTTGCTCCAGCAGTTTCTCCCGCGGACGCTCCGCCGCGGGCCAATCACGAATGCTCATGCGCCACCTCCATGTCGAGCCATACGCCCGCTGATCCGCTGCGGGCGCTGTGCTATCGTAGCCCATCTTTTTACACGGGGCCGGCCTGGGGAGGCGTTGGTCACGTGGCGCACATCCACCGGTATATAAAAGGCAGGCCTATGCAGCGGCTGTATCGCAAACGCATCATCGTCGGCGTCGGGGGCGGTATTGCTGCCTACAAGAGCGCCGAACTGGTTCGCCGACTCAAGGATCAAGGCGCCGAAGTCCGTGTGGTGATGACCCAGGGCGGACGCGAATTCATCACCCCGCTGACCCTGCAGGCGCTTTCCGGCCACCCCGTGCATCTCGACCTGCTCGACCCGGCCGCCGAAGCGGCGATGGGCCATATCGAGCTGGCACGCTGGGCTGACCTGATCCTGATCGCCCCCGCCACCGCCGACCTGATCGCGCGTCTGGCCCAGGGTGTGGCCAACGACCTGCTGACCACTCTGGTACTGGCCTCCGACGCGCCCATCGCCCTGGCGCCAGCCATGAACCAGGCGATGTGGCGCGATGAGGCCACGCAAGCCAATCTGGAACTGTTGCAGCAGCGCGGCATGCGCCTCTTCGGCCCGGCATCCGGCAGCCAGGCCTGTGGCGACATCGGCCTCGGCCGCATGCTCGAACCCAACGACCTGGCACACCTGGCCGCCGATTGCTTCCAGCGCCAGGCGCTGGACGGCCTGCATATCCTGATTACCGCCGGCCCGACTCAGGAAAACATCGACCCGGTGCGCTACATCACCAACCACAGCTCCGGGAAGATGGGTTTCGCCCTGGCCGAGGCCGCCGCCGAAGCCGGCGCCAAGGTCACTCTGGTCAGTGGCCCGGTGCATCTGCCGACCCCGGATCGGGTTGATCGCATCGATGTGGTCAGCGCCCGCGACATGCTCGCCGCCTGCGAAGCAGCGATGCCCTGCGACGTACTGATCGCGGCAGCGGCTGTGGCCGACTACCGCCCGGAAGTGGTCGCGCAACACAAATTGAAGAAAGACCCCAGCAGTGGTGAGGGCATGCTCCTGCAAATGGTGCGCAACCCGGATATTCTCGCCACCATCGCCGGTCGCGAGGATCGCCCGTTCAGTGTGGGCTTCGCCGCCGAGACCGAGAACCTGCTCGAATACGCTTCGCGCAAGCTGCGCGACAAAAATCTCGATCTGATCGTCGCCAATGATGTGGCCAACCCCAGCATCGGCTTCAATAGTGAAGAGAACGCCATCACCGTGATCGACCGTGGCCTGCAGCAAACCAGCTTTGCCCAGACCAGCAAGGGCAAGATTGCCCGCCAGTTGATCACCCTTATCGCCGAACGACTGAACAAGAACTGACCATGCACGCTCTGCAAGCCAAGATCCTCGACCCCCGCCTCGGCCAGGAATTTCCGCTGCCGCAATACGCCACGCCCGGTTCGGCCGGCCTCGACCTGCGCGCCATGCTCAAGGAGGAGATCGTCCTCGAACCGGGCCAGACGGTACTGATCCCGACTGGCCTGTCGATCTACATCGGCGACCCCGGCCTGGCCGCGTTGATCCTGCCGCGCTCGGGCCTGGGCCACAAACACGGCATCGTCCTCGGCAACCTGGTCGGCCTGATCGACTCGGACTACCAGGGCGAACTGATGGTGTCATGCTGGAACCGGGGCCAGACGCCCTTCACCATCGCCGTCGGCGAGCGCATCGCACAGTTGGTATTGGTGCCGGTGGTACAGGCGCACTTCGAGCTGGTCGAGCAGTTCGACGAGACCCAACGTGGTGCTGGCGGCTTCGGCCACTCCGGTAGCCACTGATTCTTAGCCCACAGGACGACCCGCCGAGGAGCACCTGCGTGAAACTCTTCAAGCGTAACGCCAAGGAAGTCGACACCCCTGCCAGCCTCGCGCCAGAGACCAAGAGCAAGGCCGCCAAGCCTTCACTTGGCCCGCTGCTTCCTGGCTTGCTCGCCGCCTTGATTGGAGCGGGAGCGGGCGGCGCCTTGCTCTGGTTCGTCCAGGGCAGTGCCGAGCAGGCTCGTCAGAGCGAGCTGGTACAGGCCATCGGCAGCAGCCAGGCCGCGGCCGTACAACAGGCGCTCAAACAACTGCAGGCCGACAGCCTCGTCGCCACGCGCAACCCCGAGCTGCTGCAGGCACTGCAAAGTGGCGATGCCTTGCAGGTCAGCGAAGCCGAACGTCGCCTCGGTTACTGGGATGGCGTGATCGACGCCCACCTCAACCGCCGTGGCGAAGCGGTACAGAACACCACCCGCGCCGCACCGATGAACTTCGCCGGTCTGGACATGCTGCGCCGCGCCGAGAGCGGTCAACCCCCAGCCGTCGAAGCCTACCGGGTCGGCCAGCGTTGGCTGGCCTATAGCGCCGTGGCACTGCGCATGGGTGAGAACCAACCAGCCCAAGGCACCCTGCTGCTGGCAGTCGACCTGCAACGCCTGTTGGCGGCCCTACCGCCGTTGCCGGCCGAGTACGGCCAGGTGCAACTGGTGCAGCAGTTTGCCAACACGCCAGCGCAGGTGCTCCTGCAACGTGGCCAGGCCGGCGAAGGCAACGCGCAAACCTTCTCCACAGGCAACCCGCACTGGAAGATCAACTTCACCGCCGGTCCAGGCCTGACGCAAGGTGGCATACCGCCCGTGATGCTTGGCCTCGCTGCGCTGCTCGCCCTGGGTGGCGCAGTGATCGGCCTGATCCTGCTGCAAGGCGCCCTGCAGCGCCGGGTCAATGGCGATGCCAAACAACTCGGACAAATGCTCAAAGAACTCTCTGCGGGCAAGAGCGTCAAAGCCTTCAGCCTCAGCGTACCGGCCCTCGATGCCCTGGCCCAGAGCCTGGCCCGTTTGCCGCGCCGCAGCAGTGAAGGCAGCAGTACCCCCGCTAAAGGAACAGTTGCGGCTCCCACCGCTCAGCCCGCAACCAAGCCCGCCGAGCTGGTCGACCCGCTGTTCCAGGACACCGATATCCTCGATATCGACATTCTCGATGAAGACCAGGATCTCCTGGGACTGGAGCAGAGCCCCGCAATGAGCAATAGCCAAAGCGCCCCGAAACTTCCCGCCGACATCTTCCGCGCCTACGACATCCGTGGCGTGGTCGGCGACACCCTGACCGCCGAATACGCCTACTGGATCGGCCGCGCCATCGGCTCGCAGAGCCTGGCCCAGGGCGAGCCCAAGGTCATCGTCGGCCGTGACGGCCGCCTGTCCGGCCCCGAGCTGCTGCAGCAACTGGTGCAAGGCCTACTCGACTGCGGCTGCGAAGTCACCGATATCGGCATGGTGCCGACTCCGGTCGTCTACTTCGCTGCCAACGTGCTGGAAGGCCGCTCGGCCGTGATGCTCACCGGCAGCCACAACCCACCGGACTACAACGGTTTCAAGATCATCATCGCTGGCGACACCCTGGCCAACGAGCAGATCCTCGCGCTGAAAACCCGCCTGGACAACAACGACCTGGCCAGCGGCGTCGGCAGCGTGCAACAGGTCGATGTCCTGCAGCGCTACTTCAAGACCATCCGTGACGACATCGCCCTGGCCAAGCCGCTGCGCGTGGTGGTCGACTGCGGCAACGGCGCCGCTGGCGTGATCGCCCCGCAGTTGATCGAGGCCCTGGGCTGCAGCGTCATCCCGCTGTTCTGCGAAGTCGACGGCACCTTCCCCAACCACCACCCGGATCCGGGCAAGCCGGAGAACCTGGTCGACCTGATCGCCCGCGTCAAAGCCGAGAACGCCGACCTCGGCCTGGCCTTCGACGGCGACGGCGACCGCGTCGGCGTGGTGACCAACACCGGCACCATCGTCTACCCGGATCGCCTGCTGATGCTGTTCGCCAAGGACGTGGTCTCGCGCAATCCGGGCGCGGACATCATCTTCGACGTCAAATGCACCCGTCGCCTGACCCCACTGATCAGCGGCTATGGTGGCCGTCCGGTGATGTGGAAAACCGGTCACTCGCTGATCAAGAAGAAGATGAAGGAAACCGGCGCACTGCTGGCCGGCGAAATGAGCGGCCACATCTTCTTCAAGGAGCGCTGGTACGGCTTCGATGACGGTATCTACAGCGCCGCTCGCCTGCTGGAAATCCTCAGCCTCGAAAAACGCAACGCCGAGCAAGTGTTCAGCGCCTTCCCGAGCGACATCTCCACGCCAGAAATCAACATCAAGGTCACCGAGCAGACCAAGTTCGGCATGATCGAGCGCCTGCAACGCGAAGGCCAATGGGGCGAAGCGAATATCACCAGCATCGACGGTGTGCGCGTCGATTACCCCAAAGGCTGGGGCCTGATCCGCGCCTCCAACACCACGCCGGTACTGGTGCTGCGTTTCGAGGCCGACACCCAGGAAGAGCTGGAGCGCATCCAGGATGTGTTCCGCGCCCAGTTGCTCAAGGTCGCACCCGACCTGTCACTCCCCTTTTGATCGATTTGTTCCAGGAGCCCCTGCATGACCCTCGAGCGTGACGCCGCCGCCCAGGTTGCCAAGGTATTGTCCGAAGCCCTGCCCTATATCCGCCGCTTCGTCGGCAAGACCCTGGTGATCAAGTACGGCGGCAACGCCATGGAGAGCGAGGAACTCAAGCAGGGTTTCGCTCGCGACATCGTGTTGATGAAGGCGGTCGGCATCAACCCGGTAGTGGTGCATGGCGGCGGCCCGCAGATCGGTGATCTGCTCAAGCGCCTGTCCATCGAGAGCCACTTCATCGACGGCATGCGCGTCACCGACACCGCCACCATGGACGTGGTGGAAATGGTGCTCGGCGGCCAGGTCAACAAGAGCATCGTCAACCTGATCAACCAGCACGGCGGCAGCGCCATTGGCCTGACCGGCAAGGACGCCGGGCTGATCCGCGCGAAGAAACTCAAGGTCAGCCGCCAGACGCCGGAGATGACCCAGCCGGAAATCATCGACATCGGTCATGTCGGCGAGGTCACCGGGGTCAATACCGAGCTGCTGAACATGCTGGTCAAGGGCAACTTCATCCCGGTCATCGCCCCTATCGGCGTCGGCCAGGATGGCGAGTCCTACAACATCAACGCCGACCTGGTGGCCGGCAAGGTCGCCGAGGCGCTGAAAGCCGAGAAGCTGATGCTGCTGACCAACATCGCCGGCCTGATGGACAAGCAGGGTGAAGTGCTCACCGGCCTGACCACCGAGCAGGTCGATGCGCTGATCGCCGACGGCACCATCTACGGCGGCATGCTGCCGAAGATCCGCTGCGCGCTGGAAGCCGTGCAGGGTGGCGTCAACAGCGCCCACATCGTCGACGGTCGCGTACCCAATGCGGTGCTGCTGGAAATATTCACCGACAGCGGTGTCGGCACCCTGATCACCAACCGCAAGCGCTCTTAAAAGCAAGCCGCTAACGCGGCTTTCTGATGACCCTCTCCCGCTTGCGGGAGAGGGTGCCCAAAGGGCGGGAGAGGGTAAAGCGGCCGCCTCGCGATCCCCTCAATCCCAGAAGACGTCCACAAACCTGTGATGGCCCGCCATACGGCGGTGCGCACGGCGCACCCTACACAGCCATCGAGCCCGCTTATCTCCCCACATCCATGTGGCGACTCGAACTTGCCGTAATCCCACCCGACCAGCACGCTCGCCAGGCAACCTTCATAAAGGAACGCCCATGAGCAGCCTCCCCGAAGCCAGTCAGTTCACCTTCTTTCACGCCTTGCGCGTGCGCTGGGCCGAGGTCGATCCGCAGAGCATCGTCTTCAACGGCCACTACCTGACCTACGCCGACGTCGCCATCACCGAATACTTCAGAGCCTTGGGCGTTGCCTACCCGGCGGATCTGGCGCAGGACGGCGGTGACTTCTTCGCCATCCGCACCCTGCTCGAATACCGCGCCCCGGCACGCTTCGACGATCAGTTGCAGATCGGCATCCGCAGCGCCCGCCTGGGCCGTTCCAGCCTGACCTTCGCTCTGGGCATATGGCGCGATGGTGAACTGCTGACCAGCGGTGAAATCGTCTATGTACATGCCGACGGCGCGACACGCAGCAGCGCACCGCTGCCGCAGTGGCTCAGGGAAAAGATCGAGAGTTTCGAGAAGACTCAGCCGCAGAGTTGAGACGGTAAACGCTCATGGCTGGTTTCGAGGCCCACCGAACAACTCGGCCAGACGCGCCCGGTCAGCGGCGAAGCCAGCCTCGGCCTGGGTACGCGCCTCCTTGTAGCGGGCGATATCACGCAGCAGACGCTGCTGCTCTTCCTTGAGGTTGTTGATCTGCACCAGCAGCGGTTCCGGCACCTGACGCCCGGCCCGTTCATGATCCGCGGCCTGGCTCTGCAGGTTGGCCTGCTGAGTACGCACCGACTGCAGATTGCCGCGAGCCACGCTGGTGACACTGTCGAGCTCGGCCAGCTTGCGCTCGCGAGCACGGTCGACATCATCGAGATTGGTGTACAAACGCAGCAACTGGGCATCGCTGCTGGCACGGGCCTTGTCCGCCTGCATGCGGGCAAACTCTTCCGGCGTCGGAGCCGGCGGAATCACTCGCACTACACGGCCCTGATCGTTGAGCACCTCGTAACCCTTGCCGATGAACTCGGGCGGCACACCCTGCCGACTGAGCACCGTCACGCCCTTGTCGTCGACGTAGCGATACAACTCGGCAGCCACTCCAGACAACGGCAGCAGCAGGCTACATAGCAGCGTACAGCGGGTCAGGAGCGGTGCAGGCATAGGACTACCTTGTGCTAGGGCTAGATTCCGTACTCGGCGCGATAGGCTTCGACAGCCGGAAGATATTGCTTCAGTTCAGCATCACCTGCCAGATATTCCAGTACCTGTTCGAGTGACACGATGCTCACTACCGGCATGCCGAAATCGCGCTCGACTTCCTGGATGGCGGAAAGCTCGCCCTGACCACGTTCCTGGCGATTCAGCGCGATCAGTGTACCGGCAGCCTGGGCGCCCTGGCCCTGGATGATCTGCATGACCTCACGAATCGCGGTGCCAGCAGTGATCACATCATCGACGATCAGCACACGGCCCTTGAGCGGCGCACCGACCAGGGTGCCCCCTTCGCCATGATCCTTGGCTTCCTTGCGGTTGAAGCACCAGGGCAGATCACGCTGATGATGCTCGGCCAGTGCCACCGCAGTGGTCGCCGCCAGCGGAATGCCTTTGTAGGCCGGGCCGAACAGCACGTCGAAGTCGATGCCGCTATCGACGATGGCGGCCGCATAGAAGCGACCCAGTTGCGCCAGTGCCAGACCGCTGTCGAACAGGCCGGCATTGAAGAAGTAGGGGCTGGTACGCCCGGACTTGAGGGTGAACTGGCCGAAACGCAGAACCCCGCGCTCGATGGCAAAACGGATGAAATCACGCTGGTACGCTTGCATGAAAAGTCTCGGGCGGCACGGATTTAGCTAATTGAGGTGAGCTCGGGTATCATACATGCATGTGTTTTTGGGGGCCATTTATGCGGATCATCAGTGTGAACGTGAATGGTATTCAGGCTGCGGCCGAGCGAGGTTTGCTCAGTTGGTTACAAGCCCAGAATGCCGACGTGATCTGCCTGCAGGACACCCGCGCCTCCGCCTTTGAACTGGACGACCAAGCCTTCCAACTGGATGGCTATTTCCTCTATGCATGCGATGCAGAAGTACCCAGCCAAGGCGGCGTGGCACTTTACTCGCGGTTGCAACCCAAGGCGGTAATCAGCAGCCTCGGCTTTGAAATGGCCGACCGCTACGGGCGCTACCTGCAGGCCGATTTCGACAAGGTAAGTATTGCCAGTCTGCTCCTGCCATCCGGCCGGGACGGCGACGAGAGCTTGAATCAGAAATTCAAGTTCATGGACGACTTCACCCATTATCTGGACAAGCAACGCCGCAAGCGTCGCGAGTACATCTACTGCGGCTCGCTGCACGTAGCGCACCAGAAGCTGGACGTGAAGAACTGGCGAGACTGCCAGCAATCGCCCGGATTCCTGGCGCCTGAACGCGCCTGGATGGATGAGGTGGTCGGCAACATGGGTTATGTCGATGCCCTGCGCGAAGTCAGCCGTGAAGGCGACCAGTTCAGTTGGTGGCCGGATAGCGAGCAGGCGGAAATGCTCAACCTGGGTTACCGCTTCGACTACCAGTTGCTCACCCCCGGCATGCGCCGTAGCGTGCGCAGCGCACGTCTGCCACGCCAGCCGCGCTTCTCCCAGCATGCGCCGCTGATCGTCGACTACGACTGGATTCTCAGCGTCTGATCGACACCCATGAAAAAGCCGGCATTTCGCCGGCTTTTCTGTATCCGCCGCGTCACTCTTGCGCCTGAGCCAAGCCCGCCTCCGCTTGCGCCAGCAGGTGCTGCACATGTTCGTCATCGGCGTAACGCTGGCTCAAGTCGAGCAGATGGGTTCTGGCCTGCTCGTACTCCTGCAAGGCAAGCAGGTTACGCACGAGGACGATCTCGGTGATGCGCCCCGGTTCGATCTCGTAGGCGGCCTGGTTGTAGATCAGCGCCTTGCGGTAGTCGACGTACTGCTCGCCGTTATCCCCGAGATAAACCAGCCCCAGTACATTGTTGGCCGCCAGATTGCGCGGTGCCAGGGCGATCGCCTGCTCCAGCCGCACCACCGCCTCAGGCACCTTGCCCAACATCAGCTCGGCATCCGCCATGTTCACCAGATAGTCGTAGGAGCCCTCGGGATAGAACGCTGCAGCCTTGGCGGCGTATTCACCGGAACGCGGGTAGTCGCCCAACTCGTAGTAACCCAGCGAGATATAGCGCAAGGCATAGGCCTTCTGCGCATCGCTCGCCGCCGGGCTCGCCACCAGCTTCTCGAACTTGGCGATCGCCTGCTCGGACTGCCCATCATCGTGCAGGCGCTCGGCCTCGACCCTCAGCACCTGCAACTGCGCCTGCTCGGCAAGGCCACCCGTGGCCTCGCCGCATCCGCCAATGGCCATGCACAGCAACGCGGCGAGCAGAACCCGTACATTCATTGTCTTTCACCTTCCCTGTTCAGATCAGAGGGCCGTAGGCCCTCTCGATGTACACGTCCTACTTCACCAGCCGCCAACTGAATGGGTAGCGATAGTTCTGCCCTTCATTGGCCTTGATACCGGCGATGATGGTCAGCACTAATGCCACCGCACAAACAAGTAGCATCAAAGGAAAGCCAATCAGCACCCAGGCCAACAAGCCGCAGACCATCAGAGCCAGGCTTACAGTAATCTGGAAGTTCAGTGCCTCTTTGCCCTGCTCGTCAACAAAGGGATCAAGATCCTTCTTCAACTGCCAGACAATCAGCGGCCCCAGCACGTTTCCGATCATCGGTGCGAGAAACCAAAAGAATGCCGAATAGTGGCAAAACATGGCCCAACGCCGAGCAGCCGGCTCAGGCAATGGAGTCAATTGCTGATCGATCATCCTCTACGCTCAGTCTTTGAGAGCCACTTGCTGCAACTCGAAAATCTCGTTCATGCCCTTCTGCGCCAGCGCCAGCATGGCGTTGAATTCCTCGGGCTGGAATGGTGCGCCTTCGGCGGTGCCCTGCACTTCGATGAAGCCACCGGCGTTGGTCATGACCACATTGAGGTCGGTCTCGGCCGCAGAGTCTTCCAGGTAATCCAGATCCAGCACGGGTTGCCCCTGATAGATACCGACCGAAACCGCCGCGATCATCTGCTTGAGCGGCTCGCCTTTCAGCGCACCACGCTTCTTCAGCACTTTCAGCGCATCGATCAGCGCCACCATGGCGCCAGTGATCGACGCAGTACGGGTACCGCCATCGGCCTGGATCACGTCGCAGTCGACGTACAGGGTGTTCTCGCCCAGCTTGCTCATGTCCAGTGCCGCGCGCAGCGAACGGCCGATCAGACGCTGGATCTCCAGGGTACGGCCACCCTGCTTGCCACGGCTGGCTTCGCGCTGGTTACGCTCGCCGGTGGCGCGCGGCAACATGCCGTACTCGGCAGTCAGCCAGCCTTGACCCTGCCCCTTGAGAAAACGCGGTACGCCGGACTCGACGCTGACGGTGCAGATCACCTTGGTATCGCCGAACTCCACGAGCACAGAGCCCTCGGCGTGCTTGGTGTAGTTGCGGGTGATGCGAATCGAGCGCAACTGATCGGCGGCGCGGCCACTGGGACGTTTCATCGAGCGATACCTACTTCATTAAGTGAAAACAGTGCGCATTATAGAGGCCGGGCGACTGCGGCGACATGACGAATTGGGTAGGGTCGGCTCACTGCGCTACAATCCTGCGTTTTTCGAGCCGACTTCCGCGAGGTATCCCATGGTTCACAGCATGACGGCCTTTGCCCGCAACGAGCAGGCAACCGCCCACGGCACCCTGAGCTGGGAACTGCGCTCGGTCAATCATCGCTACCTGGAGCCGCACCTGCGCCTGCCGGAAGCCTTTCGCGATCTCGAAGGCGCCGTACGCGAAGCGTTGCGCCAGGGCCTGTCGCGCGGCAAGGTGGAATGCACCCTGCGCTTCGCTGAAGAGAGCGCCGGCAAGCAATTGCAGGTCGACAACGAGCGCGCTCGCCAGGTGATCGCCGCTGCCGAACAGGTCGCCGCACTGATTCAACAGCCCGCGCCGCTCAACCCGCTGGAAGTGCTGGCCTGGCCTGGCGTGCTGGTGGCCGACTCGGCCGACCCGCAGGCACTCAACGCCGCCGCTCTGCAGCTGTTCGACCAGGCACTGGGCGAACTCAAGGCAGGCCGCGCCCGTGAAGGCGCCGAGCTGGCCAAACTGCTCAATGAGCGACTGGACAGCATCCTCGACGAAGTCGCCGCCCTGCGCGAGCTGGTGCCGCAGATGCTCGCTGGCCAGCGCCAGAAGATCGAGACCCGCTTCGCTGAAATGCAGGCCGAACTCGATCCGCAACGCCTGGAGCAAGAGCTGGTTCTGCTCGCGCAGAAGAGCGACGTGGCCGAAGAGCTGGATCGCCTCAGCACTCACGTCAGCGAAGTGCGTCGCGTGCTCAAGGCCGGCGGCGCCGCCGGTCGACGCCTGGACTTCCTGATGCAGGAACTCAACCGCGAAGCCAACACCCTCGGCTCCAAGGCCTTCGACCCACGTAGCACGCAGGCTGCCGTCAACCTGAAAGTGTTGATCGAGCAGATGCGCGAGCAGGTTCAGAATATCGAGTAATGCCAGCCAGACGGCTGCTATCTTTCGTCCACCGCTTTTCCAGGATCGTTTTCATGGCCACCACGACCGGCACCCTCTATATCGTTTCCGCACCCTCCGGCGCCGGCAAGACCAGCCTGGTCAAAGCCCTGATCGACAGCGAGCCGCAGATTCGCGTCTCGGTCTCGCATACCACCCGCGCCATGCGCCCGGGCGAAGTGGATGGGGTCAACTACCACTTCGTCGATCATGCGCAGTTCAACGCCATGCTCGAACGCAGCGAATTCCTTGAGCACGCTCAGGTCTTCGACAACCTCTATGGCACCTCGCAGAAGTGGCTCGAGCAGACCCTGACCGAAGGCTTCGACCTGATCCTCGAGATCGACTGGCAAGGCGCGCAGCAGGTGCGCAAGCTGATGCCACAGGCCAAATCGATCTTCATCCTGCCGCCGACCCAGGAGGCGCTGCGCCACCGCCTGACCAACCGCGGCCAGGACAGCGGCGAGATCATCGAGCGGCGCATGCGCGAAGCGGTCAGCGAAATGAGCCACTACGTCGAGTACGACTACCTGGTGATCAACGACGACTTCAACCATGCCCTGAGCGACCTGAAGGCGATCTTCCGCAGCAACCAGTTGTCGCAAACTCAGCAACAGCAGCGCCATGCCGGCCTGCTCAGCGAACTGCTGGCGTAAAACAGCGCTTCCATTGTCGCTGGTGATTTTTTAGACTATTCAGTCCGCTCGCCCGCTCGGGCCAAGCTTATCCGCACAAGTTACGAGGAACACCATGGCTCGCGTTACCGTCGAAGATTGCCTGGACAACGTTGATAACCGCTTCGAACTGGTCATGCTCGCGACCAAGCGTTCGCGCCAGCTGGCCACCGGCGGCAAAGAGCCGAAAGTGGCTTGGGAAAACGACAAGCCCACCGTAGTAGCCCTGCGCGAAATCGCCGCTGGCCTGGTGGACTATGAAGTCGTCGCCCAGGAAGACATCGTCGAAGAAGAACCGCTGTTCGCTGCCTTCGAGGAAGAGGCCAACGAGCCTCTGTAAGTCGATGATGCCGGGTCGAAGTCGCACGGCGCAGGGCCACAGCTGCCAACGGGAGAGTCTCCCATGGCTGGCATAGACGCTCTCGCCGACCGACTTTCGGCCTACCTCGGCCATGACCAGGTCAACCTAGTTCGCCGAGCCTACTTCTACGCCGAACAGGCGCACGATGGCCAACGCCGCCGCAGTGGCGAAGCCTACGTGACCCATCCGCTGGCGGTGGCCAGCATCCTCGCCGAAATGCACATGGATCATCAGAGCCTGATGGCCGCCATGCTGCACGACGTCATCGAAGACACCGGCATCGCCAAGGAAGCGCTCAACGCGCAGTTCGGCGAAACCGTGGCCGAACTGGTCGACGGGGTCAGCAAACTGACCCAGATGAACTTCGAGACCAAGGCCGAGGCGCAGGCCGAGAACTTCCAGAAGATGGCCATGGCCATGGCCCGCGACATCCGCGTGATCCTGGTCAAGCTCGCCGACCGCCTGCACAACATGCGCACCCTCGATGCCATGCCGCACGAGAAGAGCCGGCGCATCGCTAAGGAAACCCTGGAAATCTACGCCCCCATCGCCAACCGGCTGGGCATGCACAACATGCGCGTGGAGTTCGAAGACCTGGGCTTCAAGGCCATGCACCCGATGCGCTCCGAGCGCATTCGCGCCGCTGTGCGCCGCGCTCGGGGCAACCGCAAGGAAATCGTCGCCAAGATCGAAGAATCGATCCAGATGTGCCTGCAACGCGAGGGCATGGAAGGCGAAGTGATCGGTCGCGAGAAACACCTCTACAGCATCTACCAGAAGATGCGCGGCAAACGTAAGGCGTTCAACGAGATCATGGACGTCTACGCCTTCCGCATCATCGTCGACAAGGTCGACACCTGCTACCGCGTACTCGGCGCCGTGCACAACCTGTACAAGCCACTGCCCGGGCGCTTCAAGGATTACATCGCGATTCCCAAGGCCAACGGCTACCAGTCGCTGCACACCACGCTGTTCGGCATGCACGGCGTGCCCATCGAGATCCAGATCCGCACCCGCGAAATGGAAGAGATGGCCAACAACGGTATCGCCGCGCACTGGCTGTACAAATCCAACGAGGACGAAGTACCGAAGGGCAACCACGCCCGCGCGCGCCAATGGGTCAAGGGTGTGCTGGAACTGCAGCAACGCGCCGGCAACTCGCTGGAATTCATCGAGAGCGTGAAGATCGACCTGTTCCCGGACGAGGTCTACGTGTTCACGCCCAAGGGCCGCATCATGGAGCTGCCCAAAGGCTCCACCGCGGTCGACTTCGCCTACGCGGTGCACACCGACGTCGGCAACACCTGCATCGCCTGCCGCATCAACCGCCGCCTGGCGCCACTGTCGCAGGCCCTGGAAAGCGGCTCGACCGTGGAAATCGTCACCGCACCGGGGGCCCGTCCCAATCCGGCCTGGCTCAATTTCGTGGTTACCGGCAAGGCGCGCACGCACATCCGCCACGCCCTCAAGCAGCAACGCCGCTCCGAATCCATCAACCTCGGCGAACGCCTGCTGAACAAGGTATTGGCCAGCTTCGACACGCACCTGGAAAAGATTTCCCCCGAGCGTATTCAAACGGTGCTGGGCGAATACCGCCAGGAGGTCATCGAGGATCTGCTCGAAGACATCGGCCTGGGCAATCGCATGGCCTACGTCGTGGCTCGCCGCCTGCTGGCCGAGAGCGGCGACGATGCTCTGCCAAGCAGCGAAGGGCCGCTGGCGATTCGCGGCACCGAAGGCCTGGTGATGAGCTACGCCAAGTGCTGCACGCCGATCCCGGGCGACCCCATTGTCGGCTACCTGTCCGCTGGCAAGGGCATGGTGGTGCACATGGAAAGCTGCCGGAACATCGTCGACATCCGCCACAACCCGGAAAAATGCATCCAGCTCAACTGGGCCAAGGACGTTACCGGCGAATTCAACGTCGAACTGCGCGTCGAGCTTGAACACCAGCGCGGCCTGATCGCGCTGCTGGCCAGCAGCGTCAATGCCGCCGATGGCAACATCGAGAAGATCAGCATGGACGAACGCGACGGCCGTATCAGCGTGGTGCAGTTAGTGGTCAGCGTACATGACCGCGTGCACCTGGCTCGCGTGATCAAGAAACTGCGCGCCCTCAAGGGCGTGATGCGTATCACCCGAGTACGCGCCTGACACAATTCCCCTATTTGTAGCCTGTAGGCTGGGTGCTCGACCCAGTCAGTTCTCACAAGGAGCGATTCATGAGCAAGACCGTCATCACCAGCGACAAGGCCCCCGCCGCCATCGGCACCTACTCCCAGGCGATCAAGGCCGGCAACACCGTCTACATGTCCGGTCAAATTCCGCTGGATCCGGTGAGCATGGAGCTGGTCGAGGGTTTCGAAGCCCAGACCGTGCAGGTGTTCGAAAACCTCAAGGCCGTGGCAGAAGCCGCCGGCGGTTCGTTCAAGGACATCGTTAAGCTGAACATCTTCCTCACCGACCTCTCGCACTTCGCCAAGGTCAACGAGGTCATGGGCCGCTACTTCGAACAGCCCTATCCGGCTCGTGCTGCCATCGGCGTTGCCGCCCTGCCGCGTGGCGCGCAGGTGGAAATGGACGCCATCCTGGTCATCGAGTAAGCCGTTCGGGCGGGGCACTGCCCCGCTCTCCCTCCTCCAGCATGGAGATCGCCATGCGTCTGCTTCCCCTGCTGCTATGCGGCGCCCTGCTCACTGGCTGCGCCAGCACGCCGAACAATGACCCGAGCGGCACCTGGATCAACCAGGCAGCCATCGATGCCGCTGTCGAAAGCGGTCGCCTGCGCGAAGCACTGACCGCCTATGGGCCGAACTTGGAGTGGCAGGTCGATCCGCAGCGCCAGCAGGCCGACTACAGCAACGGCTTCGAGCTGGCCGAAGGGCGCCTGCAAGCGCTCGACGAGGGTCGCTGGCAAGTCACCTTCTACGGCGACTACAAGGAGCAGTTGCAACTGCAAGGCGCAAAGCTGACCCAGGTTGCCAGCGATTACTGGCCTGAGCAGCAATTCGTCCGCGTGCCCCAGACAGGCGAGAAGTTGCCGCTGGGCAGCAGCTTCGAACAGGCGCTGTACCGCAGTTACCTGGGCGGTGACTGGCTGATCGAAGAAGGTCTCGGCCAGGGCGGCCTGGTGCGCTTCGTCCCCACTGGCGAGGTGCAGGGCCTACCGGGCGCCGAACGCTATGCGCTGTGCCTGGCCGGCGACTGCGCCGCCATGAGCGGTGAGCATGACAGCCTGTGGCTGCAGCTGGGCGATCAAGGCCAACCCTGGCTGTTCATCCATGAGGGCAACCAGCTGCGTATCTTCGAAGCGCAGAATCGCGCTCAGTTCGACGAGATGCCCCAATATCAACCCGGCCCTCAGCGCTGGTTGCTGAAACGTCGTTGAGACGAGCCTGACAAGGCTCACCAGACGCCGAGCAACAGCCACAAGCCCAGGATCAGTAGCAACGCACCACAGCCACGATCCAGCCAGCGCACCCGATGCTGCAGCCAGGTGCGCCAGCGCGGCTGATCGAGCAGGCGCACCAGGGCCAGATCCCAGAACAGCACCACCAGGGTCATCCACGCCATCACCAGCCCCAATCCCCAGCCCGGCATCGCCGCCTCACGCAACACGCCGAACAGCCCTGCATAGAACAGCGGCAGCTTGGGATTGAGGCTGCTGGCCAGCACACCCTGGCGTAACCCCCGCCACCGGCTTCCCAGCAGAACCTGATCGCCCTGCGGCAGCGCCAGATCGCGCCGGGAGGCCAGCGCCTGCGCGCCGATCCAGACGAAGTAAAACCCGCCAAGCGCCTGCACTCCACGCCACAGCCAGCCGCCTTCGCCCGGCAACAAGCCCAGCACGAACAGCACCAGCAACATGCTCAGCAGATTGGCCAGGGCGATGCCCCAGGCACAGCCATCCGCCTGACGCCGCCCCTTGGCCAGTGCAGTGCGAATCAACAGGAAGAAATCCGGCCCCGGCGAGAGCAGGGCTGCGAAATGGGTACCGGCCACCAGCAGAAACAACGCGAACATGACACCTCCGTTTGGCGGAGGCAGTGTCGGCAAGGCGGGAGCCGGTGTATTGGAAAAAACTCAGAGGTACCAGTGATGCAACTTCCGCCATTCCATGTACTGACCGGCGGCCCCGGCAGCGGCAAAAGCAGTTTGCTGGCGGCGTTGGCGCAAACCGGTCACAACGTCGTCGAAGAAGCCGGGCGGGCAATCATCCGCGATCAACAGATCATCGACGGCCATGGCCTGCCCTGGCGAGAACCGCTGCTGTTCGCCGAACTGATGCTGGCCTGGGAACTGCGTGCCCATCGTCAGGCACTGGCGCTGAGGGGGCCGGTATTCTTCGATCGCGGCCTGGTGGACGTGATCGGCTACCTGCGCCTGAGCGGCCTGCCGGTAGCCCGCCACCTGCTGCTAGCGGCACGCCAGCTACGTTACCAACCGCAGGTGTTCCTGCTGCCGCACTGGCCGCAGATCTACTGCAATGATGCCGAGCGTCGCCAGGATGCTACCGAGGCCGAGCGAACCGCCGAGGTGATGCGGGAGGTCTATGCGGACTTCGGCTATCAGCTCATCGACGTGCCACCGGACAGCCTGGAGCAACGCCGCGATTTCGTCCTGCAGCACTGCGGTCTCACCCCTGGGCCAAGGTGCGGAAACGCCCCGGCGTGACGCCGGTGAAGCGGCGAAATACGCCACTGAAATGCGCCTGGTCGTAGAACCCCAGATCCAGCGCCACCTCGGTGAGGGCTCGCCCCTCCAACAGCCTGCGCTTGGCTTCACGTACCCGGCATTGCAGCAGATAGGTGTGCGGCGGCACGCCATAGGCGCGGCGGAAGGCCTCGATCAGATGGCGCGGGTGACGCTGTACCAGAGCGGCCAGATGCTCCAGGCTGACGGCCTCGGCGTAATGCGCCTCCAGGTAGTCGCGCAGCTGGGCCGTGGCACCGCCGTCACGCGCCGTTGGACGTGCCTCGCGCAAGCCGCCGTGACGCACGAACACCAGTTCCAGCAGTGCCAGCAGTTCACTCTCCAGCGCCAGCGCATCGCCCCCTTCGAACTGACCGGCCAGACGCGCCAATCCCGCCGCCACGCGCCCGTCATCGTGGGGGTTGAGCGTGCGAAAGCCACTGGGCAGGCTCTTGCGCCCAAGCAGAGCAGGCAACCGCGACTCCTCGACGTAGAGCATGCGGTAGATCAGCCGTGGCGACTCGGCGTGCCCGGTGTGCGGCTCCTCGGGATTCATCAGCGAGAGGGTTCCCGCTGGCAACGCGTGGCGCTGACCGCGGCACTGGTAGCCACCCACACCCTGCACGATCGCCCCAACGGCAAATGCATCGTGACTGTGACGCCCGAACGGCTGGCCGGAAAAGTCGGCGTGGAACAGCTCGATTCCCGGCAACCAAGGCTTGGCCAGAAGGCGATTGGCATCCATCTCGGCAGCGGCTCAGCGATCCGCCAGGATCGCCGCGTAGCCTTCACGGTAACTGGGATACTGCGGCGCCCAGCCCAGCGCACGGGCGCGGGCGTTGCGGCAACGCTTGCTGCCGGCGCGACGAACGCGCTGCTCGTCACTCCAGTGCGTGACGCCCAACTGCCCACGCAGCCAGCCCACCACCTCGTGCAGTGGCGCCGGCTCGTCGTCCACGCCCAGATAGCAGTCGGCCAGGGTCTCGCCTCGTGCGTCAGCCTGCAGCAGGGCTGCAAGCAAGCCGGCGGCATCATCGACGTGGATGCGGTTGCCATAGAGTGGCGGCGCCTCGCTGACCCGGTAGCCTCCCCGCACCTGCCCCAGCAACCACTCGCGCCCTGGGCCATAGAGGCCGGTCAGGCGCACCGTGGTTGCCGGTAAGCCACTGTCCAGAGCCACACGCTCAGCCTCACGCATGATGACCGCCGAATAGCTCTGCGCTTCGGCAGGCGAGTCTTCGTCGATCCATTCACCCTCCTGCTGGCCATAAACGCCGCTACTGGAAGTGAACAACAGGCGCTTCGGGCGCTGCCCGTGCTGCGCCAGCCAGCCCAGTACACGCTGCAATCCCTCGACGTATGCCGCCCGATAACCGGCCTCGTCATGCTGCGTCGCAGCGGCGGCGTAAACCACATAATCCACCGCCCCCACAGGCCAGGCTGCCGGACAGGCATCGGCCTGCAGATCGCCAGCCAGCGGCAGAATCCCTTCAGGCAAGGCGCTGGTATTACGGCGCAGGCCGTGCACTGTCCAACCCAGTCGATGCATCTGCAGGGCAAGGCGGCTACCAACATCGCCGCAACCGGCGACCAGAAGTGTGGGAGAGACTGTCATCGAAGGCTCCGGAAAGACTCAGCAAAGGGCACGACGCGATTATCGCCAACCACGGCGACAAGAGGGATCGGATTAGCGGCGTGACGCGAAAAATAGTTATATGTTACATTCTCAAACAATAATGAATCTCAACAGTTATCAGGGTGATGCACTCGCATCGCCCTACCGGCACATTTCCCTCTATCTCAGGACCGTCTCATGAAGTCCGTAATCCGCGATGTCTCTCCCCTGCGCCTGCTGGCCACCCTGCTGCTCGGTCTGACCCTGGCCACTTCCGCAGTCGCCGATGAAGCCCCCCCCACCGCTACCGCCACGCCGCCGACCACCAGCGAGGCCAGCAGCAACGCCACCGTTACCCCGGCGGAGCAGACCGAAATCGCCCCAGCGCTGCCCGAGACGGCACTCGAAGAAGCCGAAATGAGCGAAGCCCTGGCCGGCCATGACCTGTCGCCGTGGGGTATGTATCAGAGTGCCGACGTGGTGGTGAAGTCGGTCATGATCGGCCTGCTGCTGGCCTCGGTTCTGACCTGGACCATCTGGCTGGCCAAAAGCATCGAACTGCTCGCCGCCAAGCGTCGCCTGCGTCGCGAGATGCCGGTGCTGAAGGCCGCGCGTACGCTCAAGGATGCCGGCAACAGCATGGATGGCGAAGCGTGCATTTCCCATCGCCTGGTGCAGGACGCCCTCGAAGAAGTGAAACTGACCGGCAGCGTGCGTGAAGCCGACGGCCTCAAGGAGCGCGTCAGCTTCCGCCTCGAGCGCCTGGTCGCTGCCAGCGGCCGGCAGATGAGCCAGGGTACCGGCGTGCTCGCCACCATCGGCTCTACCGCGCCCTTCGTCGGTCTGTTCGGCACCGTTTGGGGCATCATGAACAGCTTCATCGGCATCGCCAAATCGCAGACCACCAACCTCGCTGTCGTCGCTCCCGGCATCGCCGAAGCCCTGCTGGCCACCGCCCTGGGTCTGGTCGCGGCAATTCCGGCCGTGGTCATCTACAACGTCTTCGCCCGCTCCATTGCCGGCTACAAGGCGCAGGTAGCGGACGCTTCGGCCCAGGTACTGCTGCTGGTCAGCCGTGACCTCGACCACCTGCCCTCTGAGCGTCAGGCTCCGCACATGGTCAAGGTGGGGTAAGTCATGGGCATCCATCTGCACGATAGCGATGAGCTGCAGGAAAGCCACGAGATCAACGTCACGCCCTTCATCGACGTGATGCTGGTGCTGCTGATCATCTTCATGGTCGCCGCACCACTGGCAACGGTGGACATCAAGGTGGACCTGCCCGCCTCCACCGCCAAGCCCGCACCGCGCCCGGACAAGCCGATCTACGTCAGCATCAAGGAAGACCTCAGTCTGTACCTGGACAACGACGCGATCAGCGACGAACAGCTCGGCGCCACCCTGGACAAGCTGACCCAGTCCGACAAGGACAAGACCATCTTCGTCCGTGGCGACAAGAAGGTCGAGTACGGCCGTCTGATGGAAGTGATGGATGCCCTGCGCAGCGCGGGCTATCTGAAAGTCGGCCTGGTAGGTCTGGAGACGGTCGGTAACTGATGGCCAACGTACGCAAGTTGTCCGGCTGGGGCATCAGTCTGCTGGTGATCCTCGGCCTGCATGTGGCGATCGGACTCTGGGCGATGTACTGGACGGTCAAGGCAGAACCGCTGGAACTGCCGCCCGCCGCCATGATGATCGAACTGGAGCCGCTGCCAGCACCGGCGCCTGCCCCGGCACCTCCGCCGCCGCCGCAGGTGCAGCCGGAACCGGAGCCGCTGCCCAAGCTGGCCGAAGCGCCCAAGGCGAAGATCGCCCTGCCGCCCAAACCCAAGCCGCAGCCCAAACCTCAGCCCCCCAAGCCGAAACCGCCTGAGCCGGTTCCGCCCAAGCCGCAGGAAACCGAGAGCGTCAAGGAAAGCGTCGCCCCGGCCAATGAAACGCCCAGCGAGAACAAGCCGGCTGCACCGCAACTGGCCGCGCCCAGTGTTCCCAGCGCCGCCGAGCGCACCTGGCAGAGCGAGTTGTTCAATCATCTGGCGCGCTACAAGCGCTACCCGGAGGATGCACGGCGCCGTGGCCTGAAGGGCACCAATCGGCTGCGCTTCGTGATCGACGGCAACGGCATGGTGTTGTCCTACGAGCTGGTGGGCAAGACCGGCAGCGCATCGCTGGATCGCGCCACGCTGCAGACCATCCGCCGCGCCCAACCGCTGCCCAAGCCACCAGCCGAGTTGCTGAAGAATGGCACGCTGGAAATCGTCGCGCCTTTTGTCTACTCGCTGGAACAACGCTGAAAACAAGTGCCCTCGGTGCAGAGCCGCGGGCGCTTGGTTCCATTGACTACACCCGCTATGCTTGTGGCAGTTCAATGGAAAAAGACTATGACCCTCACCGAACTGCGTTACATCGTCACCCTTGCCCAGGAGCAGCATTTCGGCCGCGCCGCCGAACGCTGTCACGTCAGCCAGCCGACCCTGTCCGTCGGCGTGAAGAAGCTGGAAGACGAGCTTGGCGTACTGATCTTCGAACGCAGCAAGAGCGCGGTACGCCTGACCCCGGTCGGCGAGGGCATCGTCACCCAGGCGCAGAAGGTGCTGGAGCAGGCTCAGGGCATCCGTGAGCTGGCCCAGGCCGGCAAGAACCAGCTGGCCGCACCGCTGAAGATCGGCGCCATCTACACCGTTGGCCCCTACCTGTTCCCGCACCTGATTCCGCAGTTGCACCGGGTCGCACCGGACATGCCGCTGTACATCGAGGAAAACTTCACCCATATCCTGCGCGACAAGCTGCGTACCGGTGAGTTGGACGCCATCATCATCGCCCTGCCGTTCCAGGAGGCCGATGTCCTGACCAAGCCGCTGTACGACGAGCCCTTCTACGCCCTGCTGCCAGCCGGCCACCCCTGGGCGGCGATGGAAACCATCGATACCAAGCTGCTCAACGACAAGAGCCTGCTGCTGCTCGGCGAAGGCCACTGCTTCCGCGACCAGGTGCTGGAAGCCTGCCCGACCCTGCGCAAGGGCGGCGACGACCACGGCAAGCACACCACGGTGGAGTCCAGCTCGCTGGAAACCATCCGCCACATGGTCGCTTCCGGCCTGGGCGTGTCGATCCTGCCGTTCTCGGCGGTGGACAGCCACCACTACGCACCCGGCGTGATCGAAGTCCGTCCGCTCAGCGCACCGGTGCCCTTCCGCACCGTGGCCATCGCCTGGCGCGCCAGCTTCCCGCGGCCCAACGCCATCGAGGTGCTGGCCGACTCCATTCGCTTATGCTCGGTGGCCCGTCCCCAGGCCAAGAGCGCCTGAGAACAGGCGTGACCGAACTGGCCAACGTTCCCGTTACCACGCTCAAGGGCGTGGGGGCGGCGCTGGCGGAAAAACTGGCCAAGGTCGGCCTGGAAAGCCTGCAGGACGTTCTCTTTCACCTGCCGCTGCGCTACCAGGATCGCACCCGCATCACCCCCATCGGCGCCCTGCGTCCGGGCCAGGATGCAGTGGTCGAAGGTATCGTTGCTGGTGCCGACGTGGTCATGGGCCGGCGCCGCAGCCTGCTGGTGCGCCTGCAGGATGGCAGCGGCACGCTGAGCCTGCGTTTCTTCCACTTCAGTCAGGCGCAGAAGGAAGGCCTCAAACGCGGCACGGCGCTGCGCTGTTATGGCGAAATACGCCCTGGCGCCACGGGCCTGGAAATCTACCACCCGGAATACCGCGCACAGAGTGGCGACGAACCGGCACCGGTGGAGCAGAGTCTGACGCCCATCTATCCGACCACCGAAGGGCTGACCCAGCAGCGCCTGCGCCAACTCAGCCAGCAGGCGTTGGCGCGCCTCGGGCCCCATAGCCTGCCGGACTGGCTGCCAAGTGAGCTGGCCCGCGACTATCGCCTGGCCCCACTGGACGAAGCGATCCGCTACCTGCATCGGCCACCGCCGGATGCCGATGTCGAAGAGCTCGCCGAAGGCCGCCACTGGGCCCAGCATCGTCTGGCTTTCGAAGAACTGCTGACGCACCAGTTGTCCCTGCAACGCCTGCGTGAGCAGGTACGCCGGCAGCAGGCCCCAGCCCTGCCTGCGGCCAAGAAACTGCCGCAGCTGTATCTGCAGAACCTTGGCTTCGCCCCCACTGGTGCGCAGCAACGGGTCGGTGCCGAGATCGCCTACGACCTGGCGCAAAGCGAACCCATGCTGCGCCTGGTACAAGGCGACGTCGGCGCCGGCAAGACGGTGGTCGCCGCCCTGGCCGCCCTGCAGGCACTGGAAGCGGGTTATCAGGTGGCTTTGATGGCACCGACTGAAATCCTCGCCGAGCAGCATTTCCTCAACTTCAGCAAATGGCTGGCGCCACTCGGCCTGGACGTCGCCTGGCTGGCCGGCAAGCTCAAGGGCAAAGCGCGCTCGGCGGCCTTGGAACAGATCGCTGGCGGCTGCCCGATGGTGGTCGGCACCCATGCGCTGTTTCAGGACGAGGTGAAATTCAAGCGCCTGGCGCTGGTGATCATCGACGAGCAGCACCGCTTCGGCGTCCAGCAGCGCCTGGCTCTGCGCCAGAAGGGCATCGACGGCCGCCTCTGCCCGCACCAGTTGATCATGACCGCCACGCCCATCCCGCGCACCCTGGCGATGAGCGCCTACGCCGACCTGGATACCTCGATCCTCGACGAGCTGCCACCCGGCCGTACGCCGGTGAACACCCTGGTGATCGCCGACAGCCGCCGCGATGAGGTGGTCGAGCGCGTGCGCAATGCCTGCCAGCAGGGCCGCCAGGCCTACTGGGTGTGCACCTTGATCGAAGAATCCGAAGAGCTCACCTGCCAGGCAGCGGAAACCAGCTTCGAGGAGCTCTCGGCGGCACTCGGCGAGCTGCGCGTCGGTCTGATTCACGGACGCATGAAGCCGGCCGAAAAAGCCGCGGTGATGGACGAATTCAAGCAAGGCCATCTGCAATTGCTGGTGGCCACCACGGTGATCGAAGTCGGCGTTGACGTGCCCAACGCCAGCCTGATGATCATCGAGAACCCCGAGCGCCTTGGCCTGGCGCAGTTGCACCAGCTACGCGGACGTGTCGGCCGGGGCAGTGCAGCCAGCCATTGCGTGCTGCTCTACCACGCGCCGCTGTCGCAACTGGGGCGAGAACGCCTGGCGATCATGCGTGAGACCACCGATGGTTTCGTCATCGCCGAGAAGGATCTGGAACTGCGTGGCCCGGGCGAAATGCTCGGCACCCGGCAGACCGGTCTGCTGCAGTTCAAGGTGGCGGATCTGATGCGCGACGCCGATCTGCTACCCGCCGTTCGCGATGCAGCGCAGGCACTTTTGGAACATTGGCCACAACATGTGGCTCCATTATTGGAACGCTGGTTGCGTCACGGCCAGCAATACGGTCAAGTGTGAACCTGGTCACAGGACAACTGCCGCCACGAACCTTTGCGCAACTGCCCGCTGGTTATACTCCGAAACAGATGCGCCAACGCCGGATACCGATATGACTGAAGCCGCCCTCGCCCCCAACGACAACCCGCAGGCCCCTGCCGTGATCGTGCAACTGCTGGAGAAACTCGCCGTGCCCTACCAGGTACGCGCGGAGCGACCGGGCCTGCCGAACGAGACGCGCCTGCAAGCCGTGCTGGTGGATGATGCTGTCGGCGCCCTGCTGGTGCTCTACCCACGCAGCCACCTGCTGGATCTGTCGCGCCTGGCAGAACTCACCGGGCGTCAGCTCACCGCGGTCAAGCCGGAGCGCCTCGAACGCATGCTCGGCAAGCACAACCTGGCCGCCCTGCCAGGCCTGCCACCCCTGACCAGCTCGCCCTGCCTGTATGAAGAACGCCTGCTGCAAGTGCCAAAGCTGCTGATCGAGTCAGGCCAGCCGGGCGTTCTGCTGGAGATTCCTACCGAGGCCTTCAAGGGCTTGCTGAGCAAAGCCAGCGCCGCGCGCTTCGGCGAACCGGTCAGCGCCATCCGCCTGAACCTCGACCGCCCCGATGACGACCGCGCGGAAATCACCCAGGCGGTACAGGCCTTCACTGCGCGCCGCATCCAGCAGCGCCTGGAAGAAACCATCGAGATTCCGCCACTGCCGGAAACCGCGCAGAAGATCATCAAGCTACGCGTCGACCCCAATGCCACGGTGGACGACATCACCGGTGTGGTGGAAACCGACCCGGCATTGGCCGCGCAGGTGGTCAGTTGGGCGGCCTCGCCCTACTACGCCGCGCCCGGCAAGATTCGCTCGGTGGAAGATGCCATCGTCCGCGTGCTGGGCTTCGATCTGGTGATCAACCTGGCCCTTGGCCTGGCCCTGGGCAAGACCCTGAGCCTGCCGAAGGATCAGCCCCAGCACGCCACCCCCTACTGGCAGCAAGCGATCTACACAGCCGCCGTGATCGAAGGCCTGACCCGTGCCATGCCGCGCGCACAGCGCCCAGAGGCGGGCCTCACCTATCTCGCCGGCCTGCTGCACAACTTCGGCTATCTGGTGCTGGCGCACGTCTTCCCACCGCACTTCTCGCTGATCTGCCGCCATCTCGAGGTCAACTCGCACCTGTCGCACAGCCACATCGAACAGCACCTGCTGGGCATCACGCGCGAACAGATCGGTGCCTGGCTGATGCGTCACTGGGATATGCCCGAAGAACTGTCCAGCGCCCTGCGCTTCCAGCAGGATCCGAGTTATGCCGGCGACAACGCCGCCTTCCCCAACCTGGTGTGCCTGGCGGTCAGCCTGCTACGCAATCGTGGCATCGGCGCCGCCGGCCCACAGGGCGAGATCGACGATGAACTGTTCGAAGCCCTGGGCCTGAGCCGGGAAAAGGCCGAAGACGCGGTGAACAAGGTGCTTAGCGCCGAAGTCGCCCTGCGCGAGCTGGCCGCACAGTTCCAGCACCCACACTGAACGACCAGGCGGGCTAAATGGCGGGTTGCACCCGCCCTACGACTGGCATCCATACAGCCATCGCATCGTAGGGCGTACCGGGCGGCGATCCGTACGCGAAGCAGTACGCGGTTGGATGGCTGACGCTAGGTAGGCGTTCCTATCCGCCCTATGGTTTGCTCGCTGCTTTGCGCAGTTGCTCGCGGCGCTCGCCGAACAGCTGCGGCACGGCCTCGATACTGGCGCTGAGCAGTTGGTTGACACTGGCATGCTCGTACAGCGCGGCGTACTCGGCCAGTTGGTCGCTGGGCAATTGCCTGTAGGCATACAACATGAAGGACTCGACTGCCTGCGCGCTGGACTCACGTATGGCTCGCGCCTGCTCCTGCGTGCGGGCCTGCAACTCGGCCTCGTCGAGGTTCTCACCCCGCGCCCTCAACGCCAGCAGCGCTTGAGTCTTGCCCACTTCGTAACGCAGCAGGCTGGCCAACGCCGTGGTTTGCGCCGCTGCGTCGAGGCGCTTGACCAGCTCCAGGCGCACGCCACGGGGCGGCTGCTCGCTCAAACGCTGACGATATTCGGCCAGCCCCTCGGGTTGTTCACCTACCGCGCGCTCGGCAGAGGTAAAACGCTGCGCCAGCGGGCTGTCGAGACGCTCACGTATTTCCGCCAGCTGTTCGGCCTCGAAGCGTGCGCCCACGCGCCTGGCCAGATCCAGACAAAACGCTTCACCTGCAAATAGCTGGGCAAGGCGCTTCTGCTCAGCCTCCTCCTGGCCGCGCTGCAGCAGCGGCAGGCTCTGCTCGCAGAGCAGATGAATTCCGGCGAGCTCGAATAACGGCAACAGGGCTTTCGGCTCTGCGGGCTCGGCACGCACCGAGGCGGCCGCCAGCAGCGATAAGAGGGACAACAGGAAAAGACGCATGGCCGAGCTTTCCACAAGAACGTGTGGGGAGCCTAACCAAAGCGAGGCGTGGCGGCCAGTCGTGCCACGCTCACAGGCGAATCAGGCGGCCTTTTTCGGCGCTTCGGCCTTCTTCTTCGGCATCAGGTACTTGGTCAGCCCCTGGAACCACATGACCAGCGCCGGGTTGCCCTGGATCTGGATGTCCTTGTTCTGGATGCCCTGCATGAAGGCCAATTGCTTGTTCTTCGCGGTCATGGTGGCAAAGCCGTAAGCTGCATCCTTGAAGCCAATGGCGAACGCCGGCTCGCTGGCCACACCGCGCTTGCTGCTGACACGCTGGCCCGAGACGATGAAATGACGGGCGACCTTACCGTCGAGGGTGTGCAGCTGGAACACCATGTCACGGCCTTCGAGCTGCTGACGAAACGCAGGGTTTTCACGGCTAGCCTTGGCCATCAGACGGCCCAGCATCCACAGAAGAAAACGGAATTTCATGCACAGGCCCTCGTGATCGAAGATGATGGCCGCGCATTGTAGTGGTTTTCTTGCAAGACTACAGCCCGTCCAAAGCACGGCTGCAAGGAGTGGCGACGTAGGGTGCGCCGTATGCATCTGATGGAAGCACCGATTTGCGTCTGTGCGCACAACGCAGCCTACAACAGACAAGCAGCTCCGATGTGGGGGAAGCCCGGAGCCGAACGGCTCCGGGCAACGGGCTCAGTTGACCGCGTCTTTCAGGGACTTGCCCGGTTTGAAGGCGACGGTGTTGCTGGCCTTGATCTTCACCGGTTGACCGGTTTGCGGGTTCTTGCCAGTACGGGCGCCGCGATGGCGCTGGACGAAAGTACCGAAGCCCACCAGGGTCACACTGTCCTTGCGGTTCAGTGCACCGGTGATTTCTTCCAGTACGGCGTTGAGTACACGATTGGCTTGATCCTTGGTCAGATCAGCCTTTTCGGCGATGGCGGCGGCGAGTTCCGGTTTACGCATAGATGCCTCTTTGACGGTTTTTTGTTGTTGTGTCCGTGCTGTTCTTCCAGAACAGCGCCCAAGGCGCCGCAACAGCTCTGCGCTGCGGCAGACCCAAGGGAGAATGGCATGCCGCATCGTACTGCGCCAGTCTCGTCCGACAGTTTAACCAGGCAATTTCGTGGCGTATCCGACAGAACGGCAGGCAATCATGCCAGCAGGGGCGGTAATTCCTTGTTCAGGGCCAGTTTCTCCTGCACGGCCGTACCGGTCAGGGCATAGCCCAGCAGCGCGCCGGAAGCGTCACGGCAGAGCGCCTTGATGTCGCCAGCAGAACCCTCGACCGTCCACTCCCCCTGACTGCCACGCGGCGGCGGCGATACCACCAACGGACAAACCGGCGTCTTCACCGTAACCGGCATTGGCCCGTAGCTCACGGCAGTGGGCTCACCGGCCAAGGTCTTGGCCAGGGCCCGGGCGCACGTCATCAGCGGCATCACGTAGAGCAGATTGAGACCATCGACCTCGGCACAGTCGCCCAGCGCATAGATATTGGCGTGGGACGTGCGCAGCTCACGATCGACCATCACGCCGCGGTTGACGTCGAGCCCGGCAGCAGCGGCCAGGTCGATACGCGGGCGCAGGCCAACGGCCGAGACCACGGCGTCGCACTCGACCAGGCTGCCATCGGAAAGCAGGGCCTGCAGGGCATCGCCATGATGGTTGAGGTTGGCCAGCACGGGGCCCAGATGGAAGCGCACACCGAGACCTTCAAGACCGCTCTGCACGGCGGCGGCAGCGGCCGGATGCAGCAGGCCAGGCATCACCTGCTCGCAAGGCGCCAGCACTTCGACCTGGTAACCGCCGGCGGTCAGGTCATTGGCGAATTCGCAGCCGATCAGGCCGGCACCGAGGATCAGCACCCGACGTTTGCCAGCCGCAGCAGCACGGAAGCGGGCGTAGTCCTCCAGGTCGTTGATCGGGAAGATCGCGTCCTGGGCATCGCCTTCCACCGGCACACGGATGGGCTCTGCGCCCCAGGCCAGTACCAGATCGCGGTAGACCACGGCTTCCTCACCGATCCACAGACGCTTGTGGCCGGGGTCAATGCCGGTGATACGGGTGTGGGTGCGAATCTCTGCATTGAGCTGCTCGGCCATGGCGCCAGCCTCGGCCATGGCCAGACCATCGGCGTCCTTGTTCTTGCCGAAGCCGGTGGAAAGCATTGGCTTGGAATAAGAGCGTCCATCATCGGCGGTGATCAGCAGCAGAGGCGTCTGGGTGTCGAGCTTGCGCCACTCCTTGGCCAGGTTGTAACCGGCCAAGCCGGTACCGATGATCACGACAGGTGCACTCATGCGCTCTTTCCTCGCAATGAAAAACGATACGACGGCCCACAGGCCGCCTCCCGAGATGGCGGGATGACACCCTACTGGATCGGGCAAGCGCTGGCCAGATGACGTTCAGTCGGCCAGTCGGAGGTTGGGGAAAGAGGGAATTGGCGGGGCTATCGACAAGGGCAAACCGCCTGGTGAACCAGGCGGTCTACGAGGCGCTTAGAGCCTGTTCAAAGGCTCGCGAGCTAGAGCCAGGCAAGGCGAAATCGAGCGAAGAAGCGCAGTTTACGAGCTGTAAATGAGCATTCTGAGCTTGATTTCAACACTGCATGGCCGACGCGCAGCAGACTTTGAACACGCTCTTAGAACGCCAGACCAACGCGCAGGCCTACTTGCTCCTGCTTGAGCTTGCTGCGCTCGGCGATGGCACTGTTGCTGTCGAGTTCATAACGCGTCTGGGTGTAGTACAGGCTGGTGCTGATCGGCAGGTTGTTGATGCCCTTGTTCCACAGCACGGTCAGCTCGCCATAAGGGTTGACCTTGTCTTTCAGATCGACCGAGTCGCTGTCACCGTCGATCTTCAGACGCGCTTCGGAGTTGATCGAATAGCGCGCGCCCACCTCAAGGCGCAGCGTGTAATCCGGGGTCAGGTAGTTGTAACCGAGCCCGGCCTTGGCGAACGGCGATTTGCTGGTCAGCTTGACGTTGCTGTCGAAGGGGCCGACGTCATCCTGCTCGATGCGCCCCCAGTCGTAGCCGCCACCGATGATCACGTCGACGTAGTTGTTGGTGCTCAGCGCGGCACGCAGACCGAGATCGATGTCGGCGCGCGCGGACTTGTACTCCACATCGTCCTTGTCACGGTACTGGCCCTCGATACCAGCCTGATAGATGAAACCTTCCTGCCCCGTCAGCTTGTTGCCGAAGTGGTAGAACAGACCGCCCTGATTGAGACGTTCCTTGTCGCTCTCGTCGTCCACGGTCAGCTTGTACTGGTTGTGCGAAGCGATCACACCGAACGTCGAGATCGGGTCGGTGACCGAGTCTGCATAGGCTTGGGAAGCGCCCGCCAGGCACAGGGCGAGAGTGGTTTTTGGGATTATTCTGGTCAGTTGCATGGCTTTATCCTTGGCAATTGGGGGTGGATAACGCCGTTCACCAAAATGGTGCGACGCAGGTTCCTAGACTGCGTCTACCCCGCGCGATTCGGTAAAACCGATGAGCGGTCTCGAAACTGAACGAAGGCTGAATGGCCCTGTGCTGGAAGAGGAAATGCTGACCGACTGGTCATCTCACGCCACGGGCGTGCACAGCGGCCGACTCGTTGCGAGTTCGGCCGGCTGCAGCGGACTCATCAGGTGATCTTGAGCACCTTGGCCAGGACGACCTTCGGCCCTTTCATCTTCTTGACGATGATGCGCAAGCCATCGGTTTCCAGCACCTCATCTTCCTCAGGCATACGCTTGAGGCTCTCATAGATCAGCCCCGCCAGCGTTTCGGCCTCGATGTGGTCGAGATCGATACCGAGCAGACGCTCGATCTTCGCCAGTGGCGTATCGCCGCGTACCAGCAGCTTGCCTGGCTGATACGCAAGAATGCCGCGCTCGGCCTTGCGGTGCTCGTCCTGAATATCGCCGACCAGGGCTTCGAGCACGTCTTCCATGGTCAGGTAGCCGATCACCTTGCCATCGGCCTCTTCGACCAGAGCGAAGTGCGAGCCGCCCTGGCGGAACTGTTCGAGCAGCTGGGTCAACGGCATGTGCCGGTTGACCCGTTCCAGCGGATGCATGAGCTCGCCGAGCTTGATCGCCGAGGGCAGCATCTCCAGCAGTGACAGGTGCAGCAGCAGATCCTTGATATGCAAGACGCCGACGAACTCACCGATGCTCTCGTCGAAGATCGGGTAGCGGCTGTACTTGTGTCGACGGAAGACGGCGAACACTTCGTCGAGGCTGGCATTGAGCTCCAGAAACACCAGATCCTCGCGGGAATTGGCCCAGTCCACCACCTCCAGCTCGCTCAGTTCCACGGCCGAAGCCAGCACGCGCATGTCCTGATCGTTGTCGGCGCTGGCGCGGCTGGAATGCAGGATCAGCTTCAGTTCTTCACGGCTGTAATGGTGCTCATGGTGCGGCCCTGGCTCGCCTTGACCGGCGATACGCAAGATGGCATTGGCACTGGCGTTGAGCACGAAGATCGCCGGGTACATCAGCCAGTAGAAAGCGTATAGCGGCACAGCCGTCCACAGCGACAGCAGCTCGGGCTTACGGATCGCCCAGGACTTGGGCGCCAGCTCGCCGATGACGATGTGCAGGTAGGAGATGATCGAGAACGCGGTGAAGAAGGCGATGCCATGGATCAGCTTCGGCGATTCGATGCCGATGGCCGCGAGCAGCGGCGTGAGCAGTTCGGCGAAAGCCGGTTCACCCACCCAGCCAAGGCCCAGAGACGCCAGGGTGATGCCCAGCTGGCAGGCGGACAGGTAGGCGTCCATCTGATTGTGCACGGTACGCAGGATGCGCCCACGCCAGCCATGTGCCTCGGCCAGGCCATCGACCTTGGTGGCGCGCAGACGAACGATGGCGAACTCCGCGGCCACGAAGAAGCCGTTGAGCAGTACCAAAAAAAGGGCGAACAGCATGAGGCCGATATCGGCCCAAAAGACGGAAGCGGAAAGACTCGTGGAGGGTTCCATGAACGTGTGAGATAGCCAATGACCGACTAAGGTTGGGGGCTGCGCGCCACGATTGCAAGCAGGCAGAACCTGCTCAAAGTTTCGCGAGCTAGAGCCATGCAAGGCGCAACGACCAACGGGAGTAACAGCCGAAGGCTGGCCCGAAGGGAGAGCGCCAGCGAATCAAACAGGCGAGGAACGGTCGGAGTCGCGTTCGACTTTACGAGCTGTAAATGCGCAGTACTCGCTTCGCTCGCCCTTCGGGCCGCGCTGAAGCGCGCTAGCCGCAAGCGGCTTCCGACCGGGCAGGCACTCCAGACTGTTTTTAACGCAGCAGGGCCGACGCACAGCAAACTTTGCGGAGGTTCTCAACGAGCGCGCTGAACTACCTGGGCCGGAGCGAAATGGCAGGTGAAGGTACTGCCGCGCCCCAACTCGCTGACGATCCCCAGATGGCCACGGTGGCGCAGCAGGACGTGCTTGACGATGGCCAGCCCCAATCCGGTGCCGCCAGTGTTGCTGGCGCGGCTGGAATCGACGCGGTAGAAACGCTCGGTCAGGCGCGGCAGGTGCTTGGCTTCGATGCCAATTCCGCTGTCCTGCACCGACAGGTGCGCCCCCTCCTCGTTGCCCCACCAGCGGATGTGGATCTCGCCGCCAGCCGGGGTGTATTTCACCGCATTGAACACCAGGTTGGAGAAGGCGCTGCGCAGCTCCGCCTCGCTGCCTTTGAGCTTGAGATGCGAATCCGCTTCCAGAGTGATGCGATGATCCTGGGCAGCGGACAGCGCCTGAGCATCGTTCTTGATCGACAGCAGCATCAAATCGACTGCGACCGGCTGGTTGTCCGAGGGATAGTCGGTCGCTTCCAGCTTGGCCAGCAGCAGCAGGTCGTTGAGCAGGGTCTGCATACGCGCGCCTTGCTGCTGCATCTGCTGCAGCGGTCGCAACCAGCGCGGGTTGACCGCCTCGACGTTGTCCAGCAGCGTCTCCAGGTAGCCGGAGATCACCGTCAACGGCGTACGCAGCTCGTGGGAGACGTTGGCGACGAAGTCCTTGCGCATCTGCTCCAGCTGATGGAGCCGTGTGACGTCACGCACCAGCAACAGGTGCTCGCGATTGCCGTACTGGGTGATGTGCACCTGCAACCGGCGGCGATCGCTGACTGGCGAAGGAATTTCCAGGGCATCGGCATAATTGCCACGCTCGAAGTAATCCTTGAAGCGCGGATCGCGAACCAGGTTGGCAATCGGCTGGCCGCTGTCCTGCGGCGTTTTCAGCCCGAGCAGAGTTTCCGCCGCACGGTTCCACCACTCCAGGTTGCCCTGGCTGTCGAGCATCACCACGGCATCCTTGAGCGCCGCGGTCGACTCCTGCACCCGGTCGATGACGGCCTGCAGACGTCCGCGGGCCTTCTGATTGCGTCGCTGCAGGTGGTAGATGCTGTCGAACACCTCGCCCCATAGCCCGTAGCCGTCTGGTGGCGGCTCATCCGGCCGATGCTCGCGCAACCATTTGTGCAAGCGCAACAGTTGACTGAGCGTCCAGCCAAGATGGACAGCCAGGCCGATGGCCAAGGCCCAGCCGTATTCACCGGTCACGAAGCCGAGCAGCAGGCAGGCACCGATCAACAGCAGCAGACGGCGCACAACGGCGCCACGCCAGTCTTGGTTCACGATGCAGCGCATCCTTGTAAGAAGAGTGAGTGCGCAGAAACGCCGCGCCAGCGATCAACCTTTGGTGGAGAAACGATACCCAGTGCCGCGTACGGTTTGCACCAGATTTTCGTAGGCATCACCCAACGCCTTGCGCAGACGGCGGATGTGCACATCAACCGTACGTTCCTCGACATAGACATTGCCGCCCCAGACCTGGTCGAGCAACTGGCCACGGGTATAGGCGCGCTCCTGGTGGGTCATGAAGAATTGCAGCAGGCGGTATTCGGTCGGCCCCATCTCGGCCGGCTTGCCGTCGATGGTGACGCGATGGCTGACCGGGTCGAGCAACAGGCCACCGACCTCGATCGGCGCCTCGCTGTCGCTGGGGCCGGCACGACGCAGCACGGCCTTCAGGCGCGCCACCAGTTCGCGCGGCGAGAACGGCTTGGTGATGTAGTCGTCGGCACCGACTTCCAGCCCCTGGATCTTGTTGTCCTCTTCGCCCTTGGCGGTGAGCATGATGATCGGGATATCGCTGGTCAGCTCATCGCGCTTGAGGCGGCGCGCCAGTTCGATGCCGCTGGTGCCAGGCAGCATCCAGTCGAGCAAGATCAGATCGGGCTTGCGATCCACGATCACGGCATGGGCCTGCTGGGTGTTCTCCGCTTCCAGGCACTCGTACCCGGCCATTTCCAAGGCCACCGCAATCATCTCGCGGATCGGAGCTTCGTCGTCGACGATCAGGATGTTCTTGCCAACCATGGGCCTGCGCCTCTGTTCATTTAGCTGTCGTGCGCCGCATTAGATAACGGAATTATTGCAGCGATATGACAGACGCGCGGCAAAGGCTCAGCGGCTCAGACCAGCCAACACCTCACGGAAGCTTGCCAGCCCCGCTTCGATGTTCTCGATGATCTCTTCGGCCAGCTCGTCCGGCTCTGGCAGGTTATCCAGATCAGCCAGGGATTTGTCCTTGAGCCAGAAGATATCCAGGCTGGTCTTGTCGCGAGCGAGAATCTGCTCAAGGCTGTACTTGCGCCAGCGGCCCTCGGGGTTGTCGGTCTCGTGCCAGGTTTCCTGGCGGTTGTGGCGGTTTTCCGGGTTATAGCGGGTGATGAAGTCCTGCAGGTCTTCGAAGCGCAGCGGCTTTTTCTTCAGCGTGTGATGAATATTGGTGCGGTAGTCATAGAACCAAACCTCCTTCGTCCACGGCGTCTTGCTCGCCGGCTGGTTGTCGAAGAACAGCACGTTAGCCTTCACGCCCTGGGCGTAGAAGATGCCGGTGGGCAAGCGCAGGATGCTGTGCAGCTCGGTGGTTTCCAGCAGACGTTTGCGCACGATTTCACCAGCGCCGCCCTCGAACAGCACGTTGTCCGGTACCACCACTGCTGCGCGGCCGGTGCTCTTGAGCATGCTGCGGATGTGCTGGACGAAGTTCAGTTGCTTGTTCGACGTGGTCGTCCAGAAGTCCTGGCGGTTGTAGGTCAGGTCGTCCTTTTCCTGCTCACCTTCGGCGTTGGTGAAGCTCATCGAGCTTTTCTTGCCGAACGGCGGATTGGCTAGCACATAGTCGAAACGCTGACCATCGTCGGCAATCAGCGCGTCGTTGGGCGAAATATGGCTGTCGCCATCGATCTCGCCGATGTTGTGCAGCAGCATGTTCATCAGGCACAGGCGACGGGTGCTGGCGACGATCTCGTTGCCGAAAAAGGTCTGGTTCTTGAGAAAGTCCTTCTGGCCCTTGTCCAGCGTCTTGCTGGCCTCCAGAAAATCGTAGGCGGCGAGGAAGAAGCCACCCGTGCCGCAGGCCGGATCAGCGATGGTCTTGTTCGGCTGCGGGCGCAGGCACTCGACCATGGCGCGGATCAACGCGCGCGGGGTGAAGTACTGGCCAGCGCCGGATTTGGTGTCCTCGGCGTTTTTCTCCAGCAGGCCTTCGTAGATGTCGCCTTTGACATCGGCGCCCAAGGTCACCCACTTGGTGCCGTCGATCATCTCCACCAGGCGACTGAGCTTGGCCGGATCCTGAATCTTGTTCTGCGCCTTGGTGAAAATCTGCCCGAGGATGCCCGGCTTGCCGCCCAGCACCCGCAGTGTCTTGACGTACTGCACGTCCAGCTCCGCCCCACGCTTGCTCTTCAGGCTCTGCCAATCGCAGCCGGTGGGAATGCCGATATCGCGACCATAGGGCGGCTGGCGATACTCGTCGGCCATCTTCAGGAAGATCAGATAGGTCAGCTGTTCCAGATAGTCGCCATAGCCAACCCCGTCATCGCGCAGGGTGGTACAGAAGCTCCAGACCTTGGAGACGATGGCATTAGTAACGGGGCTCATAACGTAGGATCCTGCTGATTCAGACGGGCCTGCCCGGCGGGGGTCAGGCGATAGTGTTGCAGCCGGCTGTTGGGTTTGTCCGGCAGGGTGTATTCGATCAATGCGGCGGCGAGCAGGCGGCGCACCGTGCGGTTCAGCGCGCCGCTGACGGCAGGTAGGCCGAGCCGGCTGGCCAGTTCGGCCTTGCTCAGCGGCCCGGCGGAAAGAACGGCCAACAGGCGCTGCTCCTGCGACTCTGCCCCTGACTCTGCCCCTGACTCTGCCCCTGACTCTGCCCCTGACTCTGCCCCGCGCTGCGGCGCAGAGCCTGCGGCGTACTGCGGCAGCATCAGCGTCACGCGGAAGATGGGTTCCTCACTGAGGATCGGATCCTGGCCGCCAAAGGCGCGGGCGTACTTGAACAGGTTGCGCACCCCGGAGCCCAGCTCCTCGGCCCACTGCATTTCGCGGAACACCCGGGCAATGGCCGGGTTCTTCGGCGACGGCGCGAAGTCGTCCGGGCGCAGCAGCCCCATGCCGTGCGGGTTGTTGCTGTTCTCGGTGGTCACCCGGTCGCGCTGGATAATCAGCTTGGCCGGGAACGGGTTGAGGTATTCGCGGTGGATCAGCAGGTTGGCCACCACCTCACGGAAGATCCGCTCGCGCAGGCTGACACGCTGATTGCCCTCCAAGTAGAAGGGGTCGGCAACGTGCTTGCTGATGAAGGCCATCAGCCGCTCGTAGCTTTCCAGCAGGTTGGTGCGGATATCGTCGCGGTCGTCGTAACGGTCGAGGTCGTTCACCCGCAGGATGGCGTCGGTACGGTGATGCGGCACCACGCCCAGCACCACTTCGTCGCGGCCAAATAGCAACGCGCCGGCCATGGAGATGCCTTCCGCGCCGGTCTGGTAGTCGCGCTGATACAGCCGTGCGCTTTTCAGCAGCTCCAGATCGCCCAGCTCGGCCCAGGGGTGACCGCTGCGTTGCAGGCGCACGTTGTGGCGCACGCGTTCGATCAGATCGCTGCGCAGGTCGTCCAGGTGGATAAAGGGGAAGATGCGGTTCTCGCTGTAACTGAGCTGCTTGCGCAGATACAGCTCGCCGAGCAGTTGCGAATGGCCGGTGATATCGAAGTCACCATCCTCGTTGCGGCTGAATACCCGGTTGTTGCAGCTGTGTACCTGGGAGCTTTCCGGCACGCTGAGCACCAGCAGGATCTGCCCGTCCAGCTCCAGTTGCTCGGGCACCAGCTGCATCGGTGGGTTGATTTTCTGCTCGTTGTACAGGGTGTTGACCAGATCTTTGCGGATTTGCGCCACCGCTTCGGGCGCGATACCGGTCACACGGCCATCGTCCGCCGCGCCCAGTACCAGGGTGCCGCCGCGCTGGTTGAGAAAGGCGCAGATGGTCTCGTACACATCACGGTTTAGCGCCTCACGGGCACGTTTGAACTCGACCGTCAGGCCTTCGCCATCGCGCAGCAGGCGTGCCAGATGCTCCGGGGTCATGCCGATGCCTTGGCCTTGCGCCCACGTGCCGTGGGCTGGGCGGCACGCTCGGCACGGATACGCTCCAGCAGCACGCTGGCCGGCTCGTCGTTCGGATCTTGCGGCACCAGTTGGCCAGAAAAGGCTTTTCTCAGAATGGATTGGCGCAGGGCGTCGGCTTGTTGCAGGGAGTGGGTGATGGTTTGTTCGAGTTGGTCAATAAGAGAAAGCTTCTCACTGAGGAGACTCGAAATTAATGTTTGCTCTTCAATGCAGGGGATGGGTATCAAAAAGCGTTCCATCAATCCCTGGTTGATTTTGTAAATTCCCGCGGTTGTTCTAGCGGATTTTTCAATTTGGTTTCTAACTAAAGATGAGTCCCAGCAATATCCAAAGTAGAGTCTATCAATATTTTCTTGGCAAACTCGAACCCTGATCATCGTATCGGGAAAGGCGACGTGATTAGCTGTTGTAGTACTATAATGCGCGAAACCACCACGCCCTACCAAATGCTTGCTGCCATTCCCTCGAGAAACAAGAAAATCATTTTCCTTGACGAAGTATGGCCGGGCTTCCTCTTCGCTCCAGTCGCCTTGCTTGGTGAATGAGAGATCAATACTTCCATTATTTAGTGCGTGCAGGCGCAACACTGGGAAACCGTCGACACGATCTTTTACGGACTTCCCATTGCATAAATCTTCAGATAAGAGTTGCGCAAGGTTGAACCACCCCCATCCCGCGGGCAGCTCCGGCAATTTCGCCAATTCCTCAGCGGTTAATGGTGGTAACTCTTTCGGCGTTTTAGGTCTGCTGCCGGGCCTGCCATTGGCTTCCCACCCCTGCAACTGCTGCTGGTAGCGGGCTTCGCGCTCTTGCTGGATACGCGCCAGCAGGGCGTCAGCGGATTCCAGTTTGCCCGGGTTTTGCGCGCGCCAGTCGGCGGTCAGCTTGCCTTCGAAGGCATGTTTGAGCAGGGCTTGGCGGTAGACCTTGAGCTGCTGCTGGGCGGTGCGCAGGTTTTCCACGCCCTTATCCAGTTCGGAGAACAGCTCTTCGATTTTAGTGACGATGCGTTGTTGTTCGGCCAGCGGTGGAAGTCCAAAGCTGATCCCGTCAACAACGGCTGGTTTTACTCGGGTTAAAGACCCGCCAACTCCTGATGCGTTGTGTGCCAAAAAATCACGGATTAAAACCTGTGTCAGAAAATAGCGAAGAAAGTCACTTAGGATTGCTGGATTCCTTTCAAATACAATCCATTCTGTACTGGCGATAGCAGGGTGGCTTGTGAAGTTTTGTACCAGCCAGGATCTATTAAGTCTCGGGTTGATCTTGGAGAGCAAGACGTCGCGCGCGTGGACAACTTGTTTGTTGGAACCTATTTCATTTCCTTTGACTATCTCTGGCTTGCCAGTTTCCAGGCTTGGGACGCTATATAGCTCAAATATTTCTTCGGCAAACTTTGCAGGCTCTATTGTCTCGCTGTTTTTCTTGCGGAACTCGGCGAGTGATATTTTCTTCCAGTTGTGTGGCATGTCTTGGTTTTCAAACAGATCGAGTATTGCCATCACGCCACCAACGCCTCATTAATCTCATCCATCACCGCTTCGTACTGCGCGCCAAACTGCTCGTAGAAACCGCCCAGCCCGCCATGGCGGTTAAAGGGCGCGAAGTCTAACGCATCGCGGTCGATATGGATGGAGGTGGCGATATGATCGCGGATCATCTGCAGCCAGTGCATCTGCGCCTCGTTGAATTTCTCGCCGCCGCCAGCGTGGCGCTTGAAGATCCACTGCTTGAAGTTGCGGTTGACCGTGTCTTCGAAGGGGGTGACCTTGGTGTCCAGGCCGCAGACGCGGCGTATCAGTGCAACCAGAGCAGTCAGCTCGTTGAGTGGGTTCTGCCCGCTCACTTCGTCCAGACGGACATAGGCTTGCCATACATGCAGCGGCGCCAGTTGTGGTTTGTCGGCGGTCAGGCGATCGAGCAGGGCACGGATCTGCTCGTAGGTGACTTCGCGGCGGCGCTGCGGCTGGCTGAAGTAGATGCTCAGGGCGTCGATTTCGTCCTGGTGCTCGCGCAGGTAAGCGGCGAAATCCTCGCTAAGCGTTTGTGCCTGTTCGGCGCTATCGCTTTGCCAACCAACGTTGAGCACACGATCCAACGTCTCGTGGTCGATCTTCTGTTCCTTGTCGCGGCGGATGCGGTCGATCAAGTCGATCAGTTCGCCGTTGAACAGCTTGGCCACGTCTTTCACCAGCTCGGCCTGGGCCTGGTCACGCATGGCCTCGCCGGGGTCGCTACCGGCCGGCTGGCCGGCCAGTTGCAGGGCGCGGATTTCCACCAGGTCGGCGTCGATGGCATTGAACAGCCGACTGACGATCTGCCCCAGCGGCACGCCGCCGCTCAGGGCTTCGAGCTTCTTGTGCTCGGCGGGCTCCAGCTGTTTGTTCAGCCGCGCCAGGCGACCGGCCAGGGAGCTGACGCTGTCACTGTCGCTGGCACCCATCATCACGCCCATGGCCAGATCCTTGAGCGGTACGCCGGGCTTGGTGATCAACGGCTGGCTGGCGGTTTTCAGGGATTTGCTGACGCCGATGGCGTCGACGATCACGTAGTGCGTCTTGCCCGTGCTGGCCGCCGAGGAGACCTTCTGCAGGTCGTCCTTGTCCAGGGTGCGGGTGCCACGACCTTTCATCTGCTCGAAGTAGTTGCGGCTTTTGACGTCGCGCATGAACAGCAGGCATTCCAGCGCTTTTACGTCCGTGCCGGTGGCGATCATGTCCACGGTGACGGCGATGCGTGGGTAGTAGGCGTTGCGGAACTGAGCGAGCAGATCCTTGGGGTCTTCGCCTTTTTCGATGACGTTGCCATCGAGGTCGGTGCTGTCCTTGCCGGCGCGGTAGGTGATCTTTTTGCAGAAGGCGTTGCCCTCGCCGAACTCCTCGCGCACGCAATGGATGATGTCGTCGGCGTGGCTGTCGGTCTTGGCGAAGATCAGGGTCTTGGGCACCTGGTAGTTGCCATCGGCATCGATACGGCCAGGGAAGATTTCCGGCAGCTTGTCGCGGAAGGTGCGAATCACGGTGCGAATCTGATCCGGATTGACGATATCGCGGTCGAGCTGTTTGCCGCTGTAGGCCTCGTCTTCGTCCTGCTGTTCCCAGCGCTTCTTGCGGGTCAGGCGTTCACGCCGTTCAACCTGCTGCTCGGCAGTCAGGACGCCGCCTTTCTGGGTCACGGCGGTTTCGATCAGGTACACCTCGTTACCGACGTTGACGCCATCGGCCACGGCTTTTTCGTGGCTGTAGTCGCTGACCACGTTCTTGTGGAAGAAGCCGTAGGTGCGGTTATCCGGCGTGGCGGTCAGGCCTATCAGGCTGGCGTCGAAGTAGTCGAGCACCTGCTGCCAGAGGTTGTAGATGGAGCGGTGGCATTCGTCGATGAAGATGAAGTCGAAGAACTCCGGCGCGATCTTCTCGTTGTACACCACGGGTAGCGGCGCCTTGGGCTTGGTCAGTTGCTCAGCCGGGTTGAGCTCCTCCACGCTGTCGTCCAGTTCCTCGCCCTTGAGCGTGGCGTACAAACGCTGGATGGTGCTGATGCACACCGCGCTATCACTGGCGATGTAGGCTGACTTGAGCCGCTGCACCGGGTACAGCTCGGTGAACTTGCGGTTGTCGTCGATGGGCAGGTAGCTGAGCATTTCCTGCTCGGCCTGTTCGCCCAGGTTTTTCGTATCGACCAGAAACAGGATGCGCTTGGCCCCGGCATGCTTGAGCAGGCGGTAGATGGCGGTGATGGCGGTGTAGGTCTTGCCGGCACCGGTGGCCATCTGGATCAGCGCTCGTGGGCGGGCGGCGCGGAAGGAGTCTTCCAGTTTGGTGATCGCCACTTCCTGGCAATCACGCAGGCGCAGCTCGCTGGCGGGAAGCTTGTGCGGATTGAGCGCTGGCATGGCTTGCAGGCGGGCGCGCAGGGAGGCTGGTTGGCTCAGCCACTCCTGCAGCGTTTGCGGCCTATGGAAATTGAACACTTCCCGTGAGCGCGGCTTGGGGTCTGCGCTATCGGTAAAACGGGTGATCACGCCGGTGCTTTCGTAGAGAAAACGCAGCGGCTCGCTGGCCTTGATCCACTTCAGTTGGGCGTTGGCATAGCCCTGGGTCTGCTCCTCGACCGCGCTGATGCTATGCCCGGCTTCCTCGCGCTTGGCCTCGATCACTCCGGCGGGCTTACCGTCGACGAACAACAGGTAATCGGCCGGGCCAACACTGGTGGCGTACTCACGTACGGCCACGCCAAGGGCGGCATGGAGGTTGATCTTGTTCTTGGCCTGAACCACCCAGCCAGCCTGACGCAATTGCGCGTCGATACGGTCGCGGGCTAGTTGTTCGGGGTTCTGGTTGAGCGGCGGCGTTTGGGTCATGGACTGCCTTGTCTCACATGGCCAGATAAATAAGGTTCGATACTAGCCCGACGAGTTCGTAGGGCAAAGATTAACCACGCAGGGCGTAATCCAGCACGATGCCGACGAATATCGCCAATCCTGCCCAGTGGTTATGCAGGAAGGCGTTGAAGCACACCATCGGCTCACGCCGGCGGGTCACGTGGAACTCCCAGGCGAAGCAGGCCACTGCAACCAACAGGCCGAGGTTGAAGTACAGCCCCAGCTCGAAGCGTGCGCCAGCCAGCAGCAGGCACAGCAACGTCAGGCCCTGCAGGATGGCGATGATCAGGCGGTCGGCATCGCCGAACAGGATGGCCGTGGATTTCACCCCGATCTTCAGGTCGTCCTCACGGTCGGCCATGGCGTAGTAGGTGTCGTAGGCCACCGTCCACAGCAGGTTGGCGATGTACAGCAGCCAGGCTTCGGGCGGCAGGCTGCCGGTTTCGGCCGTGAAGGCCATCGGCATGCCCCAGGAGAACGCTGCCCCGAGCACCACCTGCGGGTAGAAGGTGTAGCGCTTCATGAAGGGGTAGCAGGCAGCCAGGGCCAGGCCACCAAACGACAGCCAGATGGTGGTGGCGTTGGTGAACAACACCAGCACGAAGCTCATCGCCACCAGCACGGCGAACAGCACCAGCGCCTCGCGCGGCTTGACCTTGCCACTGGCCAGCGGTCGTAACTGGGTACGGCTGACGTGACCGTCGAAGTTACGGTCGGCGTAGTCGTTGATCACGCAACCGGCGGCACGCATCAGAATCACGCCAACGACGAAGATGAACAGGTTCTTCACACTCGGCACACCCTCGGCCGCCACCCATAGTGCCCACAGCGTCGGCCAGAGCAGCAGGTAAATGCCGATGGGTTTGTCCAGCCGCATCAGCTGGATGAAATCCCAGGCGCGCGGGTGCAGGCGGGTGGTCGATTGCAGCAGGCGGGTGTACATCGAAGCGTCTCCGTGCAGATTGCGCGGATTATACGAGGAAGCAGGTGTGGGAGGCGCTTTAGCGGCGATGCTCACCGCCGCAAGCGCTTCAACGCGTAGGGCGTAGGGCGTACTCGGCTTTGGCTTCCTGCGTCGCCCTACCTCCTGCATCCATGCAGTCGTCGCGAAGCAGTACACCATGCCCCAACAGGCAGCAGGTATAACCTGCGCACCCTACACCTCGATACCCGCCGCCAACCAGAAGTCCGGCAAAAATACCTCGGCCACCAGTACACCGAGAGCGCCGCGGCTAAAGCACGAACGCCGGCCCCACAGGCGCTCCTCACGTACCTCGGCCGGCAGCCAGGCGGCAGGGTAACGACAGACCTGCAGCTCTCCACGGTCGAAAGCGCGGTCGCTGAACAACAGCTCGCCCAGCGAACGGCTGCCCAGCTCCGCCAGATTCAACCCGGAGCCTTCCAACGCACTGCGCGCGGCAACGCTACGGGCGAATACCCAGGGCTGGCCATGACCACGCAGGTACACCTCGCGCACCCAGCCCTGGCTGCCATCGGCGACACCGAGCGCGGCGCACTCGTCGCTGCGCAGGCGCTGCCAGCCTTCGACCAGCGGCGTGACGGAAAAACCGTCCTGGGACAACGCGGTCAATCGACGGGTCAGCGAATCCTCGTTGAACAACCACTCGCGCACGTCGGCAGCCGGTTGCGGATGCAACTGGGCACAGGTCAGCCAGCGGGGTGGATGAGCGAGAGCAGCGTGGGGCACGGCAGAAATCACCACAGATCGAAAGCGCGCGAGTCTAGCACGGCGCAACCGCTGGATTGGATCAGGGCACCCGGCGGGTCAGTACGGCTGCGGGGCGTAGAGCTGGGCAGAGCCTGGCTCGCCGAGCAATTGCTCGAGAATCTCGTGATGCATGGCCAGCAGTTTGCCGTTGCGCTCGTTGAGGCGCTTGCACTGACCGGCCAGCTGGCCGAGCTGCTGCCAGGTGAGCTGGAGATGATCACGCTGGGCCTGGGGGAAGCGCTGCAGCAGTTTTTCCATGGCGCTGTGGCCGCTGCCAAGCTGAAAGGCAGCCAGCACCTTGCTGCGCCGTTCGGCGCGAACGCGGGCCTGATCGACCAGGGGCACGATCTGCTCGTTGAGCAGGTCGATCTGCTGGCTGTCACGGCGTAGCAACTGCTGATACAGCTCCTGCATGAAACCACGCAGTGCCAGGTAGCCGGCGCAGTCCTGCTGCAAATCCTGCTCGATCACCTGGAGCAGCTGTTGCTCACGTGCCGTGGTCACGCATCGCTTCCGCTGTGGTAGGTCAGCATGCTGCCGGCCAGGGCCTGCGGATCGCTGATCAACTCGCCACGGGCCAGCGCAGCCTTGAGCGTCGCGACCTTGTCCAGGTCGACTTCGGGCAGGCTGCGCAGGGTCGACTGCAGTTGCTCCAGACGCGGTTCGTCGCTGGCGGCGCTACGCGCAGTACCGGCATGCGGCTGCGGACGCGCGCTCTGTACCTGCGCCGGGGCGTCGCTGGGCAGGTTGAGGCTGGGCTTGAGATGCCTGCTGATTTCCATGATTCGAATCCAACTCGTGGTGTTATGGCCAATAAGCGACCGCCCCAGGCCAGTACTTAAATCCCATGCGGAAAAAACCTGCCGCCTGGCCTAACTGCCGATTTGCACGGCGCACCCTACGTATCCATTTCCTTTAGCCGCCTAGCCCACCTGCGCTCGCCACCAGGCCTGTGCGGCCAGGCCATCCTGAATCTTCTGTTCCTGACGGGCAAGCAGCTCCTGCCATTCGCCCATCTTGCCTTCGAGAAACTGGGTGATGACCTTCTCGCTGCGCATCGCCGCGAGCAACTCGCGCTGAATGCGCGCCAGGTTTTCCTCGGCCAGCGCCAGCTCACGACGCTGCAATTCGACCATCTTGTACAGCGTGGCCTTGTAGCGCTGCTGATTGTCGCGCTGCAACGGTGTGGTCATCGGTACGGTGAAACCGCACAGGCGGCTGAGCCCGGCGATGTTGTTGCGATAGCGCTGACACAGGTTCTGCTGGTAGCTGACCCGGCCGAGCATCTGCTGTACGCGGTTGCCACGCAGGCTGGCCAGGCGGCCGAGGACTTCTATTTGCTCTTTCATTTGATGATGCTCTGCAGGGTGGCGATGCTGGCACCGAGTTCGGCGCTGGCACCAACCTCCTGGCGCAGGAAGCGTTCGAGGCTGGGCGCCAGTTGCACGGCGCGGTCGGTCTTGGCGTCCATGCCCGGTGTATAGCCGCCCAGCGGGATCAGCTCCTTGATCTTCTCGTAGGTGCTGTAGAACTCCTTGAACTGGCGGCCGGCGGCCAGGTGTGGGGCTTCGCCGACCTGGCTCATGCAGCGGCTGACCGACGCGGAGATGTCGATGGCCGGGTAGTGGCCGACATCGGCCAGGCGCCGCGACAAGACGATATGACCGTCGAGGATGGCGCGCGCGCAATCGACGATGGGATCCTGATGGTCATCGCCCTCGGCCAGCACGGTGTAAATGGCACTGAGGCTGCCACTGCCGCTTTCGCCGTTACCAGCACTCTCCACCAGCTCCGGCAGCATGCCGAACACCGAAGGCGGATAGCCCTTGGTGGCCGGCGGCTCGCCCAGCGCCAGGGCGATCTCACGCTGGGCCATGGCGTAGCGGGTCAGCGAATCGACCAGCAGCAGCACGTCCTGGCCCTGGTCACGGAAATAGGCGGCGATGCTGTGGCACAACTCGGTGGCCTTCAGGCGCATCAGCGGCGATTCGTTGGCCGGCGCCACCACCACCACGGCCTTGCGCAGCCCTTCCTCGCCAAGCGAGTGAAGGATGAACTCCTGCACTTCGCGGCCCCGCTCGCCGATCAGCCCGACCACCACCACGTCGGCCTTGGTCTGCCGGGTGATCATCCCCAGCAGCACGCTCTTGCCCACGCCGCTGCCGGCGAACAGGCCGACACGCTGGCCCTTGCCGAGGGTCAGCAGGCCATTGATGGCGCGTACACCGACGTCCAGCGCCGCCTCGACCGGGCGGCGCTTGAGCGGGTTGACCGTGGGCAGCTCGACCGGCAGCGGGTCGCGGCCGGACAGCTTGCCGCGTTCGTCCAGCGGCTCGCCAAGGCCGTTGACCACCCGCCCCAGCCAGGACTCGTCGATCTGCAGCACCGCCTCGTCCTTGGCGGGAAATACTCGTGAACCGGCCGCCAGGCCCACCGGCTTCTTGAATGGCATCAGGTAGGTGATATCACGATTGAAACCGACGACCTGGGCGTCGAGCAGACTGCCGTCGGCCTGCTCGACACGACAGCGCTGACCAGTGCTGCGCTGGCAGCCAAGGCTTTCCAGGAGCATGCCGGACACCCGTACCAGACGCCCGGCCACCTTGGCCAGTTGCACGCCATCCAGTGAGCGCAGCGCTTCGTCGAGTTTGTAATCCAGCATTCAGGCTCAGGCCTCGGTCAGATGCAGGTGTTCGGCCAGGGTGTCGATACAGGCATCGAGACGCTGCTGGCAACCGACATCGGCCTCGGCCTGCGGCGTGATCACCCGGCATTCGCCCAACGCCAGACGCTCGTCGGCCACCAACTTCCAGTTGGCGGCGCGCTCCGGTGCCACCGCCTTGATACGTGCGTATTCCTCGGGGCTGAGCAGCACCTGCACGTCATCCGGCTCGCCCGGCATGCTGGTCAGCGCCTCCTCGACCAGCGCCAGCAGTTGCGTGGGATGCAGCGTCAGCTCACAGCGGATGACCTGCTGCGAGACCTTCTTCACCAGCTCCAGCAGCTCCTGGCGGCGCTTGTGCTCCAGCTCGCCAAGGTACTGCTCGACGCGCTCGCTGATCTGCTGCAACGGCTGCGCGGCCAGCTCGAACTCACGGCGTCCTTCGCTGCGGCCTTCCTCGCGGCCCTGGCGCAGACCTTCGCCACGGCCCTGGTCGAAGCCGGCCTGGCGCCCGGCTTCCTCGCCCTGCAACAGACCGTCCTGATAGCCCTTCTCGATGCCTTGCTGGAAGCCATCGGCCATGGCCCGCTGCAATCCGGCCGGGTCGGCGCTCCAGTCCGTGCCGGCCGGCATGCTACGAGGCGGGAAGCGGTAGGCGCGCCATTGCCGGGCATCACCCTTGAGCAGCTTGGTCGTCATGTCATTCCACCGTCTGTTCGCGGAACAGCTGTACCTGCAATTCACCGTTGGCCGACATCTCGCGTACCACCGCCATGATGTCCTTACGTACCTGCTCGATGCGGCTCAGCGGTACCGGGCCCTGGCGCCGATTGATCGACTCCATCTGCTGCGCCTGACGCTTCGGCATGGCGCTCTGGATAGCGCGCACCAGCTCGGCCTCAGCCCCCTTGAGGGCGACCACCCATTCTTCCAGCGGGATGGCTTCGAGCAGGCTCTGCAGCACGTCCTGGTTCTGCCGCGAGAGGATGAAGAAGTCGTACATTTCATCTTCGATGCGCTCGACCAGTTGATCGTCGTGCGCACGCAGCAGCTCGAACATCTGGTTCCGGTCGCCCTTGAAGCGGTTCATGATGTCCGCCGCCTGCTTCACCCCGCGTACCTGCGAGCCCTGGGTGCTGAGCACCGCCAGGCTGCGCTCGATCAACTGCTCCAGTTCGGAGATGACGTCGCTGTTGACCTCGCTGAGGTTGGCGATGCGATAGAGCAGCTCATCCTGGCGCTCGGCCGGCATGCACTCGAGCACTTCGCTGGCCATGCCTGGCGGCAGGAAGGCGAGGAACACCGCCTGCATCTGCGCATGCTCCTTGGCGATCAGCGCAGCGAACTGCTTGGGATCGAGCCATTCCATCTTGGCCATCTTGGCGCGGATTTCCTCGCCATAGATGCTGTCGAGCAGCGAGCGGGTGATTTCACCGCCCAACGCCTTGCTGAGCATGCCGTCGAGGTAACCGCGCGAGGCGCCCTTGATGCTGCTCTGCTCCTTGTAGTCCTCGAAGAAGCGACCGATGACGTCGGAGACCATCGGCTGCTTGACGTTGGACAGACGCGCCATCGCCTGACTGATGGAGACGATTTCCTCGCGCGAGAAGTGCTTGAGCACTCCGGCGGAAATCTCGTCGCCCATGCTCAACATCAGAATGGCCGCCTGCTCGGACGAGCTCAGCGAGCGCTTCTGCACACGCATGCGCATTTCCTTGGCGGTGGAGCCGCCACGGCCGTCAGGCTGGGTTGAGGTCTCGTTCATTGCGCCCTATCCATTGCTTGATGACTTCCGAGACGCGCTCGGGATCGTTCTTGGCCAGCATCTGCAGGTGTTCGATCTGTAGCTCCAGGCCCGAGCCTGGCGCCGGTAGGCGGATTTCCGACAGCGGGCTCAGTTCGCCGAGCACCGTGGCCCCCGGGTGATCGTCCCCAACCCGCGCCAGCAGGCGCTCGGCAGCACGCTCGGCGTGCAGCGCAAGCTGCGCATCGCCCTCTACTGGCGGCGGCGTCGCCTGACTACGCTGGCTCAGGCTGCGGATCGCCGGACGCACCACCATCAACAGCAGCAGCAGGCTGATCAGGGCGAACACAGCGAGCTTGGCCAGGTCATGCACCTTGGGGTTTTCCCACCAGGGCAGCAGATCGCCGCCAGCCTCGGTCAGGCCATCGGCGGTGAACGGAAACACGCTGAGCGTCAGCAGGTCACCACGTGCCTGGTTGAAGCCCACCGCACTCTTGATCATCGCCTCCATCTCGGCGCGCGCTTCGGGCGTCCAACCGCCTTCCGGTGCCACGGCCGCGTTGAGTACCACGGCGATGCTCTGCTGACGCAGGCTGAAAGGGGCATGTTTGACGTGGGTGATGCTCTGGTCGTAATCCAGCTGACGGTTGGATTCCTTGCGCAGCGAGGTCGCCGCCTGGTTGGCGTTGTCCCCCTGAGCGCCTGCCTGGGCCTGGTCGGCCGGTGGCGCAGTGGGAGCCGGCGCAGGTGGACGGTTGGCCAGCGAGCCCGGCACACCCAGGGCGAGCTGGTCGAGCACGCTCTCGTCACGCAGCACTTCGTTGCGCAGGCGCGGGCTCTCGCCGTATGCCTGGAAGGTCTCTTCCTTCTGGCTGAAATCGATATCGGCGGACACGCTGATGCGGTAATTGCCACCGCCAAGGATCGGCGCCAGTACGGCCTCGGCATTGGCCACGGCCTTGTTCTGATAATCGTCGACCACCTGCCAGTTCTGCGCGGGCCCGCCCCAGGCATCGAGGCCACGCGACAGCAACGCACCATACTGGTCGACCACCTGTACGTTGCTCGCATCCAGCTGCGGCACGCTACCGGCCACCAGGTTGACGATGGCGCTGACCTGCTCCGGCGCCATCTTGTAGCCGGGCGCCAGTTGCAACATCACCGAAGCCTTGCCCGGTTCGCGCTTGCCCACCACGAACGAGCTGCTTTCCTGCAGCGCCAGGTGCACGCGGGCGCCCTCGACGCCTTTGAGTGCCATCACCGTGCGCGCCAACTCGCCCTCCAGGCTGCGCTTGAGGCGCACATCCTGGACGAACTGGCTGGTGCCCAACGGCTCATCCTTGTCGAACAACTCGTAGCCAGCCGGCACCTTGACCTGCACGCCCTTGGCCGCCAGCAACATGCGCGCGCGGCCAAGCTGATCGTCGCGCACCAGCACCTGACCGCTTTGCGGATGCAGGCGATAGGCGATGGCATCACTGTCGAGCACCTGCATCACCTCAGCGGCTGGATAAGCCTCGCCGGTGCCGTACAATGGACGGAAAGAGCCCTGATCCCGCCAGAGGTAGAAGACCACGCCGACCGCCAGCAGCGCGGCGAATACCGCCAGGCCGAGCAGGGTCATGCGTGGATCGAGCTTCAGGCTACCTTCAGGCAGCTTGCTTTTGATGGTCTGCAGCACGCGTCAGGCCCCCGATCCGCTTACAGCGGCATCTTCATGATGTCGTCGAAGGCCGAGGCCAGCTTGTTACGCACCTGCATCAGGGCGCTGAACGAGACACTGGCCTTCTGGCTCTCGATCATCGCGCCTACCAGGTCGTCGCTCTGCCCACTGTCCACCGCAGCCATCGCGGCACTCGAGCTGTGCTGCTGGGTATCGACCGCGCGCACCACGTCGTTGAACGCGCTGGCGAAACCGGCCTCGCCAGGTTGCGCGGCAAACGCCTGCGCCGGCTTGATCACGGTCGCGTCGCTCAAACCCTTGAGTTGTTCCATGCGGCCCAGCAGATCCTGCTGCACCTGGGTGATCGAGTTCATCGCTATGGCTCCTGGCCGGTTCTTAGACGGGAATCTGCACGCCCTGCTCGCGCATGGCGTTGAGTCGGTAGCGCAATGCGCGAGGGGTCATCCCCAGGCTCTCGGCTGCCTTGGTCTTGTGCCCGCCGAAACGGCGGATGGTGTCGATCACGTGCTGGTACTCGGCCCACTTGCCACTGGCGCGCAGAGCCGCCTTGCCGCCCTCGAGGACTTGCGGCTGCAAGCGCGGCACAACCTCGACCGGAGCGCCCTGTGGCAACGCCAGGCCCAGATCCTGCGCCTGGATATACAGGCCGTTGCGCAGAATCAGCGCACGTTGCAGGCAGTTCTCCAGCTCGCGCACGTTGCCCGGCCAGTCGTAAGCCAGCAGCGCGCGGCAGGCATCTTCGGTGAGCAGTTCGTGGCGGGCGTCCTGCGCGGCGTACTGGCGAATGAAGCGACGTGCCAGCGGCAGTACGTCATCCTTGCGCTCGCGCAGCGGGCTGATGTGCAGCGGCAGCACATCGAGACGGAACATCAGGTCGGCGCGGAAACGGCCCTCGGCCACTTCCTGCTGCAGGTCGCGGTTGGTGGCAGCGATGATGCGCACGTCCAGGGCGATCTCCTTGCGTCCGCCCAGGCGTTCGACGCACTGCTCCTGCAGCACGCGCAACAGCTTGGCCTGCAGCCCCAGCGGCAACTCACCGATTTCATCGAGCAGCAGCGTGCCGCCGTTGGCCAGTTCGAACTTGCCCGGTTGGGCATTGACGGCACCGGTGAAGGCGCCCTTCTCGTGGCCAAAAAGAATGGACTCGAGCATCTGCTCAGGAATCGCCGCGCAGTTCACCGCGATAAAGGGCGCGTCGTCCTGGGCGGAAAAACGATGGATATAGCGCGCCATCAGCTCCTTGCCAGTCCCCGTTTCACCAGTGATCAGGATCGGCGCACGGGTCATGGCAACGCGCTGAGCCATGGCCAACAGGCGACGCCCTGCCTGCGAGCAGGACACGAAGGCTTCCTCGCCGGTACTGGCCGACTCCTGGCGGCGCAGCAGGGCATTGAGCTGGGCTTCACTGAACGGCGCCAGCAGATAATCGACGCAACCCAGCTCGAGCAGAGCGGCGGCCTTCTCCTGATCAGCGTACTCCACCACTGGCACCACACCCGCGCGGCCGGCCTGACGCAGAATCGCGCCGACCTGCGCATAAAGGGTGTTGCCGGCCAGGCTGCTGACGAACACCAGTACCAGACTGGCATCGGTCAGCACGGCGGGGTCGAGCTCCAGGCAACTGGCAAAGCGCTGCACCTGGAAACCCTGGCGCTGCAGCCCGCCGGTGAGCAAGCGCTCGCTGGCCGCATCGGCCTGACCGACCACGACAATATGGCGCTGCCCGAACTGCTCAGTGAACAGTGCGTTGCAGGCGTAACTTACCGATTGAGTTGAATGCTTCAAGGTCAATCATCCGTTGTCTTTATCTGCCAGCTGGCCTAATCGATCCGGAGTTCCAAACTGCCAACTAGATGACAGATTTTTTTCACTCGGCCCCTTAATCTTTTGAAACTTTCCGCCGCCCTTGTCAGTCAATACGGCGGTGACTGAGTGCGTGCTTCATATAGTTGCAATGGATCACGCCGCGAACGTTAACAAGCGCACAGAATTCCGCCGAATTACTTAGCGTTAATTGCTATCAATGCTAGCCAGCCGCTATCAAAAACAGCATTTGATATCTATTGATTTAATTTCCCGCCCCCTCGCCCCCTAGACTCCCCCTCGTCATCACTGGCCTGCAGCGCTGTGCCGGGATGCTTCTTGGCGCCATGGCCGTCTTCTCTCACAGCGGCCCGTCGGCATCTTTCAAGTCGTCTGCAACGTCCGCCGCCTCCACTGTGGCGCCCGTGCAGTTACAACCAGGAATACAGCCCACAACATGACTGGCATTAAAAAAGTCCATCATGGCGTGCCCGCCGACAGTCTGACCCGGTTGAAACCGCAGAAACTTGGCCGGCATTACCACAAGATTCCGCACTACATTCGCGAGCTCTCCAACAAGTACCCGCGGATCATCAGCGACTACTTTCTGCGCAACTACCGAATCAATCTCGAGTTGCTCAAGGTCGATGTACACGAACAGGTGCAGCAGGAAGCCGAATGCGTCTATCGCTCGCCATTCGGCAAGGTCGGTTTTTCCATGGATCGCTCGCTGCTGACCGAAGCACTCGAGTGCTACTACGGCGGCACTTGCCTGCCGAACCACGAAGCGCCACCGATCAGCACCTCAGAACAGCGCATGCGCAACCGCCTGGGAGTGGACGTCACTCAGCTGTTCGCCCGCTCGATTCTCGCCGGCAGCACCTTCGGCAAGCTGGAACCGCACGACAACGCCTATGACGAGGCGGTCTGGGAATACGTGGCCGAATTCCATTTCACCAGTCACATCACCGGTAGCCAGGCCTCGATCTTCATCTACCTGGATACGCAACTGGTCGATGAGCTGACCAGCCGCCTGACCAGCCCACCGCCCAGCGCGCCAGTCGGCAGTTCGCTGAATCAGATCCGCCAGCTTCCGGTGCGCCTGGACTGTGTGGTCGCCAGTCTGCAGATGCCGCTGTCGCAGGTGCTCGCCCTGCGTCCCGGCGACATCCTCAGCATGCGCCTGACGGAGCGCTGCGACGTGCAGATCAACCAGCAGAAGCTGTTTCGCGGCGTCATCTTCGAAGAAGAAGGCTCCCTGTTTCTGACATCTCTAGAGAGCGTGAAGACCCCATGAGCAGCTCCATTTCCGATAACGATTTCGACAGCCTGATCAACGATGCCGGTCTTTCCAGCGATGAACCGCTGAACGAGTCGGTGATCAGCGAAGCGCCCATGGCGCAACCGCATCAGGATCTGAGCTTCTTCGGCAAGATTCCGGTCAACGTCACCCTGGAAGTCGCCTCCACCGAGATATCCCTCAAGGAGCTGATGGACGTCGACTCCGGCAGCGTGATCGTGCTCGACAAGCTGGCCGGCGAGCCGCTGGACGTGAAGGTCAACGGTGCCCTGTTCGCCAAGGCCGAGGTGGTGGTGATGAACGGCAACTACGGCCTGCGCATCGTCGAGCTGTCCGGCACCGGTCTCAGCGGAATCGGCGCATGACCCTGCGCCGTCTGCTGCACACGGCCCTGCTGCTGGCGGCGCTGTGCTGTCCGCTGCTGGCCCAGGCGGCTGGCGGCGACATCACCCTGTTCAACTTCAACGACACCGAAGACGGCCAGACCCTCAGCGTCAAACTGCAGATTCTGCTGATGATGACCCTGCTGGGCTTTCTCCCGGCCATGTTGATGATGATGACCTGCTTCACCCGCTTCATTATCGTCCTGGCCATCCTGCGCCAGGCCATCGGCCTGCAGCAGAGCCCACCCAACCCGATCCTCATCGGCATTGCCCTGTGTCTCACCCTGCTGGTGATGCGCCCGGTCTGGCAAGAGGTCTACACCCAGGCCTACGTGCCGTTCGAAGCCGATCAGATCAGCCTCGAACAGGGCCTCGGCGAGGGTAAGCGCATCATCAGCCAGTTCATGCTCGCGCAGACCAGCAAGAACTCGCTGGAGACCATGGTCACCCTGGCCGGCGAGGAGCTGCCCGACGATCTGGCCAAGCTGGACTTCTCCCTGCTGCTGCCTGCCTTCGTGCTCAGTGAATTGAAGACCGCCTTCCAGCTCGGTTTCATGATCTTCGTGCCGTTCTTGGTGATCGACCTGGTGGTGGCCAGCGTGCTGATGGCGATGGGCATGATGATGCTGTCGCCGATGATGATCTCGCTGCCGTTCAAGCTGATGGTGTTCGTGCTGGTGGACGGCTGGACACTGCTGGTCGGCACCCTCACCACCAGTATCCAGCCGTATTAGCGAGGCCTTCGCGATGCTCACGCCCGAACACGCCGCCGAGCTGGTGGCCCATGCTGTCTACGTCACCGGCATCATCGTTTGCGTGCTGGTGGTGCCGAGCCTGCTCGGCGGCTTGCTGGTGAGCATCTTCCAGGCCGCCACGCAGATCAACGAGCAGATGCTCAGCTTCCTGCCGCGCCTGCTGATCACCCTGGGCATGCTGATCTTCGCCGGCCACTGGATTCTGCGCACGCTCAGCGACCTGTTCATCGAGACCTTCCGGCAGGCCGGGCACCTGGTGGGTTGACCCTATGCCCGAGCCGCTGTTCGACGCCACCCGCTACCTTGCCAGCCTGCAGGTCTACTGGTGGCCGTTCTGTCGCATCCTCGCACTGTTCAGCATGGCGCCACTGTTCAACCATCGCGCGGTGTCGGTGCGGGTGCGCATCCTGCTCGCCCTGGCGCTGACCATCGCCCTCGGTGCAGCCCTGCCGGACATGCCGGAGATCGATCCACTGTCGCTCAAGGGCCTGCTCACCGCGCTCGAACAGGTGGCCTTCGGCGTACTGCTGGGGCTCACCCTGCAGTTGGTGTTCACCATTTTCATGCTGGTCGGCGAGGTGATCTCGACGCAGATGGGCATGAGCATGGCGCGCTACAACGACCCGGTGAACGGCGTGTCATCGTCATCCATTCTCTACCAGCTGTATTTCATCCTGCTGGTGCTGATGTTCTTCGCCATCGACGGCCATCTGGTCACCGTCAGCGTGCTGTATCAGAGCTTCCTGTTCTGGCCGGTCGGCAGTGGCCTGCATTACGTCGGCGCGGAAAGCTTCGTCCATGCCTTCGCCTGGGTACTGGCCGCCGCCGTGCTGGTCACCCTGCCCGTGGTGTTCTGCCTGACCCTGGTGCAGTTCTGCTTCGGCCTGCTCAACCGCATTTCACCGGCGATGAACCTGTTCTCCCTGGGTTTCCCCATCAGCATCCTCATGGGCCTGCTGTGCGTTTACCTGACCCTGCCGGATCTGCCGGAAAGCTACCTGCGCCTGACCCGCGACCTGCTCAACGGCATCGGTGTGATCCTGCGGGAGGGCCAGAATGTCTGAGCAGAACAGCGCCCAGGAAAAGACCGAAGAGGCCTCTGCCCAGAAGCTCAAGAAGAGCAAGGACGATGGCCAGGTCGCGCGCTCGAAGGATCTGTCGACCACCATTTCGCTGCTCGCCACGCTGTTCATCCTCAAGTACAGCGCCGGGCTGTTCCTGGAAGGCCTGAACGACAGCTTCCGCCTGTCCTACATTCAGTTCGGCCACAGCGAAATCGGCCTGGACGACCTCGACACCCTGCTTGGCTACAACATGCTGGTGTTCATCAAGCTGCTGGCACCACTGCTGCTGACCTCGGTGCTGGTGGTAGTGCTGTCGCTGATTCCCGGTGGCTGGGTGTTCTCCTCGAAGAACTTCAGCCCCAAGCTGAGCAAGCTCAATCCCATCACCGGCATCGGGCGCATCTTCTCCGCACAGAACTGGAGCGAGCTGCTCAAGTCGATCCTCAAGGTCGTGGTACTGCTCGGCGCCGGCTATTTCCTGGTGCGCTCGGCCCTGCCCGATCTGATCGCCCTGCAACGCAGCAGCGTGCTCGAAGCCATCGCCAGTGCGCTGAACCTGATGTTCGACCTCACCCTGATCCTGCTGCTGATCTTCGTGGTGTTCTCCTTCATCGACATTCCGCTGCAGCGCTTCTTCTTCCTCAAGAAAATGCGCATGACCAAGCAGGAGCGCAAGGAAGAGCACAAGAACCAGGAAGGCCGCCCCGAGGTCAAGGCGCGCATCAAGCAATTGCAGCGGCAGATGCTGCAACGACAGATCAGCAAGGTGATCAAGAATGCCGACGTGGTCATCGTCAACCCGGTGCATTTCGCCGTGGCGCTGAAGTACGACCCGAAGAAGGCCCAGGCGCCATTCGTGCTGGCCAAAGGTGTCGACGAGACCGCGTTGTACATGAAGCAGATGGCAGCCAAGCATGACCTCGAAGTGGTGGAAGCACCGCCACTGGCTCGCGCCATCTACTTCACCACCCAGGTCAACCAGCAGATACCGGCACCGCTCTATACCGCGGTGGCCCACGTGCTGACCTACATCCTGCAGCTCAAGGCCTGGCGCCAGGGCCGCAGAAGCAAGCCACAACTGGCGAGCAACCTCCCGATTCCCGAAAGCTTGGCCAACAGGGGCTGATTCATGAACCTATTGCAGCAACTCGCGCCCACCTTCCGCAGCGGTCGTATCGGCATCCCGATCCTGATCCTCTCGGTACTGGCGATGGTCATCCTGCCGCTGCCGCCGTTGGTGCTGGACATCCTCTTCACCTTCAACATCAGCCTGGCGGTGCTGATCCTGCTGGTCAGCATCTCGGCCAAGAGCCCGCTGGACTTCTCCCTGTTTCCCACGGTGATCCTCATCACCACCCTGCTGCGCCTGTGCCTGAATGTCGCCTCGACCCGCGTGGTGCTGCTCGAAGGCCATACCGGCACCGGGGCCGCAGGCAAGGTGATCGAGGCCTTCGGTGAAGTGGTCATCGGCGGCAACTTCATCGTCGGCATAGTGGTGTTCGTGATCCTGATGATCGTCAACTTCATCGTCATCACCAAGGGTGGCGAGCGCATCTCCGAGGTCAGTGCACGCTTTACCCTGGACGCCCTGCCCGGCAAGCAGATGGCCATCGACGCCGACCTCAACGCCGGCCTGATCGGCCCCGAGGAAGCCAAGCAGCGTCGCCAGGAAGTGGCCAAGGAAGCCGACTTCTACGGTGCGATGGACGGTGCCTCGAAGTTCGTCCGCGGTGATGCCATCGCCGGCATTCTGATCCTGCTGGTGAGCATGTTCGGCGGCTTCGCCATCGGCGTGTTCGCTCACGACATGAGTGCTGGCGATGCCTTCCGTCAGTACGCCCTGCTGACCATCGGCGACGGCCTGGTCGCGCAGATTCCCGCCCTGCTGCTGGCGACCGCCGCGGCGATCATCGTCACCCGGGTCAACGAGTCAGCCGAGATCACCCAGCAGGTGCACCGGCAGATGCTCGGCTCGCCCTCACTGCTCTACACCGTCGCCGGCATCCTGGTGGTACTCGCGCTGGTACCGGGTATGCCGCACCTGGCCTTCACCAGCTTCGCGGCCCTTGCCGCACTGATCGGGTGGGCCGTCTCACGCAACGCGCCACCAGACGAAGCCGCCAGCCTGGAACAGGTACAGGCGCTGGGTAAGGCGATGGAACAGGAGCGCGTGCAGAACCTGGCCTGGGAAGACATCCCGCTGGTCGAGCGCCTCTCGGTATCGCTTGGCTACAAGCTGGTCGGCCTGGTCAACGAAGCTGCCGGCGCCCCCCTGACCCAACGCGTACGCGGCGTGCGCCAGACACTATCGGAGAGCCTGGGCTTTCTCCTGCCAGAAGTGCACATCCGCGACAGCCTGCGCCTGAAGGCATCGCAGTACAGCATTCATATCAATGGCGAGAAGATCGATGGCGCCGAATTGCATGCCGATCGCATGATGGCCATCCCTTCACCGGAGCTGTACGGCGAGATCGATGGCATTCTGGGTGTAGACCCGGCGTATCGCATGCAGGTGGTGTGGATTCAGCCCGAAGACAAATCGCGCGCGCTCAACCTCGGCTATCAGGTCATCGACTGTGCCAGTGTCATCGCCACGCACCTGAACAAGGTCATTCGCGAACACCTGCCTGACGTATTCAAACACGATGACGTCGACCACCTGATGCAACGCCTGCAGGTACAGGCACCGAAGCTGGCGGAAAGCCTGAAGAACCAGCTCAGCTACACCCAACAGCACCGTGTCTACCGACAACTGCTGCAAGAGCAGGTACCGCTGAAGGATATCGTGACCATTGCCACCACCCTGCTCGAAGCAGGCGAGTCGACCAAGGATCCGGTGTTGCTGGCCTCCGATGTGCGCTATGCCCTGCGCCGCAGCATCGTCGGCATGATCGCCGGGGAGCGCCAGGAGCTCTCCGTGTTCATCCTCGAAAATGCGCTGGAGAACACGTTGCTCAATGCCTTGGCCATCGCTCAACAGGCTGGCCCGGTAAGCCTGGACAACATTCCGGTCGAGCCCAGCTTGCTCAACCAGCTGCAGAACACCATGCCGGTGGTGAAAGAGAAGCTGCGCAAGGATGGCCACCCGCCGATCCTCACCGTCATGCCGCAGCTGCGGCCGCTATTGGCGCGCTATGCGCGAGTATTCAGCCCTGGCCTGCACGTGCTGTCGCAGAACGAGATCCCCGACAGGGTCGGGGTAAATATCCTCGGCACACTGGGCTAAATCCCTCGAGGCTTTTCGTAAGCTTTTGACAAAGGCGCCTGATCGGCGCCTTTTTCATGCCTGCGTCTTACGCTTGTTGCGCATGCCTTCGACCAGCTCCACGTACTGCGACGACTCGCCAAGCAACGACAGCCCGGCTTCAAAGAAGCCTGTACGGATATTCTCCTGCGACCACTGACAGGCCATGTCCACATCGACCTGGCGCATTTCTCCTTCACGGTCACGCATCCGTATGCGCAACTTGAGTTCGCTACCGGGTTCGACGAGCGTGTCGCCGAGCAACTTCATCCCGCATTCAGACAGATCGCCGGCATAACCGATCAACGTGTCGCTCTCACGGTCACTGATCTTGATGCGGAAGGTGGAACGGAAAGTGATACGACTCGATTGACGCATAAGAGAATGCCTTGGTGCTCGCTACGCCTGAGTGGGATCGCAAGGATCAGGACTTATCAATCGATGTCATCGGAACAGATGACAACGTCCTGACAAGCTGTGATTCGTCAAAGCAAGGCGACAAGATTCGATTGGCCGTTAAGCCTCAGGCACAAATACTTCGTAGCCAACCCCATCGCCAGCGCTCCCCCGGCGATTGATCCTCAAGGAACCTGACGGTGGCCTTTTCGTTGCTGCACGATTTCCGTAGGGTGCGCCGTGCGCACCGACCTGTCGTCGTCCTTGGCGATGCGCGCAGCACACGCCCCACGCACTCGTTGTTTTCTTTGCCACAAAGAAGAAACCCCAGACCGCTAGGCGATCTGGGGTTTCGTATAGGAGCTTGACGATGACCTACTCTCACATGGTGAAGCACCACACTACCATCGGCGATGCGTCGTTTCACTACTGAGTTCGGGATGGGATCAGGTGGTTCCAACGCTCTATGGTCGTCAAGCAATTTGTTGCTGTCTCGGGGTTAGCCGCTACAGCGAATTGGGTATGTGATTCGTAATTTGTAGTTCTTGCAAACTTTCGGCTTTCTGTCGACTTCACCATCGACACCCTCTGCTTTGAGGGCAGATTGTTTGGGTGTTATATGGTCAAGCCTCACGGGCAATTAGTATTGGTTAGCTCAACGCCTCACAGCGCTTACACACCCAACCTATCAACGTCGTAGTCTTCGACGGCCCTTTAGGGAGCTCAAGGCTCCAGTGAGATCTCATCTTGAGGCAAGTTTCCCGCTTAGATGCTTTCAGCGGTTATCTTTTCCGAACATAGCTACCCGGCAATGCCACTGGCGTGACAACCGGAACACCAGAGGTTCGTCCAACCCGGTCCTCTCGTACTAAGGTCAGCCCCTCTCAAATCTCAAACGTCCACGGCAGATAGGGACCGAACTGTCTCACGACGTTCTAAACCCAGCTCGCGTACCACTTTAAATGGCGAACAGCCATACCCTTGGGACCGGCTTCAGCCCCAGGATGTGATGAGCCGACATCGAGGTGCCAAACACCGCCGTCGATATGAACTCTTGGGCGGTATCAGCCTGTTATCCCCGGAGTACCTTTTATCCGTTGAGCGATGGCCCTTCCATACAGAACCACCGGATCACTAAGACCTACTTTCGTACCTGCTCGACGTGTCTGTCTCGCAGTCAAGCGCGCTTTTGCCTTTATACTCTACGACCGATTTCCGACCGGTCTGAGCGCACCTTCGTACTCCTCCGTTACTCTTTGGGAGGAGACCGCCCCAGTCAAACTACCCACCATACACTGTCCTCGATCCGGATAACGGACCAGAGTTAGAACCTCAAGGTTGCCAGGGTGGTATTTCAAGGATGGCTCCATGAGAACTGGCGTCCCCACTTCAAAGCCTCCCACCTATCCTACACAAGCAAGCTCAAAGTCCAGTGCAAAGCTATAGTAAAGGTTCACGGGGTCTTTCCGTCTAGCCGCGGATACACTGCATCTTCACAGCGATTTCAATTTCACTGAGTCTCGGGTGGAGACAGCGCCGCCATCGTTACGCCATTCGTGCAGGTCGGAACTTACCCGACAAGGAATTTCGCTACCTTAGGACCGTTATAGTTACGGCCGCCGTTTACCGGGGCTTCGATCAAGAGCTTCGCTTGCGCTAACCCCATCAATTAACCTTCCGGCACCGGGCAGGCGTCACACCCTATACGTCCACTTTCGTGTTTGCAGAGTGCTGTGTTTTTAATAAACAGTCGCAGCGGCCTGGTATCTTCGACCGGCATGGGCTTACGTAGTAAATACTTCACCCTCACCGGCGCACCTTCTCCCGAAGTTACGGTGCCATTTTGCCTAGTTCCTTCACCCGAGTTCTCTCAAGCGCCTTGGTATTCTCTACCTAACCACCTGTGTCGGTTTGGGGTACGGTTCCTAGTTACCTGAAGCTTAGAAGCTTTTCCTGGAAGCATGGCATCAACCACTTCGCATTCTAAAAGAACGCTCGTCATCAGCTCTCGGCCTTGATCTCCCGGATTTACCTAAGAAATCAGCCTACCACCTTAAACACGGACAACCAACGCCGTGCTGGCCTAGCCTTCTCCGTCCCTCCATCGCAGTAACTAGAAGTACGGGAATATTAACCCGTTTCCCATCGACTACGCATTTCTGCCTCGCCTTAGGGGCCGACTAACCCTGCGTCGATTAACGTTGCGCAGGAAACCTTGGTCTTTCGGCGTGCGAGTTTTTCACTCGCATTGTCGTTACTCATGTCAGCATTCGCACTTCTGATACCTCCAGCAAGCTTCTCAACTCACCTTCACAGGCTTACAGAACGCTCCTCTACCGCTCATCCAAAGGATGAACCCGTAGCTTCGGTGTATGGTTTGAGCCCCGTTACATCTTCCGCGCAGGCCGACTCGACTAGTGAGCTATTACGCTTTCTTTAAAGGGTGGCTGCTTCTAAGCCAACCTCCTAGCTGTCTAAGCCTTCCCACATCGTTTCCCACTTAACCATAACTTTGGGACCTTAGCTGACGGTCTGGGTTGTTTCCCTTTTCACGACGGACGTTAGCACCCGCCGTGTGTCTCCCGTGCTGACACTTGCTGGTATTCGGAGTTTGCATCGGTTTGGTAAGTCGGGATGACCCCCTAGCCGAAACAGTGCTCTACCCCCAGCAGTGATACACGAGGCGCTACCTAAATAGCTTTCGAGGAGAACCAGCTATCTCCGAGCTTGATTAGCCTTTCACTCCGATCCACAGGTCATCCGCTAACTTTTCAACGGTAGTCGGTTCGGTCCTCCAGTCAGTGTTACCTAACCTTCAACCTGCCCATGGATAGATCGCCCGGTTTCGGGTCTATACCCAGCGACTAAAGCGCCCTATTAAGACTCGCTTTCGCTACGCCTCCCCTATTCGGTTAAGCTCGCCACTGAATATAAGTCGCTGACCCATTATACAAAAGGTACGCAGTCACCCAACAAAGTAGGCTCCCACTGCTTGTACGCATACGGTTTCAGGTTCTATTTCACTCCCCTCTCCGGGGTTCTTTTCGCCTTTCCCTCACGGTACTGGTTCACTATCGGTCAGTCAGTAGTATTTAGCCTTGGAGGATGGTCCCCCCATGTTCAGACAAAGTTTCTCGTGCTCCGTCCTACTCGATTTCATTGATAAGAGATTTTCGTGTACGGGGCTATCACCCACTACGGCGGAACTTTCCAGAACCTTCCACTAATCTCAAATCAACTTAAGGGCTAGTCCCCGTTCGCTCGCCACTACTTAGGGAATCTCGGTTGATTTCTATTCCTCAGGGTACTTAGATGTTTCAGTTCCCCTGGTTCGCCTCTTGCACCTATGGATTCAGTACAAGATAACCAGCTTATGCTGGCTGGGTTCCCCCATTCAGAGATCTCCGGGTCATAACGGTTGTTTGCCACCTAACCGGAGCTTATCGCAGGCTACCACGTCTTTCATCGCCTCTGACTGCCAAGGCATCCACCGTATGCGCTTCTTCACTTGACCATATAACCCCAAGCAATCTGGTTACTGTCTCAATCGTGAAGACGACATTCGCCGAAAATTTGCGTCTTGAGAACTACAAATTTTACCTTGACCAGATCAATTGCCAGTGAAAGCAATTAATCAGTCACTTCTATCACATACCCAAATTTTTAAAGAACGATGTTTCGACTGGTCAAAAGACCAGAAATCAACACTCTTCTGCCTCAGCAGGAATGCTCATTTCTGAACTCTTTCACTACGATCAAACTGTAAGTGGTGGAGCCAAGCGGGATCGAACCGCTGACCTCCTGCGTGCAAGGCAGGCGCTCTCCCAGCTGAGCTATGGCCCCGTAAGCATCTGCACCTGAATTGGTAGGTCTGGGCAGATTTGAACTGCCGACCTCACCCTTATCAGGGGTGCGCTCTAACCAACTGAGCTACAGACCTATAACAGGGTCGCGTTACAGCATCGTCTTCTACAATGAATCAAGCAATTCGTGTGGGAGCTTATGAGAAAGCTGAAGTCTTCGATTAAGGAGGTGATCCAGCCGCAGGTTCCCCTACGGCTACCTTGTTACGACTTCACCCCAGTCATGAATCACTCCGTGGTAACCGTCCCCCCGAAGGTTAGACTAGCTACTTCTGGAGCAACCCACTCCCATGGTGTGACGGGCGGTGTGTACAAGGCCCGGGAACGTATTCACCGTGACATTCTGATTCACGATTACTAGCGATTCCGACTTCACGCAGTCGAGTTGCAGACTGCGATCCGGACTACGATCGGTTTTATGGGATTAGCTCCACCTCGCGGTTTGGCAACCCTTTGTACCGACCATTGTAGCACGTGTGTAGCCCTGGCCGTAAGGGCCATGATGACTTGACGTCATCCCCACCTTCCTCCGGTTTGTCACCGGCAGTCTCCTTAGAGTGCCCACCATAACGTGCTGGTAACTAAGGACAAGGGTTGCGCTCGTTACGGGACTTAACCCAACATCTCACGACACGAGCTGACGACAGCCATGCAGCACCTGTGTCAGAGTTCCCGAAGGCACCAATCCATCTCTGGAAAGTTCTCTGCATGTCAAGGCCAGGTAAGGTTCTTCGCGTTGCTTCGAATTAAACCACATGCTCCACCGCTTGTGCGGGCCCCCGTCAATTCATTTGAGTTTTAACCTTGCGGCCGTACTCCCCAGGCGGTCAACTTAATGCGTTAGCTGCGCCACTAAGTACTCAAGGTACCCAACGGCTAGTTGACATCGTTTACGGCGTGGACTACCAGGGTATCTAATCCTGTTTGCTCCCCACGCTTTCGCACCTCAGTGTCAGTATCAGTCCAGGTGGTCGCCTTCGCCACTGGTGTTCCTTCCTATATCTACGCATTTCACCGCTACACAGGAAATTCCACCACCCTCTACCGTACTCTAGCTCGCCAGTTTTGGATGCAGTTCCCAGGTTGAGCCCGGGGCTTTCACATCCAACTTAACGAACCACCTACGCGCGCTTTACGCCCAGTAATTCCGATTAACGCTTGCACCCTTCGTATTACCGCGGCTGCTGGCACGAAGTTAGCCGGTGCTTATTCTGTCGGTAACGTCAAAACAGCAAGGTATTAGCTTACTGCCCTTCCTCCCAACTTAAAGTGCTTTACAATCCGAAGACCTTCTTCACACACGCGGCATGGCTGGATCAGGCTTTCGCCCATTGTCCAATATTCCCCACTGCTGCCTCCCGTAGGAGTCTGGACCGTGTCTCAGTTCCAGTGTGACTGATCATCCTCTCAGACCAGTTACGGATCGTAGCCTTGGTGAGCCATTACCTCACCAACTAGCTAATCCGACCTAGGCTCATCTGATAGCGCAAGGCCCGAAGGTCCCCTGCTTTCTCCCGTAGGACGTATGCGGTATTAGCGTTCCTTTCGGAACGTTATCCCCCACTACCAGGCAGATTCCTAGGCATTACTCACCCGTCCGCCGCTAAATCAGAGAGCAAGCTCTCTTCATCCGCTCGACTTGCATGTGTTAGGCCTGCCGCCAGCGTTCAATCTGAGCCATGATCAAACTCTTCAGTTCAATACTGCTTGGGTTTTGAGAAAACCCTAAACTTGGCTCAGCAATCGCAAATAAACTCTCGAATTCACGAGTGTTACTTGTGATGCTGATAATCAGTCGACTACCAGTCTTACCTCACAAGCACCCACACGAATTGCTTGATTCAGTTGTTAAAGAACATTCGGTTAAGTCTTTCGCCTCAACCAAGGCCGCGCATTCTACAGCAGCCTTTCTATCTGTCAAGCTGTTTTTCGATTTTGTTTCCGGAGAAACTTCTTTCTACTCAACCGCCTGGAGCAACCTCAGCTTCATCTCTTCCGCTTCAGTGAGGCGCGCATTCTACAGCACCTCGTTACTCCGTCAAGTTGTTTTTGAAGAAATTTTCTTTCTATCTCAACAACTTAGCGCTTCGCCGAACCAGGGTTCGTCTCAGCGAGGCGCGCATTCTACATGAGCGCGGCGCGCTGTAAACCCCTGAAAGGCAAAAAATGCGCATATCGCTCCAGAGACCTTCGCCTTCTTATATAGAGGGCGGAAATACTTAGACCACTCCACCCTCACGTAACGCAGCAACCTGAGCTTCACTCATGCCCAGTAGCCGCTCCAGCAAGGCCTCGGTGTGCTGCCCTAACAGTGGCGGAGCTGAACGATACGCTACCGGCGTAGCAGACAGGCGCAGCGGACTGGCGACCTGCGGTGTACTACTACCCAGCGCATTGGGCAGATCAAGGCGTAGCCCCCGCGCCTGTACCTGAGGATCAGCGAACACCTGCTGCAGATCATTGATCGGCCCACAGGGCACCCCGGCCGTTTCCAGCAGTTCGATCCACTGGGTCGTATTCTTGAACACCGTCGCCTGGCGCAGCAGCGGGATCAGCTCAGCACGATGCGCGACACGCGCCTTGTTGGTGGCGAAACGCGAGTCATCGGCAAGGTGTGCAATACCTGCGACTTCGCAGAACTTGCGGAACTGTCCGTCGTTACCAACCGCCAGGATGAAGTTGCCATCAGCACTGGGGAAATCCTGATAGGGGACGATATTGGGATGAGCATTACCCAACCGCTTGGGCGATACACCTGTCGTCAGGTAGTTCATGGCCTGATTGGCCAGGCAGGCGACCTGCACGTCGAGCAATGCCACATCTATATGCTGACCGACACCAGACTGCTCACGCTGATTCAGTGCAGCCAGCACACCTACGGTGGCATAGAGCCCGGTGAGTATGTCGGTCAGCGCCACACCGACCTTCATCGGCCCAGCGCCCTCCTCACCGTCCGGACGCCCAGTCAGACTCATCAGGCCGCCCAGCCCCTGGATCATGAAGTCGTAGCCGGCGCGCTTGGCATAGGGCCCGGTCTGGCCGAAACCGGTAATGGAGCAATAGACCAGGCGCGGGTTGATCGCCTTCAACGACTCATAGTCGAGGCCATAGGCCGCCAGGCCGCCGACCTTGAAGTTTTCCAGCAACACGTCGCACTGCGCGACCAGCTCACGCACCAAGCGCTGACCTTCGGCCTGGGTGAAATCGAGGGTCAGCGACTGCTTGTTGCGGTTGGCACTCTGAAAGTAGGCTGCCTCACGCGAATCATTGCCCTCGGCATCCTTTATATAAGGAGGTCCCCAATGTCGGGTGTCATCACCCGAGCCCGGTCGCTCCACCTTGATCACTTCGGCACCGAGGTCACCGAGGATCTGCCCCGCCCAAGGGCCGGCAAGCACACGGGACAGGTCGAGCACACGGATATGGGAAAGGGCGCCAGACATGAAGCTTCTCCATAAGGTGCGCCACGCGCACCAGGAATCATTGAGAGGGACGAGGCGTTAGAAGAACGCCTGAATGCCAGTCTGTGCGCGACCGAGGATCAGCGCATGCACGTCATGCGTGCCCTCGTAGGTATTGACCACTTCGAGATTGACCAGGTGCCGGGCAATGCCGAACTCGTCGCTGATGCCATTGCCGCCGAGCATGTCGCGCGCCATGCGTGCGATATCCAGCGCCTTGCCACAGCTGTTGCGCTTCATGATCGAGGTGATTTCCACCGCTGCGGTGCCTTCGTCTTTCATCCGACCGAGACGCAGACAGCCTTGCAGCGCCAGAGTGATCTCGGTCTGCATGTCGGCCAACTTCTTCTGGATCAGTTGGTTGGCGGCCAGAGGGCGGCCGAACTGGTTGCGATCCAGCACATACTGGCGCGCGGTGTGCCAGCAGAACTCGGCAGCACCCAGCGCCCCCCAACTGATGCCGTAACGGGCAGAATTCAGGCAGGTGAACGGGCCGCGCAGACCGCGCACATCCGGGAAGGCGTTCTCCTCGGGGCAGAACACGTTGTCCATGACGATCTCGCCGGTGATCGACGCGCGTAGACCAACCTTGCCGTGAATCGCCGGAGCAGAGAGGCCTTCCCAGCCTTTTTCCAACACGAAGCCACGAATCTCGCCGGCATCATCCTTGGCCCAGACCACGAAGACATCGGCAATCGGGCTGTTGGTGATCCACATTTTGCTGCCAGTCAGGCGGTAGCCGCCTTCGACCTTCTTGGCGCGGGTGACCATGGAGCCCGGATCGGAACCATGGTTCGGCTCGGTCAGACCGAAGCAACCGATGTATTCGCCACTGGCCAGCTTGGGCAGGTACTTCTGCTTGGTCGCCTCATTGCCGAACTCGTTGATCGGCACCATCACCAGCGACGACTGCACGCTCATCATCGAGCGATAACCAGAGTCGATGCGCTCCACTTCACGCGCGATCAAGCCGTAGCACACGTAGTTCAGACCACTGCCACCGTAGGCTTCAGGAATGGTCGCCCCCAGCAGACCGGTTTCGCCCATCTCACGGAAGATCTTCGGATCGGTCTGCTCATGACGGAAGGCCTCCAGCACGCGCGGCGCCAATTTGTCATCGGCGAACTGCTGGGCGCTATCGCGCACCATGCGCTCTTCTTCGGTCAGTTGCTGATCCAGCAGCAGAGGGTCGATCCAGTTGAAGCTTGCCTTGGCCATTACGAGAAACCTCGAAGCAGTGATGTGAGCGGTCGATCCAGCCGACCCGGTATGACATTGATCCTAGGCCGGCCGCAGGCAATGGACAAACGCAGATTTTGCACAGACCTGTGCTTTTCCCTCACTTCGAGCTAGCTTAACCAGGCATAAATACTGCTCATGAGTGAGGCTTTTGCATCAATGCGTCGCAAGATCCCCAGCACCGCCGCCCTCGTCGCCTTCGAGTCGGCCGCACGTCACCAGAGCTTCACCAAGGCGGCCGACGAGCTGAACCTCACGCAAAGCGCGATCTGTCGGCAGATCGGCGGGCTGGAGAGTTTCCTCAATGTCGAGCTGTTCCGGCGGTCGCGGCGCGGCGTGGTGCTGACTGAGGCGGGCGTGGCCTACAGCCGCAAAGTCGCAGCGCAGCTCGATGCAGTGGAGCGCGACACCCTGGCCCTGATGGGCAACCAGGGCACGACCAGCATAGAACTGGCGGTGGTGCCGACCTTTGGCACCCAGTGGCTGCTCCCCCGCCTGCGTGCCTTTCAGCGCTTGCACCCGGAAGTGACGGTGCACCTGACCAACCGCACACGCCCCTTCCTGTTCGCCGATACCCACTTCGATGCCGCCATCTATTACGGTGATGCCGAGTGGTCGGGCACCGAGGCACACTTTCTGATGCACGAACACCTGCTGCCGGTGTGCAGCCCGGGATTGCTGGGTGACACCCCGGTGACAGTCGAGCACATCGCCGCCCTGCCCCTGCTGCAGCAGACCACTCGCCCCTACGCCTGGCGCCAATGGTTCGCAGCCCAGGGCATGAGCGTCGCCCGCGACATGACCGGCCCTCGCCTGGAACTGTTCTCCATGCTGGCCCAGGCAGCGAGACACGAAATGGGCATCGCGCTGATCCCACCCTTCCTGATCCAGCGCGAATTGGAAGAGGGTAGCCTGGTGATCGCCCTCGACCGCACCGTACCGAACGGTGACCGCGCCTACTACCTGATGGTGCCGGAACGCAAGTCCGAGTCTGCAGCGCTGAAGGCCTTTCGTGACTGGCTACTGGGCGAGGCGCACGCTTACCAGCAACGATGACCCACGCGCAGCCGTAGACACCACTAACACCCTAGAGCCACAAGAAGGACAAATAGGGACTAGTAGCGAAAAATAAGTCACGCTACACAACCAATTAGCGAAAAAGTACGCCAAGGCCACTACTTTCGGGCTATAGCACTATTTCGAACACCCTGTGCATTACCTTCCACACCCGATATCAATCGACCAGCGGTCATTCTCGCCGTGAATGCCTGAGCAACGTCCTAAGCTGCGTCTTGCCTGTCTTTCCCCAGAATCCACGCGGGCTGCGCGCAGTATAAAAATCCCTCATAGACCCATTACTTGTAGTAATCCATTTTTTTTACTCCATAACTTCTTGTAAGGGTCTGCGTTCGATTGCACAATCGCCGCGCTCGCCACCTTCCGGCGGGTTATGTGCTGATCCCCAATCACCGGCGTGCCAGCGTAGTGCGCAGGTTCACTCAAAAGATCACGCAGGAGATTAGAAGTGCACATCGGTGTTCCTCTCGAAACCCATGCTGGGGAGACGCGGGTTGCCGCGACGCCCGAGACCGTCAAGAAGCTGGTTGGCCAGGGCCACCAGGTGACCGTCCAGGCCGGTGCCGGCATCAGTGCCAGCATCCCGGACAGCGCCTTTGAAGCCGCTGGAGCCACCATTGGCAACGACTCGGCCGCGTTTGGCGCCGATCTGGTGCTGAAGGTGGTCGCACCCACCGACGCCGAACTGGCTCATATGAAGAGCGGCGCCGTGCTGGTGGGCATGCTCAACCCGTTCTGCAATGACGCCATCGCGCGCATGAACGCTCGCGGCGTCACCGCCTTCGCCCTGGAGGCCGCACCGCGAACCTCCCGCGCACAGAGCCTGGACGTACTGAGCTCGCAGGCCAACATCGCCGGCTACAAGGCCGTGATGCTCGCCGCCAACCACTATCCGCGCTTCATGCCCATGCTGATGACCGCCGCTGGTACCGTGAAGGCTGCTCGCGTGCTGATCCTCGGCGCAGGCGTCGCCGGCTTGCAGGCCATCGCCACGGCCAAGCGCCTGGGTGCGGTGATCGAGGCATCCGATGTACGCCCTGCCGTGAAAGAGCAGATCGAGTCGCTCGGCGCCAAGTTCGTCGACGTACCGTTCGAAACCGACGAAGAGCGTGAGTGCGCGCAAGGCGTGGGCGGTTATGCCCGACCGATGCCTCAATCCTGGATGGAGCGCCAGGCCAAGGCTGTGCATGAGAAGGCCAAGCAGGCCGATATCGTCATCACCACTGCGCTGATTCCGGGCCGCAAGGCGCCGACGCTTCTCCATGAGAGCACAGTGGCAGAAATGAAGCCCGGCTCCGTGGTCATCGACCTGGCCGCCGCGCAAGGCGGCAACTGCCCGCTGACCGAAGCAGACCAAGTGGTGGTCAAACACGGCGTGACCCTCGTCGGCCACACCAACCTGGCCGCACTGGTGCCGGCAGATGCCTCCGCCCTGTATGCACGCAACCTGCTGGACTTCCTCAAGCTCGTGATCGACAAGGAAGGCCAGTTCCAGCTCAACCTCGAAGACGACATCGTCGCGGCCTGCCTGATGTGCAACGCCGGCGAAGTCGTGCGCAAGAACGGCTAAGGAGTAGGGACATGGATCTGATTTCCGACGGTATCTACAACCTGATCATCTTCGTGCTGGCCATCTATGTCGGCTACCACGTGGTCTGGAACGTCACCCCGGCTCTGCACACCCCACTGATGGCGGTGACCAACGCCATCTCCGCGATCGTGATCGTCGGCGCCATGCTGGCCGCCGCGCTCACCGTCACCCCGCTGGGCAAGACCATGGGTACCCTGGCCGTGGCCCTGGCTGCGGTGAACGTGTTCGGTGGCTTCCTGGTCACCCGACGCATGCTGGAAATGTTCAAGAAGAAGGCGCCGAAAGCGCAGGCGGAGAAGCACTGATGAGCATGAACCTGATCACTCTTCTCTACCTCGTCGCCTCGGTGTGCTTCATCCAGGCGCTCAAGGGCCTGTCGCACCCGACCACGTCGCGTCGCGGCAACCTGTTCGGCATGATCGGTATGGCCATCGCCGTGCTGACCACCGTGGGTCTGATCTACAAGCTCGGCAGCGAGCTTGCCGTACAAGGCCTGGGCTTCGTCATCGTCGGCCTGCTGGTCGGCGGCAGCATCGGCACCATCATGGCCAAGCGCGTCGAGATGACCAAGATGCCGGAGCTGGTCGCCTTCATGCACAGCATGATCGGCCTGGCTGCCGTGTTCATCGCCATCGCGGCGGTGGTCGAGCCGCAATCGCTGGGCATCGTCGCCGCACTGGGGGACGCTATCCCGGCAGGCAACCGCCTGGAACTGTTCCTCGGTGCAGCCATTGGCGCCATCACCTTCTCCGGTTCGGTGATCGCCTTCGGCAAGCTGTCGGGCAAGTACAAGTTCCGCCTGTTCCAGGGCGCCCCTGTGGTATTCAAGGGCCAGCACCTGTTCAACCTGGTGATCGGTCTGGCGATTCTCGGCCTGGGCCTGTACTACACCTTCACTGGCGACATCACCGCCTTCGCCATCCTGGTGGCGCTGGCTTTCGTCATCGGTGTGCTGATCATCATCCCCATTGGCGGCGCCGACATGCCGGTGGTGGTGTCGATGCTCAACAGCTACTCGGGTTGGGCAGCAGCCGGTATCGGCTTCTCACTGAACAACTCAATGCTGATCGTCGCCGGCTCGCTGGTGGGCTCCTCGGGTGCCATCCTCTCGTACATCATGTGCAAGGCGATGAACCGTTCGTTCTTCAACGTCATCCTCGGTGGCTTCGGCGCCGATGCCGACGCTGGCGGCCCAGCCGGCGCGCAGCAGGAGCGCAACGTGAAGTCGGGCTCCTCCGATGACGCCGCCTTCCTGCTGACCAACGCCGACACCGTGGTCATCGTCCCCGGCTACGGCCTAGCCGTGGCCCGCGCCCAGCACGCACTGATGGAACTGGCGGAAAAGCTGACCCACCGTGGCGTCACCGTGAAGTACGCGATCCATCCGGTCGCCGGTCGTATGCCCGGCCACATGAACGTCCTGCTGGCCGAAGCCGAAGTACCGTACGAGCAGGTGTTCGAGATGGAGGACATCAACTCCGAATTCGGTCAGACCGACGTGGTGCTGGTGCTCGGTGCCAACGACGTGGTCAACCCGGCGGCGAAGAACGATCCGAAGTCGCCGATCGCCGGTATGCCGATCCTCGAGGCCTACAAAGCCAAGACCGTGATCGTCAACAAGCGTTCGATGGCCAGCGGTTATGCCGGCCTGGATAACGAACTGTTCTATATGGATAAGACCATGATGGTTTTCGGCGATGCCAAGAAAGTCATCGAAGACATGGTCAAGGCGGTGGAATAAACGCTGACCAACCCGACAGGAAACCCGGCTTCGAGCCGGGTTTTTTGTGGCTACCAGCAAAGGAAAAGCTGATTTTCAGGTCAGCTAACAGAACAGATCAATTTGTAACTGTACTGCTCGAAAGCTTAAGCCGCAGAGGCCTTACACAGGAAATTCTCCTGATGTTCAAGCAGAGTCACAGGATATTCACTTATAGGCAGTACAGATGGCTTTAAAACAGGCATAACACTTACAAAGCAAACTATCTAATAGCCCTGCAATTTTCTATAGCTGTGACTACGTCATCGGTGGCCTGCTCGGGATAATGAACCCATCAACAGCACACCAACCCGCCACAAGCGGAAGGATGACCACCATGGAACGTATCCTCGGTTCCGCCCTGCTCCCTCAACGCACTGCTTCCAGCAATCATGCCTCGCTGCCGCTGCGCCTGATCGCTACCCTCGTTCTCTGGCAGCGCCGCATCGTCAGCCGTCGTCAACTGGCTCGACTGGATGCACGCCTGCTCGCCGACGCCGGCATCAGCGAGAACCAGCGCTACACCGAACTGAACAAGCCGTTCTGGCGCTGATTCACCGTTTTGCTCCCTCCCAAAGTTGGGATCTTCTGAGAGCTCCACCGTCTCTGCTGCGGTGGGGCTTTCGTTTTATCCGCAACAGTCAGCATCATCATCACCAGTACAGTTGTCAAAAAAGCACAACTGACCCTGCACAATTCCTCCTCATTGCCTCTGCACTCGCAAGAGCCTGCATACGATCATGTGCTACCCATCCTTGTCTCTCGGCAGGAGAGCCGCCATGGAACGTACACGCGAACAACACCCGGACATCATCCAACCTACTGGTCTTGACTGGCTTGGGCTCTATTCCAGAATCCGTCTCTGGTACCGCAACATGCGCACACGCCGCCAACTCGCCCGCCTGGATGCGCGGCAATTGGCCGATGCCGGCATCAGTAACGCTCAGCGCAGCGAGGAACTGGAAAAACCCTTCTGGCGCTGAGCCAGCAATGGAGCGAGCAACACCGTTGGGCTAAGCTGCGCCAGCGAGCAGCCTCTGTGCTCGCATCGTCTGGAGTGTCCTGCATGCATCTGAAGAAAACCCTGTTCGCCAGCTTTCTCACACTGGGCATGGCTGGTAGCGCCTGCGCCAGCAGCCTCGTTGCGACCACGGATACCTTGCTGGGAGCAGTTGCGGCCAGTGCCGAAGCCCTCTCCGACGCGACCAGCTCACTGCGTGACAGCAAGGTGGTACGCGCCGCACGTGACGATGCTGCAAGCTTCGTCGCCAGCGCCGGAGCCATTCGTGGCGTGCGCCTGGAGGCCGCCCTGGCTCTCATCCGCGGCCATGCCCCCGAACTGGCGAATACCGGAGATCTGCAACTGGCGCAGGCCATCCTCAGCCAGTAAGGCAGCAGGCATTCTGTGAACCCTGCAGCCGCAGGCATCAGCTGAACGCCGTACACTCACAATCCTTCGCTACATCTATCTAAGGTTCATGGATGAACGCTCGTTTGCGCACAGGCAGCCTGGTGCTTTGCCTGTTCCTGCTTTGCCCCTTAAAACCCGCACACGCCCAGTCCAGCGATAGCTACGAAGGCTGGTTGATTCTGATGATGTCCTGGATAACCACGGTAGTGCCGATCATCGGTCCGACGATCCTGGCCAATGACCTCACCTCGGAACCGATAACCGAAGCCAGTCAGGCAAGCCTGCGTGACACGAAGATGTTGCTGGCTGCTCGGGACGAGGCGGCAGCATTCGTGGCAAGCCACGGCGCCATCATCGGTGTGCGCCTGGAAGCCGCCCTGCAGCACCTGCGTCCACACTACCCCGAGACCAGTGACGATCAGCTCGCGCAAGCCATCCTCGCCTGGGAAGACAGCTGAACGGCGACAGCTTGGCCCTCACCCCGGATTCCGCTAGCCTTAGCGCCCGCAAGCGAAGCCGTACGGTGTCCGGGAACCGGCCGGCATCTACTTCGTCCAAGCCTTCATCCGCCGTTTTTCGGAGTCACTCCATGCGCCGTTCACTTCTCACCTTTGCCACCGTCTGCGCCCTGTTCAGTGGCCTTGCCCAGGCTCAAACCGTGGTCGCCACCAGCAACATCGTCGTACGCGCTCTGGATCGCAGCATCAATTTCACCTCCGACACCACCACCTCGCTACGCGACATGAAAGCCGTAGTACAGGCCCGTGACGACGCCGCCAGCTTCGTCGCCAGCGCGGGCGAGATTCGTGGCGTACAACTGGAAGCCGCCCTGCAGACCATCCGCCAGCAACTGCCCGAAGCGCAGAACGCCAGCGACCTGCAACTGGCCGAAGCCATTCTCGCGCTGTGATGCGCCTGTGCGCCTGGGGCTTCAGCACTCTGCTGGCCATCGCCGCAGGCGCTACCCAGGCGCAGCTACGCCTCGAACTGGACGAGCGCGGCCTGGCGCCAGTCGAACGCCAGGCCAGCCAGCTTCTGCTGGAAGAAGCCATGGCAGCCCTGCCGCCGCGCTTCATCGAACTCCTGGATCGCACCGTACGCGTCAGTTGGCGTGAGGACATGCCAGAAGCGGTCTACGGCCAGGTGGGGCGCCTCAGCGGTATCGAGCTCAATGCCAGCCTGCTGCCGAAGCTGGTCGACGGCTCTGCCGCGCGCCAGCAAACAGGGCGCTCCCATGGCACTCAGCGCCGCGAACTACTCGCTACGCTGATTCATGAACTGACGCATCTCTATGACCGCGCACGCCTGTGGCCTGCAGATCAGCGCAGACAACTTCAGCGCTGCCGCCAGCGCGCCGCCAGCCTGGGTTCGGTCGGCCTGCCGGACGACTGCCGCGGTCAGACCGAGCGCCGCTTCACCCTCAGTGATGATCCGCGCCTGCTCGATCTCGCAGGCTGGCCGCAACGAGTTGGCAAGCGCGGCGCGCGTGAGATGGACAATGGCCAGGTCGCACGTAGCCCCGATCCGTACGAACTGAGCAGCCCTCTGGAGTTTGTCGCGGTCAACCTCGAGTACTTCCTGCTCGACCCCAGCTACGCCTGTCGGCGTCCATCACTGGCGCGCTACTTCCGCGAACATTTCAACTGGTCGCCAACAGACGCTCCCTGCACCGACGGTTACGCCTACCTCAATGCCGGTCGCGACTTCGCCAACCAGCCGCTGGCCCGCCTCGACCCGGAGCGGGTCTATCAGGTCGACTACCTGCTGGCCGAAGCCAACGAAGCCTGGATGAGCCGTTGGGGCCACAGCATGCTGCGCCTGGTGATCTGCGCACCCGGTAGGCCACGCGGCCCGGATTGCCGCCTGGATCTCGACCAACACCTGGTGCTGTCCTATCGCGCCTTCGTTGGCGATCTGCAGCTCTCCAGTTGGGATGGCCTGACCGGCGTCTACCCTTCGCGCTTATTCGTCCTGCCCCTGGAGCAGGTGATCGACGAATACACCAAGGTGGAACTGCGCAGCCTGTCTTCGGTTCCGCTGAAGCTCTCGCGAGAGCAACTGGAACAACTGGTCGCACGTTCCGCCGAACAGCACTGGAGCTATGACGGCGACTACTACTTCATCTCCAACAACTGCGCGGTAGAAACCCTCAAGCTGCTGCGCAGCGGCACCGATCACCCGCAGTTACAGGCATTGGACAGCATTCTGCCCAACGGCCTGCTGGAACTGATGGACGCCCGCGGTCTGGCCGACACCCAGGTACTCGACGACCCGCGCGAGGCACTGCGGCTGGGTTATCGCTTCGACTCTTTCCGTGAGCGGTACCAGGCCATGTTCAAGGTGCTGCGAGAACGCCTGCCGATTACTCAGGACAGCGTCGAAACCTGGTTGGAACAGACCGCCGAGGCACGCCGCAGCTGGTTCGACCAGGCCGATCTGCGCGCCAGCGCTGCCTTGCTGCTGCTGGAGCAGGCCGCGCTGCGCCGTCAGTTGCTACTGGCCCAGGATGAACTCAAGCGCCGCTACCTGACCGGCCGCGCCGCCGGCGACCCGAGCCTGAACAAGGCTGGCATCGCACTGGAACAGATCCTCGCCAACAGCGGCTTTCTCAGCCGCCCGGCAGAGTTGCTCGAAGGCGGCTACGGCTTGCCGCAACAGGCCGAGTGGGAACGCCTGGAAGCCAGCAGCCGCGACCGCCAGCAGCAACTGCGTCAGCTCAGCGACGAGCTGGATGGAGAAGTGCGCAACCTGCTGCAACCCGAGCGCCTGGCCGAGCTGGAAGCCAACGAGGCGAATCTGGTCGCCCTCGGCGAGCATCTGCGGGCCTTGCACAAGGCCAGTGGCGGGCTGGAGTTACCGTAAGGTACATGCTGGCGCAGACCTGCACTCACTGCAGCGCGAGGGTTGAAATGCAGGTCACTATACAAACCTAGCCTCGCTCGCCCTTTGCACCCGCCCTAGTTATTAGCGCTTGCAGTGCGCTGGCGGCAGCACGTCCTGCGCGGCCTGGCTAGTCATGATCTGTAGCTCATTGACATTGCGCGCGGTGAACACCTTGCCCCCGGTCGCCGCCGCCAGGCAATTCCCGGCACCGGTGCCGAGGATATCGACCACGTTGATCTTCAAGTGCGGTTTGCTGCGAGCCAAGGCCTGGGCTATCGCACAGGGATCCTGATTGCAACTCTCCTCGCCATCGGACACCACCAGCATCACCGACTCCCGGTTGACCCCATCGAGCATCTGTCCGGCCTTAGCGATGCCATCGGCCAGAGGCGTGCCTTGTACCGGCGTCACGTTGCGTAGGCGTGACAGCAGATCGGCTCGCTGGCCAGGGCCGAAGTAGCCGACGCTGCGGGCGCCCGGACAGCTCTCCACCAGCACCAGTCCGGCGTTGGCATCACTGGGCAGCTGTTGCACCACGCCAATAGTCGCCTCGCGCGCCGTGGTGATGCGCTTGGGTTCACGGAATACACGACCCATCGTGTTCGGGGCATTGGTTCCAAGCAGCAGTTGCGTGGCGATATTGGCCACCCCTTGCACCATCGTTGCCTGTTCGATTTCCTTGGGTGTGGCCAGCATGCTGATATCCATGGAGCCGGAAGCATCGAAGACAATGACCATCTCCGGCGCCAACTCCTTCGGCCGCTCATCGGGGCACAGGTTCTTGGCATTAGTGATCAACTGCTCCTTGCAGTTCTTAGCCAAGTTCTGCTCGACCTGCTCCCGCAGGGCAGCGTTGTCTTTGAGCAACGGCTCTTCGCGCTGCAGCTTCTGCAGGGCCGAACAGTCTCGGGCGATGCCATCGATACGTTTTTTCAGCAGCTCGGCAGGATCCGGCTTGGGCTCGGGTTTTGGTTCAGGCTTGGGCTCGGGAATCGGCGGTGGCGGCGGAATTTCCGGCTCGGGTTCGGGCTCCTCGATCACAGGCTCCTCTTCCACTGGCTCCTGCTCGGATGGAACCTCCTCAGGCACGGCCGCCTCTTCGGCCACCGGGGGCTCGACCGGTACAGGCGGGGTTTCCGGCTCACGACAGAACAACCACCACCAGAGCGCCGCCAGTAGGGCCAGCAATAGCAGGGCAAGCAGCAACCACAACCACCAGCGCCGCTTGCGTGGCACCTCGCTGACCACGGCTGCTGCACCTGGCGGTAACGCACCAGCTTCCGCGGTAACAGGTGTGATCGATGGCGCAGGGGGTTGGCCACCGCCCCAGAAGGTCACCAGCGGCTGGCCATTGAGCGAATACAGGGTCGAGGTGTCGGGATAACGGGCCGCTTCACGCAACAGAGCCGCCTGGCGTACACCATCGCCACCCTGCGCATCGAGCTGGCTAGCCAGTTGTTCGATAGAAGCCAGTCGCTCGTCAAGTAGGTGGCGCACCTGCGCCGCCTCCTTCTCATCCAACTGGCTGAACGGTACCGGCTGGCCGCCAAGATCCGAATACCACTCGACGATATCACCCTCAGCCTGCTTCGGCTTGGCGTACAGGGTCGCCGTGCTCGGCGGCAGGTGCCGGCGCAGGATCTGCGTGAGTTCGCCATGACCGGCCAGCGCATCTGCCGCGCTACGGTTTTGGGAGGACAGGCGGGAAATTCGCTTCATGGCGGTCAGCTTCCTGCTGAGGTAGTCAGGGAAAAGCCTGCTGGCGGAACGATCAGCATGCAGGTGTAACGGCAATGATCAACGCAAGCCAAGATCGCTTTCCAGACTGGAAACCTTGCTACGTAGTTTCTGCAGCTCAACCTGTTTCTGCAGCACGGCCGGATTCTCCTGCAGGTTGATATTTTTCAGGTCGTTCTCTAGTGCAGCAATTTCTGTCTCGATGCGCCGATTGCCCTTGGCCTTATTCTTGAGTTCACCAAGCAGGGCGTTCAGCGACTTGTTCAAGGAAGCGTACTGCGCCTGCTGGGTCGCCAGATCCTTGCCGACAGACGCTTTCTCCTGCTCAATGGCGGCGTAGACATCACGGAATAGCTGGTTAGTTTTCTGCTCATCAAGCAGGATCTTTTCCTTCTCCTCGACGCGCTGGGCGTAAACGCCCTGGGTCTTGCAACCGAATTTGGTGGCGAACCCGGCATCGGCATTACGCGGGTCGCATTCCTGCGAACTGACGGCACAACCGGCGAGCGTAGCGATGCCAGCCAGCAAGACAAGAGAGCGAAGTGGAAGCATGGACGTATTCCTTGGAGCCTGATTAGGCTGTCGCTGCAGAGTGTGCCGCGCACACCGAAAAAGTCGGCAAAGGTGCGCAAAGCGCACCTTACCTGTCATGTTGGCCGAGAGCTTCTCGAAAGCTGTTCAGGTCGCGAACAGACTCTCAACCGAGTCGGATCGACGAGCGCTGTTGGTACAGCTGATCAATTTCCGACTCCAGCTGCGCAACCTGCTTCTGCATCTTGCCGATCTCCGCATCCAAGGTATCGGTACGGGCACCATTGTTGCGCTCGGCGGCGGCAACCTTGGTCCACTCCTGCTGCTTGGAGCGTACGTCGGCTAGGGATTTCTTCAGGTAGGCAGTGTTGGCATCGATCTCGGCGATCTGCTTCTGCGCCTGGGCGCTCTGCACCTTGTTGGCGGCGATGTCTTGCTTGATCTGCTCGATCTTGCGCTTGTCATCGGCAATCACGCTACGCGCGGTATCGCTGAGCATCTGCAGTTCCTGGTTATCCTTGCGCACATCGGCGATGGTCGCGTCCAGGCGATCCTCCGCGTTGGCATACTGGCTGCGCTGGTTATCCAGATAGTAGTTGGCGCCCATACCCACGCCACAGCCAGCCAGCCCGGCAGCGACCATACACTGAGCCTTCTTACTCGGGTTACCCAGCTGGCAGGCGAGCATGCCGACCACCGCGCCACCTGCGCAGGCTTGCCAGCCCGACTTGCTGAAGAACTGCGCCGAACTGCTGTTGGCAAGTCTTGGGTCGACCGGCGCCTGATTGGCAGCTGGCGTCGTGCCGGTGGTCTGACAACCAGTCAATACGAGAGCGAGACCCAGAGCGACCCATTTCATCCGTTGATCCAACAACGTCACTGCTTTCATGTCCATGTCCTTCGCTTAAATGGATTTACAGGATTCCAGCCACTGACTGCGCGCTACTTTGCCGCTTTTCATGTAGCTATTCAGATTTTTCCAGTGGGTGTCGAGGTAACTGCGCAGGTTGCTTTTGCTGCGCGCCGCCATTTGCTGAGCCACCACACTGACTTGCGGCTCGACGGTGGCCGAGGTGTAGTTGAGCGCGCCGCTGACCACTGTGTCGGCATAATAGTTGAGCATGAAGTCGAGCACCTTTCGATGACCTTCGAGCTGCTCTTTGCGCGCATCGCAGCGGCTCATCTGGTCATCTTCACCCGCTTCACAACTGCGCTTGTAGTTGCCTTCCAGAGTATCGAGGAACATGCCGTCGTCCTTGAGCTTGGTGCAGAGGAAGGCGCCCAATTGCAGTTCGGAGCGGATCGCCTGGTCGCGTTGTTCGTCACGCGCCTGGGTGTTGGCACGCAGATCGCCGCGCAGCTTTTCCAGTTGCTGCTTGAGCGCATCATCCTGCACGCCGCTGGCGATACTGGCGATTTCTGCGACCGGATCCTTGCTGTCCTTGCTGCCTGAGGCCTTGCTCGCTGCCGGAGTACCGAGTTTCTTCCAGTCCTGCTCGACCTGCTTGATGCGCTCGCGCGAGGTCAGCACCGGCGCCACCAGAGCCAGGCGCACACCTCCGGTCTTGAGCTTGTTCTGCTCGCCAGCGCTGGCGTAGTAAGGCTGTTCCTGACGTAATGCGGTGCGCAACTCGGCCTGCGGCGTCAGGTAGTTACCGCCACGCACAATGTAGCCACCTGCCTGGCCGTGCTGGCGATCGAGCTTGTTCAGGCGAAAGGGCTCGAAGAGCATCTCATCGACGTTGCCCAGAACGTCATGTAGACCCAGCGGATTTGGCTTGAGCAAACCGGTCAGTTGCAGCTTGCCATTGGCCGACTGCGCACCAGCGAACCACGCATAAGCACCGAGCCCACCATCGGGCGTGGGGAAACGAATATCGCGAAACTCGGCCTGGGAGACAGCCATGCCACCACGCGCTGCAAACTCCCACTCGGCCTCGGTCGGCAGACGCAGGAAGCCCGCTGCGCCGTCCTCCTTAGGCAACTTGGCAGCGGCATTCTTACGTAGCCACAGACTGTATTTGTCGGCAAAGGCAGTGGCGTCGAACCAGCTGATGCCGACCTGCGGCAGGCGCAGCTTGGTCGAAGGCGTCGGGCAAGTATCGTTCATCACGGCCTGGTATTGCAGCTCGCTCAACTCGTACTTGGCCAGCAGGTAATAGCGCCCTGGTTCCGGTTTCTGCACGGTGAAACTACCGGCGATGTAGCTGGGGCGGGCCTGCTCAATGTAGCCCCACTCATCGCTGTCCTGACCGAGGGTCACGCCATAGTCACCCATCGGGCTGGCGACCGGAACCTGTACCTTACGCAACACCAACGAGCCCTCGCATGGCATCGGCAGGATGACGTCATCGGCCAGCGGTTTGGGGTTGTAGTACTTCTCCTCCCAGGCAGCCTGGGCAGGCAGACTGCCCAGCGCCAGCAACGTCACAGCTGCCAACAACGCCTGCTCAGAGGTCACGCAGGCTTTCAGCCGGTTGAATGTGGATCGCACGAAACCCTCCTACAGCCGCCACGACGATGGCGATCAGCAATGCGCTGGCGAAGGCCAGCAAAATATGAATGTTTTCCAGCTTGCAGACGAAGCCGTCGTCGGACAGGTTGGCGCCCAACGCTGTATTGAACACCTGGCTACCGACCAGGTAAGCAGCGTAGCCCAGAGCAAAAGCCAGACAGGTGAGCAACGCCGCCTGAACCATCACGTAGGCGCCAGCTGCCGAACGCTGAAAACCAAGCAGACGCAACAGCGCCAGATCCTTACGCTTGCGATCAATATTGGCGAGAAAGGCGCCGGCCAGTGAGGCCACGCAGCCGATCACCGCAGTCCAGGCGATCACCGCGAAGATCAGGCCAAGCACATGGCTGATGGCCTTGACCGATTCGATCTCACGCGCCCGTGTGCTGCTCTCTATGCGCTCGCCATCAAGCCAACTGGCAATGCTGGCCACATCATCCAGGCCCCGGGCGTAGATGCGCGCACGAGCATAGCGCTCGCGCACCGGAGCCACGTCGCCAGTGAGGAAGCCGAACATCGGCACGGCATAACCATCGCGAAAATTTTCCATCGCCACCAGCAGATCAAGGTGCACCAGCACCGCCGGCCGGGTAAAGGCGCTGTTCTCCAGCACCCCACCAACGGTCACCGTCAGTTCGCCACGCTCGTTGCTGCCATCGAGCTTGCGCAGCACCAGCAGACGCAAGGTATCACCAACCTGCACACCGAGTCGGCCCGCCGCACTGGCACTAAGCAGTACCTGCTCCAGCGTCGCGGGCGCCGGCAAGGCAGCGATCAGCGGATCGCCACTGGCTGTAGGGATGACTTCGGCATTAGCGACAAAATGCTGGCTGTCGCGCTGCAGGTCGGCCTGGGTGTTCAGCGAACGGGTCAGCGGGATGACAAAGCCTACGCCGGGCTGGGCACGCAAACGCTCGAACCAGCCGCCGGCCAGGTCATAGTTACCAAGCATGCGCACTTCGAGGTTGCGCGGGTCGCTGAGCAATTCGTCATTGAGCTGTGAGACCACGCCATGCTTGAGGCCGAACAACAGCAGCAGGGGCGCGATCACCGCTACCAGCGAGGCGACGATGCACAGCGACACCTTGCGGTCGTGCCACAGGTCACGCGCTGCCAACTCGATCAGCAGGCGCAGGCGGGGACGAGCCTTAGGCCGCGTCATGAAACACCGTACCATCGGCGCTAGCGTCGGCGGTACCACCCTGCAGCGTGCCGACGATGTTGCGGATCGCACAATCGCGCACCAGATCCCAGTCGTGGGTAACCAGCAACGCAGCGATCTGGAAGCGCTGAACGATTTCGATGATCAGCTCGAACAAGCGTTGCGCCTGCAGAGGATCGAGCGCGGCGGTCGGCTCATCGGCCAGCAACAGGTCGGGCTCGTGAGCGATGGCACGGACGAAGGACACACGCTGGCGTTCGCCGATAGACAGCTGCGCCGGCAGTTTGCCCAGCAAGGATTGCAGGCGCAGGCGAGAGATGGCCTCGTCAACCAACTCACTCTTGCCTGGTAGACCAAGCATGCGCCGGGGCAACTCGATATTCTGCTGCACACTGAGAAAAGGCAGCAGGCCGCCGCTCTGCAATACGAAGCCCAAACGTTGAGCGCGAATATCAGCCAATTGCGCCTGGCGGTCATCACGTAGCAGCGCGGCAACATCAAGCCCATCGGCATCTCCCAGACGGAACTGGCCGAGCCCGTCGGGGCGCAGGATCAGACCAATCATTTCCAGCAGCGTGCTCTTGCCACAACCACTGGCGCCGGTGATTGCCGCCACCTCGCCACGGCCAAGAATCAGGCGCGGCAAGACGATCTGGTAGTCACTACCCCGACGAATGCGCATGTCCTCGATATGCAACATGACCCAAGTCCTAAGGCAAAGCCTCCAGCGGCACAGGGTAAACGTGCTCGCGTGGGTCACTACCCGGCGCCAGGGATACCCAGCGGTCGGCATCGGCGTTGTAGCGCTGGTAGTACTTGAGCTTGGTGTTAAGGCGCCGAATGAATTTCTCTTGCTCGAGCCCTTCCATGCCTTTCCAGGTTTCCTCGTCGAGACTGAGCACATCGCTGAGATAAGGTAGGCCATCAAGGTATTCAGCCATCAGACCCATGTCGGCGACCTTGATGGTCTTGTCCTTGAGCTGGTTGGGATCCTTGCCCATGGTAGCGGCCACCGAGCGCAGGCGTTCGAACATGTCGCTAGGCGAGATCAGGCCTTCGTTAGCAGCATCGGCGATCTGCTTGACCACATCGCTAAGGTCGCTGAGCTGGCTCTTGGTCATCAGCACACGCACGTCGGTAGTGGGTACGTCCTGACGCACGAAGTCACGGTCACTGATCCAGGCCTGGAACACCGGCGGCGCACTGGCTCCGGTCTTTTCACCGAGGTAGGCCAGACGCATGGCGTGCCCTAGCAGCTCGGCATCCTCGGCCAGGGCGGCATCGCCACCTTTGCCGGATTTTGCCTTGGCGTATTCCGCATCGGCACCCAGCGCGCTACCGGCCGCCATGTCGCCGCGATAGGCCGCCTTGACCTGTGCAGTGATGGCATCACCAAGGCTGTCGACCATTTTGCCGAAGCTCTCGACGTTTCCGGCGTCCACAGGGTAGTACAGCGGCTTATTGAGGAAAGCGTTGGTGGACATATCCGTGTACTGCGCCTCGGCCGAGGCATGGTTCTTCGAACCGCTCGGGGTCTTCAAGTGCAGGCTGTAGATCGCCACACCACGGTACTTGGCCTCCAGGCGCACTTGGTCGGCGTTCAGACCAGTAGACGACAGCTTGCTGTCACCATCGACTGCGCCCGCATCGGTAACCAGTACGATGTAGCGTGCACCGAACTCATTCCACTTGACCTGATCCAGCGCCTGCATCACGCCGGCGTAGGTGTCTTCGTCGTAACTGCTGCTGGACGCAGTTGCCGGTTTGAGCTCGGCGACCTTGGCCAGGAAGTCTTTACCGTCCTTGACTGTACTCGGGTCGACGTACATCTTGCTGACGTATTCAAGCTTGGGCACTTCCTTGGTGCTGGAACGGTAGGCGACTAGACCGAACTTGACCTGATCCAGCAGCTTTTCCTGCTCGACGTGGTCGTAGATACGCTTGACCGCCTCACGGGTACGGTCGATGTATGGCCCCATGGAAATGGTCGAGTCGATGACGAACACCACGGCGGCGCTGAATCCCTTGAGCGTATTGGCATCGGCCTTGGCGTTTTTGTCCGCGCCCTGCTTATCGGCCGACTCCGCCGCACTCACCGAAGCGACGTTGAGCAGGCGCACCTGGAAACCCTTCTCGGTGAAGGTTTCCTCGGCTTCCAGCACCGGCAACAGGTAGAAGTTCTTCGTCAGATCCACTGCATAATCCGGCTCACGGGCAACCACCGCCGGATCACGGCCCTTGGCCTTCATGTTGGCCAGGATCGGCTTGAGCAGCGGCGCAGGGTCATCCTTGGCAAAGAGCTTTTCGAGGCTGTCCTTGTTGCGGAAGAACAGCAGCGGATCGCGACCGGCTGGGTTGGTCAGAGCCAGGGTCATCTGCATCTTCCAAGGAACGGCGCAGTCGCCCTTGATCCAGCCTACGGTCTTGCCATAGCTGTCGGGGCCAACCTTCAGCCACTCGGCGTTGCCTGCCTGCTCACGCTGATACACGTAGAATCGGGTGAACGCTGGCTGCGCCTTGCCGCCACTAGCGCCAGCGCTATCGCCAAGCTGGCAGGTCGGGGTGGTCAGCACGCGTTGGTAGAGGGTCTTCTTGCCTTCCTGCAGCAGCGGTTTGTCTGCAGCCATCAGTGGCGCTGCCGCGATCAGCAGTAGGCCTGCAAACAACAGTTTGACGCCCGGGGCGGTGCGCATGGTCATTTCTTCAGCTCCTCCAGCCGCTGGCTGGCGTCCTGATTGTCCGGGTCGTTGTTCACAGCAATCTCGTACCAATACATGGCGGTTTCAGCGTCAGCCGCCTCGATGCAACCACCACTGGAGTAATGCGCCGGGTCGTACTCGCGGGCATAGGCATAGGCAATCGCGGCATCACCCGACTGCGCCTTGTGCGCATACAGACGCTGCACCACCCCACAGCGCTTGGCATCCTTGGCAACGGCGATCACCTCCAGCACCTGTTCGCTGGACGGATTGGACTTCAGGCAGGCCTGGATGAAAGATAAATCCTCCCTGGCATCAGACAGCGCTTGCGAACTGCACGCGGCCATCGCCCCTACCACTGGAGCCGGCGTGTCGCTTGGCGTGATATCGGTCGACGGCGCGCGCAGCAGGAACCACCAGGCCGCAACCGCCAAGGCCAGGATGAACAGTACGGTGATCAGGATTAGCGGCAGCTTGCTGCCTTTCTTTGCCACCGGGGTCTGAGGTGGTGGAGCAGGCGGCGCTTCGACAACCAAGGGCTCAGGCACGGATGCTGACATCACCTCGGGCTCAGGCGCAGGCGGCTCGGGCAATACTTCTGGCACAACCGGTACGATTTCTGGCTCGGGCTCGGCCTTGCGCTCGACCTTCTTTTCGTCATACGTCGAGTTGCCCGCGGCCTTGGAGGACAGAATGGTGCCAAGGATGCGCAGCACACCCTTGTCGCTGCCGTCCTCGTTACGCAATTGCAGCATGTAGGCCATTTGGGGATCGAGCATCAACGGATCGATCAGCCAGGGGCCGACCTCGCCACTGAGTTTTTCATCGACCAGATTCAAGCCATCGAGCGCATGCCAGGACGGGCTGGTATCCCATTCGCCGTTTTCACCGAGGTAGCGGCCATCCTGATTGCGCTGCACGGTCAGCTCGAGGGCGTCGCTGCCCTCCTGCCAACCATGTACGGTCAGCTCTCCATGACCAGGTTGGCCGCTGTGCGCTGCCTTCAGTTCGATTCTCAACATGACTTATTCCGTCCGATCCGCATGCAGGGTGGCGAGCACCTTGCCCAGCGTCTCGTTCTGCTCCGGTGTGATTTCTCGGCCGGCACTGTGACCGGCATTGTCTTCAGCGATCTTGGCCAGCGCCACCAGCCAGTCGCCCACATAGTTGCGCGTGTGCTCCAGGGGTTGCGCCGGCAGTTGCGGCAGCTTGCCCGGGACGATAACCGGTGGCGCCTGGAACAGCTTGGCGCCACGCTCAATGCGGCTGTCAGGACGCTGCTCCTGCGGTGACTCGATGAACCCTAGCCAACCGATGAAATCGCCCAGCACGGTTTTCGCGGTGAGCACCTGGCGTCCGGCCAGCTGCTCGCGTTTGGTGCCAATCTGCTCGGTACTGACGATGGCCTGCAGCAGACGTTTTTGCAGGTCGAGGCGACTGGCGCCGGTGATGAGCTCATCAACCAGAGCCTCGACCGCGGGCTTGGAGAAACCCAGATAGGTCATCAGACGCATGTCCTCAGGCAGATGGCGCAGGTGGCTGATCCACTCACGCAGCACGGCCTGGGCGAAACGTGCATCGCTACCGCTGGAGCGCGGCGGTAAGTCATTGCTCGACGAGCGAGGTGCCGACTCGCTGTCACCGAACAGATCAAAACCATCGTCGTGACCCAGGTCATCACCCAGGTTGAGCGCCCCCCCACTCACAACACCGCTGCTTCCACTATCGCTCACCAGAGCAGTAGGCTCTTCGTCATCGGCGCGCAGGTACAGACCCCGAACCAGATCGTCAGGCAATTGCATTCTCTGCAACAGTTCACCCAGCAGAATGCGCCGCGGCCAGACCGCGTCGAAGATCTGTTTGGCGATCTTGCGCTTCTTCTCCAGCTCGCCAGCGCCTTCTGCCTGATACCAGTGGCCAAGCCGGTTTTCCAGCAGATGCAGTACATCATCGAGCTGTTCACGAATACGCCCCAGCTTGACCTCGCGCAGCGCCACGCCACGCAGGTACTGGCTAATACGGCCCATGCCGCCATCGTTCAGCTCCAGCATCGCGTCCCAGGCCTGCAGCGGCTGGTTGACGTGGCGCTGTACAGTTTCGTCTTCGACGAAGGTGCTGCGCATCAGCCCCAGTGAATCCTGGGCGGCGGCGTTGATACCAATCTCTTCACCAGCCTGCACATCGAGGAAAGTCACCTTCATGCGCGGTTTGCGCACCAGGAAGGTGTTATCGAAGGGCTGACCGGCCGTCCACTCCTGCAGCCAGGTGTACTGACCGAAGCGTTCGAGCATGGTCATCTTCATCATACCGCCGCTACCCCAACCGAGACGCAGCAGGTCTTCGCCCTTGTCCAAGTCACTGCCAATGCGCATGTCGAACATGGTGATGGCCCACAGTAGCCCCGGCTTACGCAGAGCACGCTCTTCAGGCTTGGCGCCCTGAGTCTTGTCGATCCAGCGGGTCAGTACCGGACCGACAGCGGTGACGTCGGACTGCTTGTTCGATGGCGTACAGACGATCAGCACGTTCATTTCCTGGCTGTCGGTGTAGCGCTCGAACAAATAGGCAACCTTGCCGCGCAGGATCAGCTGCGCCACCGGGCTGGCTTCGTCACTGCTTACCGCACGACGCACGTCGTCCAGCGACTCGACCGACAAGCGGCCGCGATAGCCGGGAAAATCGAGCAGGTCGACCTGCTCGAACAGCGGCTCGCTAGTAGGCTCAACCAACGGGAACACCAACTCGACGGTGAGTGCCGCCAGTTGCGCCAGGGACAGCTCGACCGACGCACGCAGCTCGCCGTCGATGAACGGGCGCACGCCGATGCGCTTGTCGCTGTCCTTACCCAGGCGCTCGAGCATGTCGACGTTCATGATGCTGTCAGCCTGCGACAGGCCCTTGTCGGTCTGCCGTACCAGGGCATCGAGCGGAGCGAATACGCGATCGGCGTTACCCAGGCTGCCCAGGGTTCTGGCGAAGCTCTGGTAGGCCTCGCTCAACTCGTTGATCTCACCCCAGAAGATCGAGAACAGCCGGGTACGATCCTCCACCGCCAGCCAGGGCGCCAGCTCCACTGCCACTGGCCAGTAGTACCCGGCCAGACCGCTCAGCGACGCCGGGAAACTGCCTTGCAGGTAGTCCCACAGGGCCACCACGTCGTCCTCACTGACCCCGGGCACCGGCTTGAGCTGGCGGCGCTTGCCGAGTTCCTTGAGCAGTTGGCGGATGGCCGCTTCGTCGAAGCGGTACGACACCTTCTCGGTGTTGAAGTCGTTGAAGAAGGAATTGGCCAACACCTTGGCCACTTCCACCTCGCCGAACAACTTCAGCTCCAGCGGGAAATCGTCCGGCCCGGCGCGCGCAGTGCGGCTGAAACGGGTGACCAGGCCGGTGGCCTCTTTACCACCACCCGGTGGGTTGACGTGAGTCAGGAAGTCCAGGCGGCTGCCCCCGAAATCGGTCTCCAGCTTGCCGTTGGTACCGGCGGCCAAGGTCGAGATCAGGTACGACTTGCCGGCCTGGGACAGACCGAAGAACCCCACGGTCATCGGCAGGCCGGAAACACCACCCAGGCGTCGGGCGGTATTGCGCACGCGACGCAGGCTGAGGATCAGGTCGTCCGCTTCGTTATCCAGGCGTGGTGCACTGCGGCGCACATCGCCAATCCAGCGGATCGCCTCGCCGGCACCGGTATGAATGGCGGCCCAGTGTCGAGTCAGTTGCTCAGGCGAGTTACTCATTTGCGAAACACGCTCCCGCTGTCGAGCCAATATTGGGATTCACCCAGCCCGGCGTCGGACAGGGTGTTGAGGCGCAGGCGAATGTGCGAGCGGCTGACCGAACCACTGTTGGACTCGGCGCCAAGAAATTCGAAGCTCTCGCTGCCTTCGACTGGATTGCGCGAAGGCTTGATGCCCAGACGCACCTTGAGCACCAGGCCCTGGGAAGCGACCTGCTCGCGCAGCTTCTGGTTCTCGATGCTGAGGATGTACAGCGGCGCTGCCGACCAGCGTTCGTTGGCCAGTTGGCGGAAGCCCAGGCGCATGGTGCCGCGCATATCGAAGGTCAACTCGGGCAGCTCGTACTCGGGGTCGTCGAGATCGATATCGCGGAAGTAGACGTTGCCGTCCTTGATCACGTTGTTATTGTCGATCAAACCGAGGAACTTCAACGTCGAGTAGGGTTTGAACGCCGCCGAACGGAAGAAGAAGTTGGGCAGCCGCAGACTGCGGCTGAGTAAACAGAGCATGGCGCCGACTGCGGCCGTGGTCTTCGGATCCTCGATACGGTCGAGCTTATTGAACGGGTACCAGCCACCGGTGCGGTACTGGTTGAGCGGCAAGATGCGTCCCGGCGGCAACGGCAGCAGCTTGCGAAACAGCGCCTGCACACCAGGCAGACGCGACGGACGCCCAGTGAGCAGGAGCACATCGCAGGGGTAGCTGTGGACAACTTCGCACAGCGCCTGAATGGTCTTGCCGATGTTCATGCGATCGCCGATGAACGCCTCGTGAATGCGCCGCAGACTGACGTTAAGCGTTGTCGCCAGCAGGTCGAATGGCTCGCTGCCGTTACCCAGTTGGCGGCGTACGGCGCTGCTGAAATAGTCGAGCACATCGTCGGTGGGACGCTCGTCGCCAAGCAGTTCGCCGAAAGTGCCACTGACCAGGGTGCCGGCATCCAGCGGGTCATATTGTTCGTAGGCCTTGAGCAAGCGCAAACCGATAGGGCTGAACAGTTGCAGAGTCAGCTGCTGGCGCAGCACGGCGTCCTGCACGGCCAGGGGCTCGCTACCGATCAGCTTGGACAGCATCGCATCAGGGTTGTCGACACCCGCAGCGCGCAGCGCCGAACCCAATGCCGGCAGGACGAACTGGCGGATCACATCGAGCAGGATGTCGTCACCGGCGACCTTGAAGCCATCGCGAAAACGCTGCGACGGGGTGATATAGACGTTGCTGCCCACGCCATCATCGAGCCGATATTCGGTGATCACCAGATCGGAGGTACCACCCCCGATATCGATCGAGGCGATAGTCAGACGATCCTTGTGCGGCTGATCCGGGCGCGCCATGGTGGCAAAGAACTCCTCCGGACGACCGGCGAAGTTGTTCTGCGTTTCGTTGAACAGGTAGACAACCTGGCCGCAGGTGGCCTCGTCCCACTGCACATGCACTTCCGGCAGGAAGGGCCAAGCGGTCTCGCGGCTCTTGGCGTCCTTGATGTTGATCGGATCGTCCTCCGGGTGCCAGCCAAGGCTCTTCCACACCAGGCCGATGGCCTGCTCCATGCACTTGGCGAAGATTTCGCGCTCGGGCTTGGGCATCGACGGCGGCACGGTGAGGATGATCGAGCGCAAGTGGCGCGGCACGCGCGAATGGCTCATGCGCAGACGCTGCGACGGGCTGTTTATCTGCATCAATGCCTGGCCGAGCACTTCACAGAGCATGAAGGTCATTAACGAGCTGCGCGAATAGTGCGGGTGGAACACCGGCATCCGTTCGTCGAAGGGCAGGCTGTAGAGCGCCTGACCTTTCTCGTTGATCAACCCGGCGACTGGCGCAGCAGTGGCGTGCGGCTCGCTTTCGGATTTGACGTAGGCACAGTTGAAGCGCCAGCCCGGCTCGTAGTTGTCCTCGTCCCACAGGTAACGCTTCGGGCTAGACAGGCCGGTCGAGCCTTCGGTGCCACGCCGGCGACTCGCCAGACGTCCGGCCTCGCGACCAATGCGGGCGATGGTCGGCCACTGGAAGGCCTCGCGACGGCCACTTTGCACCGAAAAGTGATCCTTGCCGAATACCGCCTGAGCGAACTCGATACGGCTTTCGAAGGGTTCCGGATAAACGTGCTCGGGCTGGGTCAGGTCGCGCAATTCCAGCTCGTAGCGCTTGCTCAGGCCATCGTTCTCCTGCGGGTGATCCTCGATCAGGATGCCGCAGGTACGCGAGTTGCCGACATCGAGCACCATGTCCACCGGAATCGCCTTGTGCAGGTCGCTGTCGCGGTTGGACACCACCTTGAGCTCCGGCACCGGCAACGCCGTACCGAGCAGGTGCAGCAGGTTGAGGTAGTGCGCCTGGTGATAGAGAGCCTGACACTCGTGCTCGATGTCATCGAGCTGCATGCGTATCGGCGGCAGTTGCGCCTGCTCGGTGAACACTTCGCGTAGCCAGCCATCGACCCAGGCCAGGTCGAGGAACCAGCCCATCTCGTCGGCCTGATGTGCCAGAGCAAATGCAGCGCCAGCTCGCACATCGTCACTGGTCGGTGCCAGATAGGCGGTATCGCTGCGACTGGCGAATACCTTGGTATCGAAGGCCAGGGTCACCCGATGAGTATGACCATCTGGGTCCTCACCCTCTTTGAGCTCGATGATGCGCATACGCGCCCAGTTCGACGGGCCATCGTCGAAACGCCGAGGCGGGCTGAAGCGAAAGAATGGCAAGGGTAGCCAGAGCCCCTTGAGCAGACGCACCGACTGATCGACCGCTACACTGTAGAGCGGACTCACAGGACTGCCCGGGGCTGCCGGGTGGAAAAAGCTGTTGCTGCGTTCATCGAACATCAGCCGCGCCAACGGGCCATCGTTGCGCTGGCGCACGAACTCGCCTGGGAGTTCGCGACGCAGTTCAAGGGTCACAGCGAAATCCAGGAACTGGACACCGCTGCCCATGATCAGGGTGATCTTATCTTCGTAGTCGGTCTTTTCTGGAAACATGATGCGTTTTTCCGCCCTGTTCTCGGGTCGTGGCAGGCCGTTGGAACTGCCTGGAATTTCAAGGGCCTGTTACTGGACGCCCTGCCTCATGGACATGGGGAATTGCTTGTTCTCATAACTGCCCGTGCAGTCAGCGGCGCTACGGCTATCCGGGCTGCACACGACTTCCGGCAGCTTGTAGCTACTGCCATCGTTGCAGGCAGCCTGCCCCTGGTTGTTGATCGCCAGCTTGCCGCCCTGCATCGCAGCATTCACCGCACCCGAGCATTCGACACCATCACCACGTCGTACCTTGACCTGCCCCTTGCCATTCTTGAAGTCATAGTCGAGCTGCATGGGCTTGCCGGTCTGCGCGTCCTGAATACCGGCACCCGCTTTCCAGTTACCGTTGAGGAACTCAGTGGAGCCGGTTTCCAGTGCCTGCGGGGGAATACTCAGGTCTTGTGGTACGTCCCGACCCGGCGGTTGCTTGCGAGGTTTCTGCTGCTCCTGGGGTGGCTCGGCAGATGGCTCCTCCGCGGCGGCATCCTCAGGCACGGGCGGCGGCGGTTCTTCGCCCGAAGCCCCAGGCTCGTCGGGTACAGCAGCGCCCTCCTCCTGCTCAGCAGCGGGAGACTCTTGTCCGTCCGGCAGTTGACCATCGATAGCAGCACCCGATCCGACACCATCGACCGTACCACCACGACCGAACACGCCGATATCACGCTCATGCACCGGCAATCCCGGTAGCTCGATGCGATCGAGGCCGAGTGGCAACTCGACTGTTGGCGCACAGGCGCGTAGCAAGAACAACAGCAACAGTAGGAGCAATGGCAGGAGCAACAGCCACAGCCAGCGCCACCAACGCGACTTCTTCACTACCTCAACAGGCACGGCGGCGGCCAGCGGAGGCGGCGCGAGCGGTACTACTGGCGCAGCGCTGGGCACAGGCGGACGCAGGCACAACAGCGGGTCGTGATCATAGGTTCCCGCGTGATCGGTGAACCCCCAGAAGGTGATGACGGGCTTGCCATCGACCAGGTAGACATGGTCGCTGTCGGGAAAGTGAACGGTTTTTTCCAGCAGGCGACCGAATATCTGCTTTTCCCGGTTCTGCGCGTCAGCACGCATGCTTTCGCTGGTAGCGCCCAATTTGGCGTGCATCACCTCGAGCTGAGCATAGGCACCCGCGCGCTCTTCAACCGTGGCCGCCGACCAAGGGATCACGTCGCCCTCCGCAGGCGCGTACCAATCGATACGGTCACCGGTTTCGTTGGGCTGCGGAATGGCAAGGCAACTGGAAGCTTCGCGCCCCATCTTCAGGCGAATGGCCTCGCGCAGTTGCAGCGCGGCGCTGTAGACCGGTTGACCATCGACACCCAGCGCCTTGAATTCCTGAAGGTTACCCGTGCGGAGCAATGCGCCTGGCATGTGCGGTCATCCTTTCCCTGGCCATCTGAAAGATAGAAATTACGGCACAATCACTCCAAATGACTTTGGAAGATCGCGTTAGTCAGCAAGGCTAAAAAGCCTTTTGTATTCAAACGTTAGCTGCACTTAATTTTTCGAAATGTGACATAGACATCGCTTCATGGGAATGCTTTTCGGCGCAAAAATCAATCTGCGGCTGATTCTGAATCGCTCAGCTTAAGCGTCTACATTGAGCGGCCTAATCTATCTCTTCTTGCCACTCTTCCGGCAATTGCGGATCGACCGTCAGCCACGACAGCCGGCTGCCAACCCAGATATGCCGATCCGCCGGCGCCTGCTCGGGCTCGTCCAGCGTGGCGACGGTAACGTCCAGCGTGTCGGGGCTGAGGTCGGTAAAGAGCGCCAGGTGCGCGCCGCAGTCGCCGCAGAAATAGCGCGTGCAGCTGGCCGAAGAAGCGAAGGCACGAGGCGTGCCGCGCAACCACTGAAACGCCTGGCGCGAGACGGTGACCCAGGTGGTGAGAATACCTCCGCCGCTACGTCGACAGATCGAACAATGGCAATGGGCGATGTCCTGCAGCGGTGCCTCGATGCGGTAACGCAGGCTGCCGCACTGGCAACCGCCTTCATGTCTCTCGCTCATGCCGTCTCCGTCTTGCAATGCGGCGGTGCGCTGACCAAGATAGGCGCTCACCGCTACCGGGGGCTCCCGTGATCGACCTGTTGCTGGCCCTGTGGCCGCTGTTCGCCATGATAGTCGCCGGCTACTGGCTGCGTTTGCGAGCGTTTCCCAGCGAGGCCTTCTGGCCAGGCGCCGAGCGCCTCAACTACTTCATCCTGTTTCCCGCCCTGTTGTTCTCCAGCCTGGCCAAAGCGCCGCTGAACAACCCGGCACTGCCGCGCTTGGCTCTGGCCGTGTTGCTCGGCCTGGGCATCGCCTGGCTGGCCCTGCTGCTGGTGCGACGGCTACGCGGCTGGCCCGCCGGACGCTTCGGCGCCTTCACCCAGGGCATTCTGCGCTTCAATACCTACCTCGGCCTGGCGGCAGTGGGCAGCCTGTTCGGCCAGGAAGGCCTGACCCTGGCGGCCATCATGCTGGCGCTGATGGTGCCGACGGTTAACGTGCTCTCGGTATGGTCGTTGACTGCCGAGCGTGGCGTCAGCGCCCGCAGCCTGCTGCTGCCGATCCTGAAGAATCCGTTGATACTCGCCTGCGCCGGCGGCGCGCTGTTCAACCTCACCGGTATCGGCTTGCCGGGCGGTACGGATCGCCTGCTCAGCCTGCTCGCGGCCGCCAGTCTGCCGCTGGGCCTGCTCTGCGTCGGCGCGGCACTCAAGCCCGAACAGCTGGGCGGGGAAGTTCCAGCATTGGGCTGGAGCAGCGCGCTGCGTCTGTTGGCCATGCCACTGCTGGCCTGGGCCGTGGCCTGGGGCCTGAACCTGCCCGCGATGGAAAGCGCCGTGCTGGTGCTGTTCTTCGCCCTGCCCACCGCACCGACCGCCTACGTCCTGACCCGTCAGCTGGGCGGTGACAGCCAGTTGATGGCCGGCATCATCACCCTGCAGACGCTGCTGGCGGCTGGCAGCCTGGTGGCAATCATGACGCTGCTGGCCTGAGCGGCGATATCGGCTTAGCGCTACTCCACGTAACTCTCGATCAGGCGCTGATACTCCCCCCGCGCCTTGAGCGCGGCCAGACCACGGTCGAAGCGTTCGATCAACTCGGCCGCGCGCGGATGCTGCCGAGACACGATGAAGTGCAGCGTGTTGCTACGAAACGCCGAGGTCGATCGGTGAAACTGATTCGCGGCGGCCCCCGTGCTGCGCAGAGCGCTTTCGCCAAGATTGCGATCCGAGATGAAGAGGTCGTCACGCTGCAGCAGCAACAGGCGCGCGCACTCCTTCAGCCCCAGCGGTGAGTGTCGCCGCAATACCCCTTGCTCGATCAACGCCTGAACCTCCAACGGAGGCTGCCAACCCAGCGGGTAGCACAGGTGCTTGCCATGCAGATGAGGCAGTTCGTCGAGCTCGACACGATCGCCAGCACGGCTGAACACATGCTGCTCGGCAACGTACAGCGGCGCCGAATAGAGAAACTCCGCTTCGCGCTCTGCGGAGCGTACATAGGGGAAGGTCGCGTCGTACTCCCCACGCTGCGCCTTCAGATAGCCGCGATTCCAGGGCAACCAGTCGAGCGTGATCACCACACCCTGATCGGCCAGCGCCGCCCTCACCACCTGGGTCAACATGCCCTGGCCTGGCAGGGCTTTGCCGGTGAACGGTGCGTAATCGTCGCCTGTCGCCAGGTGCAAGCTCTCCGCCCGCACTGCGGTGCTGATCAGCAGGCTCAACAGAGCCGCCAGCCAATATCCCACCCTGCTCCTCCAGCCTCTGGACACTCGCCTGCCTGAGTGCACCGATGATTGACTCTTGTCCGCGATACCAAGGCTGTTCAGCCTGATTCGCCTATAGGGCGACAATCCGCCCCGGTTTCTTGATGCAAAACAATCGAACGGCTCAGACGCCCGCTATCCTTGCCGCAACACGAACACGCAACGGCCTACCGATGAACGATACGCACAACCCGGATCAGCCCGACGTATTCCCCTACCTGCAACTGATGCACCAGCATGGGGGCTCCGACCTGTTCTTCAGTGTCGGCGCACCACCGCACATGAAAGTCGAAGGGCATAGCCAGCCGGTCGGACAGCGTGTACTCAAGGCCGGTGAGGTGCAACAACTGGCTTATCAGTTGATGACCCAGAAGCAGGTCGCCGAGTTCGAACGCGATCTGGAGATGAACCTGGCGGTAAGCCTGCAGAATGCTGGACGCTATCGGGTCAACGTCTACTACCAGCGTGGCGAAGTCGCCATGGTGGTGCGCCTGATCAAGAGCCAGATCCCCAGCTTCGAGGCACTCGGCCTGCCAGTGATGCTGGAAAAGCTGGCCATGCAGGATCGCGGTCTGATCCTGGTCACCGGGGCCGCTGGCTCGGGCAAGTCCACCACCCTGGCGGCGATGCTGGATTTTCGTAACCGCCACAAGAGCGGGCATATCGTCTGCATCGAAGACCCCATCGAATTCCTGCACAGCCACCAGCGCTCGATCATCGACCAGCGCGAGGTGGGCCTCGATACCCACAGTTTCGACGACGCCCTGCGCAATGTGCTGCGTGAGGCGCCAGACGTGATCATGCTCGGCGAGATTCGTGACGCCGCCACCATGCAGCATGCCCTGCACTACGCCGAAACGGGCCACCTGTGCGTGGCTACGCTGCACGCCACCAGCAGCAGCCATGCCATCGAGCGCATCGCGCGCTTCTTCCCGGACGAGGCGCGCAAGCAGGTGCTGGCCGATGTGGCGCACAACCTGCTGGCGGTGATCGGTCAACGCCTGGTGCCCGGTATCGCGCAAAAGCGCGTGGTAGCGGTGGAGCTGATGCTGGGCACGCCCTATATCCGCGACCTGATCCAGCGCGACGAGCTGGACGAGTTGCGCGAGGCCATTGCGCGGGCCGCCGAACAGGGCCTGCAGACCTTCGACCAGCACCTGTTCGCCCTGCTCGAAGCCGGCCGCATCAGCCTGGCCGAGGCCCTGAAATTCGCGGACTCGCGCACCGACCTCAGCCTAAAATTCAAGCTCGAACGAGGCTTCTCTGCCGACGATGCCGAGCTCAAGGTACTGCGCGACGGCTGAACGGATTTCCCCTCGTCACTGGCGCATCGGCGATTTTCGACCGATGCTCAGTAAAGGCCGGATCGCTCGACGCTCCAACCGGCCGGCTTCGGGGGGAGCCGCCTTATGCTGACCCTGCTCAATCTTCTATCTGCCATCGCCCTGCTGGTCTGGGGCACCCAAATCGTCCGCACCGGCATCCTGCGCGTGTTCGGCTCGCAGCTGCGCACGGTGCTCAGTCATAACATCAGCCGCCGACCACTGGCCTTCGTCGCCGGCATCGGCGTCACTGCGCTGGTACAGAGCAGCAACGCCACCGCGCTGCTGGTCACCTCCTTCGTCGCCCAGGGTCTGATGGCTTTGGCACCGGGCCTGGCGATCATGCTCGGCGCCGATGTCGGGACAGCGCTGATGGCCCGGGTGCTGACCCTCGATCTGAGCTGGCTCAGCCCGCTGCTGATCTTCATCGGGGTGATTTTCTTTCTCTCACGTCGGCAAACCCGCGCCGGCCAACTCGGCCGTGTCGCCATCGGTCTGGGCCTGATGCTGCTGGCGCTGGAACTGATCGTCGCCGCCGCCACGCCGATCACCGAGGCGCGCGGCATCCGCGTGCTGTTCGCCTCGCTCACCGGTGACCTGATGCTCGATGCGCTGGTCGGCGCACTGTTCGCCCTGCTCACCTACTCCAGCCTGGCCGCCGTGCTGCTCACCGCAACCCTGGCCGGCGCCGGGCTGATCAGCCTGCCGGTGGCCATCGGCCTGGTGATCGGCGCCAACATCGGCAGTGGCCTGCTGGCCTTTCTCACCAGCAGCCTGCAGAACCCGGCTGGACGCCGCGTGGCACTCGGCAGCCTGCTGTACAAGCTGATCGGCCTGCTGCTGGTGCTGCCGGTGTTGCAACCACTGGCCACCTGGCTGGACGGCCTGAACTGGCGTCCAGCGGAGCTGGTGATCTTCTTCCACCTGCTCTACAACAGCCTGCGCGCACTGCTGATGCTGCCTACGGTCGGCTTGATGGCGCGCTTCTGCAATTGGCTGCTGCCTGATCGCAGCGAAGACATCGACAGCGCCAACCCCCGCCATCTGGATCCGACCGCGCTGTCCACACCCAGCCTGGCGTTGGCCAATGCCGTGCGTGAAACCCTGCGCATCGGCGACCAGGTGGACACCATGCTCAACCACCTTCTGCCGGTGCTGGCGACCAACCAGCCGGCGCTGAGCAAGGAAATGCGCCGCCTCGATGACGAAGTCGGCAGCCTGTGCCGGGCCGTGAAGCTGTACCTGGCGCAGATCCCGCGCGAGGCACTGAGTGAGCTGGAGCGCCAGCGCTGGGCGGAAATTCTCGAGCTGGCAGTCAACCTGGAGCAGGCTGGCGACCTGATCCAGCGCATGCTGAACAAGCTGCAGAACGAGAAAACCGCACAACGGCGCGCCTTCTCCGAGAAGGGGCTGGAAGAGCTCACCACCCTGCATGCACAACTGATAGCCAACCTGCGCCTGGGGCTGAGCGTGTTTCTCAGCGCGGATCGTGCCAGCGCCAGCCAACTGCTACGGGAGAAACGCCGCTTCCGTGCGCAGGAGCGGCGCCTGGCACACGCGCACATCGGTCGCCTGCAGCGGCAGGTGGTGCAGAGCATCGAGACCAGCTCGCTGCATCTGGATCTGATCGCCGACATGAAGCGCCTCAACTCGCTGTTCTGCGCCAGCGCCTATGTGGTGCTGGCCGACGGCGAAACCGGTGCGCTGCAACTCGAAGGCGGCGAATAGCGCACTACAGCCAGCCCCGCTCGCGGTAGTAGCGCTCGGCGCCTTCATGCAGCGGCGCCGTCAGACCCGTGCTGATCATTTCACTGGCCTGCAGCTCGGCAAGGGCTGGATGCAACTCGCGCAGCCGCTCAAGGTTATCGAACACCGCCTTGACCAGTTCGTACACCACCTGCGGGTCGGTATTCGTCGATGTCGCCAGCACCGCTCTTGCTCCAATCGACGGCGTTGCCTGTGGGTTGCCCTTGTACAAACCCGCGGGAATCTCCGCGCGGCTGTAATACGTCCTTTCGACCAGCAGACGCTCGATAGCTTCGCCGGTAACCGGCACCAGAACCGCATCCACCGTATCGGTAGCCTCCTCGACCGCACCGTTGGGGTGGCCGACGAAGTAGGTCATGGCATCGATGTTGTCCTCACCCAGTGCGCTGGCCTGTTCGGCCGCCTTGAGTTCACTGGCGAGGGCGAACGTGGAGCGATCCCAGCCCTTGGCGACCATGATCTCCTCCAACGTATCGCGTTGGCCCGAGCCGGAGTTGCCGATATTGATGCGCTTGCCCTGAAGGTCGTCCAGGCCCTGGATCCCGGCATCACGCCGGGCCAGCACGGTGAACACTTCGCGCTGCAGCGAGAACAGCGCGCGAATGTCGCTCATCGCCACCTCACCGTGGAACGGGCCGATGCCTTCGCGGGCCTTGAACAGGTGATCGGCCTGCATGACGCCGAAGTCGAACTCACCATTGCGCATGCCGTGTACGTTGGCGATGCCACCACCACTGGCCGTGGCGTTGCAGCGAATGCCGTGCTCGCTAGAGCGCTGGTTGAGGAAGGCGCAGATGGACTGGCCTGTGGCGAAGTAAACGCCGGTCTGGCCTCCGGTACCGATGGTGACGAAGGTTTCCTCGGCCTCGACGACGCCGGCCAGCATCAGCGCCGCCAGCCATGCCATGGCTCTGCCTCTCATGTGCACATCTCCTTTTCCAAATTGCGCTGAAGCCCGGCGCGCAGCACAACAGCCTAAACGCTCAGCGCCAGCCTGCCAGCGATACGCAGCGACGCACTATCGCCGGCTCTGCGCATTGGGCAGAATCGACGCATGCCAAACCCTCTCGCAAACGCCACGCAGGCCTCGGTCAGCGCCAGCCTGACCCAGGCGGTTCTGCACGCCGCCAGCCGTCTCGGCCTGGATCGCCAGGCACTGCTGAGCGCCTGTGGATTACAGGAACAGCAACTGATCGACCCCGATGCGCGCGTGCCGTTCAGTGTTCAGGAGCGCCTCTGGCAGGAACTGGACTGCCGTCTGCAACACCCGGAGCCCGGCCTGTTGCTGGGGCGCAACCTCACGCCCGGCCCCTTCAGCGTACTCAGCTACCTGCTGCAAAGCAGCGCCACGCTGGGCGATGCGCTGACCGCCGCGCTGCGCTACCAGCGTCTGGGCGGCGAAGGTGGCGAGTTGCAGGTCGAGGAGCAGGACACCGCCCTGCTGCTGATCTACCGCCCGCTGCATCCCGAGCACCCGGCCACGCGCATTCGTGTGCTGGCCATGCTGGCTTGCTGGGTGCAGATCACCACCCCGTTGCTCGACGACTTTCATCTGCTCGGCGCCCAGTTCCGCCATGCCGAGCCGACAGATCTGGCCCCCTATCAGGACGTGTTCGCCTGCCCGTTGCAGTTCTCCGCCAGGGATTACGCCATCGTCCTGCCCCGCACCCTGTGTCAGCGCCCATTGATGCAGGCCAATCCACCGTTGCAGCAATTGCTGCGACAACACGCCGAAGCCCTGCTCGCGCGCCTGCCCAGCGCCAGCCTGAGTGCCCAGGTGATCGGCCTGCTCGGCGAACAACTGGCCCATGGCGAGCCGGATCGCGGCGAGCTGGCGCGCAAGCTGAACCTGAGCGAACGCACCTTGCAGCGGCGCCTCGCCGAGGAAGGTTGCAGCTACCAGCAACTGCTCAGCGACACCCGACGGCAACTGGCCGAACAGCATCTGCGCGAAGGCCGCCTGCCGGCAGCCGAAATTGCCCTGTTGCTGGGCTACTCCGAACCCAGCGTGTTCTTTCGCGCCTTCCGCCAATGGAGCGGGTTGACGCCCGGTGAGTACCGGGCCCGTTATTG